>NZ_JACFPE010000001.1:0-866838 GCF_016102185.1 Gilliamella sp. W8126 | reverse complement strand
ATAAAGGAATAAAAATCGAAAATAATGAAAAAATAATTGGTTGTGGTAGTGGTATTTCCATGCCGTTAACTTTAACTATTACAACAAAAGTAAAAACCTATTCCGAGTATGGTATTCCTAATGAAAGCGAGTATGTTGATATCACTCAAAAATACAAAATTATGGCTAAACCTGAAATCTGTTATGCTAAACCTTATGGAATGATACTGTATCCACAATATGTTTGGGCAAGTGTTAGACCAGTACCATATCAAGGAAGTCTTGATTGTCTTTTATCTGGTTATGCTGAGCATGAGTTTGAATCATCGCTTTTTGATGACAGTAAACACTGGGTTAATGGTTGGAATTATGATAATAGCCGAGAAAGGGATAGCTATTGCGGTGGTGGTTATAATGCAAATGTTTTTGATCCAGTTAATGGTTTTAAAGTGTCAGCTTCTCCTCATTTCCCTACCACAGGCTTTCCAGGGGCAAAATTTCAATTAGTCATGACAGGTCATCAAGATGATTTTGAATATACGTATTCGGCAACGCCAAATGATAGTATTACGGTTGATAAACAAGGTTATGTTATGTTGATTAAAAAGCCGATAGGTCCTGTCACAATAACTGCAAAATTTAAACATGATGAACAAATTCCTGAACAAAATTATACTTTCAATTTAACCGGTATATGGGCGGTACCATATGGAAATGACTATTATACCTATCAGCAAACCGTTAATTTGTGTGGTGGAGAGTCGAATATTCCCTCAAGGACTGAAATGTCAAATTCTCCAAATGCACCAATGTCATGGACAGAATGGCCACTTGAATGGGATGCCTTTACTCGTACTATAGGACAAGGACTTTTGAGCGAATGGGGTATGACAATTAAGAATACTTACCCTGATTCAAATTGGTTTAGTGGATTTTTGTGGTTTTATTCTCGAGATCAATATATTGATCCTGTGAGTGATTCAGACTATTTTATGGATAGATTTGCTATTGATGCTTGGATTGGGCAGATTAAAGTTTACAAAAAATCAAACGATTTACATGCAGTTTGTAAACAATAAAAAGTTTATTGAAAAATATTATTAATTAAATGAAAACACGCAAGTACTCTACCATTTACTCTTCTTTATTTTTGAATTTGAGAATAAAGAAGAGGATTATTAAGTTGCTAAATGCACAACAAAAATGTTTTACGCAAGCGTAAGCTTTATTCAGAAAAAGCTAACATCTAAATAAACCCCAAATACAACAAACGCTTTTTATAAAAAACTGAAAAATTTTGTGTAAAGGGTATATTTTTCTTAAAAAAAATGGCATTATTTAAACCGACATAGCTTGATTTATCAATCAAGTTTTAGAACTACCAAGCTACTCGTATTATTTATGTGAAAATAAGTAATAAACCGATCCACAAATATTAATGCAATTCTTAATTTCAAAGTACTATAAGAGCGTTTAATTCGTCATAAAGATATCAATAGTTGTATTGTCAAACATAAAATAAGTTTTTGGTTATTCTGTATTTGTCTGCTTAATTAATATTTATTATTGGTATTGTTATATCTTGATTACTGAATTTTTTAACAATTTAAAATTTCTGTTCGTGCTTTATTTTTTATAAAAACATAAGGTGGAGCCTTACAAATGTTAAAATACAGTCGGTTAATGACATATCTATACGCTACTAGAAAATTAGCGACTAATTTCGGGATTAAATCTGCAAGATATACCACAAGATTTCATATTCGATATTACTCATTATTTCATTTACTTAATCAATATTCCAAAAGGCTACTATTAACGCAAAGATTATATGATTTTAGTCGTTTAATCTTTATTGTTAATATTATTCTGGCGACTAATGCTTATGGTTTAAATGTAATTAATATAACGACATCCAACGCCATTCAGGGCCACGAACCCTATTTTACTATTGATAATGGTGCCAGCAAACTAGATAAGTTTGATGATTTTTTTTGGATCACTTTATCAGATGGTACAACTATCCAAGCTTCACAAGATACTTCTAGCTTCAATAACCCGATAGAATTACCATTAGACATGGAAACCTTTGCTAGTATCAAAACTTTTGTTCCTTTATCTAGTGCCGGTAATGCCAGTTATCCCAAATTAGATATGGCGGAGTTGTTAAAAACACCTTATAGTTATTTTGGTGATGATGATGGTGACGGTTACGA
This sequence comes from Gilliamella sp. W8126, assembly GCF_016102185.1. Classification (NCBI taxonomy): domain Bacteria; kingdom Pseudomonadati; phylum Pseudomonadota; class Gammaproteobacteria; order Orbales; family Orbaceae; genus Gilliamella; species Gilliamella sp. W8126. Next base: position 864,643 of record NZ_JACFPE010000001.1, on the reverse strand, counting down.
TAATACTGGAGAAATTACCGCCACAGCAACAGGTAATCTCAGTTTAAAGTGGGAATCGCCGTATCCTGGGCAATCCACCTTTTATGACATTACGCCAATAGTTCAACAAAATATCAATGCATTAATGAATAACTGTAATGGCCCGTATAAATTAACCATCACTGCCAGTGATACCACATTAATCACACCTTATGGTGATCCCCAACAAAACACTATTCCCTCTAGTAGCCATTCTTATTACATCAAACCGAATAAATTATTAGCAACGACTTGTTATGCTCAACCTAGTTTGGTTTATCATAATCAAATTCTTCCATCAGGAGGTTATGACGTATCGGGTAAATTATGGGACGAAGGGTATTCCTCTAATGATGGAGGAATAACACGCATACCAGGTAGAGGATATAAAGTTATAAATGCCTCAAATAGCGGTGATTATAATGGTGCAAATCAGGTATTTAAGAACAACTTTCCCAGCACTGGCTCTCATGGGCTCTATTTTTACTTAATATTTGGTGGTATAGATCCTCAAACTGTCTTAAATGCTAATGGCCCAATAGTAAATGCAGAAGAAGGGGGAAATGTGACCTTATCACTGAGTGCTGGCTCGACTGAGAAATGGGAATATTTCGGTGGTTCCTTTGGAATAATCGAACCTGCTTTAAAAGTAAAGTTAAATGGTCCACGTTACAATTCAAATGATAAACTATTTAGGCCATCCACTTTTAAAATATATCTTGATAGGGCTAAAACTAAGTTACTGTATGAATTTAGATTAATGCGATGGTACATTCCTCAACCAGTTGTCAATTATGCCAAGAGTACATCGTCTTTGTCTGAAGTTATTGCTGCTCAAAATAAGGCTAAAGAATATTGTAGCAATTTTGGTTTTGGTTATCGTTTGGCTGAAGTGAATGATTATGTCAATACACTGAGTCCAAAAAATGGATGGAATATTGGTATCCCTAATCGAAATGGTACATGGTATTCTCGTCAGTTAAGTTATCGAGATAATGGACAATGGATCGGTGGAATTAATAGCGAATGGGGATGCATGGTTAATGATTGGAATGCGACAACGCAATATTCACTTCAGTGCTCAGGCTATTCGGGCAGTGATTGGGATTCCTATTATTACTTAACCGCCAGTCAAGCAAGCAATGCAACCGTATCAGCCAATAATGGCAAACCAATCATTAATCATTTGAATTTTGGTATACCGCTTGTGTATGACTTTAACCAATATGGCGATATATACCGTATTGCTTGTGTAACACCTTAGTCTTAAATTTAAAAATTAAGCAAAGTCTATTTGTTAATTTTCTATTTTTTTAACTGTAAATAGAACATTCATGGCAGCGGAAAAATTGACAATTATTAAATTAATTTTCAAATGAGCTTCAATTTCAATAATATTATAAATATGAAGGTTATACAAAATATTATGAAATGTAATCATTATTCAGTTTATTAAAGTTGTTTAGTAATGCTTAATTAGTCTATATATAGGACATTGAAATGGGGTTTTGATTTTGTTATTTTGTCGCGCTTTTAAACATGAATAGGAAATAACATATGAAGAAAGTATTAGTAACACTCTCAATAGTTATGTCGTTAACTGGCTGTAAAGTCGAGCTTGCACCAATAGTAAATCTAAGTGACATTAACAGTGAATCGGCTAAAACAGTACAATCAAAATTAATTGTTGAAGTTATGTCATGTAAAAGTTATGAAGATTCAAGACAAGAGTCATCAGATGTAAAGGATGCTAAAGAAGCTATTGCTAAAGTGTTTAATAATGCTAAATATATTGAATGTTATACTGAAAAAATGGATTCAAAAGCGTTATTTGAAATTCCGATAACGGTTGGAGGTAAAAATCCAGTTGATGGTATTCAAATCACCAATACGGATATTGGCGGTGGAATGGTAATTAAAATGTCAGATAATTTAAAACATAATTTTGAACGTCAAAAAAAAGCATCATTTATTGATATAAATCCACTAATAAAAATAACCATAAATAATGACATTAATAAAGATCAAGATATTGTTGTTCATGGTATTTTGGCAAATAATAAAACTTACCTTCCTTACTCATGGTATAGTATAAAAGCAAATGAAAATCAAATATTTAATCTATCTGATGTTTCGGTATCTTCGTTGATTCAAAATGGGGAAACTCTGGTATATGAAGATTTTGATAAACGTGTTGAGATAACAAAACCAGAATAATAAATAGTCAAAAACCCTCATCAGAGGGTTTTATATTATCTTAACTGAATCAGTTTTGACGATCTTTTAGCTCAATTATTAAAATAACCATATGAAAAATATTTAATTATAATTATTTTTGCATGGTAATTAAAATAATTACTGTAACAGGTGAATATTAATAGTAGAAAATTTCCTTTATTTTTTAGCAAAAGCTTTTGATAAAACTTAAATAATCAGAGTTAGTTAACTATTTTTCATAAAATCATGAGCGCCAGCCGGAAATAATAACCACAGTTCCCAATAAAATAATACCCGCGCCAATTAAGTCAAAACTAGACAATTTAACATTATCAACCAATCTAAGCCAAATCATTGATACGATAATATAGATACCGCCATAGGTAGCATAAATACGGCCACTTGCTTCTGGATGTAATGATAGTAACCAAGCAAATAACATTAAACTTAGTATAGCTAATCCCAAAAAACAATGAGATGCTGTTTTTTTGAACCAAATATAGACACAATAGCAGCCAAAGATTTCAGCTAAAGCAGTTAAAAAGAAAAGACTAATAATTTTCAGCATAATGTAATCCTAAAAGAATCAATATAACTATTTTATCATAATGCATTGTGTTACTTGTTGGCGATTTACAGGCATGCATTTATCATTGAAAAGTAATATGCTAAAGATTATTTATTATCGATTGGGGCAATACCGACCCAAGAGGAGAAAAAATTCCTATGTATATTAAAGTTACAAGCATGGGATAAGATAACTAAGCAATACCAAAAAGTTCCATTTATTCTTTATCAAGGTAAATAATTATTTACATTATTCTAAACCGCTTATAAAGCGGTTTAGAATTGATTACCGAGATAAAAAACTGACAACAAATTAAATTCTTCTATTTAAAAAATCCCACAGCAAATTCCCCCAAAAAAATTAAGAAGAGGGGGTTTTTAATCACATCTAATCCAATATTGCTTGATCTTTCTGGTTAAAAATTGAATCTACATCAAATTAGGCTATAATGCCGCATCGTTTAATTTTTGTTATTAAAGATGAATATTGGTTTTATTGGTGCAGGTAAAGTGGGTTGTACTTTGGCTAAATATTTTAGTCTTTGCGGTATGCAAATTACTGGTTTTTATAGTCGTGATTATCTACAAACACAAGCGGCAAGTGAATTTACAGACAGTGAAGCATATTTAACTTTATCTAGCTTAATAGCAAATTGTGATTGTCTATTTTTGACTGTGCCGGATAGTCAAATTAGTTCTGTATGGCAAGAGGTTAGTCGATTACTGATTGAGAATAAATTGGTTGGTCATTGCAGTGGTTTGCTGACATCGCAGTTATTTACTATCGATCAGATTGTTTATCCTTTAGCATTTTCGTTACACCCTTTATCGGCAATTTATGATCGTTTTATCTGCTACAAGGACATGGCTAAGGTATCTTTCACTTTAGAAACCAATAATCCCTTAGCATTAGCTAAATTACAACAGATGTTGTCACCTTTGGTTAATTCGATAGCAATATTATCGGCAGAACATAAAGCGCTTTATCATGCGGCTTGCGTTATGCTAAGTAATCATGTTATTGCCTTAGCTCAGGTTGGCAGTGATATGTTGGCTAGGTGTGGTTTAGATCACCACTTTTGTCAACAAGCGTGGCATAATTTATTTTTAGAGAATGCCAAAAATATTTGTAATGTTGGTACGTTAAATGCATTAACTGGTCCGGTTGAGCGTAATGATGCAAATACTATAAAACAACATTTACTCAACTTACCTGCTGATATAAAACCTTTATACCAACAATTATCGACAAAATTACTTAATCTTAGTCGGCAAAAACATCCTAATAGGGACTATCATCAATTAGAACTGGAGCTGTTACCTTGAAAAATACAATTCTAACTTTACAACAACGTAAACAAAAACAACAAAAGATCACCATGTTAACTGCTTATGACTACACAACGGCAAAACTGATGGACGATAGCGGTGTAGATTGTTTATTAGTTGGTGATTCATTAGGAATGGTGATGCTAGGCTATGAAAGTACGGTTTCTGTCACCATGGAAGATATGATTCATCACTCTAAAGCCGTGGCAAAAGGTGCTAAAAACGCATTGGTTGTGACGGATTTACCGTTTATGTCTTACCATGCTTCTGTTTATGATGCTGTACATAATGCTGGTCGTTTGATTCAAGAAGGCAATGCACAGGTTGTAAAACTAGAAGGTGGGCGAGCATTTTGTGAACATATTAAGATGATTGTTCAAGCATCGATTCCCGTTATTGCCCATATTGGTTTGATGCCACAATCAGTATTAGCATTAGGAGGTTACAAAGTACAAGGTAGAGATTACCAAGCGGCTAAAGATATAATTTTGGATGCATTAGCAGTTGAACAAGCCGGTGCTACAGCTATTTTACTCGAATGTGTACCTGCCGATTTGGCTAAATTTATTACTGAACTTGTTAGCATACCAACGATCGGTATTGGTGCTGGTCATGGTTGTGATGGTCAAGTGTTAGTTTATCAAGATATGTTGTCAATGTATGATGGCGTATCATCTAAATTTGTTAAATCTTTTGCGCCAATCGGTGATCAAATGAAGCAAGCATTTGCCGATTATTGCCAAGAGGTAAAACAGCAACAATACCCAGCATCAATGCATGAGTTTGCCATTGACGGTGAGATTATGATTCAACTTAAATCTGAATTTTCAAAATAGCCAGAAAGGATAATAATTGTGAAAGTTGTAACAACAATTGATGAAGTTCGTCAGCAGGTTAAATCGTGGCGTAAAAACGGTGCAACCATTGGTTTAGTACCAACCATGGGGTATCTGCATGAAGGTCATCAGAGCTTAATGGCTGTGGCTAAACAAGATAATCAAAAAGTGATTGTTACCATTTTTGTCAATCCAATGCAGTTTGGCCCGAAAGAAGACTTAGCCAGTTATCCTCGTGACTTAGAACGCGACAAAAACGCCTGTCAACAAATGGGGGTTGATCTGCTCTTTTGTCCATCAGCCAGTGAAATGTATGATGCCAATTTTAATAGCTATGTGAATGTTAATGGCCTAACTGATGCTCTTTGTGGCAAAAAGCGACCCGGCCATTTTAAAGGTGTTTGTACTGTGGTTACTAAGTTATTTAATATCACGCAACCTGATCGAGCCTATTTTGGTCAAAAAGATGCTCAACAACTAGCTGTTATTCAGCGTATGGTAAGTGATCTTAATGTTGACATCGAAATTATCGGTTGCCCAATTGTGCGTGAAAGTGATGGGCTAGCTAAAAGTTCTCGCAATAGCTATTTATCGCAACAAGAACGTTTAGCCGCTACCTGTTTGTATCAATCAATCGAATGTGCCCAGCAAATGATTCAAACTGGTGAAAAATCAGTACAGACCATCTTAACTGAGATGCAAAATATCATAAATGCACAGCCATTAGCTAAAATTGATTATATTGAATTTGTTGATTATGCAACATTAACCGCGGTTGATCGTTTAAATCAAGATAGTTTATGTGCTTTGGCGGTTTATATTGGTAAAACCAGATTGATTGATAACTTTATTTATCATCATTAGTATTTACGATTCTAATCGTTCATAACGTTAAGACCACTTGCTAACAAGTGGTTTTTTTATACTAATTTCATTGTTATCTGATTTAAATTTGATTTAATCAAACACTTTATTCGTCTAGTAATTTATTGTTAAATCATTTTACGGTAGAATAATCACATTTTTATGCCTTGAATTAGGATTGATAGCTTTATTATGAAAAACACGACTTATAATCCACAAGAAATCGAACAACCTATTTATCAACATTGGGAGGAAAGTGGTTACTTTAAGCCTAATGGTGACAAATCTCAGCCAAGTTATTGTATTGCTATTCCACCACCAAATGTAACTGGTAGTTTGCATATGGGACATGCTTTCCAACAAACTATTATGGATGCGCTAATTCGTTATCATCGTATGCAAGGCAATAACACGCTTTGGCAATCAGGTAGTGACCATGCCGGTATTGCAACGCAAATGGTGGTAGAACGTAAAATTGCTGCTGAAGAAAACAAAACTCGCCATGATTATGGTCGTGAAGCGTTTATCGAAAAAATTTGGCAATGGAAAGCTGAATCAGGTGGTAGCATCACTAAACAGATGCGACGTTTAGGTGATTCGGTTGATTGGGATCGTGAACGCTTTACTATGGATGAAGGGCTTTCAAATGCGGTTAAAGAAGTTTTTGTAAGACTTTATCAAGAAGACCTAATTTATCGTGGTAAACGCTTAGTTAACTGGGATCCTAAATTACGTACCGCAATTTCTGATCTTGAAGTAGAGAATCGTGAAGTAAAAGGTTCAATGTGGCATTTACGTTATCCATTAGCGGATGGTGTTAAAACTGCAGAAGGCAAAGATTATCTAGTTGTCGCTACAACTCGCCCTGAAACATTATTTGGTGATACTGGTGTTGCCGTTAATCCAGAAGATCCTCGTTATAAAGATTTGATTGGTAAATTTGTCATATTACCATTTGTTCATCGCCGAATTCCGATTGTTGGCGATGAACATGCGGATATGACAAAAGGTACTGGCTGTGTAAAGATTACTCCTGCGCATGACTTTAATGACTATGAAGTTGGGCGTCGTCATCAATTACCAATGATTAACATCTTAACTTTTGATGGTGACATTCGTGCTCAAGCTGAAGTGTTTGATACTAATGGTGAGCCAAGTACTGCACACGCAACCGATATTCCGGCACAGTTTCAAAATTTAGAACGCTTTGCTGCGCGTAAATTAGTTGTTGCGCAGTGTGAAGCTCAAGGTATTTTAGAAAAAATTGAACCGCATGACTTAACTATCCCTTATGGCGATCGTGGTGGTGTGGTAATCGAACCTATGTTAACCGACCAATGGTATGTGAGAGCAAAAGTATTAGCGGAACCAGCTATTGCGGCGGTAAAAAATGGTGATATCCAATTCGTGCCTAAACAATATGAAAATATGTATTTTTCATGGATGAATGATATTCAAGATTGGTGTATTTCGCGACAATTATGGTGGGGACACCGAATTCCAGCTTGGTATGATAATCAAGGTAACGTCTATGTTGGTCGTGATGAGGCTGAAGTTCGCCGTGAAAATAATCTTGCAGCAGATATTGAATTGTCTCAAGATGACGATGTTCTTGATACATGGTTTTCTTCAGCATTATGGACATTTTCAACTTTAGGTTGGCCAGAAAAGACAGATGATTTAGCTACTTTCCATCCAACTAATGTGCTAGTGACAGGTTTTGATATTATCTTCTTCTGGGTTGCTAGAATGATTATGATGACCATGCATTTCATTAAAGATGAACATGGTAAACCACAAGTACCGTTTAAAACGGTATATGTGACAGGGCTAATTCGAGATGAAGAAGGGCAAAAAATGTCTAAATCTAAAGGTAATGTTATCGATCCTTTAGATATGATTGATGGTATTTCACTGGCTGATCTATTAGAAAAACGTACTGGTAATATGATGCAGCCACAATTAGCGGAAAAAATTGCTAAACGTACAGAAAAACAGTTCCCGAATGGTATTGAAGCGCATGGTACTGATGCCTTACGTTTTACCTTAGCCGCGCTTGCATCTACTGGTCGTGATATTAATTGGGATTTAAAACGTTTAGAGGGTTATCGTAACTTCTGTAATAAACTATGGAATGCCAGTCGTTATGTACTGATGAATACCCAAGACTATGATTGTGGCTTTAATGGTGGAGAGTTAGATTATTCATTAGCGGATAAATGGATCTTGGCGGAATTTAACCAAACCGTGAAAACTTATCGAGAAGCATTCGATACTTACCGTTTTGATTTAGCTGCTAATATCCTATATGAATTCACTTGGAATCAGTTCTGTGACTGGTATTTAGAGTTAACTAAATCAGTATTGGCAAATGGTGAACAGAATCAGCAACGTGCTGCTCGCCATACCTTAGTAACGGTACTTGAAGCCTTACTACGTTTGGCTCATCCAATCATTCCATTTATTACTGAAGCTATTTGGCAAAGTGTCAAACCACTAATGGCAATCAAAGCTGATACCATTATGTTACAACCAATGCCAGCATTTGATAGCAAATTAGTTGATGATAAAGCGGTTGCCGATATCAATTGGATTAAAGACGCTGTCATTGCGGTTCGTAATATCCGTGCTGAAATGAATATAGCACCAAGCAAACCATTACAGCTATTGATTAGAAAAGCATCACCAGCTGTACATCGTATAATTAGTGACAACGTCACGTTTGTCGAATCATTAGCAAGATTATCAGAAATTGTCTTGTTAGATGAAGGTGATGTAGGGCCATTATCAGTCACTAAATTGGTTGATGGCGCCGAACTCCTCATTCCAATGGCTGGACTTATTAATAAAGAAGATGAGCTAGCTCGTCTTGAAAAAGAAATCGCTCGTATTAATGGTGAAATTGCGCGTATTGATAATAAATTATCTAATGCTAGCTTTGTAGATAAAGCTCCAGCAGCGGTCGTTGCGAAAGAGAAAGAAAAACAACAAGGCTATATTAATGATAAAGCAAAATTGCAAGAGCAGCATGCAGCCATAAAAAGTCTTTAACAACTTGAATAAAAAACCTCTCATATGAGAGGTTTTTTTATCTAATTAAACCGTTAACTAATCTTGAAGTAATCAAAATGGCAATGGCCAATAGTATTATCTGCTTCTGTTGCGGCAAAAATTCCTACTTTAGCTCCCACCCATTTACCTTTTCCTGCAGCGAAGCTAGGTTCAATTGAAATCCAGTTTGTCTCATGATCTTTATAGTAAAATTGACAGATACCATTCAATCCCACTTCGACTTTAAGTTGACAATTCTCAGAAGATAATTGAGTGATAATTTGTTGATATTCGTCAACTTGACCTGAATCTTTCATCCAGCCATATCGATAATAAAGCTTATACTGTCCATTATCATAACCGATCATAATTGCTGCATAACGTTCACCATAAACGATTAAACCACCCAAATCACCTGTTTGCTTAGCATTCATTCTAAGTTGAGTTTGCGCCGTAAATTGCCATGCTGAAAATTTTTGCAGTAATAAGTTTGCTGTAAAATAGAGTGTTTGCTGTTGATGACGAGTAGGTAATGGATAACAACTTAAGGTTAATCCTTGATCACTTGCTATTAGCCAATCTGAGTTAGGATTAGCCTGCCATTGCCACTGTAAACCAAATTTACCATGCTGGAAATCGTCACTGGTTTGGATTTTATACTCTTCTGAATGATGGAGCACAGTTGGTTTTTTATATGATAATACCGGTTGTCCTGTAAAGTCATTATAGATACTCTCACCAATGCGAGGCCAATCATCATCACCCCAATACATTGGCTGTAAATGAACAATACGACCATATAAATGGGCATCTTGGAAATGTACAAACCAGCACTCATTGTTGGCCAATTCGATCCATCCACCTTGATGAGGGCCATTGATTGTCGTATTGCCTTGAAATAGCACATTGCGTGCAGTCCAAGGACCCGTTAAATTACGACTACGTAACACCGATTGCCAACCATTTTCAACACCGCCAGCAGGTGCAAAAATGTAATACCAACCATTGCGCTTATAAAGTTTTGGTCCTTCAAGTGTCGGTAAATCGGCAGTGCCATCGTAAATAATTTGACCTTCGCCAATTAATGTTGACCCATCGTTGGCCATTTCAAACAGCTGCAACTTATGTTTTACACCACAACGACTTTGTGCAAAGGCATGCACTAACCATGCTCGACCATCATCATCCCAAAATGGACAAGGATCAATCCAACCGAGTGCTGGTTGTAAGCAGTGTGGTTTGCTCCATTCGCCCCATGGATCAGAGGTATTAGACATAAAAATACCTTCATCAGGGGTACTAAAAAACACCCAAAGTTTTTCATCATGATAGCGAATCGATGGCGCCCAAACCCCTTTACCGGGTTGGACTGCATCATAACCGGGTAAGTCAAGTGCATCAAAAACATGATTGATAATTTGCCAATTTACCAAGTCTTTTGAGTGTAGGATCGGTAATGCTGGCATATGGTTAAAGCTAGATGAAACCATAAAGAAATCATCATTTACTTTGACAATATCCGGATCGGAATAATCACCGCAGATTATAGGATTTTGGTAATAATCTAAACTCATATAATTAACCTTTAATTGTAACTATTACTTATCGACATTCTATCTTAGTCATCACTATCTTTATTTTGTTGTCTAGCAAGTAAATCACTTTGAATTTTTTCCATCATTTTGTCATCTAATTTATAAAAACGCATTAACCACCAAAGTAATAAATAAGAAAATGCTGGTCCAATAGTTAAAAGACCAATAATGCCCATTGTGGCTAATGGTGTTTGTTCATTTACACCAGCTTGATAACCTAATAAACCTAAACTAATTCCGACTAAAGCCCCCGCGATTGCCATGCCAAGTTTTAAGGCAAATAAATTACCTGAGAAAGATAGACCAGTTGCTCGGCGTCCAAATTTCCATTCACCGTAATCAGCAGCATTGGCCATCATATTCCATTTGAATGGTTGATACATGGAATGGAAAAAGCCAATTAAAAAATAGAGTGGGAAAATAACCGCTAACCACACAGGTGGAACAAAAAACATCACCACACCAATAACAAACAACGTTAAATTAATATTTTTAAATAATTGAATAGCAGTAAAACGTTTAGCAAAATAACCAGCAGCCATCGCGCCTAATATAGTACCAACCACGGATGTTGACACAAAGGCTGATTTCATCGCAGTACCCGCTGCTGAGCTAACGCCACCCATCATCAAGTAAGTTGCATAGTAAAGTGTTGCTGAACTACGCATAACGCCAGCCATACTTGAAAAGAAGGTAATAAGAGCCACAATACACCACTGATCATTGCCTAATAAGCATTTTAAATCTTTTTTAACACTGACATTTTTATCTTCAATTGGTACCACTCTTTCTTTAGTGGTTGCAAAACAGAATACTAACATACCAATTGCAATAACGCCCATTATCGCCATGGTTAACTGAAATCCGAGTTGCTTATTTTCTTTTCCTAACCAATCGACTAAGAATAATGTACCGATTGATACCATAAGCCCTGATGCCGATGAAATAGTAAACCGATAGGATTGCGCAGATAAACGATCTTTCTCATCACGAGCAATAACACCACCTAGAGCACAATAAGGGATATTAATAAATGTATAACAAAGCATTAATAATGCATAGGTAATGTATGCATATAAAAGTTTACCTGAATAACCAAAATCTGGTGTTGTATAAGTCATAACAGCTAGTACAGCATAAGGAATAGCAAACCAAATTAACCATGGTCTAAATCGTCCCCATCTTGTTTTAGTACGATCAGCGACCATACCTGTAATCGGATCGATAATAGCATCGAAAATTCGTGTAGCGAGGAACATTATGCCAACCGCAGCGGCAGAAAGGCCATAAATATCAGTATAAAAATAGGTCAAAAACATCGTCACCGAGGAATAGACAATACCACAGGCTGCATCGCCCATCCCAAAGCCGATTTTTTCCATGACTGATAATTTTTTATTATTATCCATCATAAACTCCTTTTAGTTATCAAAATATAATTTGCATAAAACTGTCATTATTTAATTATCGGTTGCGTTAACAACTTATTGAAAAAATAACAATAAATAGAGTTTATAAAATTCATTTTCAAAACAGTATTATGATTTTGCATACCTTAATTACGTTATATGGTTAATGTGATAGATATCACAAATTTATAGCGCCATTTTGGACACAAATAATGTAGGATGTATCGATATTTAACGAGCTTTAATGGCAAGAAGAACTGAATTGTCGAGGTTTATTTTGATAATTTAGATTAATTGTGGTAGAGCATTGAATAATTTATTAAAAAACCTCTCATGGAGAGGTTTATTTATTAATTACATTAAAATTTATAACCAACACCAAGCATCATCACCCAAGGATCAAGTTTATACTTTGCAGTTACTTTAGTATTGCCCAGATGAGTAGTGGCTTTAGTTTCAATATCAATATAACGGACTTGAGCATTGACTAGCCAATTATCGTTAAAAGTATAATCGGCACCGACTTGAGCAGCCCAACCCCAAGAACTATCCAAATCTAGGCCATGAAAACCTGCTTTTTTGGCTTCGCCACTAAGTTTTTCATCAAAAAAGAAAGTGTAATTGACACCAAGTCCTACATAAGGTTGGAGTTCATAATTACTATCAAGTGGATACCAAACTGCGCTTAATGTCGGTGGTAAATGTTTAATTTTACCTAATTTTGCACCAGCCAATCCGGTAGAATTACCTCCACCTAGTTTAACTTGATGACTAAATGGTGTAGCGCCTAATAATTCGATACCGAAATTATCAGTAACCATATATTGAAAGTTTAGCCCAAGTTGCGTGTCATTATTAGCTTTGGCTTTAAGATCGCTTTTTGCTCCACCAACTTTAACATGATCACTTTTATCTTGTGGATGAACATAGACTGGACCGCCACGAATAATGATTTGATCAGCACTATGAGCGAAAGCTGCTGAACTGGCTAATCCAAATGTGACTAGCATAGCTATTGACGTTACCTTCATTTATTATCTCCTTATGTTACTTATATCTACTGACAATTTAACCAGAAATACGAGTTTAATTATCAGACCTTGCTGAAGTAAAAATCTTAATCAATTGAAGAAATATAGCTAAAAGTAATTAGTGATATGTTATCACTATAATTAGTGTATTGATATGCTGTTGAAATAATTTTCATCTTTAAAATAATTGTTTGTTAATTGCGTAATTGATTAAGAGTCAATTGATCAATATTGAATTTATTTAAGATCATGTTTTGTAGACGAATTTAGGGCTTCATTGGATGGATTTTGGCTTTAAAAACCCCGTTCCTCAAATTTTTTGGTTGGTTGAGTTTTGGACGTTTTGTTATTTGGTGGCTATTTATATATGTTATTTCCGTTTGAATAAAGAGTGTTTAAGTGAATGCTCTTTACCAACTTCCACGGCGACCACGCAAGTGGTCACGATGTGACAGCCTACCGCCTGCGTTCGCTTTTAATGCGCCTATGTTTGTCATGCTAACTTCACTCAGTTGTCAGCACATTGTTGATATCGTTAAATTAAATACTCCAAACTTATTTGTAAGAAATAGATTTTCAGTATTGGTACTAGCTGATTTTTTGATGACGCCATAGCCATTTACCACTAATAAGTCGATAATAAAAGAAAATACTTCTAATAATCCAATCTAAAAACATACCAAACCAAACACCAATAACTCCAAATCCAAAATAGACGCCAAAAATATAACCCACAACAATCCGACACATCCACATACTAGCAATAGCGACCCACATGGTATAACTTGCATCTTTCGCACCTTTAAAACCGTATGGCAAAACGAAAGATGAAGCCCAAAAAGGGGTAAATAAAGCATTAAACCAAAGTAAATGTTTGGAGATTTCTATAACTTCTTGATCATTAGTGTAAAGCGAGCTTAATAACCCTGCGAATGGGATCGATAAAAAAGCTAAAAAACAGAGTAATAAACTGGTTACATGAAAAATAAATTTAAGTTGCCGTGTTGGTTGATAAATTTGCCCCATACCAATACGTTTACCAACAATAATTGTCGATGTTGCACCGAGAGTTCCACCTGGTAAATTAAGCAATCCAGCAATTGAAAACGCAATAAAATTAGCGGCTATAGTTGAGGTGCCCATTCCTGCAACGAAGGTTTGCGTGAGCAATTTTCCGATATTAAACATTACCGATTCCACACTAGCAGGAATTCCAATACTTAAAATATCAATCAAAATTTTGCCATTAAATGAATGAAAATAACTACGGAGAGGAATAAATAACGCTCGACTTGGTTTTATGGTTAAGACTAATAAAATAAAGAACATGCCACAATAGCGTGAAATTGTTAAGCCGATACCTGCGCCAATAAAGCCTAATCCTTGCCAACCAAAAGCGCCGTAGATTAGCACATAACTGATCGTCAAGTTTAAAATGTTCATGATAATGTTTAAGTACATTGGTAATTTGGTATTGCCAGCACCACGTAATGCACCACAACCAACTAAAATAAAGGCAAGAGCAGGGTAGCCTAAAACGGTTAATCTTAGAAAAGTAAGCGTTAATTCCTTCACTTCAGGATCGGCTTTACCTGCAATAATTTCGACAATCCAATAACCAGAGAACTCGACAAACAAAAACAGTAAAATCGAAATTATTACTAACAACGTAATGGATTGCCTTGCTGCGACCACGGCTTTTTTACGATTGTGTCGGCCCAAGCTAAACGCCACCACCACAGAAGTACCTAGTGCAACTGCCATAAAGAAGGACATGATAATCATATTAAAGCTTTCTGCAAGTCCGACGGCAGCCATCTCGGCCTTACCAATCCAACTCACTAAAAACGTACTAAAAATCCCCATCAAAATGACCGACAAATTCTCAATCAAAATTGGCATAGCTAAAGGGTAAATTTCGCGCCAGAACAGCACATTATTTGAACGTCTTTTTTTATAAAGTTGAAGATTCTTTAATCGACTAACAAGTTGAAAATCCAATTTCAGGCCTAAAATTTTATTTAGAAAATTGAGTATATTATAACGCCTTTATTTGCTAAAAATGAAATTAAGTTTTATAAAAAAATCAAAATTAATAATTATCATTATCAATAGAGCGTAGCTCTATTTCAAGGCTTATAAATTATAAATAAATTGAGGAATGGAGTTTTATTGTCAAAATTAAATAAAATACCATTGCTAAAAATTTTTGGAGGAAAGGTATGAAGAAATTATTGGTTAGTGGCTTTTTAACCTTAGTTTTAATTGGATGTTCTACTAGACCACCAGCTGAACATGAAATAAAACAAGTACCAGAAGCAAGAATATTCAATCATCAAGCTAAACTAGATAATAATGCGACATTAGTGTTTATCAGAGATAAAGGATTGACTGGTAGCGGATGTTACATAAATTTATTTTTAAATGGGCAAGAAGTTGCTAAGTTTGAAACTAAAGAAAGGGCAACTTTTTATCTGCCTGCTGGTGAAGTTATTATTGGTGCATCTATACAAGGTCACGGATTGTGTAGTTTTAATGCTCCCCGTCGTGAACGTGATTTTAATTTAAATAACAATGAGAAAAAAATCTTTAGATTATTTATAGACCAAAATGGAAACACTGACATAATTCCAACAACTTTATATCAATGATTCAAAAGTTTAAAAAGAACCTGTTTTGCAGGTTCTTTTATTTCTTAAATTATTATAAGTAAATCAAAATTTAAATAATCAAATCAGATAAAAGTATATTACTTTATTACAAATCAATATGATGAGTCTTGTTTAGTGACATTAGCAAAGTGCTGACAATTGAGTGAGATTATCATGACAAAGCAGTTGTTTGTCAGGAAAAAATACAGCCAGTGCGTTAAAAGCGAACGATGACGGAAGACAGTTACGCAAACCCTCTTTACTCGGATGTAATCGCCGTATAGAAATAGCCATCAAACAACAAAACGTCCGAAATAGATCGAATAAAAAATTTGAGGAACGGGATTTTTGAAATCTAAAACATCCTATTACTAATTCTTTTTTTTGACTTAAAATAAAATATTTAAAAATCAATATATTGAAGAATAGCTCAAAAAAAGGGTTTTTATTGGTAAAATTAGACTTTGCCTTTTTGCCAACAACATTTATAGTATATCGGGTTCTAGTTCACTGCCGTGTAGGTAGTTTAGAAATAACGAGTATTCAACATGACTACAGCACAGATGTTCACTGCCGTGTAGGTAGTTTAGAAACTCATCGCGTTCGTTTTCGTTTTTGGCGTTTCGTTCACTGCCGTGTAGGTAGTTAAAAATTCATACAAACCGCCCTAGTGGCGGTTTTTTATTGCTCTAAATTCCTAAATAACATACCATTACCCAAAAAAAGGAGATGGTATGAAGAAGATATTATGTTATTTAATGCTGGTTTTAACTTGTATTTCATTTGATTCGTTGGGCGCTGTAAAAAAAGAAAAATATAATCCCGAAGGTAAAGAGGTGTACATTTTTAATGAATATGATTCTTCTGCTATTGGACGTAAGGTGTATGGCGGATTATATACCTCTCCAAATATATATTCATTATATTATCCACCATACAAAAAATATAAAGGAATGGAAGGTTATTTGGATAAAGAAGTTAAAGTTGGACGTGATACATATCAGAAAATAATTTTAAAAAACGGGGAGGTTTTTTATCTTTCTGACTTAAAATATTATGATGAATTTGAAAGCCTTAAAAACTATAAAAAACGGTTAGAGCAAATTGAGAAGTTTAAAAATATTAAATTTCCTAATATAGATGAATTATCAGTAACAGAAGTTGTAACAGAACCAAAAGATATTTTTATAATTACGTTTTCAAATGGTCAAAAGCTATATAATAAGCAACTAGAAGGACTTTTACAGTTATCTAAAAAAATAACAGATGCAAATGACTTTCGCCAATTGCTTAATGCTATTAATACAAAAAATATACATTTTTCATATGACCCAATTGATAATTTAGCGAAAATTAAGCTAGATAGTGATTATTTAAAAATATACATATCAATTCTTAAAGAAAGAGTTTATCTAACAACAGTTCAAGTTATTTGTAGTAGCTATGATGGAATTTCAGTTAAGAATTTCAAAATATATCAAAGCGGCAATACATATAATTCTCCTAGTGATCTTACGTTTAAAAGAGAATATGGCAGCTATGTCTATGAGTGGTATAACTTTATATTAAATAATGAATTTATTTCATATATCAATTCACTTGATGATACCCAAGACGCCATTATTAGATTTTACGGCTTGAAAAGAAATAGTGATGATAATATAGATTCAAAATCTATTTCTGAAATAAAAAACATGCTCGCTTTAAACAAAACATTAGCTAAATATTTAGAGTTTGCAAATGATAATGAAACAATTAAATAAGTTATAAAATTATTTTCTAAAAGTTACATTTGTATTGACTATCAAATTAATTCAAACCCTCTTTAAACCCTCTTAGAGGGTTTTTTATTAATTATTTTGAAGAGTGTTTATGTGTTCCCTGTGTATACAGGGATAAACCGGACGGAAAAGACTTCATTGGCATCACACAACAGTTTTCCCTATATACATAGGGATAAACCCGGCGCAGAAATAGCAACACCTGTTATAGCATCGCGAGTTCCCCGTGCTCACAGGGATAAACCGAATAGTGGTTTCTGAACAAAGTTTATTGTGTATAATGTTCTAGTTCACTGCCGTGTAGGTAGTTAAAAATTCATACAAACCACCTTCGGGTGGTTTTTTATTGCTCCGAATCAATAAATAAAATACTATTACAAAAAAACTCAAAGATTAAGGGAATGATTTGAAGAAGATTATATTGTGTTTGTTATTATTTCCACTTTTTGTATTTGCCAAAGAAATTAAGTATAAGGAATGGAGTGTTATAATCGATACTGATCCAATAACAGATAAAAAAAGTACTATGATATTCGCTATTGATAAGACGAAAACAAAGGCTATTGATAGTGCTGCTCTTATGTTTAATTGCCAAGGAGCGGGTCTTTTACCTTCAACAAACTACTGGAAGGACAATCAAGACAGTGCTATTAAAGTCATTTTTAGAGTAGATAAAGAAAAGCCAATTGAAATGGAATGGGAATTGGATAAAGACATCGTATCCGCAAAAAGAGAAGATTTTATGAATAAAGCACTTCAAAATGGTAAAAAGATCGTCGTAAGGGCTGGTTCTAACTTTACAAGGGATTTTACTTTTTCTCTACTAGGTTACAAAAAAGCTTATGAACATCTCGAAAAAGAATGTGCAAATTGAAGTACCCATAACTTTAAGTTCATCACAAAAAACTCTAAGAGGTTTTATTGTGTCAAAAAGTAAATAATTATTTAAAATAATCAAAACTAATTCAACCGCCTAATGGCGGTTTTTTTATGCCTGTCATTCGACCACTCAGCAGATGAAGTAACCAAACTCTTACAAAGAGCTAAAATTATCATTGATGTACAAAAAAGCAACGATAAGCTACGTAAAAATTGTAGGTAAGGATTATTTTAAAGATGATTATGAGAATGGAAATTTGTCTCAATATTGAGTGACCTTGTTTGTTGATTATGAAGCTAAAAATGATTTTGGTGTTGATTTAAAAAACACTTCAATATGTTATTTTTATTCTATTTTAATAAGAAATGATTATTTTATGTTCCCAGATTTTGATAAAATGGCGATCTCAAATAAAATATATAGTTATATTGATTTAATGACATCAATAGAACATTTTCATTCTTCTTTATTTGATATTGGAAAAATAAGTATTGTCGATAAAATATCGTACCAGATTGATAAAAATAATTTCCTCTATTATGAGAATGATTGAATTAATAACTTTTATTGCACTTGGCTAACAAATTTTATACTATCTATCAAAATTATTTATAGGAGAATGGGGTGAAAAAATTATTATTATTAACGTGTTTAGGTTTTGTTTTCTCTGGTTGTAGTGTTCATCATCAATTTAATGATAGGTTGTCTTATCAATCATTAAAGCAAATAAAATCAGAGATACATATTACTAAAAAACAAAGCTTAGATATTACATGGATCCCTAGTGATTTTACGTCACGAATTGATATACAAGGGGCCTCAGGATTTGTTGGTGGTGGGACTCGTACTAGAATTCCGATTGGAATAGGTCTTTCATCAAGAATTGAAGAAGCAATTAGCACGTACGCAGATTTAAATTCTGGCGGTAGAAAGTTAACATTAATAGTTAATAATGCTAAAACAAAATTCACTTATGGAGTAACGAATATTGATAGTGCGAGCGTAATTTTAAATGTAACATTTGAATTATCAGGCAATAGATGGACTAAAGAATTTTCTACTAAACAGAATGATAGCGGTGTAAAAGATGCAAAAGTTACTTCGGTTATCGAGTATGCGTGGGATCAGATAGCTTTAGACGTGGCTAGAGAAATAGCTACACACTTATAATCAAACCCTCTAAAAGGGGTTTATAACATGTTCCCTATATGAATAGTGATAAACCGGATCCGATATTATTGAGAAATAAAACCAATCCGAGTTCCCTATACATAAAGGGATAAAAATAAAAAAATATTACAAACTGCCTAAGTGTTAGTTTAGAAAGTTAGCGGTGATAATGATATCGTCTGAGACTAGTTCACCGCCGCATAGTTAGTCAAAAAATTCTGTTGAAACAGTTTATTAAAAATGTCTAACTCATGATTTAGGCATTTGTCACTTTTTTACTGCTGCAAAATGATGAAATTAGCATTTAAAAATTTGAGGAAAAGGGTTTTTAATAACCGCAAATTTAGGGTGAAAATTAAATGTTAATCCCGAAAAACAAAATTGTAACTTAAACTTGAACGCTAAAGTAGAACACTATATTATACGCGCCTTAAAATTCATCAATCAGCCTGATACTTGAAAGAGTCCCAATGTTAATTAATGCCAAAGATATTCTCGAAAAATTAAATCCACATAATAAAGTAAACTACGATTCAGTTTTGAAAGAGGTGATTGCTGATTGGCAGTTAGCATCAGCACGACCAAAGTTACTAATTCATAGTTGCTGTGCACCATGTAGTACTTATGTACTGGAGTATTTGGCTCAGTATGCAGATATTACTATTTATTTTGCTAATTCGAATATTCATCCGCGAGTAGAATATGAATATCGTAGTGTTGTACAACAAAAATTTATTGCTGATTTTAATCAAAAAACCGGCAACAATGTTCAGTTTTTAGAAGCTCCATATCAACCTGCAGAATTTATTAAAAAGGTCGAGCATCTACGTGATGCACCAGAAGGCGGTGAACGTTGTCATCTTTGTTATAAAATGCGATTAGATTTAGCAGCGATTAAAGCACAAGAGTTAGGTTTTGATTATTTCGCTAGTGCTTTAACGCTAAGTCCAAAAAAGAATAGCCAGAAAATTAATCAAATTGGTTTTGAGATTCAAGAGCTTTTTTCGGTAAACTATCTGCCTTCTGATTTCAAGAAGAATAATGGTTATAAACGATCTATCGAACTTTGTAAGGAGTATGATGTTTATCGTCAGTGTTATTGTGGTTGCATTTTTGCTGCAAAAGCACAAGGGGTTGATTTAAAAAACGTTATTGCCACGGCAAAGCAAGGTTTGGCAAATGCATAACGTTAATTTAGCGGATTTTGTATTTGAAACTCCGTTGAATTTTTATTAGTCAAAAAATATCCAAAAATATCCAAAAATGTCATTTTTTAAACAAATAGATTAAAAATTAGAAAGATTTCGCTATAATAATTCCACAATAAAAATATAGTTATTTAGTAATATTTGTGACCCTTTTATAGGTTAAGTCTAATTTTGCAAATGTGAGTTTGTTTATGCCAAAAATGTATAGACTTGGATTGGATGTCGGATCTACTACAGCAAAATGTGTCGTGCTTGATAAGCAAGATAATTTTGTTTATACCAATTATGTTCGCCATAATACCCATATTGTTCCAACAGTTTTATCACTATTAGATGAAATTAAACAACAATTGGGTGAAGAGATTGTATTATCGGTCAAGGTGACTGGTTCTGCTGGGATGGGTATTTCAGAAAAAGCCGATATCGCCTTTATTCAAGAGGTGGTTGCCGCTTCGGAAGTGGTGCAGCGCAAATATCCAGAGGTTAGAACGTTAATCGATATTGGCGGTGAAGATAGTAAAATGATCTTCTTTTTTCCTGACCGCCCGCCTGATATTCGAATGAATGGTAGTTGTGCTGGAGGTACTGGGGCATTTATCGATCAGATGGCGACCTTGCTCAATACTCCAGTACAAGAATTTGATCTTCTAGCAACTCAACATGATAAAGTCTTTCCTATTGCATCACGTTGTGGTGTATTTGCTAAGACTGATGTGCAAAATTTAATTAGCCGTAATGTATCAAAAGAGAATATTGCCTATTCAGTTTTACATGCTGTCTGTATTCAATTGGTCAATACGTTAGCTCGTGGTTATGATATCGTACCCAAAGTAATGTTGATTGGTGGACCGTTTTCGTTTATTCCAACGTTAGGCAAGGCCGCGTTAGAGACACTAAAGTTAAATGAAGACCAGATAGTTACCACCGAGCATCCTACTTTGTTGTCCGCTTGGGGCGCAGCGATTCATGCAATTGAACGTAGTCAACTTACACTTACTGAATTTATTGATAGATTAAATGCCTCAACCAAGATTCAAGTCAATCAATCTTTTAGGTTAAAACCACTTTTTAATCAAGCCTTGTCTTTTGATGATTGGCAACAAAAACGCAACTATATTCAAATCCCCCGTCTAGCTTTAACAGCTTACCAAAAGCAGAAAGCGTATTTGGGAATTGATAGCGGTTCAACTACCACTAAAATTACCTTAATTAGTGAGGATGACGAGCTACTTTTTACTTATTATGCGCCTAATAATGGCCACTCAATCACCGCATTAATTAAAGGGTTAACGGTATTAAAGGATGAGATTGCTGCATCAGGTAAAGAGATTATTATTGCTCGCACAGGTGTCACTGGTTATGGTGAGGAACTACTAAAAGCCGCTTTTGCGATTGATGATGGTCTAGTCGAAACAATGGCGCATTTTGCTGCTGCTAAACATATTGAGCCTAAGGTCAGTTTTATCATGGATATTGGTGGTCAAGATATGAAAGCCATCTTTATTGCCAATGGTGTCGTAAATCATATTGAGTTAAATGAAGCATGTTCTTCTGGCTGTGGTTCATTTATTGAAACCTTCGCAAAATCACTCAATTCAAATACTATTGATTTTGCTGACGCAGCATGTAAGTCCAATAATCCCTGTGATCTGGGTACCCGTTGCACAGTTTTTATGAACTCAAAAGTGAAACAGGCACTGCGTGAAAACGCAACAATGGGCGATATTTCTGCAGGGTTGGCTTTTTCGGTGATTAAAAATGCCATTCATAAAGTACTGAAATTACATGATATGCGCAAATTAGGTGATCATATTGTGGTGCAAGGAGGGACGTTTAAAAATCCTGCGGTGTTTCGTGCCTTAGAGCAGTTAACTGGGGCTCAAATTGCTAGTTCAAATATTCCTGAACTCATGGGGGCTTATGGTGCAGCATTAGTGGCAAAAAACCATTATGCGCAACAACAAACACCTTCGCAATTTATTGGATTAGATAATCTACATAAAGCTGAAGATAATAAAGCGAAACCATCACGCTGTAAGGGGTGTGAAAATAAATGTGATATTATGATTTATCGTTTTGCCAATGGTCAGCGTTATTATTCTGGTAATAAATGCGAACGCTTTTTGAGTAATAATCAATATCAAGATAAAAATGCATTTAATATGTTTGATTATAAAAATGCGTTATTATTTGAGCGAACCAATATCCATAATACTGAATCTAAGCTCAATGTTGGTATTCCTCGTGTTTTAGGACAATACGAAAATTTTCCATTTTGGCACACGTTGTTAACCAATAGTGGTATTAATGTAACGTTATCACCATACTCGACGCATGAGATTTATGAAAAGGGCGCAGGTACAGTAATGTCGGATAGTATCTGTTTTCCTGCCAAATTGGTTCATGGGCATATTATAGAGCTGATTGAGCAAAAGGTTGATCGTATTTTTATGCCGATGGTGGTGTTTGAATCTGATCAGTTTACTAATGCAGTTAACAGCTATAACTGTCCAATTGTCAGTAGCTATGCTGAGGTGGTAAATAGCGCTATCAATCCTAGCCAAAAATATGATGTGCCACTGGATTATCCAGTAATCAATTTCAGTAATCAAAAATTATTGAAAAAGGGCTGTATTAATTATTTAACTTCGCTTGGTATTGCAGAAAAGATAGCTAATCAAGCATTTTCTAATGCATTAGCTGCTCAAGCTGAATATAAGAAATCGCTGTATAACAAAGCGGTTGAAGTATTAAATAATGCTAAACAAACGGGGCGTTATGTATTTATTTTGGCCGGTCGTCCTTATCATAGTGATAGTTTAATTAATCATAAAACTCCAGAGATCTTAAATGCGCTTGGTTGTGATGTAATAACCGAAGATTCAGTGTTAGGTGCGATCAGCCAACTATCACCTGAACTACAAATTTGCTCACAATGGAGTTATCCAAATCGCTTATATGCAGCAGCTAGTTTTGTTGCTGAACAACCGAAAAATATTCAGTTTGTACAACTTAATTCGTTTGGTTGTGGCCCTGATGCGATTGTTACCGATGAATGTAAAGCAATCTTAGAGTCTAAGGGTAAAACGTGCACTATCATTCGTATTGATGAGATCACGGCAACAGGTTCGGTGCGATTGCGATTACGTTCGATAATTGAGTCAATTCGAATGAATCATCAACAACCGTTAAAAGTGGTTGAACGTAAGCAGACAGCTATTTTTGCTAAGCAAGATAAGCAGCGTCGTACTATTTTGGCGCCATATATTTCAGACTTCTATTCACCTCTTTTAGCGCCGATTTTTGCCTTGTCAGGTTATAAACTTGAAACCTTGCCAAAACCTGATAAAAGTTCTGTTGAGTGGGGACTTAAATATTGCAATAACGAGATATGCTATCCAGCGACCATTATTGTTGGTGATATTATTAAAGCGCTTAATTCAGGTAAATATCAACGTGATGAAGTGGCTATCGGCATTACTCAAACGGGTGGCCAGTGCCGAGCGAGTAGTTATCTTTCTTTAATTAAGAAAGCAATGATTAGTAATGGTTTCGAAGATATTCCTATCGTGTCACTCAGTACCGGTAATATTAATGAAATTGAGCAACCAGGTTTTAGAATTAATTGGCTAAAAACTTTACCAACGACGTTTTTTGCGATGTTATTTACTGATTCGATTTCGAAGATGTTCTACTCGGTTGCGCCTAGAGCCAAATTTAAACAACAAGCTAACCAAGCGAAAGAGCTTTATATTAGAAAGTTACAACAACTTATCAATCAACATAAAGGCAAAAAGGCGATCTTTGCGCTGTTAAAAGAGGCGGTGGATCATTTTAATCAAATCGAGACTTTAAATAAAGATTGCCCACAAATTGGTATTGTTGGTGAAATTTATGTTAAATATAACAGTTTTGGTAATCAACATAGTGTTGATTGGCTAGTTGATCAGGGTATTGAACCTGTTATTCCGCCAATGATTGAGTTTTTTGCACAATGTTTTGTTAACTATGATAGTAATGTTGACAATTATATTGTTAACAAGAGTTTCGTCGCTTATTTTGTTCACTTTTTTGAAAAGGTAGCGCAAAAGTATATTGATCAAACTAATCAGATTTTATCTGATTTTAAACACTATCAACCATTTCATAATATTCGTGATATGGCGAAAAAGGCAGAAGAAATTTTAAATTTAGCCAATCAATATGGTGAGGGTTGGTTAATTCCTGCAGGAATTATGACCTTTGCTGAGCATGGCATCAATAATGTTATTAGTTTGCAACCATTTGGCTGCATTGCTAATCATGTTGTTTCTAAAGGGGTTGAGAAACGTATGCGTGATCTTAATCCAAAATTGAATCTACTCTATTTGGATTTTGATGATGGCGCAGGTGAAGTCAATGTACTCAATCGTTTGCATTTTATGGTAAGTTCATTAAAGTATGCTCAATTACAAAGAATTGTATAATTATATATTAAGGATCGATCTGTGTTTTCTATTTATCAATTAAAATCTCGCTTTCAAACATTGCTTCGTCCTTATGTTAATTCGCTTTATTATTCACGAATAACCGCCAATCAAGTCACGTTAGCTGCTTGTGCTGGATCGATATTGATTGCTTTATTAGTTGGCTTTTTTGCAGATCATCAATGGCTGTTTTTGTTAATACCCGTATGGATGTTTATCCGGATGGCTCTTAATGCTATTGATGGTATGTTAGCCAGAGAATATCGTCAGAAATCCAATTTAGGAGCCTATTTAAATGAGATTTGTGATGTGATTTCCGATTGTGCTCTGCTGTTAATCTTTACTCAAATAAATCAAGTTAATACCAATTTAATGATATTAGTAATCTTGTTATCATTTCTAACCGAATACGCAGGCGTACTAGGTGTGATGATTGGTAGCTCTCGACGTTATGATGGACCTATGGGGAAAAGCGATCGAGCTTTAGCTTTCAGCCTAATTAGTTTAGGAATTGCAACCTATTTATTGCCTCTTGAATGGCTAAATGTTCTATTGTGGTTTATCACCTTTTTGTTATTAATTACTGTGATTAATAGAGTGAAAAAAGGATTGCAAGAAGCGAAAAATAATAAGGAATAAGGAATGCGTGAACAGCAGCAAAACACATTTATTAGTCATGATGACTGTCAATTATTTTATCGTTATTGGCCTGCAGTCGATAGTGATACTAAAACGCCTTCAAAAGCAATTGTACTTTTTCATCGTGGGCATGAACATTCTGGACGAATTGCTCATTTAGCTGAAGAGCTGGAATTACCTGATTTCCATATTTTTGCTTGGGATGCGCGAGGAAATGGCCAATCTGATGGTCAACGTGGTGATGCGGTAAATTTTGCCACTCTGATAAAAGATGCCAACTGTTTTATACAGCATATCATTAAAGAATATGCGATTGAAATGCAAGATATTGCTATTATTGCACAAAGTGTTGGTGCAGTAATTGCTGCTGGTTGGGTGCATGATTATGTACCGAATATTCGCGCTTTAGTTTTAGGTGCTCCAGCTTTTAGCGTTAAATTATATGTGCCATTAGCGGTACCTGGACTTAAGTTATTATATAACTTGAAAGGCAATTTCTTTGTAAATAGTTATGTCAAACCGAATTTACTAACTCATGATGACAGTCGAGCAGATTCTTTTAATAAAGATCCTTTAATTACTAAACCCATTTCGGTTAGATTACTGCTTGATTTGTATGCGGTAGCGGATCGAATTGTTAAGGATGCCAACGCGATCACTGTTCCTACACAGTTATTAGTTTCTGGTTGTGATTTTGTGGTGCGACGAAAACCACAACAGGCGTTTTATGATAATTTAGGAACCAATCAAAAAGAGTTTCATATCCTACCAAAATTTTATCATGATACCTTTGGTGAAAAAGATCGTTATATGGCAATTGATAGAGCAAGGCGATTTATTCAAGGTTGTTTTGCTAATCAACCCAATGTTCCAAAGTTAACTAATGCCGATCGGGTAGGTTATACTCGATCCGAAACCGATAAGTTAGCTTTACCACCTTCGGGTTGGCTTAAACCATGGTATTGGAAGTTAGTCAAAGCGACCTTGAAATATGCTAGTAATATGTCGGATGGAATTAAACTAGGATTTGAAACAGGTTTTGATTCCGGTAGTACACTTGATTATGTTTATCGAAATGAGCCATCCGGCACTTCAAAATTGGGGCAATTTTTTGATTATCTCTATTTACAATCTATTGGTTGGCGAGGGATTCGACAACGAAAAATTCATCTTGAACTGCTCTTAAAGCAAGCTATTGAACTGTTACAACAACAATCTACTGAAGTAAATATTGTTGATATAGCCGCAGGGCATGGTCGATATATTTTAGAAACCATTAATCAAATCGCTAATAAACCTAATTCGGTTTTGTTGCGCGATTATAGTGATATTAATATCCGTGATGGACAAGCACTAATTGAGCAACAAGGTTTAAGCGACATCGTTCGTTTTGAAAAAGGCGATGCATTTAACCGTGAGCAACTCGCACAATTATCTCCGCAGCCTAATTTAGCTGTGGTATCAGGATTGTATGAATTATTTGGTGATAATCAACTGTTACAGCAATCTTTATCTGGCTTGGCTGATGCAATTCCACAAGGTGGGTATTTACTTTATACCAATCAACCTTGGCATCCTCAATTAGAGTTTATTGCTAGAGCGTTAACTTCACATCGAGAAGGGCAACCATGGATCATGCGACGCCGAACACAGATCGAGATGGATCAGTTAGTTGCCGAAGCAGGTTTTAGTAAAGTGACCATGTTAGTAGACCAGTGGGGGATTTTTACCGTATCACTGGCACAACGAACTTCGCATTGATTATGTTAAAACTCTTTAGCCGACTTAATGTCTATAAATGTGTATGGTTAGCCGGTTTATCAGTATTCTTTTTTGCTAGCTATAATTTTGCCAACTGGCTATCATCTCAACGTGAGGATGTAACAAGTCTATTTTTTAGTTGGGAATATTCTATTCCACTTTGGTCATGGACGATAATTCCTTATTGGTCTATCGATCTGATGTATGGATTAGCTATTCTTTTAACATCTTCTTGGCAATCACTTAAAAATCTTGGTTTAAGGCTGTTAACGGCACAAGTGATTTGTATCACCTGTTTTCTAATTTTCCCGCTTAAGTTCTATTTTGAACGCCCAGCTTTGGATGGATTTTTGGGCTTGATGTTTGATATTTTAATGGGATTCGATAAACCGTTTAATCAAGCTCCTTCATTACACATCACATTATTAGTTATTTTATGGCAATTTTTTGCTCAATATTTTCGGGGGATTGGACGTTATATATTACATGCTTGGTGTTTTTTAATTGCACTTTCGGTTTTAACGACTTGGCAACATCATTTTTTCGATATTCCAACTGGATTATGGGTAGGGTGTTTTTCTATTTTGTTATGGCCCGATAATATGACGACGCCATTAAAACATCGACCATTAACTAAAAACTATATTTGGGCGATGATCTATTTTTGTTTATTCCTACTGTCACTCACTATAGCTATTTACTTTTCTGGCTGGGCACTCTGGTTGTTATGGTTGGCTGGTGCCTGGTTATTGATTGCAACTAATTATTTGTTGTTTGGCACCTCCGGTTTGCAAAAACAGCAAAATGGTCATTTTAAGTTAGCCGTTTATCTGCTCTATTTGCCATTTTTTGCTATTATGTGGCTCAATTCAAGGTTATGGACAATTAAACATCCAACTGATGATTTGATTATTGATGAAGTTTATTTAGGTCGCATTCCATCCTCAAAAACGCTAAATCAAAATCATTTTATATCGGTTGTCGATCTTTGTGCCGAGTTGCCAATTGGATTTTTTAACGGTAACTATAAGCTTATTCCTGTTTTAGATATGACCCCCTTATCACAACAAGAGTGTCAGCAGGCTGCACAAGCTATCGAATATTATCGACAGCAGGGTAAACTATTAGTCTGTTGTGCTTTAGGTTATTCGAGAAGTGCAACTGCAGTTATTGCATGGTTATTGTGGACTAAAAGAGCTAATACTCTGCAACAGGCGATAGGAATAGTAAAAGAACAGCGGAATTCAATTGTAATTTCTAGCCAGCAACAATTGATTTTATCCAATTGGTTGGTTAACTTTAAAGATAAGATAGCGATATGTTGAGTAGTAATAATAGGTCGCAAAATAGTGTAACTAAAATAGATATAGTAACGTTTTGTTGTTTTTTATCGATAAGTAAACATATTGATCTTTTTTCGATACTATTAACCATATTAGCTGCTATTGTCGCTTTGATTCATATTTCTCTAACATCATTAACTATCAGTTGTCTAATCATTTTTATTCTAGGTTTAATGAGTAAGTATTATGCAATAAGGATAGATTTTGATAGGAAATTGTTTGAATATTTATCTGAGCATGTTGATCATTTACCAGAAGAGCTGCTAGCTATGGACATAGCATTAGCCAATTTGCAACTAATCAAACCTCATCAATCATCAAGAACGCTGTCTGAACGGCAAAAAGGGATTTTATCACTGTTTAAAAGGCAGGTAGTACTATTTTTATTACAAAATTGTTTAGTCGTTTTTATAATGATTAATGCTATTATCACAAGTTAATAGATTACCACCACAGCAATATAAGGAGCGCTGAAATGTCCCATTTCCAATATGATACACTATTATTATTTTTGGGCATCGGCTTGTTTTTATTAGTGGCAACAATTATTGGTCAATTGTTAAAATATCGTCTTACATCGCCTAATAGTGTTATCGATAATTTAAATACTCGCATCAATGCGTGGTGGGTAATGGTTGCCATTATTGGTTTAGCATTTTGGTTTGGACAACTGGCAGTAATTTTTTTGTTTTTTGTTATTTCAGCTTTAGCATTGCGAGAGTTTCTTATTTTAACGCCTATCAATCACTCTGATTATTTTGCCCTAATATTTGCTTTTGCAGTTGCTTTACCCATGCAATATATTTTGGTCGCCTTAGCATGGTATGGTTTATTTAGTATCTTTATTCCTGTTTATGCTTTCTTGTTTCTGGCGATATTTGCCACAATAACTGGTTCAACCGCTAATTTTTTGGCGAGAATAGCCGATGTGCAATGGGGATTAATGATTACGGTATATAGTATCTCGTGTGTGCCAGCATTATTAGTATTAGATATCGAAAATTACCAAGGCCGTAATCTATTACTCATTGCTTATTTAGTATTAATCGTTCAGTTATCTGATGTGTTGCAGTACGTATTTGGCAAATTGTTTGGTAAACATAAAATTAGCCCAAACGTATCACCATCAAAGACGATTGAAGGCTTTATTGGTGGTGTTTTATCTGCTAGTTTTATTGGTGCCTGTATGTGTTGGATCACTCCGTTTACTTTTATACAATCAGGACTTATTTCTTTAATGATCACTTTGTTAGGATTTATGGGTGGTCTAGTTATGTCTGCTATTAAACGCGATCATGGCGTAAAAGATTGGGGTAAACTAATAGGTGGTCACGGTGGAATACTTGATCGTTTTGATTCTATTTGCTTTGCTGCGCCGATATTTTTTCATATCGTAAGATATTTTTGGGTAGTATAGCTTTTAATGTGATGAAAAATATTAGCAAAACTATCAGATAATCAAATAATTTCAAAAATTGATGCTAAAAAAGAGCAAAAAAAGTTAATTTATGATATAAATACATGCATTGTATTAACGTTAGATATATGTAAGGACTATAATATGTTAAAAGAGCAAATGGTAGTAAAAAATTCAACTGGTTTACATGCACGCCCAGTAACAACGCTTGTTAAATTAGCTGGCCGTTATAAATCATCAATTGAACTTGTTTATAACGACAAAGCCATTAAATTAAAAAGCATGATGGGTTTACTTGGTGCTGGCGTTAAAGGTGGTTCAACTGTTGAAATCATCTGTGATGGTGAAGATGAACAAGCAGCAATGGATGAAATCCGTGAATTATTTGCTACAGGCTTTGGTGAATAATTTTAAGCGATTTTAACTTAGCTTATTTTATTTACTGAGAAATGAAAATTCCGTCGACTAAAGTCGACGGAATTGTTTTAAAAGGGCATCAACTAAATACTTTTAAGTAGACCTAATAGATTACTAATCTTTGATGATTGAATCCAATTCTGTATGATCAATAGAAGGCAATGATTTGGTAAAACATCGAGTTAAATAAAGCAAATAACAAAATCCAATTGCTAACCAAATTAAACCTACCGTCATCGCTGTCGTTTCAAGACTGGTCCATAGCCATAACGAAAGTGATACGCCAATTGCTGGCATTAATCCATATTTTAAAAGCATTGGTACTGTTTTTTCCGTACCACTTAGGTAGCTTTTGATTACGCATAGGTTAACGAAGGTAAAGGCTACTAAGGCGCCAAAACTGATCATTGAAACGACTAAACTTAAATCAAGTACCAAAGAGAGTAGTGAAAAACAGGAAACAAAAATAATTGATAAATAAGGTGTTCGAAAACGAGGATGAATTTTATAGAAGATCTGTTTTGGTAACACACCTTCACGCCCCATTGCATAAAAGATTCGTGACACACTAGTTTGTGCGGTCATTGTAGAGGCAAATACACCTGTCAAATAAGCGGTTTGGAAGAAATTATACATAAAATCATTACCGTATTTGCCAAGTATACTGGTTAGATGACTTATGCTATCAACTTTACGCATTACATCTAAACTGGCAGTATCTTTATTATCAACAAAATCTGTCCATTGTGGGTAAGCTAAATGTGCACAATATGAGACAACTAAAAATATACAACCAGCAATCAATACGGTGCCGATAATTGCTCTTGGTAAGGTTTTTTTCGCATCATTGGATTCTTCTGCTAGTGTTGCTATAGCATCAAAACCTAAGAAGGCAAGACATAATATGGCAGCTCCAGAAAATAAACCACTAAAATCATCGGTTGTGACGGATATTGGTTTTAACATTGTTTCAGGTGTCAAATGAACATTTGTCAATGTCAAAATAATAAACAATACGATGAATAATGCTTGAAAGAAATTCAAAGTAATATTGGCCCAATTAATTAACTTGATTCCAAGGTAATTTAATACACTTACACCTATAATCGATGCCAATACATATACATAAGCTGGAATATTATCATATAGTTCATGTAGATAGATCCCTAAAACCAAATAATTTAATATTGGTAAAAATAGGTAATCAAGAATTTGTGCCCAACCAACTAAGAAACCTGCTTTTCCACCAAACGTTCGTTGTACATAGGTATAAGCCGAACCAGCAATAGGCAGTTTATTTGCCATTCGGCAATAACTTAATGCTGTGAAAAAGATCATGGCAAGGGTGATGATATAGGCTACAGGCAAGTGTCCATTACTGACAACGGTAACTTCCCCATAAGTGGTAAAGATCCCTAAAGGAACCATATAAGCTAAACCAAATGCAATCAATGCAGGTGTGGTTAAAACTCGTTTCATTTTTATTGCGGACATGATTTAATTTGCTCCTCTGTCCCAAAAAACAATAAAAAACTACTAAGTATAGTTTTGCCTTTTTACCCGCTTAAAGCGGCAGGGAATTCTCCCACATTATTATAATTATGCAAGCTAATTTTTAGTAAAGATCATAAGTCCGCATAATTTGTGAGCTTTTTTTTATAAAAAAAATAAGTCAGCTCGTTAATTGTGTTCAATAAATACTAAATTTGAATAATTTAATTGGCTATTTGATGGCTTTATTGTTGTTTGAAAAATGTATTTTCCAATCGATTGTTGCACAGGTTTGATATTGATTAGTTATAAAAAAACACCCTGCCAATGGCAGGGTGTTATATTTTTTAAAACAATAGGTTAGTTCAATTATGCTTGTTGGTAAACTGTTTTGCCGCCTACAATTGTGGTTAATACTTTGACGTTTTGTATATCTGTTGCCGGAATGGTAAATGGATTACGATCTAAAATAATTACATCAGCAAACTTACCTTTCTCAATAGATCCGATATAGTCTTCTTGTTTTAAAACATAAGCAGCATCGATGGTCGCACAGCGTAGTACTTCAAGTGCTGTTAAATTGCGATCACTGTTTAAACGTGGATGTTCAGTATCAATCTGTCTAGTCATAGCTATTTGGAAATCATACCATTCATTAAGCGGATCAATTGGCCAATCACTACCAAAAGCACAAGTTACCCCAGCATCAATATATTGACCGTGTGCTTCTAAACCATTATAACGTTCAGCACCAAATAATGTTTTATACTGTTCAATCATTGCAGAACTACAACCGGCCCACTGGAATGAAAAAACAACATTTGCATTTAATTGTTTATAACGGTCAAATTGATGCATCGCACTAAGTTCATTATGAGCTGTGCTTGGTCTAATATCTGCATTGGGTAGTGCTTTACGCATTTTTTCAATCGCATTAAGCACCACTTCAATGGCTCCTTCGCCAACGGTGTGCATGTGTGGATGAAAGCCTGCCCGTGATGATTCTAAAATTAATGAATCAAGCATTTCTATCGAATAATATAGGTCACCATAGCGATCTTTTTCATTTTCTAATTGATAAGGTTGTAATAAACGAGCGGTCATTAGTGGCGCTTGCATTACACCATCGACAAATAATTTGGTATGAGATACTTTAATTCCTGGTTTTGGTTGCCAGTTTTTATCATTATAATGTTCAGCAAATTGTTTAACGCGATCAATAACTGCTGGAATATCTTCTATACTACCAACATCATCAGGTGGTAATTCTCGGGCACCAAATAATCGGATTGACAGTTGGTCTAGTTGTTGTAATTTTAGAAATGCATCGGCTTGGGTTTCTGTTATCCGCGCATCCATTACCGCTGTTACACCTTGCTTATTTAATTCTTCTTGTGATAATTTAGCAATGTTTACTGCTTGTTCGTCGGTAAGTTTAGAAATACTGTCAAATGCACGCATTGCAGGGGCATCTTCTAATATACCGTTTAAATCACCATCCTTAGTACGCCCAATTTTGCCATCAGATGGTTCAGGTGTATTACGATCAAGGCCAAATTTTTCTAATGCTATGCTGTTGGCAACTAGCGTATGACAGTCATTTGAAAATAGAATGATAGGACGCTGAGTATTAAGTTTATCTAGATCGAATCGAGTAATATCTGTACCAATTGGTAAAACTTCTTGGCGTAACCAGCCTCGAACTTGTAACCAACTACTACTATTGTGAACGGAATCATTGTCTAAATATTGTTGAATGATAGCTAAAGTATCATCTACAGTTAAACTCTGGTAATTTAGATTACATGAGGATAATTGCATGCCGCCCCAAAAGGTGTGTAAATGAGCATCAATAATCCCTGGCATCATGGTTTTACCTTGTAGGTCATAGATTATCGTGGAATTATCAACATATTGACTGTTATTTATCTCTTGCGTGCAGCCGGTTGCAACAATATAGCCATTTTGAATTGCAATCGCTTCACAAACCGTATCGTGTTGGTCAGCAGTATAGATGTGACCATTAATATAAATAACATCGGCTTTTGCCATTATTTTTGATTCCTTAAAAAAGATCTGAAATTAAGGGTGAACGATAGCAGATTTATAAAAAATTTGTCAAATGCAATAATTTTCTTTATTGTGTGTCAAGATTATGTTACAACTAACATATTTAGTTACAGCGTCACAAGGTGAACCGATGAAATACCAGCAGTTAGAAAACCTTGAATGCGGTTGGAAGTGGCACTATTTAGTAAAAAGGCATTTGGAAGGGGAGCTTATCACTCGTTATATTGAAAAGAGTGCTGCTCAACAAGCCGTAAATGAATTATTGTTATTGGAACACAGACCGACTGCGGTTATTGATTGGATTAAGCAGCATCTAAATCCAGATTTAGATAATCGTATGAAGCAAACCATTCGAGCACGACGAAAACGACATTTTAATGCCGAACAGCAAAATACACGTAAAAAGTCTATTGATTTGGAATTTCTAGTCTGGCAACGATTGGCTAATTTAGCTAAGCGCCGAGGATGTACGCTGTCACAAACAATTACACAACTAATTGAAGATGCAGAGCAAAAAGAGCAATATGCTAGTAAAGTATCGACAATTAAAGATGATTTACTGTCATTATTTGATGTCAATATAGACGGTAAATAACTTAAACTACAGGATAAATAGGTTTAATTATGGGAAAATCCCTTGTTATTGTGGAATCACCAGCCAAAGCAAAAACGATTAATAAATATCTTGGCAAAGATTTCGTAGTTAAATCAAGTGTCGGACATATTCGCGATCTTCCAGTGAGTGGTAGTAGTCAACGCACTGAAAAAACAAGTAAAGATAAAGCCGAGAAAAAAGTTAAACGATCGGAAAAACAAGTGTTAGTCGATCGTATGAGCGTTGATCCTTACAATGGCTGGCAAGCGCATTATGAAATTTTACCTGGCAAAGAACGAGTGGTTGCCGAACTTAAAAAGTTAGCCAAAGATGCCGATATGATTTATCTCGCAACCGACTTGGATAGAGAAGGGGAAGCTATCGCTTGGCATCTAAAAGACGTTATTGGTGGTGATGATAATAAGTATCGTCGAGTCGTATTTAACGAGATAACCAAAACGGCGATTAAAAATGCTTTTAATCATCCAGCCATGTTGGATATGGATCGGGTTAACGCTCAACAAGCAAGACGATTTATGGATCGTGTGGTTGGCTTTATGTTATCACCACTACTTTGGAAAAAAGTCGCTCGTGGCTTATCAGCAGGTCGTGTTCAATCAGTTGCGGTACGCTTAGTGGTTGAACGTGAGCGAGAAATTCATGCATTTATTCCTGAAGAGTATTGGGATCTTTATGCTGATTTAAAAACTGCTCATCAAGAACAATTAACAATGCAAGTAACGCATTATAAAAATGATGCGTTTGAACCTAAAGATCGTGTTGCTATTGATATTGCTTTGGATGAATTAAATAAAAGCCAATATCAAGTCACTAATATTGAAGAAAAACCGACTAAAAGTAATCCAACAGCGCCGTTTATTACTTCAACTTTGCAACAAGCGGCAAGTACCCGTTTAGGTTTTGGTGTTAAAAAGACGATGATGTTAGCACAACGCCTATATGAAGCTGGTTATATTACTTATATGCGTACCGACTCTACTAATTTGAGTCAGGATGCGTTAACCATGGTTCGGGACTACATTGGACAAAACTTCGGTGAGAAGTATTTGCCTAAATCAGCTAACGTTTATAGCAGTAAGAAAAATTCGCAAGAGGCGCATGAGGCAATTCGTCCATCTGACGTGAATATTCTAGCGGATAGTCTTGGCGATGTTGAGGCTGATGCAGCTAAATTATATCAATTAATTTGGCGTCAATTTGTGGCTTGCCAAATGACATCAGCCGAATACAACTCAACAACTATTACAGTTAAAGCGGGTGATTTTACCTTAAAAGCTAAAGGTCGAACCTTGCGTTTCGATGGTTGGACAAAAGTGCAACCACAATTAACTAAAAATAATGAAGATAAGATGTTGCCAGCAGTATCTATGCAAGATATGTTGGAATTAATAGGCTTAGATCCTAATCAACACTTTACTAAGCCTCCAGCTCGTTACAACGAAGCTTCATTAGTTAAGGAACTTGAAAAACGAGAGATTGGTCGTCCTTCTACTTATGCAACGATTATATCAACTATTCAAGATCGTGGTTATGTACGATTAGATAATCGTCGTTTTTATGCGGAAAAAATTGGCGAAATTGTCACAGATCGTTTAAGTGAAAATTTCAATGACTTAATGAGTTACGATTTTACTGCTCGCATGGAGCATGCACTTGATGAAATTGCCAATAAAAAGCAAGAATGGCGTGAAGTTTTAGATCAATTTTTTGATGATTTCAGCCAACACTTAACCATTGCAGAACAAGATCCTGATCGTGGAGGTATGCAACTTAATCCACTAGTTTTAACACCAGAAATTAAATGCCCTAATTGTGGTCGTGAAATGGGCATTAAAACTGCGGGTACCGGTGTATTTTTAGCGTGTTCTGGTTATGCGTTACCTCCTAAAGAGCGTTGTAAGCAAACAATTAATTTAATTCCCGAATATGAAACATTAAATATTTTGGAAGAGGCAGAGACAGCCGAAACTGACGCGTTGAGAGCACTTAAACGTTGTCCTAAATGTCATACGGCTATGGACAGTTATTTGCTCGATAATGAACGTAAATTACATATTTGTGGTAATAATCCAATCTGTGATGGTTCATTGGTTGAAAAAGGCACATTTAAGGTAAAAAGCTATGAAGGTCCAATTATTGAATGTGAAAAATGTGGATCAGAAATGCATCTTAAATCAGGCCGTTTTGGACTTTACATGGGATGTACCAATCAAGATTGTAAAAACACTCGTAAGATCTTAAAAAATGGTGATGTAGCGCCACCTAAAGAAGATCCTGTTGATCTGCCTGAGTTAAAATGTACTAAGTCAGATGCACATTTTGTATTACGAGATGGTGCTTCAGGTATCTTTTTAGCTGCACATAATTTTCCAAAATCAAGAGAAACTCGTGCACCACTAATTGAAGAACTACAACGTTTTAAAGATCGTCTACCCGAAAAATTTATTTATTTAACGCAAGCGCCGAGTCAAGATCCAGAAGGTAATCCAGCTATTGTGCGATTTAGTCGTAAAAGTAAACAGCAGTACGTTACTTCGGAAGTCAATGGCAAATCGACTGGCTGGGTAATGCAATACGTTGATGGTAAATGGGTTAATAGTAAAAAATAGGTAAGAACACCTGATGATTTATGTAAAATCGCTCAGGTTAAGGAATCGTTTTAGTATAAAAAGCTGTTTTTTGTTTGTGCTAAAGTGTGAAAGGAATTACCTTACGATTTCCCTCTTTTTGACTTTTTATATAGTTTTAAAAAGGGGGAAAGGTATACAGTTAAAGGAGCCTTTGTCATGAAGTTGCAACAACTGCGTTATATTGTTGAAGTCGTCAATAACGATCTTAATGTGTCACTTACCTCTGAAAAACTGTATACTTCTCAGCCAGGGATCAGTAAACAGATCAAATTATTGGAAGATGAACTTAATGTGCAAATTTTTACTCGTGTCGGTAAACATCTTTCCGAAGTTACCCCCGTTGGTGAGAAGATTATTGCTTTAGCTAAAGAGATTTTAACTAAATCGCAAGATATTAAAATTATTGCTAAAGAATTTAGTCAGCCTAATCAAGGCTCATTAACCATTACTACAACTTACACTCAAGCTCGTTATACTTTACCAATTGTTATTCAGCAATTCATGCAACAGTATCCAAGTATAACACTCCATATGGAGCAAGGATCATCTCCGCAATGTCTTTTACAAGCGCAAACAGGCCAAGCTGATTTTGCTATCATAACTGATTTATCTGAACTTAGCGATGATATGATTGCCATACCTTGCTATCATTGGAACCAAGCTGTGATTGTAATGAAAAATCATCCATTAGCTAAAAGCAGTTTAATTACTATCGATGAATTGTCTAAATATCCTTTAGTCAGTTATGATTTTTCTAATGATGGGTCTGATTTGAATCAAGCTTTTATCAAAGCTAATCAAATTCCTAATATTGTTTTTAGTACTACTGATGCGGAACTGATCAAAACTTATGTTAAGTTAGGGGTTGGCGTTGGCATTGTCGCTAAAATGGCGGTTAATGAAAGCTCTGATAGTGATTTTGTGGTACTTAATGCTGGACATATATTTCCATATAGTACCACTTATATTGCCTTTGCTCGTTCGCTATTTTTACGCAATTATATGTATGATTTTATTAATCAGTTTTCGGCACATTTAAATAGGCAAACAGTTGATAGACTTATCTTATGTGAAAATAATGTAGCAGTACAGGCTATGTTTAATGGGATTAAATTACCTGTTAGGTAGTAGGAAAATCTTTTGCTTATAAATTTTAAAGACCAAGCACAACAGATTGTGCTTGGTGACTAATGTTATTTATGTCTAGCTTTTAAAATAGCAATGACATCTTGCATTGAGAGATTTTGATCTTGTAGTAAGACCAATAAGTGATAAATTAAATCGGCTGATTCATTTTTTAACTCTTCTTTGTCGTGTACTGTAGCTGCAAGTGCAGTTTCAACACCTTCTTCTCCCACTTTTTGGGCAATACGCTTCGTACCATCATGGTAGAGTTTTGCCGTATAAGATGATTTAGGATCAGCATTTTTACGAGCACCAAGTAATTGTTCTAAATCGTATAAAAAGCCCCATTCAGTTTGGTTATTGTTAAAACAGCTATTTGTTCCAGTGTGACAGGTAGGACCAATTGGATTAACTAAAATCAGTAAGGTATCATTATCACAATCCGTCGAGATGCTTACTACATTTAAAAAGTTACCTGATGTTTCACCTTTGGTCCATAAGCGTTGTTTGGTACGAGAGTAGAAGGTTACTTTGCTACTAGTTTGTGTCTGAATTAATGCTTCTTGATTCATATAGCCAAGCATAAGCACTTCACCAGAAACATAGTGTTGTATGATAACCGGCATTAAATTATCAACTTTTTGCCAATCAAGTTGTTTAGTGTCTATTTGTATTTGGGAATGTTGAGTTAACATAATCGGATTTCTACTCCATGTTGAGCTAAATATTGTTTAAGTTCACCAATATTAATTATTTGTTTGTGAAAGACGGAAGCGGCTAATGCACCATCAACATTGGCTTCTTGAAAAGCTTGCAAAAAATGCTCCATCGTACCAGCACCACCAGATGCAATCAGTGGTACATGACAAACTTCTCGAATTGTTTTGAGTTGTTTTAGATCGTAACCATTACGGACACCATCTTGATTCATCATGTTTAGCACTATTTCACCTGCGCCGCGTTTTTGTACTTCTTGCACCCAATCAAGTGTATTCCATTTGGTCGCCACAGTGCGCTTTTCATCGCCGGTAAATTGATAAACATGATAACTATCGGAATCTTTATCATACCAAGTATCAATCCCTACCACGATACATTGCACTCCATAACAATCAGCTAACTCAGTAATTAAACTCGGATTAGCTAACGCAGGAGAGTTGATTGAAATTTTATCAGCACCGAAAGTTAAAATTTGTCCTGCATCTTCAACCGTTTTTATACCACCAGCGACACAAAAGGGGATATCTATTACTTCAGCGACTTTTGCCACCCAACTTTTATCAACTACTCGACCGTCGGAGGAGGCTGTAATATCATAGAATACCAATTCGTCGGCCCCTTCTTCGGCATAGCGTTTGGCTAATGGTACAATATCGCCAATGATTTCATGATTACGAAATTGTACTCCTTTTACAACTTGCCCATCACGGACATCCAAACAAGGTATTATCCTTTTTGCCAACATGAAATCGCCTCCTGAACTGTAAATTTACCTTCTAATAATGCTCGACCGACAATAACACCGGCAACACCACTATCTTTTAATGCTTTAACATCATCTATTTGACCAATACCACCAGAAGCTTGAAACGCAATTTGTGGATATTTTTGGCTGATCTCTTGATAGAGTTTTACATTAGAGCCACTTAGCGTTCCATCTTTAGAAATATCTGTACATAGTACATGTTTCAAGCCATAGGGTAGATAATCATCAATAACTTGTTCCAATGTCTGTTTAGAATCCTCTTGCCAACCATGGATAGCGACGTTTTTGTTACCTTGTTGGTCAATACGAACATCTAAGGCTAATACCAACGATTCAGGGCCATAAGTATCAAACCATTTTTTTACTAAATCAGGTTGTTTAATAGCTGTTGAACCAATAACTACTCGAGTTGCACCTGCGGATAATAATGCTTTAACATCTTCTTCTGTCCGAATTCCACCACCAATTTGTACTGGAACTTGTACACCATTAATCAGGGATTTTATCAATGAGATTTGTCGAGCTTTCGGATCTTTAGCGCCAGTTAAATCAACCAGATGTAATAGTTTCGCACCTTGCTTTTGATAATCTTGTAGACGAGCTAAAGGATCATTACCATAATCTCGTTTTTGATCATAATCACCTTGATGTAACCGCACAACAGTACCATCAATTAAATCAAGCGCGGGAATAATAATAGGATAAACTGCCATAGTTACATCTCCAAAAAGTTTTTGAGCAATTTTGCACCGGCTAAGCCAGAACGCTCTGGATGAAATTGCACACCGTAAAAGTTGTCTTTTTGTACGGCAGCAGTAAAGCTTTCGCCGTAATTGGTTTCTGCGATAGTTGATGAGCATAATGGTAAGGCGTATCCATGTACAAAGTAAAAGTAAGCACCATCAGGAATATCTCTAAATAGATGATGTCCGGCTTTGGGATTGACTTGATTCCAGCCCATATGTGGTAATGGTAATCCACAATCAGGAATTTGTACTACTTTTTCGTGAATAATACCTAAGGTATCGACATGACCTTCATTACTATAATCAGCTAAAAGTTGCATACCGAGGCAGATACCTAATACTGGTTGAGTACAGACTTTGATAAGATCAATTAAATTACGTTCTTCTAATTTTTGCATTGCAGTAGAAGCTGAACCGACACCTGGTAAAAACAGTTTGTCTGATTCGAGTACTGTATCAGGATCAAGGCTGATAATTGGATTATAGCCTAATCTCTGTATTGCATATTTGACTGAGGAAAGATTAGCACAGCCAGTATCTAGAATGACAATTTTCATCTATAACACTCCTTTCGAGCTAGGTAATCTATCACTTTCAATTTTAATCGCCTGTTTGAGTGTTCTGGCAAAAGCTTTAAATAAGCTTTCGATACGATGGTGGTCATTATCACCGGTTGTTTCAATGTGCAAGGTAATTGCCATAGTATAACTTAGAGAATAGAAGAAATGTTCAACCATTTGTGTACTCATATCGCCAACTTTCGGATCACTGAATTGTGCTGAAAACTTGAGGTAAGGCCGACCTGAAATATCCATTGCACATTTTGCTAAACACTCATCCATTGGAATAACTGATGCATAACGAGTGATACCTCGTTTATCGCCAAGTGCTTTTTTTAGTACTTCGCCTAAGGCAAGACCTGTATCTTCAATAGTGTGGTGATCATCAATATGTAAATCGCCTTCTACTTGAATGTTTAATTTGATACCGCCATGAGTGGCGATTTGGTCAAGCATATGATCAAAAAAACCAATGCCGGTATTAATTTGACTGCCACCTTGTCTATCTAACCATACTTCAATTAAAATTTTGGTTTCTTTGGTATTTCGTTCGACTTTGGCATAACGATCTGCAGTGGTTAAACGTTGGGCTATTTCATTCCAATTAAGTGATTCTGGATTATAGTGTAATCCTTTTATTTGCATATTTTCAGCAAGTTGCATATCTGTGACCCTGTCACCGATAACGTAACTATTTTGTTTATCTAACTTACCACTGGTTAAATAAGGTAGAACTAAAGTGATTTTCGGCTTACGACATTCACAATTATCTTGAGGAAAATGAGGGCAGATCAGTACATCTTCAAAGTTAACACCTTGTGATTCGAATATTTGCATCATTAAATTATGCGGTCCATCAAAATCAGCTTGCGGATAACTACTGGTTCCTAATCCATCTTGATTGGTAACCATAACCAATTTGTAACCAGCAGCTTGTAGTTTTAGTAGTGCTGGGATCACATTAGGTTCAAATGCAAGTTTTTCAAAACTATCAACTTGATAATCAATAGGGGGTTCAACTATTAATGTTCCATCACGGTCGATAAATAAATATTTTTGTAACATACTTGCTCCTATTATATCGCTTTGAGTGCTGTTATTACTGCTTCACATTCTGCTTGTGTACCAATCGAAATTCGAATAAAACCATCTTGGCCAATTGATTTGCTTTGATCACGCAAAATAATGCCTTCATTCCATAATTTGCTAAATACCTCTTTATTGCTTTGGAATTTAACACATAAATAATTAGCTTCGCTAGGATAAACTTCTTCAACGATTTCTAAAGCCGAAAGTTGATTCGCTAATTTCTCTTTTTGATTATTGAGATTGATAACATGTAACTTCATGGTATTTATACCATCTTTACTTAATGCTTGGGTTGCTATATCAGCAACCGGTGTTGCTAAAGGATAAGGTGCAATGACTTTCTGTAAAGCATCTATTACTGGTTTATTTGCTAAAGTAAAGCCGCAACGTAGTCCTGCTAGTGCAAAAGCCTTCGATAAAGTTCGTAAAATAACTAAGTGAGGATAATTTGCAAGCCAGCTCACAACGGTTGAATTTGGAGAAAACTCAATATAAGCTTCATCAATAATCACTAAAGCGCGATTTTCAGCTAGTTTAAGTAAAGTTTTAATATCATCTTGGTCTATCATATTACCCGTTGGATTATTAGGTGAACATACATAGATCAATTTAACATTGTCTAGATTTTGTTTAATTCCGTCTAAATCTAGTTGCCAATTAGATTTAGTTTGTACGGTTTTGGTTTTTATACCTAGTGTTTCGGCACTGACTTGATACATACCATAAGTTGGAGGGCAGTAAAGTACTGTATCGGTTTCAGGTTCACAAAAAGCTCGCATTAATAATTCTATTGCTTCATCGGCCCCCCGACTAACAATCACTTGCTCTGGAGTGACACCCGCATATTGCGCATAACGATTAATCACTTGTTCGGGTTGTGCTTCAGGATAGCGGTTTAAGTTTTGCTCAGTTAACTGAAAATTGGGTGCAACAGGGTATTCATTGGCATT
This sequence comes from Gilliamella sp. W8126, assembly GCF_016102185.1. NCBI lineage: Bacteria > Pseudomonadati > Pseudomonadota > Gammaproteobacteria > Orbales > Orbaceae > Gilliamella > Gilliamella sp. W8126. Next base: position 821,230 of record NZ_JACFPE010000001.1, on the reverse strand, counting down.
TAGCCATACATCACCATTACCACCTATACGCCTAGCTGATTGATAAGGAGTCAACTTTTGTACGTTCTTTCTGACTAATTGATTAATGTCCATTTTATTCACCTATTTTTCAGAATCTGAGTTAAGTTTAGCTAAACGAATAGTTACGGCATTTTTGTGGGCGGTAAGTTGCTCAGCTTGAGCCATTAGCTCAACAGCATTACCGATTGCTTGCAAACCTTCAGTAGTCAATTTTTGTACTGTCATACGTTTTTGAAAATCAGCTAAACCAAGGCTCGAATAAGTAGCTGTATAACCATAAGTAGGTAAAACATGATTAGTACCCGATGCATAGTCACCTGCTGATTCCGGTGACCAATCACCTAAAAATATCGAGCCAGCGCTATTAATTTTATCAACTAATTCATCAACATTTTGCGTTTGAATAATTAAATGTTCCGGTCCATAGCGATTACTAATATTCACACATTCTTCTAAATCTTTAGTAACAATAAGTCGGCTTTCTTGTAAAGCTTTTTCTGCGATCTCTTGGCGTGACAGTTGTGCTAGTTGTTTATCTACTTCAATTGAAACAGCTTGAGCAATTTTTTCATCGGGTGTTAGTAGTACTACTTGAGAGTCTGGACCATGTTCAGCTTGAGAAAGTAGATCAGCGGCAATAAATGCTGGATTAGCAAAACTGTCTGCAATCACCAATACTTCTGAAGGTCCAGCTGGCATATCTATAGCTGCACCATCTAGCCTTTGACTAACTTGACGCTTCGCTTCGGTCACATAGGCATTACCTGGGCCAAATATTTTATCAACTTTTGGTACTGATGCAGTACCTAATGCCATTGCAGCAATTGCTTGTGCACCACCTAGCTGATAAATCTCGCTCACTCCACATAGTTCTGCTGCATATAAAATTTCATCAGCAATAGGTGGTGGTGAACATAAAATTACTTTACGGCAACCAGCAATTTTAGCTGGTATTGCTAGCATCAATACGGTAGATAATAAAGGTGCCGAACCTCCTGGTATATACAGTCCTACCGAATCAATTGGTCTGGTGACTGACTGACATTTGATGCCCGGCATCGTTTCCACAGTTATAGTTTGTCTAACTTGTGCTTGGTGGAATTTTTCGATGTTACTTACAGCTAATTGCATCGCTTGTTTTAATTCTGGTTTAACACGGCTAGTCGCAGTTTTTATTTGATCTTCAGTTAATTTGATTTGCTTAATTTGTACTTTATCAAATTTATTACTTAATTCTTTTAGGGCTTCATCGCCGTTTTGTTTTACTTGAATCAAAATATCTTTAACCGCTTGGCTAATAGTATCAGAAGCAGCTATAGCAGGACGAGTCAGTAATTCTGCTTGTTTTTCTTTAGAACATTGTTGCCAATATGATAGTTTCATTTAATTACTCCATCATTTTTTCAATTGGTAATACAAGGATTGAGCTTGCGCCTAAATCTTTCAATTTTTCCATGGTTTCCCAGAATAATGATTCAGTACTCACCATATGTAGAGCTACCCGATTTTGTTCACCCGTTAATGGTAAAATGGTTGGGTTTTCTGCGCCAGGTAATAATGATACAACTTGATCTAAAACGGCTGTTGGAGCGTGTAACATAATGTATTTGGATTCACGAGCTTGAATTACCCCTTGAATACGCGTCATCACTTTGTCGATTAATGCTTGTTTTGTTGGTGACATTTCACCTTCTCGTTGAATTAAACAAGCTTTCGATTTATAAATTACTTCAATTTCTTGTAGACCATTAGCTTCAAGTGTGGCCCCACTAGATACTAAATCACAAATTACATCTGCAAGGCCTGCTCGTGGTGCAACTTCAACAGAACCATTAAGTAAACAGGTTTTAAAATTGACATTGTATTGTGAAAGATAACGGCGGAGCAGGTGAGGATAAGTGGTTGCAATGCGTAAATTATTTAAACATTCTGGTCCGCTGTAAACAAAATCACGAGGAGCTGCAATTGATAAGCGACAGCCACCAAAATCTAGGCGACGCAAGGTTTTATATTGTGGATTTTCACCTTCGGCTCTTCTATCAAGAACTTCTTCTTCTAACACATTCTCACCGACAATACCAATATCGACAACACCATCAATCACTAGTCCAGGAATATCGTCATCGCGAACTCGTAAAATATCGATTGGCATATTTTCGGCAAAAGCAATTAAGCGTTGTTCTTGCAAATTGATTTTTACGCCACATTGAGCCAATAATTTTTTCGACTCATCGCTTAAACGTCCCGATTTTTGCATTGCTATACGTAAACGTGAATTATCCAACATATTATTCTCCAACTTGTTTAAATAAATTTATAAACCACAAATAAAAAACCCTCGGAAGACTGATCTTCCGAGGGTTCTCTAAATGCTTTTGCGATATCACCGGAAGACCTTTTGTCTTCCAGCACCAATCGCCCGAAGACTATTCAGGAATGATGGTGATGATGATGTTTAGTAACGAAAACACAAAAACAATTCATAAAAAATAAAACCTTTAAATTTAACTGTTGTACAACATATAACACAAATGACTAACTCGCAACTTATTTTTGTCGATTTATTAAAAAAATATAAAAAATTGAAATTTTTTAATTATCTATCTTATTTATTTTTGTCATGTTTAAATAACAGAAATAGATTAAATTATAAAATTTGTTTTAATTGATGGCTGACCTTATATCGGCCATAAATCGAGATTTTTGTTAAGAAAGCATCCAATGCATCATTTTCAAAACAGCTAACTATCATATAACAACCGTCACCAGTAATCTTATAAAACTCAGAAATTTCATTAACAGATTTTACTAATTTTTCAAAAGATTCAAATTGATTTGAGTTCATGTAAATAGTGATAAATTGTAATTGATGTTTTGGTTCTTTAATTGTGAACTTTTCTATAATATGATTATTTAGCAACTCTTGTACACGTTGCCCCACAGCTTGACTTGATAAGAATACCTTCTCGCCGATCTCGCGCCAGGATTGACGACTGTTTTGTCTTAATTCATTTAAGATAGCGTGATCTTTTTTATCCATATTTTCAATTTGAAAGCTGACTGAGGTTTATTACTTCAATTTGCTATGTCATTTAGAGGTTGATTATTTCAAAATAATAACACAAAACATTACAAAGGAGAGCAAAATGACTCAAGCATTGATGATTATTGATGTACAAAATGATTATTTTCCCAATGGAAAATACCCATTAAACAATACCGAACAGACATTGCAATGTACCTTAAAGCTACAAAATTATTTCCGCCAAAAGCAATTACCGATTATTTATATCCAGCACGTTAACCAAGATGCTAATGCTGTTTTCTTTGTTAAAAATAGTTATGGTTGTCAGTTACATCCTAAATTACTTCCTATTCAAGAATATAATGAATTTGTGATTGAAAAGGCTTATCCGAATAGTTTTTATCAAACACAATTACAGCAGAAGTTAAAGCAAGCAGAAATAACCCAGCTGGTCATTTGTGGCATGATGAGTCATATGTGTGTTGATTCTACAATTCGTTGTGCATATGAACTCAATTACCAACCAATTTTAATTCATGATGCTTGTACTACCCGTGATCTTGAATTTAACGGTAATATTATTTCATCGTCAGATGTTCATAATAGCTTTATGTCGGCATTGATGCGATTTGCAACAGTAATGAATATTGAATCATTCATTGAAACAAATTAATAAGTTAAAATACTTTTTCTTAATTTTTGAGGATTAATAAAAAATCCTCATTTTTTGACATAAATATTTATCCGTGATAATCCTAACTGAAAGGAATTTTGTTATAGCTAGTTTTATAAATTGGATTTTATATGGCTCATCCTGCTAATCATATTAATAGTTATATTTTTTTGGGTTTTTCATGCTACCATTTTTTCATGGTATTTATACGTTTTCGTTAATATTTATATTTGTACGGATGCATTGGATTATCAAAACCATTTAATAATGGCATCGAATTACATAGATTTTATCCACATCAAAACACCCTAATTATGACTCAAGTAGATTGGTTACCTTCGCAAACAGAAGCTTTAGAAATTAATTTCTATCGTAAAAGTGTTTTAAGGTGTACTTATATTTATGAGTATAATCAAGATTGGAATGTATCAGTTTTCTATATATTTAATATTAGAGATAGTATCGAAAATGAAAATGACGACGATAATATGCCAATTTATGATCAAACTTTCATTGATATGAATTTAGAAGGGGCACAAAAAGCTTATCAAATAGTAGAAGATTTTATTGAATCATTAATGATAAAAACACAATAAATTTATTTTATATGGTATTAACGTTAACAAAAGGAATAACTTCATAAGGTATTGCAGTTTCTTCTGATAAATTATAAATATTTCCGTATTGCTTTTGCATTAAAAAAGAAAATGATTTTAATATTAAATCAAAATCTTTTTGAAGACTTGTTGGTTGAGCTATGTCTTCTTTATAAAATCTTTGGCATTTTCCTTTCATATCCAAACCTGAAAAGTAAATGTTTCTAAATTTTAACGTTATAGCTAGTTGCAATGCTGTAAATGCAACTGTAGCACTGCCAAATTGGCCATAAGAAATATCAGTTGAAAATCCAATAGTTTTTACTTTTCTTAAAAAAGAACATTTTATAAAAATATTCTTGTAAATTAGGGATTTGATTGTATATCTAACTTTCCTACCTGGTCCTCCCCTAGATTTGCAAAGATCTTTCATTATAAAACACGTGTTTAATAATTTTTCCTTTTCAGAGGGAGTTGCTCTATTAAAAACATTTGGACTAATAAAAGTGTATTTGCTATATGAGGAATATTTAAAAAATAAAGATTTGTTATTTTCGTAATATGAACCATCACAGACAATATAGGCAAAAACAGGTATATTATTATTTTGTAAAAAACCAATACTTCCATTTACAGCTATAATACTCTTTTTGCGTAATATTTTTTCAGGAGTCTTTAATGAAGATGGGCCAGATAAATAAATAATACATTCATCACTAATGTCATTTTTTAATAATTGTAATACTTTGTTCGTTATCTTCATTGTTTTACTCAAAAAATATATTATCTATTATACTAACATTAGAGAAACAAAAATGTAATGTTGCATATATTATTTTAGTTACTAAATATAATATCTTTTAACAAAGAATTGATTATTATAAATAAAATAGCTAATTTACGTTAAGGTTTTATTGACGCTCTAAGTGTTAAATGAATTAATATTATACTTTTTAGTCATAGTAAATTTAAAAATAGGAATAAGCAAACTTGAATGCAGCTTTATTTTATAGAAAATTTGGACTACCAGAACAAGTATTGACACTTGAATATTCAAATAAACCTTTTTTAAAAGAAAATTACATTAGAGTTCAAATGCTATATGCACCAATTAATGCCTCAGATCTTATTCCAATTACTGGCGCTTACCAACATCGTATCACACTGCCGCAAATTGCTGGTTATGAAGGCGTAGGTAAAGTTATAGAAGCTCCACTATCTTATCAACATCTGATAGGAAAACGAGTTTTACCTTTAAGAGGAGGAGGGACGTGGCAGAATTTTGTCGATTTACCGGCAGAATTTGCTATTGAAGTTCCCGATTCAATTAGTGATATTACGGCTGCCAGAGCCTATATTAACCCAGTTGCAGCATGGTTAATGCTGAAACATTATTCGCCACAAGGAAAGCATATTTTAGTTACTGCCGCGGGATCGGATTGCGCAAAATTGTTATGTAACTGGGCAATAAAATTTGCAGCTTTATCTGTTACAGTTATCTGTCGTTCTGATAATCATGCTCAATATTATAATAAACATACAATTAAACATATAAAGCAAGATGATAAGCAAACTATCGAATATTTTGCCAGACAAGCTGATATTGTTTTTGATGCTGTTGGTGGTGAGCTTGCCGAAACAATTTTGGCGCATATGCCTGAGTCAAGTGAATTTGTCTCTTATGGTCTGCTTTCAGGTGCTTTTTTTCAACCTAAAAAACGATTACCAAAAGTTCATTGGTTTCATATTCGTCACTATTTAAAGCAAATAAGTCAAAATCAGTGGCTAAAGATGTTTGATGACATATGGCCCATACTAGATGCAAATGATTTAAATGTAGCAAATTTATTTGAATTTAATGATTGGCTAGAAGCAATAAAAACTTATCGGCACCCCCTATAGAAACAATAAACCATTATTAATATTTGATTAAATCATCGATGTTTTAATATTTATTAATTAATAGGATTTAAATATTTATGCTATTTACCCAAGTCGCAAATTATTACCACTTAGAACTCGATGTTTGATTGACTTTTTAATTATTGAATTAAAAAATTTACAATGGTGAAAATTGATAAATAAAATATTTACTTAATATATGTAAGTGGATATTATTGTTTAAGTTTTATATCGTCAATTACTATAAAATGCACAAACTTTGATTTAATTTAGAATAGTTGTCATAAGGAATATGAAATGGGTATATTTTCTCGTTTTTTTGCTAAAAAAACAGAATCAAAACAGATGGATAATTCGATTGTCCCAAATCCTGATATTGAAAATGCCATTAGCGTAAGTATTGTATTTAGCGGTGCGCTTAATATTAATAACGATGAATTATTAGCAAAACTTAAATCGATTGATCCGACCATAAAAGATATTCGATATGAAACTCCGTTCGGACAACTTGAAGAAGGTATGTGTATTTTAGTAAGTTGGGGTAAACATGTTATTAGAGTATTTGGTCTTAATGCTCCTTATCCTAAAGCTGTATTAGAAACATGTGTTGCACCAGCAAGTTATAGTCAAGAAATAAAACAACAAGTTTATGAAAGTGATAGTCATTTATTATTATATTATGTCGGCTATGAACAAAATGTATTAGAGCAATACTTAGCTTTAACTCGTTTAGCGGTATGCTTTGAACAATTTAATGCGTTAGCAGTAATTAATGAGGATGCCCATACTTCATTACCAGTTAACTTTATTAATTCACTAGCTTCGGAAAAAGATGGTTTAACCACTTTAGGGGAGTGTTTACCTTTGTTGTTTTGTGGTTTTGTTAAATATGAGATAGAAAATATTAAAGGGATTTGGATGCGTACTTATGGTGCTAATAAATTTGGTTTACCTAATTTTGCTGCATTAGCCAATAGTTATGAAGAAAGTGAATATTATTTTGATATGTTTAGTAACATTTTAAATTATTTGCGACAAAGTCAAGCAATAATGAATCCTGGCGATACCATGGAAATGGGGGATAATCGTATGATGTCATTACGAGCGCCTCAAGATGATGAGTATTTCTTAAAAGATCAGGGTGATCTTTTAGTAATTGAAATTAATAACTAATTTTATATTATTCGAGTTTTAGGAAAGGTAATAAATATTTGGCTTTACCTTTCCTAAATACTTAGCATCTTATTGTTGAATCGTTTGTGGATATTTTTTACCAGCTAAAACACTAAATCGCCCAGTTCCTAATAATGCCAAACTAAAAGCGGTTAATGACATAAAAGCTGGATACTCCCAACCACCACCAGGATTGGTAAATGACCAACCATTAGTCCAATGTACAATGGTTATTATTGCTAGTTGAAAAAAAGCAATTAGCGCTACTGCACGGGTTAAAATACCGAGTAACAATAGTGCGCCACCACCAATTTCAAAAACGATAACGATATAAGAAAAAAAGCTAGGAAAGCCAAGAGTATGAAAATACTCTGCGGTACCTTCTGGGGTTAGAACAAGTAGTTTGGTAAAACCATGGGCTAAAAACATCATACCTAAAGCAATTCGTAATACAAATGCAGCTACATCAGTTTGATATTCTTTCATTTTGGTTTCCTATATTAAGTTAGCAAAATAACAATAATGAAACTCATAAAGATTTCTTAAAAACGTTATTACTCTTTTAAAACATAGGATACTGCAATTAAGATTGTCTCACAGTTAACAATCAATAGTAAAGTAATAGACAATTATCATCAATTTTTATAACTGAAAATTAAGATGATATAAGTATAATTTGCTTATGTTTGTGAATAGAAAAAATAGCAGTGCGACGAGTCGTCGCACCGTTATTGCTTACTTATTGTTGGTGTCGAATAGACTTAAATCTTTCTGTTGTCTGAGTTAATGCTGTTTCTGTAGGCAAACGTTCCATTGAACTTGCGCCGTAAAAACCATTACAATCAGGACAATTTTGTAAAATATATTCTGCATCTTCAGGGGATGAAATAGGTCCGCCATGGCAAAGTATAATAATATCTGGACGAATTGCTTTAGCTGCTTTAGCCCATTGATTGATTAAAGGTACACAATCCGCAAGTTTTAATGCGGTTTGGGCGCCAATACTACCACCGGTGGTTAAGCCCATATGTGGAACTAAAATATCCGCTCCAGCTTTGGTCATATCAATAGCATCTTGCTCACTAAATACATATGGTGTAGTTAACAGATCTTTTTCATGTGCTTTGCGAATCATCTCAACTTCTAACGCATAGCCCATACCTGTTTCTTCAAGATTAGCTCTAAAATTACCATCAATTAAACCGACAGTAGGGAAGTTTTGTACGCCAGCAAAACCGGTAGCTTTAATTTGATCTAAAAACTGATCAAATTGGCAGAAAGGATCGGTGCCATTTACACCAGCTAAAACAGGAGTATGTTTTACAACCGGTAATACTTCTTTTGCCATATCCATAACAATTTCATTGGCATTGCCATAAGCTAATAAGCCAGCTAGCGATCCGCGACCCGCCATACGATAACGACCAGAATTGTAAATTACAATCAGATCAATACCACCAGCTTCTTCGCATTTCGCCGATAATCCTGTACCAGCTCCTCCACCGATGATTGGTTGACCTTTAGCAATCATATCATGGAATTTTTTTAATAATTGAGCACGTTTACTACTCATAATTTTCTCCATTATTTAATTATATTTTTAAATTCGTTAATAACTAAATTACAAAATTCTGGTGAATTAATATGATGCGAGGTTTTTATTAACCGTCGTTTTTCAGTTTGAATAAAGACTTTTTCAAACTCATCTATGAAAGCTTGATCCGCTTTCGGTGACCAAAAATCCCCATTTTCAATATCAAGTGCAGAAAAACCACTTTCAGGAATAATAAAAACGACTTCACCTTGACATTTATTTAGTTTAGTAGCGATCCAATTTGCCATGATTTTATTCTCTTCTGGCGTGGTTCGCATTAAAGTAACTTGTGGATTATGAGGATAAAACAGACGATCTCGATATTTTTCTGGAATAGTATCTGGGCTACCGAAATTAACCATATCAAGGGCACCACATGATCCAATATATGGAACTTGACTTCTTGCAATGGCTTCAAATCGATCTTCATCACAAGCAAGTACTCCATCAAATAGATGATCACAAACTTCAGTGGTCGTAATATCAAGTACACCTTTTAATAAATGGCTATCAGCTAATTTTTCCATTGCCTTACCGCCACTACCCGTTGCATGAAAAACTAAGCAATCGTATTTATCATTTAATTTTGCTGAAAGTGATTGAACACACGGGGTAGTAACACCGAACATGGTTAATCCAATTGCTGGCTTATCTTCAACTTGTTCTTGCGTTTTAAATAACACTGAACCTGCGATAGAATTAGCTGCATTGGCGAGTACTTTTCTTGAGATAACATTTACGCCAGCAATATCTGTAACGGAATAGAGCATGGCAATATCACTTGCACCGATATATCCTGATATATCACCTGAAGCCATAGTTGAAACCATCAACTTTGGTACGCCAATAGGCAGTGCTTGCATAGCTGGAGTGATTAATGCGGTACCACCCGAACCACCTAAACCGAGTATAGCGTCAACATCATTTTGCGCTATTAAAAATTGTTTAAATGCATTAGCCATTGCAACGATAGCCTTTCCTCTATCGGTGACAAAAACAGCTTTTTCACCCTCGGGATGATATTTAGCAACAGTGCTAGCACTAATATCAGCAATGTGATTAAAAGAATGTGGTTGCTTAGTGGAGATATCAACGATTTTACTTTCAACATTTCTTTTACTAAGTAAATGTTTGACGTAAACAATCTCTTCTCCTTTTGTGTCTAGTGTCGCGACCAAGTAAACCATATTATGCGATGCCATTTATTTCTCCTTAACAGATAAAATAGAACTCGATACTTCTTACTCAACTATCAGCGATTACTACTTTGACGATTATAAGCTAAAAATGAGACATTAGTCTCATTTTTTTTAAATTTTTTTAAAAATTTTTTTAATATTATAGTTATGTTAAAAAAAGTTGTATAATTTACAAAAGTTTACTAATTGGCAATAAATAAAAATATGAATATAGATAGCTTAATGATTTCTAAGAAATATTCTGGAGCCAAAAAAAGAACTTACGATCGTCTTATCGAAACTGCGATTGAGGCTTTAGAGCAGGGTAAAGAGATATCTATCACTGAATTATCAGATAGAACAGGTATTTCTAGAGCTACTGCTTATCGCTATTTTCCGACTAAAACCGATTTAATATCAGCGGCTGTTGAACAATCACTTAGTCCAATATTCTTATGGCAATCAGATAAAGAAAATGTCGAAGATCGGATAAATGATTTTTTAGCTTTTGCTTTGCCACAAATGTTAAAACATGAGGGAACATTACGTGCAGCTTTAAGCCTCTCTTTAAAACAATGGGCAGATGAACGGTCACAATTAACTGAAAAGACTAAAAAACTTGTGCGAGGTAATCGTAAGGAAATTCTTACCAATTTATTACAGCCACTCAAAGCACAATTATCTGATGAGCTTTTTGATAAAGTTATCTACTCAATTTCAATCATATATGGTTCTGAAATATTCATGGTGTTAAAAGATATTTGGAACTTTGACAGTGAACAAGTAATAGATCTTTCACAATGGATTGTTAAAGCTATCATTAATCAAGCTAAACAAGAAGTGCAAGATGAATCGAATACTGAATCTTGATTGTTCTAAATTCGGTTAAAATTTTTTAATTACATTTTAGCAATAGTTTTAACTAAAATTATAACTTATATTTAAAATACAGTAAGTTATGATACGCTAGTTTAATTTATGCATTAAGTATAAATAAGTCTAATACAGAGTAATCTTAAATTTCCTCTTTTCGATAACAATATTTAACCTATTATCAATTTTAATCTTAATTAGAATAATAAATACAGTGTCTTATTAGGTAAGTTTAAAAATATTTTTAATAACAGCATTCAATTCATTAGAAACTTTAAAGTCTTGTAGCGCAATTTACCATTATTTTCTTAAATAAAAACCAATATTAGTTTGCCAACCTTTTGATGGTTTTAATGTTATTCGTTTGTTAAAAAAGTGATTAAAAACTTAATCCAACATTTAATAAACTTTTTAAAAGCTCGCTTATTCTTTCACAGTAGTAAACAATTTAGTTTATCAGGTGATTTAACATTAATGATCGGATAATAAATAAAAAAGACACTGCTAGATTAGATAGTGTCTTTTTATGATAATTGAAGTTAGTAAAGAAAATAATTAAATTGTATGCCAAATACTTTTATATTTGAAAGGTTAATTTTCAAATTAGTGGTATTGAACAGATTGCTGACTTTGCTCATCGTGAACTAAGAATAAACAAGTATCGCTGGTTAAAACGGCTTGTTCTATACGTTGTTTATCTTGCTCATTAAGATCGTTAATACAAGCAACCACATAACTACAGGTTTTACTTTGTAATGCCTTTTCAATAGTCGAGACTAAATTATTATTAGTTAGGTTAGCTAAATGTACGACTTTTTGTTTATCAAGCCCAGCAATATTCAGCCATGAACGTTTTAACATTGGACGATCTGATAGCCATAATTGCCATTTCTTTTCTTTATTGAACGAACGTAATAAAGGTCTCTGCTGTTGCAACACTTGTTGAAAAGGTGTTTCAAAATTGATAGCCATAAGTTGTGGTGATGAATGTTCAATAAGCATAATAATCTCTACACTGTTTGTTTATACAGTGTATATTAATACAGTATTTTGAGGTTGTAAATACCGTTTTGCTCATTTTTTATATTATTATAGTGTAATATATCTTCATGAACGAAAATATTGATAGGTCAAAATCCCTAAAAACGTCATTAATACTGAACCTGCAACATGAATAGCGATGGTAGTTAATCCCCAACCAATACGTCCTTCTTGAAGAAAATTGACAATCTCAGCTGAAAAGGTGGAGAAAGTCGATAATCCACCACAAAAACCAGTAATTATTAACAATCTCCATTCAGAAGATAGGGTAGAGTGATTAAAAAAGGCAATGGCGAAACCAATAATATAACCAGCAATTAAATTAGCAACTAATGTCCCTAACGGAATAGTAAAAGCAATCACATTTAACTTTAACGATAAAAACCAGCGTAATAAACCACCAGCAACTGAACCGACCGAAATTGCTAAAATAAGTTTTAACATAAATGGTAAACCTTTAAATCATTAATTAACCATGATCATATCAGTAGACTAATAAAATGGGTATCTTTTTGCTGAGTAAATTATTTCATTTATTAGCTAGGCTAACCAAAATCATTTGATTGTAATCATTATTATTTTTTATTGGTTTGCGTTAAAATAGCTGATAATAATGATGAATTATAAAGGTTAAAATAATGTTTACAGGAATCGTTCAAGGTGTTGGTCAAATTATTGATATCATCGATCAAGATAAATTACGTACTTATAAGGTAAAATTACCAGCAAAATTAACACCGAATATCGAAATTGGTGCATCCATTGCTAACGACGGATGTTGTTTAACCGTGACCGATTTTAAAGATGATTGGGTTACTTTTGATATTATGCAAGAAACGTTAGCCTTAACAACTCTCGGTAGTAAAAAGTTAAATGATTTGGTAAATATTGAACGAAGTGCAAAATATGGTGATGAAATTGGTGGTCATGTAATGTCAGGTCATGTATCTTGCCGAGCCACCATTATTGACATCCAAAAAACAGCAACTAACTGTCAAATGACGTTAGCCATGCCAGAAAAATTTATGAAATATGTTTTATATAAAGGTTTTATTGGTATAGATGGTGCAAGTTTAACGGTAGGAGAAGTAAAAGATAATCAATTTAATATCCATCTAATTCCTGAAACATTAGCGATTACCTCTCTAGATAGTAAAAAAATTGGTGATGAAGTAAATATTGAAATTGATTCACAAACTCAAGCTATCGTTGATACGGTGGAAAGGGTATTAGCAACGAAAAAATAAAGTTAAGCTAATTTGTACCTAAATTGGCTGATAGTGTACTGATTGTTAGTTAATAATGGTTTATTGTTAAACATTCATACGTTAATAAAAAAGGAAACAACATGTTTATAGCAAAACACTTTAAACCATTATTATTAAGCTTGGCGATGCTTGCACCTTTTAATTGTTTAGCCGATCAATTAAAATTAATCATTCCAGAATTAGCTAAAGATGGATTTACTAGTAAATTTATTTCCAATCAATTTGGTTGTACTGGCGATAACATCTCACCGCAAATTGAATGGCAGAATGTTCCAACTAATGCTAAAAGTTTAGTATTGACCATGTATGATCCTGATGCACCGACGGGATCCGGTTGGTGGCATTGGCAGGTGGTAAATATTCCTGTGCAAAGCCAACTTATTACTGAATCAGCTGGTAATCAACCTAAATTATTACCTAAAGGTAGTCAATTAATTCGCAATGACTATGGTACGATTAATTATGGTGGTCCATGCCCACCGGAAAACAGCAATCACCGTTATCAGTTTACACTTTATGCTCTTGATATTGACCGTATTGATGTGACTGATCAAACAACACCCGCGATGATAGGATTTATTGCAAATGCACATCAAATAGCCAAAACAAGTATCACTTATCATTACACTCGTTAGGCAATAATTAATAGGTTAGACTAAATTGGATTTTAAATTAATCGGGCAGATTATTCATATTACTCAACATGGTAACCATAAGTTAAAATATATTGAAAACAGTCAGCCGTTACTGGTATATGTTATTAGTGGTGAAAAATTAGTTGAGTGGAATGGTGAAACACTTAGTGTTAAAGCAGGGCAGATTATTGCTATTCCTGCGAATACCATTTTGAATATGACTAATTTGTCGATTAATAATACACCTTACCAAGCAATATGTTTTAGTTGGTATGATGAATTACTAAATCAATTTGCATCTTCTAATAAACAAATTATTCCTAAACCCCTTAAAAAGATTAAAGTCGAAACTGATTTAAGAGATAATTTTATTAATCGTTTATCACAAATAGAATCTGAATTGATAAATAGCTCAGTGAACGATTCTAGGATGAATTTGATGTTAGTTAAACATCTATTTTTAGAATTATTAATCAGGTTATCCTCAATAGGCATTGTTTTTAAAGCCAATAATAACACTAGCATCAGTTACCAGATAAGACAAATGATTAGCCAACAACCTGATAAAAAATGGAAACTAAGAGTTATCGCTGATCAATTTGCAATGAGCGAATCAACTTTAAGGCGTTATTTAGCTCGAGAAGGGCAAAATTTATCACAAATTATTTTAGATGTACGTTTAAATTATGGGTTGGTCTTATTACAAACTACCCAAAAATCAATATTAACTATTGCTCAATCAGTTGGTTATGATAGTGGTTCTCGCTTTACCCATTATTTTAAAAAACGCTTTGGCATTTCGCCTAAGATGTTACGTTCTGAATAAGTTTCTATCTCAATACCCACCAATTATTGGTTATCTACATTAAAACAAATACCCCATCTTAAGCTTGATATTCAGTCAATCTCATTATTTTACATTGATTAAGATCACATTCTATTCCAGATTAATCTGGAAAAAAATGTAATCGTCTTATTTATTTAACTAACTATACTTTAAATCATCAAGTTATGAATGTATTGCAACAACAATTAGAAAAAGGAGTTGAGTAATGGAACGACAAATCAAATTACTTAAACTACTTTTTAGCCAATCGGAATTTAAACCGGCTGCTTTTTTTAGTTCAAAATTATCAATTTCAACTAAAACTGTATATTACGATATTGAAAAACTAAATGAACAGTTAATAACGGTACCGAATACGGATATTCGAATCGAAAAGTCTCCCCGTAAAGGGCTAATGCTAGTAGGTGAAAAAACGGATGTTGAGCCGATTATTAGCTATTTAGAACAAAAAAATAGTCATAGCTATTTCAATCAAAAATCACGACGCTTAAGTCCTGAATACCGTCGATTAGATATCGTCAAACGCTGTTTACTTAAAAGCGAATCAGTATCATTGGAACAATTATCTGATGATTATTTAGTCAGTAAAACATCGTTACACAAAGATATTGAATTTATTAATCGGGCTCTTGAGCAAGAAAATATTCTATTAAATGTCACTCATAAAGGAATTTGTATTGACGGTAATGAAAATCAAATTCAACGAGCGATTAAACATTTCTTATCTTTGTATATTCATAAACAAGATGATTATTATCTCAATCAATTGATGAAATCATTTATTGGCGATAACTCTTTTGAACAGATAACTCAGTTATTATTTGAACGTTTTGAATCAGTAGTTTTACAATCTTCAGAGCATTATTTATCTTCATTACTGATATCCATCACCATTCAGCTAAAAAGATTGTGTTTAGGTTATTCAATTCCTGAAGAGAGTGATTTCTTATTTAATCATATCCGATATATGCAATCTTATTTGATTGCCTCTGAACTGGCTAAAACGTTAGAGTTAACTTTTACTGTGACATTTTCGACCAATGATATTAAATACCTAAGTAAATTGTTTTTTGCTCATCGTATTATTGATGAAAATGTCATTGTTGATGATAGTTTTTATGAGCAAATTATTCGTAGAATTATCAAAAAAATAGGCGATATTGAAAGTGTCGATCTCTCTGGTGATGGCAAATTATTTCACTCATTATTGTCGCATTTTCCACCGATGATTACTCGGTTACAAAAGCAAATTCGTATTATTAATCCAATATTAGATGAAATAAAACAGGAATATTCGAAATTATTTAGTGTGTTATGGTATGCACTTTCAGACTTAGAACGTAAATTTGATATTCATTTAAATGATCATGAAATTTCATTTTTATTGATTCATTTCCAAATAGCCTTAGATAAAGCTGCTGATGCCAATAACATCGTTATTATATGTCAATATGGATGTTCATCATCAAATTTAATCTTAAATAAAGTCCGCAAATTTTTGCCATCTAAAGATAATATTGAAGTGTATTCTGTGGCTAAACTGAATTCGACTAAGCTTAGTAATGTCGACTTGATCATCACCACTCTGGATATCAAAAATATTAATAAACCGATGGTCAAAATATCATCTTTGTTGAACAAACAAGACTATCAAAATATTATTCAAGCTTACGCTAACTATGTCTTGAATAAACAATCCGATTTTTCAGACAAAGGTAATTATTACCCATCTACCGCCAAATTTGTCAATGCGGATTTAATTGAATTAAATGTTGATATTCAACATAAAAGTGACTGCCTTAATTTGCTGATAAGTAAGTTAGAAGATAAAGGCTTAGTGACCAGAAACTATCGTGACTCAGTTTTATATCGAGAAGAAATTGGCGACACTTCAATCGAAAACGGTATTGCTTTACCGCATGGCTCGCCAATGTTTGTTATTAAATCGAGTATCTCAATTATGACCCTCAAACGACCAATAAAATGGGGCATGATTGATGTCAGTATTATTATTATGGTTAGTCTTTCCGAAGACAATATCAATAGCATTAATGATGTTTTTACCGAAATTTATGAAATTGTTTCAAATAAACAAGTAATTTCATCCTTAAAAAATCTCACAAATTTTAAACAACTTAAACAATTTTTGGATAATCAAAGAGGAATCAAGAATGTACTTTGATCAACATTTATGCCTATTTAACATTGAGGCAAAAACCAAAGAAGAGATCTTAACCACAATGGCACAAATGTTATTGTCACATGGCATTGTTAAACAAGATTATTTAACAGGTATTTTAGAAAGAGAACAGCAATACCCTACTGGTTTATTAGTTAATTCGATTGGTTTTGCAATTCCCCACACCGATTCCTCAAAAGTGAATCAATCGCAAATTTGTTTTGCATCACTAAAAAATCCGGTGATTTTTTCTGGTATGACCGATGATAAAGAGCAAATACCGGTCAAATTTATTTTCATGTTAGCAATGAAAGAGCCACATGAACAAGTTGAGAATTTACAAAATTTAATCGGCTTATTTCAAAATGAGGAGCAAATAAAATTATTAGAACAATGTCAATCAACTAACGAATTTATCTCTATTTTAAATAGCGCTGGTGTTAAATAGGATGGATTATTTTTATTAAGGAGTTACAAATGGATAGTGTCATTAATATTTTTCAATGGCTAATAAATTTAGGTGGGGTCGTTTTTTTACCTATCATCATTTTTATTATCGCCTTGTTTTTCAGAGTTAGCTTTTCCAAAGCGATGATGTCTGGTATTACCGTCGGTATTGGTATTGTCGGTCTTGGTTTAGTTATTGGTTTATTATCAGATACGTTAGGTGTTGCGATTCAAAAAATGGGTGAGCAATATGGAACGTCATTAAGCATCATGGATATTGGTTGTGGAGTAGGTGGCCCGTTAGCATTCTCAACCACATTGGGATTATTACTCATTCCTGCTTCATTAATTATTAACTTTTTATTTATTTCACTCGGTTGGACTAGAACGTTAAACGTTGATATCTGGAACTTCTGGTTTGCAATTTTCCTCGGCTTAGTGGCTTATTCAGTAACCGGTGAATATTGGGTTGGTATTATTGGTTGTATCACTGCAGTAATGTTGCAATGGTTTTTAGCTGATCTTTTACAAAAACCAATTAGTTCCTTCTTTGGATATCCGGGTATTGCCGTTACTCACCTTATGGCATTATCAGGGGCAATTGTTGCAATTCCATTAAATTGGATATTTGACCGCATTCCAGGACTAAATAAATTAAATGCTGATTCAGAAACATTAACCAAACGATTTGGGATTTTCGGTGATACAGTGGTAATTGGTTTAATCATCGGTATTGTTGTTGGCATCTTAGCTAATTACGATGTTCCACAAATTGGTAAATTAGCGATTTCAACTGCTGCAATCATGAAAATTATGCCGAAAATGGTGGCAATGTTTATGGAAGGCTTACTTCCAGTTGCTGATGCTGCTCGTGAATTTACCAGTAAAAAACTCAATGGCAAACAAGTTAACATCGGCATGGATGCTGCGTTAACTGTTGGTCATCCTGCGGTAATGGCAACTGCGTTAATTATGGTACCTGTTTCATTATTATTAGCCTTAATTTTACCGGGTAATAAAGTACTACCTTTTGGTGATTTAGCTTTCTATGCCTTTGGCATCTGTTTAATGGTACCGTTTTTCAAAGGGAATATTATTCGTTCAATTTTAGGCGGCACCATCTATTTGGTCGTCTGCTTATATATGGCAACATGGCTTGCTCCAGTTATTACTGATGTATTCCATTTGGCTAATTACGATGTAGGTACTGCTGGTATTGTTACTGTCATTTTATGTGGATTATGGCCAGTAACCTTATTCGTACTGTTGTTAACTCAGCTTGGTTTTATTGGTCTAATTGGTTTAGCGTTAGTTATTCTTTGCTTGCTTATCTATATCAACAAAATCAAAAAAATTGAAATGTATTAAAAGGGAATAATAATATGAAAAATTTACTTATCATGTGTGGTGCAGGGCATGCAACTTCGACTATCGCAGTAAGCAAAGTTAATAAATGGCTTAGTGATGAAAAATTAACAGATCAGGTAAAAATTTATCAATCTAAGATTGCTGATGAACTTAATAAGATTGACTCTTATGATGTGGTTGTAAGCACAACTATTGTACCTGATTCAATTAAAGCAAAAGTAATTAATGGGTTACCACTACTTACTGGTGTTGGATTAAATGAATTTTTTGCTGAATTGAAAAAGCGTTTAGCTATTTAATTTAAATTCAACTTTAAGTTTTGATAATGATCGCCTCATTTATTTTGTGAAGCTTAGCTACAAAGTAGATGGGGCTATAATAAGGAATAAACTATTATGAATATTATTCATCATGCCATTGAAATCAACACGATTGCAGGTAGGCATTCATACCACGATATTACTGAGCAATTAAAACAGTTTGTAAAGCAATCCAATATCCAAAATGGTCAATTAACGATAGCTACTAGCCATACAACATGTTCACTTTTTTTTGAAGAATGTATGCACGATACTAATTTTTTTGGTGATGAATTTCTGCAAGTTGATATCAACAATACATTAGAAAAAATTGCTCCACGGATGACCAGCGAAAATCAATATAACTCACCGGGTCCAAAGCATGTTGAATTTGGTTTAAGTCTTAGTGATCCTAATTATCCAGCTGAAAAATGGGTTATGTTAAATACCGATGCTCATATCAAATCATCACTGTTTGGTAATTTTTCAATAGTATTAATTATCAAAGATGGTCAGCCATTATTAGGGCAGTTAGGACGAATTTATTTTGTCGATTGGGATGCACTACGTGAAAGAAAACGTAATGTGAATTTTATGCTGATGGGTCGTTAATAAAAGGAGATAATAATGATACTGTCTCCATCACTATTTAATTCTGATCTTTATCAGATCAAAGAAACTCTAGAAAATCTACAAACTTTAGGTATTCGCCAACTACATATTGATGTAATGGATAATCATTATGTACCCAATCTAGGCTTTAATGCTAGTTTTGTTAAAAATCTAAAAGCGCATACTGATTTTATTTTAGATTGCCATCTAATGGTTGAAAAACCTGAATTAGCCATAGTTGATTTTATTGATGCTAAAGCTGATATTATTACCTTTCATTATGAAGCAACGGCGCATCATTCATATATTATTAATAAAATTAAAAATAGTAATATTAAAGTCGGTATAGCTATAAACCCTTGTACACCAGTTGAAAATCTGAAGCTGTTATTACCTCAGGTCGATCAGGTTTTAGTCATGACGGTCAATCCTGGCCAAAAAAATGAAAGTTTTTTACCTTTTACGTTACCAAAAATAGAACAATTGAAAAGTATAAAACAAATCGGTAATTATCATTACGATATTCAGGTTGATGGCAATATTAGCGATCAAAACATATCTTCATGTGTTACGGCTGGCGCAAACAGTATCGTATCGGGGGGATTTATCTTTAACAATAATCCGCTTGAAAGCAACATAGAAAGATTAAAAGCGGCAATCAAATAGGGAAATAATAATGGATACCAAAGATGTATTATCAAAAATATTAACTGAAATATCAGCACAAGTAAGCTCCATCAATGAGGAACAACTTAGCCAATTTAAAAATGCCATTATTGCAGCAAAACACATCTTTCTTGCTGGGACCGGTCGCTCTGGGTTAATGATTGGGGCATTTGCTAATCGATTAATGCATTTGGGCTTGAATGTTAGCTTGATAACTGAAATTAGTAAACCAAAAGCAAATGTCGGTGATTTATTAATTTTAGGATCGAGTTCCGGTGAAACCAAAAGCTTAATTGCTTATGCTAATCAAGCAAAAGCACTTGGCGTTAAAATAATACTATTTACTACCAATGGTAACTCTAGCTTAGCTAAGTTAGCGGATAATATTGTGGCAATTCCAATAAAAGTGCTTGAACTAAATCAACCGATGGGCAGTACGTTTGAACAACTATCATTACTCACTTATGACAGCATTGTTTACAGTCTAATGACAGAATTGCAACAGACGCCAGAATTAATGAAAAACCGTCATGCTAATATTGAATAGAATGCAAACTAAACTTACACCCTTGAGATAAAATTCTACTTATTACAGTAGTTCCAATCTTAAATGAGAACGATAAATATTTCATTATTAAATGTGAGCCAAAAAATTTTGAGGAAAGCACTTTTTTGAAGCAAAAAATTTGAGGAGAGGGGCTTTTTAGGTTATGAAATTCTTAATTATATAACAAAACACCGTTAATTTATCTTATCGATTTAATTAACGGTGCTGATTTATTGGTCTATAGCTATAAATGTAAACTATCGATTATACTTAATTAGCTGCTTTTAAATAATGAGCAATTTGTGCAATATCATTTGGAGTTGTTTGACAGCAGCCACCAATCAATTTGGCCCCTAACTTGATCCAGACTGGCAATTGATTATCAAAGGTACAATTATGTTGATGATCTTTGTGCCATTGTTTAGTGGTTGGATCATATTGCTCGCCTGAATTAGGATAAACAATTAAGGGTTTCGCCGTGAGTGTTTGTAATTCAGTTAATGCTAGAGAGACCTTTTCTAAGGCAATGCAATTAATACCGATACTAACCACCTGATCAATCTGATTTAGATAATCAATCACTTCGACAAGTGGAGTTCCATCACTAAGGTGATTGGCATCTTTTAACGTTAACGAAAACCATGCTGTCATTGTTGGATATTGTTGTAGCAATTTAGCTAACGCTTTTATTTCAACAAAGTTGGGTAGGGTTTCACAAGCTAAAATATCAACTTTTGCTTCAATGAGTGCTTGCATTCTGGCCTGATGAAAATCAATAAACTCATTTTCACTAAGTTGATAATTACCAGTATATTCTGAACCGTCTGCCAAATAGGCTCCGTAGGGCCCTACCGAACCAGCGATAACTAATAACTTATCTGACTTAATTTGATCTAGATATTGCTGCTTGGCTTGTTGAGCTAGTGCTACACTTTGTTTTATCAAATTTATTGATTCGGCAAGTGATATCCCTTTTGGGGCAAAACCTAATGGTGTCGCTTGATAGCTAGCGGTAATAGCACAATCCGCCCCTGCATTAAAATAGTCATAATGAACTTGTCTAATTAGATCGGGTTGATCAATTAATACTTTAGCTGACCATAAGCTATCATTAAGATCACAACCACGGCGCTGAAGCTCACTTGCTAAAGCACCATCAATAATTACGTAGTTATTTTGGTTTAATAACTGCGAGAGAGGATTTTCTTTTGACATTATCGATTTACTCGTTGTTGATAAGCTCGGGTAATATGATAGGCGATATAGCAAACCACTACAAATGGAATACCACAATAAAGGGCAATCCGTTGTTCAGGATCGAAAGCCAGTCCAATACAAGCAATTAAACATAATATAAACCCTAAAATTGGCACTAATGGATAAAGTGGGGCTTTATATTTTAGTGATTGTATTTCAGATGTTGAGAGTTGTTTTCTAAAAAAGTAATGTGAAGCACAAATACTTAACCAAACAGCAACAACGGCAAATCCTGAAATTGCCGTTAAGCCTACAAATACAGTATCGGGAGCAATAACACTGGAGAACAAAGCTAATAATCCTCCAATCATACTAACGGCAATAGCAGTAGTTGGAATACCTTTTGGATTTAATTTACCAAAGCATTTTGGCAATGTACCTTGATTAGATAGCGACCATAACATGCGACCAGATGCATATAATCCAGAGTTAGCTGCGGATAAAATAGCAGTTAAAATGACAAAATTCATAATGTCAGCAGCATAAGGAATTCCGATACTTTCAAATACTTCAACAAATGGACTTTTAATAACGCCAGCTTGTTCCATTGGTAATAGGGCTGCTAACACAAAAATAGTACCAACAAAAAAGATAATCAATCGTAGGATAGTCGTTTTGATGGCTAGTGGAATGGTTTTTTCCGGTTGATGGGTTTCGCCAGCGGCTATACCGATAAGTTCTGTTCCTGAAAATGCGAAATTCACTGATACCATGGTCATTACAATAGGAATAATACCATTAGGAAACCAGCCATGTTCGGTAATATTGTGCAAAAATGGAGCAGGTAGGTTATTTTTCATTGGAATAAACCCAAAGATAGCCGCACTACCAGCGATGATAAATACAATAATAGTAATTACTTTAATAATAGAAAACCAAAATTCACTTTCGGCAAAAAATTGTGCGGTAATAATATTTAATAAGAAAATCACTACACAGAAAACTAAGCACCAAACCCAAACTGATACTTGTGGGAACCAATATTGCATACATAAACCTGCAGCAGTAAAACTTGAGCCTAATGCCACAGTCCAGGTTAACCAATAGAGCCAAGCAACAGTATAGCCGATTGCAGGACTAATAAATTTTGAAGCATAAGTATGAAATGCGCCAGTTTCAGGCATCGCAACGGCCAGCTCTCCCAAGCAAAGCATAACTAAATAGACAACAATTGCACCAATCAAATAAGCAATAATAGCACCAATGGCGCCAGCAGTAGCGATGATATACCCAGTATTAAAAAATAATCCAGTTCCAATAACACCACCTAGTGATAACATGATTAAGTGGCGTGTCTTCATTGACCGTTTAAATTGATTTTCAGGCACAGCAGAAGAGTTTTTGTTCATATAATTTTTGACTCATTAAATTGTTTTTTAAATGGTATTCCGCCTGATGATAGGCGGAATTCTTTAGATTAGAAGTTTAAATTGTTTAGAAATTCTTGTTTGCTAATTTTATTGCCATTGATAGTCACTTGATCGTTTGATTTTAAGTAATCAAGTTCGCTAAATATACCAGAGGTATTACCTTTTTTAAAGGTGACTAATGGCGATCTGCTCAGTGCCATTTGTGTCATTAATTGTAAATTATTGCTTGCTCTTTGTAGCTGATTATCGGTTATTTGTTCTGACTCAGGAGCTTCTATTTGTGACATAAATCTCGCTATTACAGCAAATGGTGCTTCAAGATTTATTGAAAGTTGGTTAATTTTGTCAATGTCTCTATCATAAATTGTCATTTGGTTAAGGTTAGCAATATCAACTAATGCACTAAAATTGAAATCACCAGAAGCATTGTGCCAATGAAATTTTTTAATGTCTATTTTAGTATTGGTGATGTTTGAGTTATTAGCTGAATCTAATAACCAAGATATTTGCTCAAAATTGTCAAAAAATGATTTATCTAACCCTTGAACATTAAGTTCAAAAGTACCATTTCCCATTTGTTGCTTGCCGTAATTAAAAGCATCAATTGCAATATCCATGTTACCTTCAAGGCCAGTTGTTTTATTGGTAAATTTATAGTCCATTGCAAAATTTTTAAGCGCAATTGTTGGTTTATCGGTATTAGCCTTTAAATTAACAAATAAATCATCAACACTATTTTGTGCTTCGAAGAAATAATTTTTATAATCAATTTTATTATCAACTTTTAAATTTTTTAGTTTAATCTCATCACCATCGTGTCTTTTATAATTTAAATTATCAATAACCAATGAAAAAGAAGGTGTTTCAAATCCTAGGTTACCAGACACACTATAATCAATTTGGCCTAGTTCGAGTTTACCTTCAAGAAATTGATAATTAGGATCTTGATCACTCAAAACAATCGGTTGTGTTGTCAGGTTAATGGTTAGATTATCAGAATAAGATAAATTGATATGCCCTTTTGCAAATGGTTGGTTACCAGCAAGTTTCCATAAAATTGGGTTAGATTTTTCTGTACCTTGATACTCAAGCCAAGCCATTTGTGGCGAAAAAGTACCTTGTTT
The DNA here is from genome assembly GCF_016102185.1 of Gilliamella sp. W8126. Lineage (NCBI taxonomy): Bacteria > Pseudomonadati > Pseudomonadota > Gammaproteobacteria > Orbales > Orbaceae > Gilliamella > Gilliamella sp. W8126. The sequence goes on along the minus strand of NZ_JACFPE010000001.1, from coordinate 796,535 downwards.
TAAAGCTGCTAGCGGGAATGGTCCATGATGGATGATGACATCTTCATCGTATAGTGTGATAGTCGAGGATGCACTTGCAGATTCAGCGATAATTTTTATATGTGTTTTAGTTGAAAAAATACCCTTTTCATCATTGGAATGGGTGATTTGTACTTCAACATCATTTTGTGAACTATTAACTTGTTTTGTTAGATTTTTTAATGTGTTATCTAATTCAGCTTCAATTACATTGCCTGTATGCCAAGCTATACCAACATAACCAAGGCCTAATATTGTAATAACGCCAATAGCCAGTGTACTTTTCTTCATGTTTACTCTCTCAATTTTTTTACTTTTAATTATTTTTTAATATAACTTACTTTCATGATTTTCGATTAAAAAATGATGTATCGCCTTTTGTTGATTATTCAAAAAGATCTAAAACCTCACTTTTGTTATAAATTTGACCATTAATATTAGCCTCGTTAGTGTCTTTAAGTATATCAATATCGATAAATAAACCTTGTTCTTCACCTTTGCTAAATTTAAATATCGCAGAATCATCGAACATATATACCAAGTTTTTTTGGACCGTTTTTTTCGATTCGTTAAACTGTTGCTCAGTGAGCTCACTATGGTGAGGATCATTATATTGGGCATAGCTGTAGGCAATTACATTAAGGGGTGCATTAACATGCAATGAAAGATTATTAATGCTATCTAAAGGATTATTTTGACTATAAATATCATCAAGCTTTGCGACATCAAGTGATCCTTTAATATTGACATCACCATTAACATTACGCCAGTTTAAATTTTTAAGCTCAAATTTACTGTTAATGGGTTGATCATAGTGAGTTTCTTCATCGATAAATTCTTCGCCAAATATTTTTTTATCTAAACCTTGATAATCAATATCTATTTCTGCTTTACCTAAATTTTGTTGTCCATATAAGATTGAATCAACACTGCTAATAAATGAGCCATTAAGAACTCGAGTATCACTTAAATCAGTTTTTTGTTTGATAGATAGTTTGTTTAATATGATGAAGGGGCGTTCATCATCTGACTCAGGAATTAGGGTAAATTTATCAAGATTAGCATTTAAGGTAATATTTTGATTGATGGAATCAATAGTTCCACTTGCCTTTAAATTCTCGATTGAAAAGGTGTCATTATCAGTTTCGGCATAGTCATAATCATCTAGATAATAAAGATAAATATCTCTTAAATTTGTTTTTAAAGAATCTAAATGCAAATTATAACCAATCATAGTTGACTGTTTTTCGCCATCAAGATCAATGTGAAGCTTATCTAACGTAAGATAGTAAACGGTTTTTTGAGTATGAAATTTATCTAAATCTAGTGTTATCGAAGGGATAGCTGAGTCCATATTACTAATAAATGTAAAACTACCTTTGCCTAATTGGTATTCAAATTTAACATTATCTTCAATTTCTCTATAATGACTGATTTCCTTGCTAAAAAGCTTTACAATCATATTTTCACTATAATCCAAACTAATATAGCCGGTAATAAAGGGTTGATTATCACTAGTCTTCCATGCGGAAGGATTGGATTCTTTGCTAGTTTCAAATTCCACCCAAGCCATTTGTGGTGAAAAAATACCTTGCTTTAAAGCGGCAAGTGGGAAAGGGCCATGATGAATAGTGAAATCCTTATCAGCTAGTGTAAATACCTCAGCAAAACTACCATCTTTAGAGGATAAGGTCATATTAATATGGGTTTTGGTTGAAAATAGCTGTTTTTTATCATTAGAATGGCTGATGTTAATTTTAAATATATTTTGGCTATTATTAAATTGCTCAGTAGCTAGTATTAACGATTTATCTAAATCATTTTCAATCACGTTACCAGTATGCCAGGCAATACCAACATAACTTAAACCTAATACAGCAATAACGCCTAAAGCCAGTGTCTTCTTTTTCATTTTTACTCTTTATATTCTGTTATATTTTTTAGCTAGTTTTCTTGATGCTCGGCAAAATCCGCTAATAAATTTTTAATATAATCAATACGATCTACTCGCTGTAAATCAGATTTAAGCAATTTTAATCGATTTGTACCTTCTAGGCGATAATTTTTTGGCGATTTTTGAATCGTTTCGATTAAATAATCTATTGAAATTTTGTTGTTAGAACCAAATTCTATAAAGCCGCCTTTTTCACCATATTCAATTTTTGTAATGCCCAATTTACTTGCTTGATAGCGGATTTTAGTTGTTTTTAATAAAAATAGCACCGGATCGGGTAATTGACCAAAACGATCGCGCATTTCAACTTGTATATCGGTGAGTTCATCTAGGTTTTCAATACTAGCAATTCGTTTATATAGTGATAATCGGGTATTAACGTCTGGGATAAAATCATCCGGAATTAGGGTTGGTAATCGTAATTCAACTTCAGTTTGTTGATTATTAAGTAGTGATTCGAGGGTAGGCTCTTTCCCCTCTTTAAGCGATTTAACCGCATCATCAAGTAATTCAATGTAAAGATTAAAACCTATTGTTTCAATTTGACCACTTTGATCACTACCGAGTAATTCACCGGCACCTCGTATTTCAAGATCATGGGTGGCTAAAGCAAACCCAGCACCTAAATCTTCTAAAGTAGCAATAGCATCAAGGCGTTTTTTAGCATCTTTAGTTAATAATTTTGGATGTGGCGTCAATAAATAAGCGTAAGCTTGGTGATATGAACGCCCAACTCGACCTCGTAATTGATGTAACTGAGCAAGACCAAATTTATCAGCACGATCGATAATAATGGTATTGGCATTGGGAATGTCAATTCCAGTTTCGACAATAGTGGTACATACTAATAAATTGAATCGTTGGTGATGAAAATCATTCATAACTCGCTCAAGATCACGTTCATGCATCTGACCATGACCTATAGCAACACGAGCTTCGGGTAAGAGTTCAGATAGTTTTTCGGCCACTTTTTCAATATCCGAGACATCATTGTGTAGATAATAAATCTGACCTCCACGCAAAATTTCTCGTAGAATTGCTTCACGAATGACTAAATCATCAGATTCTCGAACAAAGGTCTTTACAGCTAATCGACGCGCAGGCGGTGTGGCAATAATTGATAAATCACGCATACCACTCATTGCCATATTTAGGGTACGTGGAATAGGGGTGGCGGTCAAAGTGAGTATATCGATATTGGCTCGCATTGCTTTGATTCGTTCTTTTTGACGAACACCAAAGCGATGTTCTTCATCGACAATTAATAAGCCTAAATCTTTCCATTTTACATCTTCTTGTAATAATTTATGGGTACCGATGACGATATCGATTTTACCTTCAGCAAGTTCTTGAATAATGGCTTGCTGTTGTTTAGTGGTTTTAAATCGAGACAAACTTTCGATACGGATCGGCCAATTGGCAAATCTATCACAAAAACTTTCATAATGTTGCTGGGCCAGTAATGTAGTCGGTACTAATACGGCGGTCTGCTTATGGTTGATCACAGCTAAGAATGCGGCACGAATAGCCACTTCCGTTTTACCAAAACCAACATCACCACAGACTAATCGATCCATTGCGTAAGGTGAGCACATATCGCCAATAACCGCACCAATGGCATTTTGTTGGTCGTCGGTTTCTTGATACGGGAAAGCTTGGCAAAACAGCTCATATTGTTCACGATCTTGTTTAAATTCAAAACCGGGTTTACTTTCTCGTTCAGCATAAATATCAAGTAATTCAGCGGCAACATCACGTACTTTTTCGGCTGCCTTTTGTCTTGCCTTACTCCAGGTATCAGTACCTAACTTGTTTAGTGGGGCATTATCTTCATCACCGCCAGAATAACGGCTAATTAAATTTAGTGATGAAACAGGAACATAGAGCTTAGTATCATTTGCATAGAGCAGTATAAGGTATTCGGCAGTGATACCACCAGTTTCTAATGTCGTTAAACCCGCATAACGACCAACACCATGCTCTAAATGTACCACTGGTTTACCGGGTGTTAATTCGGCTAAGCTACGAATTAAACTATCGGTATTGATTGCCTGTTTGCTCTCTTTTTTTCGACGAATAACCCGACGACCTAATAGTTCGTTTTCAGTGATAAACGCGAAATTTTGTTGCTGATCGATAAAGCCTTGTTCGCTGGCTCCTATCATCAAAAAGTAGCGATTTTCGGCATTGGCTAATTGATCAAGTTGTGAGATGGATGTTGGATGTATTCGCATTCGGCCTAAGATTTCTTGCAATGCATCTTTACGGCCTTCCGATTCAACAGAAAAGATAATTTTACCTTGGAAATCTTGACTAAATTGCTCAAAATGTAAATAAGGTTGTTTTTGCTGAATTTGGATCGCAATCTCTGGCAATAAACTAAATGGTAAATTAATGTTTTTGTTTGAATCAATAATTTCAGAATGTGATACTGTAATTCGAGGGTATTGTTTAAAATGGGCAAAGATTTCATCGGTTTTTGACCAAATTACCGCTGGCGTTAACAATGGTCGCATTGGATCGACTTTGCGACTTTCATAACGTTGGGTAATATCTTGCCAATATTTATTAGCAAATTGTTCAATATTTGCTGTGTTAATGATCAACGTATTGGATAAAAAGTAAGAAAATAATGGAGTAAGTGGCTCGTTAAAAAATAGTGCCTGCCAATATTCGATACCTGTAGGTAAAATATTTTTACTGACTTGTTGATAGATACTTTCAGGATCGAGTCTCACTTCAAATTGCTCTCGCCATTGACTACGAAATAATTCGATGGATGTTTTATCAAATGGAAACTCATGGGCTGGAAGAAGTTGAATTTCATTAATTTCATCGAGTGTTCTCTGACTTTCAACATCAAAAGTGCGAATACTATCAATTTCGTCATCAAAAAAGTCGATACGATATGGCTTCTCACTACCCATCGGGTAGATATCAAATAGCGCACCGCGAGTAGCATATTCGCCATGCTCCATAACTTGACTGACTGAACGATAACCGGCATTTTCAAGTTGTAACCGCAGATTTTCACGACTTATGGCTAAGCCTTTCTTCATCATAAATACATGCCCACCTAAGTAGTTTTGTGGACACACTTTTTGCATAAGGGTATTAATTGGTAGGATTAAGGCACCCTTAGTTAAATGGCCTAGCTGATAAAGACAAGATAGTCGCTCGGAAACAATATCTTGATGCGGCGAAAAACTATCATAAGGGAGTGTTTCCCAATCGGGAAAAAAAATCGATGGGAAAGTTGAAAATTGTTTCAACTCTTCATGAAGACGAGTTGTTTGTTGCATGTCATCTGTAACAATCACCACTAAACCATCGTGCGCAGCAATGGCCTGTGCACAAAATAGGGATAGGGAAGAACCAACAAGTTGACCGACTTGTTTTACTTCAGCTGATTTTTTAGGAATGATGTTAGAAATATTGTATGTTTTTGACATGTTAGAATAATAGATAATTGCGACAAAGTTAGCCTAAGATTATAACGTAATTATATGGTTGTTTTCTATAACTGTTTAATCCTGTATGATAAGCAGTTAAAATTTAACTGGTTAAACTTAATTGAAAACTTTAGGTACTTTATAACTATTATGTCAAAAATATTTCGTCCATTAGTATTTTATATAGGTTTACGCTATGTATACGGGCAAAAAACCGATGGGTTTGGTCGCTTTGTTTCTTGGCTATCTATGATTGGCATCATGCTCGGTTCTATCGGTTTGATTGTGGTTTTGTCGGTAATGAATGGATTGGAAGATCAGATGCAAAATAGTATCTTAAAGTTTTTCCCCCAAGCGCAAATTACTTCAAAAACCGGAAGAATCGATACAACAGTCATTCATTCGAAACAATTTGAAAATATCCCTGGCGTTGAACGAATTACGCCAATAATTACCGGTGATGTGGTATTACAAAGTCAGCAAAGTATTACGGTTAGTACCTTAATGGGTATCACCGTAGAGGATCATGATCCAATAGAAAATTATGTTTATACAGGTTCAATCGATTCATTACAAGCGGGTAGCTATAATGTGATACTGGGACAGACATTGGCTAATCAACTCGGTGTTTTGGTTGGTGACAAAATTCGCTTAATGGTCACCGATGCTAGCCAGATAACGCCAGTTGGACGCATTCCTTCACAACGTTTATTTACTATAAGTGGTTTATTTTCGGTCAATCATGATATTAACCAAGCGTTAATCTATATCAATCAATCTGATGCCAAAAATTTATTACGGTATCCAGCGAATAATATTAGTGGCTGGCGATTATTTTTAACACATCCACTGGAAATCGCATCAGTAACTAACCATTCGTTACCCGATGATTTAGTTTTTACTGATTGGCGAGCTAAACGTGGTGAATTGTTTCAAGCAATCAAGATGGAAAAAAATGTAATGGGTTTATTAATTAGTTTGATTGTGATTGTGGCAGCTTTTAACATTATTACTTCATTAAGTTTGTTGGTTATGGAAAAACAAGGGGAAGTAGCGATTTTAAAAACGCAAGGCTTGTCACGTTTTAAAATTATGCTGATTTTTATTATTCAAGGTGCGAGTTCTGGTGTCATTGGTACCTTACTCGGTAGTGCCATAGGGCTGTTACTTGCTTCATATCTCAATGAATTGATGTCAGTGCTTGGATTATCCTTTGCTGGTATTGAATTACCTAGTTTGGTTGAGCCTTCACAGATAGTATTTATTATTTTCGGATTACTTATGTTATCACTAATTTCCACACTTTATCCTGCGTATCGTGCAGCCAATATTCAACCAGCGGAGGCTTTACGTTATGAATAATTTACAGCCACTTCTTTCAGCTAAAAATCTTTATAAAACCTATAAAGAAGGCAAAATGGTTACTGAAGTACTAAAAAATGTTTCATTTGATATTTATCCGCAATCATTACTCGCTATTATTGGTAGCTCAGGATCAGGAAAAAGTACTTTATTGCATCTATTAGGTGGATTAGACAAACCAACTTCAGGTGAAATTATTTTTAAATCACAACAGCTTAATCGGTTATCAGAACAAGAAAAAGCACATTTACGTAATCAAGAAATTGGTTTCGTATATCAGTTTCATCATCTACTTCCTGACTTTACCGCATTGGAAAATGTGGCGATGCCTTTATTAATTGCCGGTACTTCACCAAATGAGGCTAAAAAACGGGCTATGGCAATGTTAGAGTCGGTGAATTTAGTTAAACGAGCTAATCACCGCCCAGCAGAGTTATCTGGTGGTGAACGTCAACGAGTGGCAATAGGCAGGGCTTTAATTAATAATCCTGCTTTAGTGATGGCCGATGAACCAACTGGTAACTTAGATAAATCGACCGCTGACGCCATTTTTGATCTGTTAATTAAACTTAATCGAGAACATGGCACGGCATTTTTAGTTGTTACCCATGATTTAGTTTTAGCGAATAAACTTGATCAACAATTGATTATGAGTGATGGCCAGTTGTCTACCTGTAATTCTGTGAAATAAAGCTGAACGGATAATTAAATATGAATTTATCATTAATTACAGCCATTAAATTTCGTAAAGGTCGCCGTAAAAGTGGCATGGTTTCGTTGATATCAATTATTTCAACCTTGAGCATTGCGATTGGTATTGCTGCATTGATTATTGGTTTAAGCGCTATGAATGGTTTTGAACGAGAACTCAACGATCGGGTGTTATCGGTAGTACCACATGGTCAAATTTATTCACAATATGGCAACTTAGATAATTGGCAGCATGTTCAAACCGAGTTACAAGAGAACAAAAATATCTTATCGGTGACGCCTTATGTTAGTTTTACCGGATTGATTGAAAATGGAAGTAAGCTTGGTGCTGTTGAAGTACAAGGATTTGATCCAGAACAAGAACAGAAAATCAGTTCATTACCCAACTATGTCCTTAATAATAGATGGCAAGATTTTAAGGCTGACAGCCAGCAAATCATTTTAGGAGCAGGATTAGCTAAATCATTAGCGGTTAATGAAGGGCAGTGGGTTACCTTACTTATTCCTGTATCAAACAATCCTGAGCAACTTAAGCCCCCTCGGCGTGTTCGTTTGCAAGTACACGGTATTTTAGATCTAAGTGGTACGTTAAGTAACAATGTTGCTTTATTGCCATTAGCTGATTCACAACAGTTACTTGCTATTGGTGACAGTGTCACGGGGTTGATGATTAATGTTGATAATGTCTATCAAGCTAGTGCTATTATTGGTCATGCAACATTAAATCTGGAAGAAGATCTTAGTTTTAATAGTTGGGAACATACCTTTGGCTTCATGTATCGTGATATTCAAATGATTAGACAAATTATGTATTTAGCGATGATTGTGGTTATTGGTGTGGCTTGTTTTAATATTGTGTCGACGCTGGTTATTGCGGTAAAAGATAAACAACGTGATATTGCTATTCTTAAAACACTCGGGGCGACTAATCGTCTAATAAAACGCGTTTTTATTTGGTATGGTGTGCTTTCTGGATTAATCGGTAGTGTGATTGGTGTATTGCTTGGATCTATTTTGGCATGGCAACTTTCCAGTATTATGGGAGTGGTTGAATCAATGATGGGACACAAATTTTTAAACAGCAATATCTATTTTGTTGATTTTTTACCATCAGAAGTTCATCTTTGGGATGTCATCATGGTATTTATTACGGCCATGTTGCTAAGTTTGATTGCCAGTTATTATCCAGCGCAAAGAGCTTGTAAAATCGATCCGGCTCGCGTGCTAAATAGCTATTAATGATAATGAAACATAAACAAGGCGCAATATCTGATTTGCGCCTTATTTTTAATAATATTGATAGCCACTTATCAATTGATAATGCTGATAGCCCCAATATAAAAGTAAAGATGACATTATTAATATCGTGATAATTAATAGTGTGCAGATCTGTTTTTGATAGCGGAATTTTTCTAAACAAACACTAATTAGTCCGCCTAAAATAAGGCCAGTGATAGCTCCACCAATATGTGCCATATTATCAATAGAAGGTAGCAATCCTAACCCAAAGGTCAGTAATAAACTGACTAGGATTGATTTGATTGGCATCTCTTGTAAGTCAGTACGATTAATTAAACAATACGCAAGTAATGCCGTAATAATTCCTAAAATTGCACCTGATGCGCCACAACTAATGACATTATGATTAATAGTGGCAACATCACTGGCTAAACTACCAAATAATCCTGATAATAGATAAATGCCAATAAAGGCTAATGGTGGTAGCAAGCGTTCTAGAATAATGCCAATACTCCACAATGCTAACATATTCATAGCAAGATGGGTTAAGCTAACATGCATAAAAATATTAGTAAATAAGCGCCAATATTGACCTGAAAAAGTTAACTGAGCAACATCAGCACCCCAATCAATCAAGAATCTATTTTGACTAAATGTTGAGAATCCCCGATCATCAAGTAGTCGAGAAATAAAAAAACAAGCTATATTAATCAGTATTAAAATACTGGTAATTTTCGCTTGATTATAGAGCGGTTGAACATTTTTTAAGATAGACATATGCTAAGGTTTCCGTTAAAAAAATCACATTAAATTAGATGATTAATTTAATCAAATCGTTTACCTAAAATAACTAAATCACGTTTGATACCATCAAGTTCAGCAATGTTGGGCAGTAATGCCCATTGTTGATAATGCATTTTTTCGAATAGCTTAATGCTTGGAACATTATGGCCAAAAACATAGCTCAATATAGCGTCAATACCCACTTGTTTGGCAAATGACTCAATTTCTCGTACAACAGTTTGACCAATTTTTTTGCCTCTAAAATCTTGATGAATATATAGGCTTATCTCAACTGTTTTATCATAAGCTGGACGACCATAAAAAGATGACAAACTGACCCAACCACAAGGTTGATTTTGATATTTGATTAACCAAAGTGGACGTTTTTGCGAATTATGCTGTTCAAACCATGCAATTCGGCTTTCAACCGACACCGGCTGCAAATCGGCCGTTACCTGACGACTGGCAATAGTCGAATTATAAACATCAACTATAAAAGGTAAATCATCTAAAGTAGCATCAACATAAGTAATCATAAGTATAAAAGAGAAGTGATTAATTGTTCCTCATTGTAATGGCTTTACTATTAGCAAGCAATATTTGTTAAAATAGATCGAAATATGAAAAATTTCAAAATTGTAACAATAAGTTACTCAAAAAAGCTTTTCTGTAATGTTTTTATTATTGCTTAATTTTTTCTTAACAAATGTTTACATAAAAAATTATTGCATATCATTAATTTTATATTAATATTCTATGCACATCTTTAATGATTTTAGTTTGATGGATTATTAAACTAATAAACATGAAGTTAGATGTTTATCTTATTGTTTTAATTGAAAAATATATGTAAATCATAGCAGGGACTAGCGAAAATATGTTAAAATGTGGTCTTAATCGGGCATCGGGCATCGGGCATCGGGCATCGGGCATCGGGCATCGGGCATCGGGCATCGGGCATCGGGCATCGGGCATCGGGCATGTAATTTATTAAAACAAAAATATTTATATCAGCATTCAAATAAAAGCATATCAAATTTTTTACAATTATTATTTAAACCCCTTTCAAGTTTAGATAATTTATTATCCTATTCTTTCCAGCATTTTTTAAAATTAAAGTTACTTATTATTTTCTTATATCCAATAATATTACCTTGTGCTTATGGTTTAAGTAGTTTTACAGTCAATGTTATTCATGGATTTAGCCCTAAGGTTGATAATGTAAAATTAGCCGCAGATAAGCATGGTTTTACAGTAAATGGTGTATTTTATAGTGAATCAACAGGTAATATAAAAGAAGATGAAATAAAAGAGTTTGATGGTAATTTAACATTTAATCACTTTGTTATAAAACAATTAAATTATCAATCCCTAGACAAACAAAAGAATTATCGAGATAACGATGGAGATAATATCGATCCAGTTCAACCATTCGCGACGACAACAACTACTTGGCAGTGGCTTGATGCAAATGGAGTTAAAATTCCCGATAAGGATAAAAATAAGATAATTGGTTGTGGAAGTGGTTATCCAATGCCATTAAGGTTAGAGATACTTAATCAAGTACAAACCATTTCACAATATGGAATACCAAGAAAAAGTAATTTTGTCACATTAAAGAAAGCGTATAAAATTGCAGCCAAACCTGAACTATGCTATGTAAAACCTAATTCATCATTTATAGAGCCTGATTCTCAGTGGTTCAGTGTTGATAACAATGGAAAGTATATAGGTTGGAATGGTAAGATAACTAATCGTCATTATTTAGCTGGAGGCGGTTATTCCAAGGATTTTGTTCCTAATATGGGCTTCAAAGTTAATCCAACTGCTTCTAATGGTAAAAAATTTCCAACAACAGGATTTCCCGGTGCAAAATTTCAGTTACTTATGAGTGGAGCGCAGCGTGATTATAGTTATAGTATAGTGGCTAATCCTGGAAATAATGTATCAATTGATGCAATGGGGTTTGTTACGTTACATGGTAAACCAACAGGTGATGGAAAAGTAACAATACGGGCTAAACTAATTCGTAATACAGCTGTACAATTTGATTATTCCTTTAATCCTAATTCTGTGTGGGCTAATCCGCAAGGTGATTTCAAAGGAACTTGGGAACAAGCGTCTAACAGATGTGGTCAATTGAGTAATTTATTAACGCGTAAGGAATTAACTAACTCTCCATACAATAACTTGTCGGTTACAATTGGTTCTGAAGAACAGAATGTTTATACACGTGCAATTGATGGAACAGTATTAGGTGAATGGGGATATGTAACAGAGAAAACCTACCCGCAATCAGCTTGGCGTTGGCTAAATAGTATTCCTTATTGGACTAAAGATATTCAAAATGATGAACAAGTTTTTGACGTTTACCCAAATAGTGGGCATGTAGGTATATCAAATGTTAAAGTAAAGCCATGGATAAATTATGTTGTTTGTCGAGGTTAAAAATAATGTCTATCTATTAAGTTATATCATATTTTGTAATATAGATATCTTTAACTGTTGTTATGCCTTTTTATAAACATTTGTAATTTAATGTCCTATATAAAAGAAAGTTACCCAGTCACCGGCGTGATGACGCGATTAGCGTTATCACGCCGAAAAAAACAGAATAAAAAATGAACATTAAAATTAATGACAAATTAGAAATTAGTCAAAGACAAGGTTTTTTAAGCCTAATTGATGAAGGTTCTTTTTTACGAATCTATAATCAATCGGCTTTTATTGTTACGCAAATATTGCAACATAATTTTAAAATATCAGCACATACGATTGGAAAATTCCAACAATATCATTTTGTTTATTGTGCCTTTCCAAAAAGGAATTTACATTTTCATTTTGAAAATATTCGCAAAACTGCTTGGGGGTATGAATTAACTGGTGAATATGACTTAGTTGATTATGATAATTGGTTTAAGCAGTTTTTTGTTCAAACGCATAAAAATTTAAATAGAAATATCACTGCTCAACAATTAGATTCACATTTAACTTCTGGGCATTTGTTTTCAAATGAGCGAAGCGTAGAAATTGAAGGTAAGCCTATATACCTAAATCCTAAACAAATCATGTTTTTAAGAAATTGGCAACGTGGATATAATAACAATATTGTTATAGAAAACTTTATTGAAAGTTTGCAACGCAAATTACGATAAATACCAATTTATTAAAAAATGAAAATTTTGAGGAAAGGGGGTTTTTGCAATCCTAATGAAGCCATTCAATACATTAACCTCGCTTAAAATAATTTATTATCGCCTGATTAACTGCGGTGATTTTTAAATCTTTACGCCAAATCAGATAAATATTTATTTTTAATCTTTTATCTTGATTTGAGATCAATTTTTTATAGGTAACTCCTTCAACTTTAGCTTGTGCCATTGATTGTGGTAGAAGCATCATTGCTTTACCTAATGCAACCTCTAGCAGCATAGATAAATTATCTGCAAGTTCGGCTCGACGAGATAGTGGATGGGCGAGTTTATTGAATACTTGTTCACATTGATCGTAAAAAAAAGGATTTACTTGTTGTTTAAACCAAAATAATGGTAAATCAGTGACATCATCAAGATTTACTTTGTTTTGTTGACAACATGGATGACTTGCCGGTAATACTAATGTTACTGGTTCTTGATAAATGAGTAATGAGTTTTCGCTAAAATCTCTAGTTGGGTAATCGGAGACAATTGCAAAATCAATATTGCCTTTTTGTAGTTCAAGAAGTAGCTCTTTCGAAGTATAGTTATGCTTATATATTTTAGTCTCATCTCTAAATTCTGACAAAAATAATTTAAAGAAAGGAATATAATCAAAAGATAAGGTTTTTGTTGTCCCTACCGTGACCTTTTCAAGAATACTTGTCTTAGTTGCTTTAGTGATAGAGCAAAGATCATTTAATAATTGTGTTACTTTTGATTTTAATATTTCCCCTTCTTTGGTTAATACAACGTTGTGTGAGTTTCGCAAAAATAATGTGCTTTGTAACTTGTCTTCTAAATTTCTAATTTGAGTTGAAAGAGGGGGTTGACTAATGCCCAGTTTTTCAGCTGCACCAGTAAAACTGAGTTCTTCACAAACAGCAATAAAATATTGTAATTGTTTAATCGTTGGTAATCTTTTGCTATAGATGTCCATAAATTTTACTATCCCTAATAAACTATTTCGCTGAGTTGTAAGCGTTTGTGTCATTTATCTATCTAAATTAGATTATTATTATGAATGAGAACTTTGTTTTTTGCATTTGTTTATATGATTTTTTCTGCGATACGAATTTCGTATAACAAAATATGTATTTCTATATTGCTGTATTGTTAGATAACCTCTCTCAAGTTTAATCAATTAGCAATTGGTATTTTGTTCATGGAATCCATCTCTACAGAAGAGCCAATACAGACAAAACCGCGTTTAGTGCTGTCAGCATTATTAATCGTGCTGTTAGTCGGATCGGTTTATATAAGTCAACTTATCTTTCAAGAGATCTCTCAAACTTATGAGATCGATATTTTAGCCGCCAGAAATGTATTCAGCTTATCGTGTTTTTTTTATGCTATCTCGTTTTTTATTTATGGCCCTTTATCGGATAAAGTTTCAACCAAGTTGTTAGTTTTGGTTGGCAGTATTGGAACTGTTTGTTGCCTAGAGTTATCTGTGATTGTAGATAGTTTCAATTTATATTTGATGGTTATGTCATTGATCGGATTTTTTGCCGCAGCGGTTCCGGCAGCATTGTTTGCTTATACAGCTAAAAACACGCCTAATCATAAGTTACCGCAAGCAATGGGTATTATGATTTCAGCTTCAATTATAGGTATTATTTTTAGTCGAAGTTTGGTTGCTATGTTAACTGATTTTTGGTCTTGGCAAGTTGCCTTTGCCATATATGCCGGTTTGATAACGATCGTATGTCTTTTTGTTCCTTTCGCGATAAAACAATCAAGCTATCAATCTTCAACCACCAGTGTACTTGGCACATATTTGACGGCAATTAAAATATTATTTGATAAAACAGTGATAATATTTCTATCTGTTGGTTTTCTACTTTTCTTTGTTTATTTAGGATTATCTTCACTACTCACTTTTTATCTAAAAAGTGCACCTTTTTCTTTATCTGCAACAGTTTTGGGATGGCTTAATTTTGCTGGGCTTAGTGCGATTATTGGCACCATAATTACGAGTAAATTATTACGGGTTATAAATGAACGCTATCTTTTAATCATTTATTTGTTAGCTGTATGTGTAACAGTTGTGACTATTGGCTATAGCTCAAGGTTATATGTTATTGGATTAGGGATTTTTAGTTTGTTTTTATTTGTATTTGGCATTCAACCATTAGTTATTGCCATGCTTAATAAAAATGTACCCATTAATTCACGCGGAGCTATTTCATCTTTATATTTACTTTCTTGTTTGGCAGGAGGCAGTATTGGTACCTATTTATTAGGTATCGTTTATCAAAATATGGCTTGGAATGGCGTGATAGCTATTTGTGTCTTATTGACAATTGTTAATCTAGTTTTAGCGTTAGTTGGTATTCAACTTATCAAAAGTAATCATAGAAAATAAAATTGTAGGTATTAATTATTAAGGAGACTCATCATGAAAAAAAGATTGTTACAATTTTCACTATTTATATTTTGTTGTTTTTATGGAGCATTCTGTATGGCTGATTTAACTAAAATTTCTTCAAGCTTTAGTGCACCAACAGGCATTGCGTTTGATAGTAAGGGATTAATGTATGTAACCAATTGGTCAGGTAACTCAGTTACGAGAGTCAAATCAAATGGTGAAACAGAGACTTTTTATTCAGGTATATCTTCACCAGCTGGTATCGTTATTGATGCAGAAGATAATGTTTATGTTTCATCATATGGCGATGATTACATTGTAAAAATTGATAGTAATGGTAAATCAGAAAAAATATCTGATGGTTATCATACTCCTACTGGTATCGCTTTTTCTAATCAAGGTCAATTACTCATTACTAATCGTTCAACTGGTGAGATAGTTTCTCTTGATCTTAAAACTAAGAAAAAAAGCATTATTGCGCGTGGATTGACCACACCAGTTGGTGTAACTCAATTAGCTGATAACAGTTTAGTTGTTTCACAATACAGTGGTCGTTTAACCATGATCAGCCCAAATGGCACTAAAACTGAGCTAGGTTCGGATTTTAATCGCCCAGGTGTTGGTATTGTTACAGTTGCACCAAATGTTGCCGCCGTTATTGATAATGGTGCTGGAGTGGTTCGACAAATTGATGTAAAAACTAAAAAAGTATCGACCTTAGTTGGCAATTTATCTGGAGCAGTAGCGTTAGCTTATCATAATGGTAGCTATTATATTGGTACTTGGGGTGACGGTACTGTATATGAATTGAAAGATAAATAAAATTATCTTCAATATTTTAATAAGTTTTACAAAGATATTAGCTAACAATAAATATTAATAGGAGAATTAACTACATAAAATTATAAGGGAATTTCTATATGCGATAGAAAAGTGAAAGAGGTAATTTACAACTAATCGTGATGTTCTATAATAATTCTGTTTATCATTAAAAGAAATCGTATTAGGAATATCAATGAAACAACGAGTAAAAGAACCTTATTATGCTTTCAATCCTAAAGAGGCGCATTTTTTGTTTGAGCGTACAATTAGATTTGAATCACGAGCAGAGCTTTTGGCAAAAATTTCCCGAATAATACATCGTATGTATTTTCCTAAAAAGGCAATAATCACTTTTTTTGCTTTGATTGTTGCCCTTATCCTCGCCATTATAGTAACTTATATAGTTAATTTATTCTCGCCTTCTTTTGCCAACAAAGTTGGAAAGTATTTGACTGTAATTCCATTAATTAACATAGGAATTTTAGTCTATCTTGTAGATCATTATTTAAAAATATATTTAGAAATACGTTCAGTTAAGAAGCTTTATAAAAAAAATCTTGAATGGCCTGTTGAATGTTATTGTGCTTATTTCCAAGAAGGTATCTACATAAAATCGATCGATATGGAAGGTATTTTTTATTGGGACGATTTTATGGCTATGGGGTGTAGCAAGGATGCACTTGTTTTCCATTTTTGTCCAGCAAGAACCCCAAGTGGAAAATTTTTCAAGCAATATTATCCTCGATTAGATAATGTTTATATTTTTATTGATGGTGATGAACAAGTTAGGTCGTTAATAGCTGCTGTAAATAAACATTATAAAGATTTAGTAACGTTTAAATAATCAAAGCGAAGATTTAACTCTCTTTTAGCAAGTTTTTGACCAGTAATATTGAGTTTTGCTGGTCAAAAATAGATGAATTTTACGCGAAAACAAACCAAAAATAATTCCAGCGCTTCCTATCATATTTATCTATTTTAAATCTATCTTTATATTGGTAGGGAACACGATGCAATATCTGATAGGTCACTAAAATCAAGCGGTTTATCCCTATGTGTATAGGGAACACGCTAATTATAACCATTTGTTTTATAATTAAAATACTCAGTCTACAATTTCTACCAATTTTTTTGTTATATTTAACTGTGTGTTTATACAGATATTTTAAGTCTTGATAATCACTCTACCGCGAGTAATATCGCTAATATTTTTTTTGAGTATAGCTAGATTATCTAGTGTGATAGCAATACTGACAGTTACGCCTTCAGCATCAAAATCTTGTTGTTCAATGAGCGCATCCAGTTCTTTTAAACGGTTTTCGATAATTGGCCATTCATTGTAATAGCAGTGAAATTGCAAAGAAATTCTAGTGATAAGTTCAATTAATTCTGCTTGTTGTAAACAATGACTAGCCGAACCACCGTAAGCCCGAATGAGTCCACCTGTACCTAATTTGATACCACCAAAATAACGGGTAACTACCACTACCACCTGATCACAATCTTGACCTTCGATGGCAGATAAAATAGGGCGGCCTGCGGTACTGGTTGGTTCACCATCATCATTAAAGCGATATTGTTGACCAATTTTCCATGCCCAACAATTATGTGTTGCATTTGGATCACTGACGCTGTCGATAAACTCGGCTGCCTGTTGAGCATTAATAATTGGAGCCGCATTGACAATAAAGCGGCTTTTTTTTATCTCTTCGGTTAATTGGCTAGGATTTGTTAATGTATAAGACATACTAATTCTGGTAAAATCGTTTTATTGCAACTCATAATACTCAGCAGAATTAAAATGTCTATCAATTTAGCACAATTAAAACATTCACAACAACAACTAGCCGAACAGGTGAGGCTGGTTGATGAATTTAATCCAGCAATCAAATTAATTGCTGGTACAGATGTTGGTTTTGAGCAAGATGGAACAGTAACTAGAGCTGCGATAGTGACATTGACTTTCCCTGATTTTGATGTGGTTGAGTATCATATTGCGCGATTAGCGACAAGTTTTCCCTATATTCCGGGATATCTATCTTTTCGAGAATACCCAGCATTGTTAAATGCATGGCAACAGCTTAAACATAAACCAGATTTACTATTAGTTGATGGTCAGGGGATAGCGCATCCAAGACGTTTAGGAATTGCTAGTCATCTTGGTTTATTGTTAGATATGCCAACTATAGGTGTCGCAAAAAGCAAATTATGTGGGCAATATCAAGAGCAAGCAAAACAAGCGGGTAATGTAACCCCTTTACTAGATAAACATGAGCAAATTGGTTGGGTATTGCAGAGTAAAAATAATTGTAATCCGTTATTTATTTCAGCAGGACACAAAATTAGTCAAACTAGTGCATTACATTGGGTAAAACAGTGTTTACGAGGTTATCGATTGCCTGAACCAACTCGCTGGGCTGACGCAATTGCATCGAATAAACCATTATTTAGAAAATTTAAGCATGGCAAATAATCAATTACCATTAAAACAAGGTGGATTTACCTTTAGGCGTTTTTTTGTTGCTCACGACGAAAGTCCAATGAAGGTGACAACTGATAGTTGTTTATTAGGTGCATGGGTACCAATTAAAGGTGATGTACAACATGTTTTAGATATCGGTACTGGATGTGGCGTAATTGCCTTAATGTTGGCTCAACGTTTAGAACATCAGGCATGTCAAATTGATGCGATTGATATCGATATGCAAGCTATATTGCAATGTCGTGAGAATAGCTTAAATGCAGGCTTTAAAAATATTAAGCCATTAAATATCGATGTGAATCAATTTAGGACTACTGAGCGAAGATGTTATGATTTAATTGTCACTAATCCTCCTTATTTTCAGTCTGCTGTAGAGTGTCGTAGTACAGAACGGCAATTAGCCCGTTATACAGAAAGTCTTAACTATCAGCAACTTATTGATGTAGTAAAACGATTATTAAATCCGCAAGGGTTGTTTGGTTTAGTTTTACCTTATCATCTTACTGAACAATTTAAACAATTAACTGCGTTAAACCAGTTATATTTATGTCATGAACTGCAAGTTAAATATACAGCAAATAAAGACTATTCGTTAGTACTGATGGCATTTTCATTTAATCAGCATGCTAGTGTTGAACGCCAATCACTGTGTATGCGAGATGAACAAGGGCGTTATTCCCAACAATTTAGACAACTGTTGGCCGACTTTTATCTATTTCGTAAATAACGCCTTAATTATTGATTAATGAGGAATGATATAAAAATAAACAATGGCTATAATGGCAAGTACCACTATAGCTATGGCATAAATTTTATCATGTAAATAGCTAAACGCTGATAGTTGTCTTTGCTTTCTGGCATAAAGATAAAACAGTAGCCCAACACTATATAAGATCATTGATAGTAGTAAATATGATACGCCACCAGCATAGATCAACCAAAATCCATATAGCGAGCCAAATGCACCAATGAAAATGAGATATTTTCTAGGTTGATGTATTGCTAATTTAAACATAAACAGTGCTGAAAGTAGATAGGGGATAAGCACCATAGATGTTGATAATTGAATCAGCGTGTTATAACCAGATTCATAAAAATGAGCAAGTATAATTAATAAGCTAATTAAGCTGGTTGTTAACCATAAAGCATTAGCTGGTGTGCTGTTTTTATTAAGTTTACCAAAGCATCTAGGAACAGTATGTTGTTTACCTTGACCGGCTAAAAATAACATTTCTGCAGCTAACATTAACCATGATAATAATCCACCACTTACTGAAACTATCAAACCAATATTAATAAATGTGGCGCCCCAACTACCAACGACATGTTCAATGACTAGTGCCATTGACGGATTTTTCATTTGTGCGAGTTCATGTTGTGGCACAATGCCTAATGAAAGAACGGAAACACAAACTAATAAAAGACTAGTAATGGCAAAACCAAAAAAGGTGGCTCGACTTATACTGATTATATTTTTCGCTCGTGCAGCATAGACAGTAGCACTTTCAATCCCCAAATAAACCCATACAGTATAAAGCATAGTATATTTTACCTGATCAATGATTGAACCTAATTGTGGTGTTCCCCAAAAATCAGTGTTAAAAGTTGAAATTTTAAAGGCTAAAACAACACAAACGATAAATAAACCGATAGGTACAATTTTAGCTAGCGTTACTAGGCAATTAAGTAAAAATGCTTGGTAAATTCCGTTAATGACAAAAAAGTGCATAATCCATAAAAGGATAAGTCCGGCAATAACGGCAGGAATTGTCGTACCATTACCAAAAAATGCAAAACAATCAAAAGAGCCTAATGCACTAAATAAGATAACTAAATAGCTAGTACAAGACATCCAAGCTGATATCCAATAACCCCACGCGGCATTAAAACCGATATAATCCCCAAATCCTTCACGAACATAACCATATAAACCTTCATTAATTTTGTAAAACCGAATAGAAAGATATTGAAATATTCGTGTCAGCATAAACATGCCGAATAATGTTACGGCCCATGCGATAAGTATCGCACCGGCACCGGCACCTTCAGCCATATTTTGTGGTAGGCTAAAAATACCACTACCGACAATACTTCCCACCACCAGTAATGTGAGAGGAAGTATGCCAAGCTTTTTTCTTACTGGTGTATTCATATTGTTTTCTTATTTAGTTTGTTTAATTTTTGTGGTTTTTTAAATTAAAATCGCAATGACATACAGCTTACTCCACCATCGATTTTGCGATATTCTGAAGTATCAACTTCAATGACCTGATAACCGAGTGCTTCAATTTTGGCTTTAGTAATAGGATAACCAGCCGGCATTATCACTCGTTCATTGACCCATATACAGTTAGCGGCATAACTTTCTTGTTCAGGGATTTCAATGATATTGAGATGTTGAAATTCTGGCTTAGTAATAAATTCACCTGCAGCTAATAAGTTATTGTGTTCCAAATAGGCAAGTCCCGTTTTTAAGTGTAATACTTTTTCTAAAGTGACGACCGAACCAGTTAAACCATATTTTTCCAATATTGCAATCATTTGGTTTGCACCTTCTTGATTGGTTCGAGCGGAAAGACCAATGTAAAAGTGATTTTCAACCATCATGATGTCACCCGCTTCTACGGTGCCTGGTGCCTTAATATATTCAACTTTATTTGGATAAAAACGACTAACAGCCTCAGTAATTAGTTCTGTTTCAGCTCGACGAGATTCGGCTCCTGGTCTAGTAATGATTACGCAATGAGGTGTACAAAGGGCAACATCTTCAACAAAAACTGAATCAGGAAATTCTTCACAGGCTGGTAGAATGGTGATATCGACATCGCATTGTTGTAATGCTCGAATGTAGCTGTTATGTTGATCGAGCGCTTTTTGATAGTCAGGTTTGCCTAGATTAGCTGACGTTAAGCCATTAATTAATGATTTCGCCGGTGTTCTAGCAATGATATGACTAAATTTTTTCATCTTATAAATTCCTTGTAATAGTTATGCAGTAATTTTGAATAATAATTCATTAAAAAAACAAAATCAAGCTTGTTGATTAGCTTATAGGTTTGTAATATGCATTTTTATGCTATTTTGTTGATCAGAAATATTGAGAGGAATTTATAAATGGTGAGCAACAACAATTAATTGTTTATATTTAAAATAAGCATCGCTAATATGAGATTAGAAGTAGGGCGAATTATCGCCCGATAATATAAAGATTATTCACCAGCAAAATCGACTAACGTATAGCAGTTGATTCCCATAGCGGTTAATTTGGTTTTACCCTGTAAATCAGGTAAATTGATGACAAAAGCGGCATCTTCAGCGATCCCTCCCGCTTTTTGAATTAATTTAGCGGTTGCTGCAACGGTCCCTCCTGTTGCTAGTAAATCGTCAATAATCAATACTCGCTCATTAGGTTTTATGGCATCACAATGCATTTCTAAAGTATCGGTACCATATTCGAGTTGATATTCTTCTCTAAAAACGTGACGCGGTAACTTATTCGG
Organism: Gilliamella sp. W8126; assembly: GCF_016102185.1. NCBI lineage: Bacteria > Pseudomonadati > Pseudomonadota > Gammaproteobacteria > Orbales > Orbaceae > Gilliamella > Gilliamella sp. W8126. The sequence goes on along the minus strand of NZ_JACFPE010000001.1, from coordinate 774,647 downwards.
TTTTCTAACAGGTACAAAACCAACACCTAAGGCTAAAGCAAGAGGGGCGGCAAAAATAAAACCACGCGCTTCGGTGCCAACAACTTTATCGATTTTTTTATCTTTATAATGCTCAATTAAAAGATCGATTGATGTTCTGAAGGCGATTGGGTCTTCTAATAAACTGGTAATATCCCGAAATAAAATCCCTTGTTTAGGATAATTAGGTATAGTAATAATACTATTTCTGATAAGTTCAAGTTTTGATTGAGTCATATTAAATGTTCTCTAACTATTCTCTTTAAGAGCAAATAATATTTTATTATATACCTATGCGGTTTTGACTGGCAATAAACAAACAGTTAACACACCGTAAAATCTAGAGATTGGTTAGTTTAAGTACGAATAGAAATATTTTTAAACGATAATTTTATCTCGGTTATGATTTTACTTTTTACAAACTTTTACAATTAAATACATTAATTAGACAGTTTATTTGGCAATTGGTGAATAATTGAATAAACTTTATACAGGAAGGGAAACACTATGAAATTTATTAAAATATTTGCCATGTTGGGGTTTTCTATTTGTAGCTTATTAAGCTATGCAGAACAAAACAGTGGGGTTAAACAAATTCAAGTTCGTTCAGAATTGTCTTCACCAGTTATAATGGAAGGCCATCCAGAAAAAAATTACTTAAAAGTCTCATTATCAGGCCAAAAAATTGATACCAATAAACGCGTTCCTATTAATTTAGCTATTGTTATTGATAAATCAGGTTCAATGGGTGGGGAGCGCATCGAAAAAGCGAGAGAAGCAGCTATTTTTGCGGTTAATTTATTGAACGAAGAAGATACGCTATCTATTGTTGCTTATGATAATGAAGCAAAAGTGATTGTGCCTGCAACCAAAGTAAAAAATAAACAAAAAATTATACAATTAATTAATAAAAATGTTTTTGCCGGTGGAGGAACAGCTTTATTTGCTGGCTTAAGTAAAGGTATTAAGCAAGTTGAAAATCAACTGACAAAAGATAAAGTTAATCGTATTATTTTGCTATCTGATGGTCAGGCTAATGTTGGTCCAAGCTCAGTAAATGAGCTATCTGAATTGGCTATTATTGCCGCGAAAAAGAATATTGCTATTACCACTATGGGGATAGGTTCTGATTATAATGAATTATTAATGTCATCGATCGCAAGTTATAGTGATGGAAATCATGTATTTGTAAATAATTCTGCCGATCTCGAAAATGTGTTTGTTCACGAATTTACTGATGTAATGTCAACTATTGCTCAAGACGTTGTGATTACTATTCAATTGAAAGATGGTGTTAAACCTGTGCGTTTACTTGGTCGAGATGGCGTGATCAAAGAGAATCAAGTCACGGTTAAAATGAATCAATTGTTTTCCAACCAAGAAAAGTATGTATTGTTAGAAGTGATACCTGATGAAGGTAAAGTGGGTCAAAATAAAACTTTAGCTCAAGTTGATTTGAAGTATGATAATTTATTGGTAAATAAGATTGAACATCAAACGCAATCGGTTAACATTGCGTATACCAATAATCAAAAATTGGTCGAGGATTCAATAATCCAAGATGTCTTAGCAGAGTCAGAAATTCAAAAAGTGACAATTGCGAATGAAAAAGCATTAGAGCTCTATGATCAAGGTATGCAAGAGCAAGCAGAAATGATGCTTATAGAAAATAGCAGTAGACTTGCATCATTTTCAGACATAATCGTATCACCTTCGTCAAAAGCGAGATTAGATGGCCAAATTGAGAAAAATAATATTATGGCTGATGCCGTTAAAAATCAGAATAGAAATGTTTCTCGTAAAATAATAACTCAACAACAGTTTGAGTCAAAAAGTAATGTAATTAAAAAATAGTTATGAAGAAATTAACAACGATTTTATCTTTATTGATATTAATGACATTTATAAGTTATTTAGGTTGGCGAAGCGTTGAACATGAGGTTTTATTAAGAGAAAATAATGAAACCTTACTCGCTAAAAGTCATATGAATAATATCAAATTATCGATTGAATCGTTGTTGAATCAACGTCTATCTTATCTTAATAGTTTGGCATTACAAATTGATAATGACTATGGTAAAGCTGAGGATTTATTAGAAACGGAAACGGATTTTAAGAATATTTTTATCATCAACAAAAATAGGATTTTATTTTTAAGTGATTCTGATGATTCTCAATGGCACAATCTGGTTGAATCAATTGCATTAGATAATTCTGTTTTGATCAATCAACAAGATTATTCAGAACAATCTCAACCAAGCTCTGGTTGGTATCAAATATATAACCACTTAATTTATTGGACAATTCAATCGGATAATATTATTGGTTTTGAATTTTCCAATATAAAGTTTTCATTTGATGTTATCAGTTTATTAGATACATATGATTCTGATGATAATTTTAAATTATCCGATGGCGATAAACAGATATATAGTAATGGTGAAAAATTCGATAATGAAATTTCTCTAAGGCTTAATTATCCCCTACAAAATTGGCATTTAACCTATTATTATTCTTCACCAAACTTAGTTAATTTATATTTATTAGGTTCAGGCGTTATAGGATTATTTTTTATCGTTTTGCTTGGGCTTATTGGTTACGGTTATCGAGAATATACCCGAACACTTCGTTTAGCAAAACAACAAGTAAGTTTTGTTGGGCAGGTTTCGCATGAGTTTAAAACGCCTTTAACCAATATATCTCTTTATTCAGAAATGTTATCTGAATATTTAGAAGATGAGCCAGCGCCTGTTCCTGATTATCTGCATATAATTAGTGCAGAAAGTAAACGACTTACGCGATTGGTGCAAAATGTTTTAACTTTTAATAAGCCAAGTCGTTTAAATATAAAACAAGTAAATTTAACCATACTAATTAAACAGATATATCAAACTTTTAAACCTATTTTAGAGGCTAAATCATTACAACTGAACATCACCACTCTTGAAAATGATTGTATAGTTGATACTGATGAAGATAGTGTCATGCAAATTCTCAATAACTTTTTGAGCAATGCCGAAAAATATGCTTTTAATGGTAAACGAATTGATTTATCTTTGACCAGAAAAGGAAAACTGGTCACAATTACTGTTCGTGATTATGGAGATGGTATTGCCAGCCATCTATTAAAACAGATTTTTGAACCATTTTATCGAGTCAATTCATCGATAACTGAAGGCGTTTCGGGTACAGGAATCGGTTTGACGATTGCCAAGCAGTTAGCTAGTCAGATCAACGGAGAGATTAAAGTTATGAATCATAATCCAGGAATGGCATTTTCACTGATATTAATGGAGTAGTAGAATGAAAATTTTAATTGCTGAAGATGATAAGCACATTCTTAATGGCATGTCAGATTTGTTAGAAAAAGAGGGCTACATTATTATTAAAGCTGTTAATGGTAAAGTTGCGCTGGAACTATTCAATCAATACCAACCCGATTTTATTATTTTAGATATTATGATGCCCGAGCTTGATGGCTATTCTGTTTGCCGTGCAATCCGTAAATTAAATGAAGATGTGCCAATTTTATTTTTATCCGCTAAAGATGAAGAAATCGATCGGGTTATTGGTTTAGAACTAGGTGCTGATGATTATATGAATAAACCTTTTGGTATTCATGAGCTTAGAGCAAGAATTAAGGCTATTGCTAAACGTTATTTAAAATCTAAACATCTAACTCTTTCTAAAGAAGATTATTTTCAATTTGGCGATTTAAATGTATATCCTACCGAATTGTACGCTAAAAGAAATGATCAGATAATTGAATTAACTTTACGAGAAATTAAGATTTTAGAATGTTTATATCAATATAAAAATCAAGTTGTTACTCGAGATATGCTTTTTGATTATGTGTGGGGATATGATTTTCTACCTAATAGTCGAACTCTTGATCAACATATTTCAAAATTGAGAAAACAAATAGAAATTAACCCAAGCATACCAACTTTAATAAAAACGGTACATGGAATTGGTTATAGACATTAAATTTGCTATACACTCTATTGAGCTGATTTTTCAGCATGTTAAGTCATCATCTCAAAAAGAGATGACGTTATATTGAGCAAATAATTCTGATTAGATGAGACTTGACATAAGGTATCACAGCAATTTTTTTCTATAGCTTTTGTAATATTATTGATTGACTGATAATTATTATTTTCAATAATTATCGATGGTTACGATTTTTATTTTCATGTTCAATTAACCATTTTTTTCTTTCTAATCCACCGCCATAGCCAACTAGTTCTCCATTCGATCCTATTACTCGATGACAAGGGACAATAATCGCCACTCTATTATAACCATTGGCATTGGCGACAGCTCGAATTGCTTGTGGATTATTAATTCTTTGTGCTTGCTGTTTATAAGTGGTCAATTCTCCATAGGGAATGTGTTTTAAGCAATCCCAAACGGTTTGTTGAAATAGGGTGCCAGGTGTATGTAAGGCAACGGTAAAGTTTGTTCTTGTTCCTGAAAAATATTCGGCAATTTCAACCTTAGCTTGTTTGATATGTTCATTTTCGCCAAAAATAATCTTCATTTTAAGTAGGCTTTGTAGTTGTTCAAATTCTGTTTCTAACATTCTTCTATCTACAAACTCTAATAAACAAATTCCTTGATTTGTTGCACAAATAAACATAGGACCTAAAGGGGAGGTTAATCTATCGATTAAAATAACGTCTTGCTGTTGGTTTGCTGAAGGTGACTTTTTCATGATTTTTTTATAAGTATAACCAAAACCACTTAAGGAATTGTAACCAGTATCAAAGGCAGTATTAATAACATTTTTTCCTGATTTTAATTCTTGAAAAGCACTGTTAATTCGATACATTCGTTGATAAGCATGAAAAGTAATTCCGTAATGTTTTTTAAACCAACGGCGAAGAGTTTCAGGACTTAGTTTATTTTGTCTGAGCTGATAATCAGTGATCTTTTGTTTAGGATTATTATTAATTAATGCTAGGGCTTTAATTATTTCATCTGGTGCTTGATTAGCATTTTCGGTTGGTTTGCATATTTTGCAAGGTCGATAACCGGCATCAAGCGCTGATTTGAATGAATCGAAAAATTCAACATTGGCAAATTTTGGTTTTCTTGCTCGGCAAGTTGCAATACAAAATACCGAAGTGGTTTTGACTCCGACATAAAAGATCCCAATATAGCTATGATCTCTTTCAAGTAAAGCTCGGTAATAAGTCTCTTTTTGATTAGGGTTAGTTATTAGCATTTTATTCTATCTTGTCTAAGTTTCGGTAATTTATGAACTAAGCTTATTAAAAATGCTATTCGTTGCGCAACCGAAAAATTGACAACTATTTTTATTCACTTTCTTCGTAAATTTTTTAGCTGTTTAATAAAAATAAATTGCTAAAATGACCATTATCAATCTAATATTGATACATCACTTGTTATCACTCAAGATTTTTATTATTTAATAGTCATTCCTTCGTTCATTGTTGTTAATATTTTTTGTAAATACTTAATATTTAAATCTGTTTTTATGACCAATTTTAGTACTAATTGCTTCTATTGCCTTAGGCATTTATTATTTTGGAGAGTACTATGCTTAGTTATCTTGATTTCCTTATTATTGCTTTAAAGTTGTTGGTTGTATTTATCTGTATTCTGTTATTTTTAAAAATAACCGGCAAAACTTCATTATCACAAATGTCGAGCATTGATTTTATTGGAAATATGATTTTAGGTGGCATTGCTGGCGGGATTATCTATAACCCCAAATTAACCATATATGATTTTATTGTCGTTTTGTTGATGTGGACGGCAATTATGTATAGCTCTAATTATTTAAAAAAACGCAGTCAAAATGCTAAGGCATTTATTGTCGGTAATCCAATTATATTGATGGATCAGGGTAAATTAAAATTGGACGCTTTCACCTCAATTAATTTAGATCTAGCTAGTTTTGCTGTATTGCTTAGAATGAAAAATGTTTTTACTATTCATGATGTTGAAAAAGCAATTTTGGAACCGAATGGGCAATTATCTATTGTAAAAAAAGGTGACAAAGATATATCGGTTATTGTATTAGAAAATGAACAACCAGTAGATGATGTTTTAAAACAAATTGGTAAAGATGAAAAATGGTTAAAATCAAACTTAGCAAAACAAGGTTATAAGAGTTTCCAAGGGCTTTATTGTGTGGAATATTATGATCATCGACTTTTTGTAATACCTAATGATGCAGTAAAATGAGTTTATGTTTTTATAACTAACCACTGACCATATAAATTTAAATCACTTATATGGTCAATGATTATTGCTTTAAGAAAATTATTTAATTCGCGTATAGTGGTGATATGTTTAATGATTTAGCAATAAAGCTTTTTACGGAGTTGGATTTAAGTTCGCTCTGTATTGATAACGCATGTTGCTTTGACTCACAACGTGTAAATACACAGGCGCCGGTGCCAGTTAATCTGGTTGGCGCATATCGCGATAACTGCTGAATATGGTTATCAATTTCAGGGTAACGCTGACGCACTACAGTTTCACAATCATTACTAAAATCATCAATAGAAATTGACATCAGTTGTTCAATACTACGCTTAGGTGTATTTCGTGGTAAATTTGGATCATTAAACACCGTAACCGTTGAAATTTCTATATTAGGGTTGCTGACTAAATACCAATATTGAGGTATATCAACTTGTTGCAACTGATCACCAATACCTTCTGCAAAAGCAGCATGACCATAAATAAAAATAGGTACATCGGCACCGATTGTACTACCTATTTTCATCAAGGTAGTTTGCGACAGATGTAAACCCCATAATTGATTTAACGCAACCAGTACTGTCGCTGCATTTGACGAAGCGCCACCAAGTCCACCGCCCATGGGGATCATTTTATCTATGGCAATATCTGCACCAAGCTTATTAGTGTTTACATAAGATTTTAAACGCTTAGCGGCTATAATAATTAGATTTTTATCTGCTGGGATATTATCAAATTGCGTTAATAGATTAATTTGCCCATCATCACGAGTCGTAATGGTCAATTTGTCGCAAATATCAATAAATTGAAACAAAGTTTGTAAATCATGATAATTATCTGGACGTCGTCCAGTTATATATAAAAAAAGATTTAATTTAGCTGGTGATAACCATTGAGTCATAATCATTATCCGTTATCGTAATATCCAATTGCTAATTTTCAAACGAATTAATTCATCATCATGAGAAAGTTCAATAATAGCAGGTAAATCAATTTTTTTATTTTTATAGGTATAAGTAGCGTAGCTGCTAATCTTTAGTGACCATTTATTGTTATTTTGCATAAATGAGGTGGAGGATAATCTACCTGAGCTGTCAATTTTATCAGCTTGGCTATCATCAGAAAAACCTTTCAACCAATTATGTAACGAATTGAGTGGGATATTAATATTGGATATTTTCTTCATTAATAGTTCCACATTAACATCATGGTAGCGAACGTTGTTGTTATCAATTAATTCGGCGTAATTAGGTTCAGCTTTTAAGGTTAAAATATTTGTGCCAATTGGCGTAGTTAATTTAACGTCATAATAATTTTCAGATTGCTGTGTAATAATAAAACGGCCATAACTTTTAGTTTTCGTTCCTATATGAGCAATACTACCATTAACTTGAAATGAATTAATTTGTGCAAGAACTTGTTTATGGTTTTGCCATTGCTGTTCTACAGATACATTAGTTTGATATTTTGTTGTTTGGCATGCACTAAGTATAAACGGCAGAATGAATATGAACACATATTTAATTTTAGACATAAATTAACTCTTTAGTTGTGTATGGTCAAAAGTAAGGCGTATTATAGCTGATAATTAGTTGAATAAGAAAAGGTAACTGAAATTAACCTTTATTATTTTTTTTAGGTATAATGAGTTCTTAATAAAAACTTTACAAACTATTACAAAAGAATCAATGCAATGTCTATTACTGTATTAGGTGTCAATCATAAAACAGCACCCGTTTCTTTAAGAGAAAAACTGGCCTTTTCTAATGAGGTTATTGATAAAGCATTATATAGTTTATATCAGCATCCTTTAATTGCTGGCTGTGTCATCCTATCAACCTGTAATCGAACCGAAATTTACTTAAGTTATGATCATGAAAGTGATTTTCTGCGGGTAAGACAATCGGTTGAAAATTGGTTAGCACAATATCATGGTATTGATTTGGCTTTATTTAAATCATCATTTTACTGTTATGATGGTCGGCAAGCAGTTGAACATCTTATGTCGGTAGCTTGCGGCATTGATTCATTAATTATTGGTGAACCGCAAATTTTAGGTCAAGTTAAACAAGCATATAGTTTTTCACAGCAAAACAATTGTTTATCAGCGGAATTGGAAAAACTTTTTCAATCCATTTTTCATGTAGCTAAAATTGTTCGTACTGAAACGAATATTGGCGCCAATACTGCATCGGTTGCTTATGCTGCCTGCCTAGTGGCTCGTGATGTTTTTACTGATACCTCTGCATTAAGTGTGATGTTAGTCGGAGCTGGTGAAACAATTGAACTAATTTCACGTTATCTCAAACCTCATGGTTTTAAACATGTCATTGTTGCCAATCGAACTCGAGACAAAGCATTAAAATTAGCTTCATTTATTGAGGCTGAAATTATTTCATTACCTGATATAGCTAATCGGCTGAAAGATGTTGATATTGTTATTAGCTCAACTGCTAGCCCATTGCCTATCATTGGCAAGGGGATGGTAGAGCGCACTATGCATGATCGAAATAATAAAAAGATGTTATTTATTGATTTAGCTGTACCTCGAGATGTTGAGTCAGAAATAAGCCAATTGGGAGATGTGCATCTATTTACTGTCGATGATCTACAACAAACGGTACAAAATAATCTTGAGCAACGTGTAATCGCAGCCAATGAAGCCAAGTACATAATTCAAGAGCAAGCAGAGCAATATATTGATTGGTTAAAAACACGCCATGCGGTAGAGTATGTTAAACAGTACCGTAATAACGCTCAAACCATTAAACGTCAATTAGAATTAAAAGCATTAAATGCGATTAAACAAGGCGCCAATATTGATGATGTTATTTTTGAATTTTCGCACAAATTAACCAATAAATTAATCCATGCACCAACTCGAATACTGCTGGATGCTGCAACGCATGACTGTGATGATTGTTTTAAAGTCTTAAGCAAAGGATTAGGACTAGAAGATAATTAATTTTTGATTGAATCTACAAAGGATGATGTAGTTATTGGACCAAATTGAATTTTTTGACATACCAAGCCCTTGCCAAAGAGTATGTCAAATGGATAGGCAAGGGTATTGTATAAAATGCTATCGTTCTCGCGACGAAAGATTTAATTGGCTAAATTATTCTAATTATCAAAAACAAGAAGTTTTGCGATTATGTAGACAAAGGGCCATAAGACGTTATTATCAATTCTTGCAGCAGCAACGACAACAAAATAATCAAATTACTTTTTCACAAATCGATTTTAATTTTTGATATTTAAACATCTATTTTTCTATAACTTGTAATCCTGCTCAACTCGGAGTAGCATTTTTAAGTATATTATTATGGTTTTGTATTAATTACCTTCGCTAATTAATGGGGATAGAAAATATGAAAATGTGTATTGCATGTGGTATGCCCATGACGGCTATTGCTGATTATCCTCTGCATGATATGTCAAAAAACTACTGTAAACATTGTGCTCATAGCGATGGAACAATGAAATCATTTGACGAAAAATGGCACGAGGTAACACTTAAATATGCTAATAATCATAATATTGATTATGGTGTTGCCAAAGAGACCGCTTATACAATTTTAAAAAAATTACCAGCCTGGAAACGTAGATGGTAGTAGAATTTTTAGGCAACTAACAGCATTTAGAATAATATCTGTTGCAGATATTGCAAAGCTTAGTATAATTGCCAACGTTTACTTTTTACACTTCTAATGCCAGTGTGGCGAAATTGGTAGACGCAGCGGATTCAAAATCCGCCGCCCTTAAAAGCGTGTCGGTTCGAGTCCGACCACTGGCACCAAATCAATCAACTTTAACTCTATTTTAAATCCTTTAAAGTATACTAAATTTTTGCAAAGAACTATAACATGAAGTGCGAGAACCAATTAAACAAGAAGCTAGCAACAATAGGTTTTATGCTACGATTGAAAAAATTTTTAATCCAATCTTGATCAAGGATTAAAAGAATACACCTTATAAAAGCTCTGCGACTATTAGATAATCGTTATTTCCACATATAAAAGACTCGCCCATTAACCAAATAACAGCTATTAAAGTAATTAATGGACTATCACTATTAAAGAATAATAGTGGATAAGATACCGTTAGCGACTTTGTTGGTGAATTAATGCATTAATCCTATCAACATAGGAATATTGATAATCGACAACTCACTAAAATTACCAACATATTTAGTAATTCAAAAATTGAACATCATATAACCATCTCCTTACCGGATCACCAGAATTCATACACGCAATTAGCTATCGCTAAGATTAAACAAAAGAAAATACGATAAGAATAAAACGTGAAGAAAGACGAACCGATCATGATGCTTTAAAAAACAAATGGTAATGTTTTATCTGTAAGGTAAAATTTCAACTGAATCAGTTTTACTATCTGATTCAATACTATCAGTTTTAAGTAACACATCATAGCAGATCCATTCAAACCCAGAGATAATCGATGAGCTGAAGATAATAAAAGCTAGCCCTACACATAGAGAACAAATGGTTATTAATTGAAAATGATATTCTAAAACAAACTCCGTTAATAAAAGGGTGAAATCAGAATTCTTACACTTTGTCACAAATCGCAAGGCTTGCTTTATAACTTTGTCCTTAATGAAATTTTTATTCCTAAGGCCGACTTAATAATTCAATTTGAAAAACAATAATTATTTTTAATTATATGTTTTTTGAGTTTCAGAATTACTCCTATATTCAATATGTTCTTAATAAACAGAGTATTAATTATAGATATTTCATCCAGCACCGCCGTCGCCGTAAAAGAAGTTATGACATCTGTTCACCATATTTCAACTAAATGTTTCTTAAAATATCTAATTATATTCTAAATTTATTTATCAATCTTTTTCATTATTTAATTAACAGTTTGATGAAATTTAATGTTATCGGAAAGTTATTATTTTTAATCAAATTATATTAAATAGATTTTTTTGATCGTTTTTTTCGATCGTTTTATCGATTTTGATCGGTAAAAACGATATGACGACGATAATCGTTTTAGTGACAATATTAGTATAAATTTTTTACATAAAAACGCTTAAGTTTCCATATTATGGAAAGTGACATTGATATAGTGTTTGTCATTCGTTATGTACTATTGAAATAGTTATAAATTTTTGAATGGACTTTTAATATGGCAATAAAACATGATCAAGATAGTAGCTCAGGGCAAAAGTTATTACGTATGTACCAAATATTATTTTCAGAAGATAAGTGTCATTATCAGTCTGAATTAAGTAAATTACTAAATTGTTCTGCACAAACAATTATGCGATTAGCTAATGAAATAGAGCAATCAAGTCCTAGCTGTTTTCAAACAGGTCTTGATAGAGGACGGCGATGGTATCGCTTGCAGGCTAAACACCACAATATGTTAGGACTTGATTATCAGGAGCTACACTATCTAAGTTTATGTCAGGAAATTTCTAAAGGTTTTATTCCCGAGGATATTTCTAAACGTTTAGATCAAACTATTTTGAAATTATCAACACTGTTGTTAGAACTTGATTCTGAAAAACTTCCTTATACAAATAAACCTATCGCTTTTTTCAGCAAAGGAAAGATTGATTATTCAACACATGATTCGATTGTTGAGACTTTATTAACTTGCATTAACTCTCAATATTTTTGCCATCTTCACTATTTATCCGATAGAAATCCAAATGGTAAGAATCATTATTTTATACCCAAAAAACTTATTGCGATGAATAACGCTTTATATGTCTATGGTGCCAGCACAAACAATGTCGGTAAAGACATAATCAATACTATGTGTTTAGCCATCCACCGTATCAAAAAATTAGACTTAATTAAACAACAAATTTGTATAGCTATTCCAGATCCTAACCCAAATACTTTTGGTTTACCGTGGCATGAACCTCGTACTTTTACCATACAGTTTAGAAAAGATGTTTCAAACTATATAAAAGAACGGGTATGGGCTGAACAACAAAAAATAGAGGAATTAGACAATGGTGATATTGCATTAACGATTACCACATGTAGTGAACCCGAACTTATGGCATGGATTAGAAGTTTTGGAGAAAAGGCTTCAGTCTCAAGTTTAGTAAATTTATAACGTACCTAAAAATAGTAGTGAAAGATCTTAACACTTGTAATTTATATGAGGAAAACAGCATGGCAATACCGTTAGTAATTATTGGAGCTGCAGCTGCGGCAACAGTGTTTGGTGGAAAAAAAGCATATGATGGGCATAAAACCAAGCAAGAGGCCAACGAAATTCAGGAGAATGCAATTAAAAAATATAATAACAGAAAAGAGCAACTTGATAAAATACAAAATGATACCGATGAAAAATTAAATAATCTTGGTCTTTTGGAACTGAGTATTGGTCAATCAATTGGTGAATTTGAAATATTAGCTAATGAATTATTAGTAAAAATGGAAAAAAGTGGTTATAAAAACCAGAAATTGAGTATTCCATCAAACCAATTGAGTAAAATTAATGATCTTACTATTTCTACGACTGAATTTTTAGCAACCGTAGCTGCTGCAGGCGCCACCGGTGCCGCTGCAAGTTTTGCTGTTTATAGTGGAGTGATGGCATTTGCTGCAGCATCAACAGGTACCCCTATTGCAGCATTGTCAGGTGCCGCTGCCTACAATGCAACAATGGCTGCAATTGGCGGCGGATCGCTTGCTGCAGGTGGTTGGGGAATGGCTGGTGGTGCGATGGTATTAGGTGCCGCAGCGGCAGCGCCTATTTTAGCTGTTGCTGGTTGGGCTTATGCAATACATGCAGAAAAAGCATTAGCGAATGCAGAAGAACAAAACAATGAAGTCAATAAAGCCTTAGAAAAAATGAAATTGGCCGAAGTACGACTCAACAAAATAACTAATTATGTACAACGAATTGATCTATCACTGACTTCCATTAATAATACTTTTATTGAGTATTTCGATGCCTTAAAAGCAATGCATCAAACTATTATGAAGCGTCATCAAGGCGAAGATATCTCAATTGATGAATCTAAAGAATTTCTTCAGAAAATTGATAACGGCTATGCATTGGCGGCCATTATGACTGAGATTATTACTACTCCGATTTTTAAAGCTCAAGTTGATGAGGATGGAAAAGCAGTTATTAAAGATGGACAAATTCAATTCGAAACTGATGAAGATGGTGGAAGCGTACTTAATGAAACAATTTTAGATTCAGTTTTAACTGAACAGTCTAAAAAACATAATGAAATTTTATCAAAATAATTATATATCGCCGGATATTTTCCGGCTTATTTATAAGGAACATCCATGTATAAAGCTGAAATAGACTGGAGTCACGAACTTCATGAAACTGTTGTTAAATCACTAGCGACTTCTTTTGGATTAGATTTTTTATTATTTAAAGATAAAGATGGTGGTGATGTCGATACTATCCATAATGTGAGAAAGGGGATTTACGCGACTGAAAAAGAAAAAGAGCAGTATGATAATCGTGGGAAATATGATTCTCATAAATATCATTCACACCGTGATTATATTGCAACAAATAAGCAAGGTAAAATTGCTCATCAACAAGGGGAGTTATATGATGAATATACAGGTAATTCTTTTCATGTTGATGATAAAAAGAATCTAGATCACGTTATATCTGCAAAAGAGATCCATGATGATGCAGGTAGAGTTTTAGCAGATATCATAGGGGAAGATTTAGCAAATGCTGAATCAAATCTTTGTTTTACTAATGAAAATATTAATAAAAAAAAGCAAGATAAGTCGATGCAGCAGTTTACTCTGAAACTACAAAATGAGCATATTGAAAGACAACAGAAAATAGCTGAACTCAAAAATAAACCTCATTTAACTGAACAAGAGCAAAAAGAATTAAAAAAATTAGAAAATATAGTTAATGCTGATTTAGCAAAGATGAAAGAAATCGATGAAAAAGCGAGAGCAGATTATAATCAAAAGATAAATCGTGAATATTATATAAGTAGTAAATTTGCAAAAAATATCACTAAACAGGCTGCTATTTCAGGTTTTAAAATGGGCACAAGGCAAATGCTGGGGCTGATTTTGGCTGAAGTGTGGTTTGAACTAAAAGAATCAATTCCTACTATATATGAGCGAAATCGTCAATATTTTACCATCAATGGTTTTATAATTGATTTAATGAGTACATTTAACAATATATGGCATAGAATTAAAAACAAGTTCCATACATTTTTTATGGCTTTTAAAGATTCGGCAATAGGTGGAGTGTTATCAAGCGTTAGTACCACCGTGATTAATATTTTTTTTACAACACAAAAACAGATCGTGAAGATGCTTCGCGAGATTTGGGGGAATTTAGTACAAGCAATTAAATTAATATTCTTTAACCCTCAATCATTACCTTTAGGTCAATTAATTAAAGAAGTCGGTAAAATTGTTGGTGCAGGAATAGCTGTTTCTTGTGGTGTAATGGTTAACTCAATGTTATCTCACGTTTGTGTATTCCCTTTTGGTACAGAAATAGCCGCTTTTTGTAGCACCTTAGTTACGGGTATTATTACATTAGGGGTAACTTATTATCTTGAAAATGGCGAGATTTGTCAGAAGATTTGGTCATTTTTAGATAAATTCTCTGATAACAGTACTAAAAGACTTAATTTTTATCGTGAAGTTAATAAAAAATTAGACTGTTACCTATTAGAACTTTACCAATTAGAATTTAACATTGATACCGAACAACTTGAGTTCTTTTCATTACGTTTATCTTCAGTCAATAATGAACTTGAACGAAGTTTTATACTAAAAGAGGAAATTGATAAACGAAATATTGAATTGCCATATGAAATGGGAAATTTTGATTCATTAAAGTCGTGGTTAAATTCACGGTGAGTTTTTTAACACCTTTCCCCTGTGATAAATGTGGTATATGTTGCTGTCACGTAAATTTATCGCTCGAAACCCAATTTTTGGATCGAGGAGATGGTATTTGTCTTGCATATAATCCACATTTAAAATTGTGTCGTATTTATGGCGTACGTCCAGATATTTGTCGGGTAGATGAACAATATAAAAAAAATTATATAAATAAATATACTTGGCAGGAATTTATTGAATTAAATCAAATCGCCTGCCGTATTTTATTATCTAAATAAAAATTTTAAAGAAAAACTCTTCAATCTAAGTTATGACATTCTAACTATATTCTAAATAGGAGTAATATATATTTATCTATTTTTCTAATTATCAGATATCCAGAACTGATAATTAGAAATATTACTCTTTACGAAAGCCAAGAAATAACACTTTTCATAGAAGATTATAGTCAATTTTAACCTCACGGATAAATGGCTACATTGTATTTTATGAATATAAAATTACCTATAATAAATTAGTAATTGGTAAATACTACAGATAACTATACGCGAAGGTGGAAAGCTATTAATAAATTGATTAATAAGTAATAAATGAATAATTCTATTATTGGTTATCTTGCAGAAATCTATTGTGATAACTATAAACTATTTTTTAATGAAATCGTTCACGAATCACCTTAGTTTAAGGCTGCGAGTTTTCATTTTCTATACTTAATATACAATGTCTTGATAACTGGAGATGAAGAATTTCAAAATACCTACCTAGAAGAATAAATTAACCAATCCATTTTTTATAATAGAACTCAAATATTAATTAAATGGTGGTATACACTCCTCAATTATTTTTACAAAATAAACCTTTATAAACCAAATTCAAATAATAAGAATATTTATCTGGCATAATAAATTAGAATTCAAAGAAGATTTTCAAGTTAATATTTATATTTTTAAAATTATAATCTATTGTTTTTATCTTGCTGAATATATCATCGATAAAGATTATTGGACTGATGGTTTAAGTAATTAGAACTTTTAGTAGTTGATGTTTTACATCATAGTTGATGAACCATAATTATATTCTGATAAATATTGTCTCTATATAGCTTATAGAAATCCCGCAATTAAGTGTTTAGGTTATGATGGCATATATTTAAATGCTATAACAATATAACTATTTATTATTATTCAAATAGTTATTTATTACTATAATCAAGTACATCCTAATGATATTTCTCAATATATCTATTTAAATAGAAACTTACACAAGGATGGAAAAATTATGCGCTCTTTCCTGTCTTTTTATAAAAACATTTTTGCCGTGGTTATTGGCGTTGTTTTTCTTTTAATAACTCCTTTATCAGTAGCAAAAATTGATGATAATTCTAATGTGCTAAGAGTTGGCATTGATTTGACCTATGCGCCTTTTGCTTATCTGGAAAATAATCAAGCTGAAGGTTTTGACCCTGATTTTATGCGTTTGTTAGCACAAAAGTCTCATAAGATAGCTGAGTTTAATGATACTCGAATTGAAAATATTATTATTGGACTGGAATCAGGCCATTATGATGTTGTAGCTAGTGCTTTATATGTTAATGGTACACGAGCTAAACAAGTTGATTTTATTCCTTATTTACAGACTGGTGGTGTGCTATTAGTTCGACAAGATGATAAATTTAATCCACAAACCTTAGAAGATTTATGTGGTAAGAGTGTATCGTCTATGAAAGGGGCGGCATGGATTGAAACAATGAATCAGATCAGTGAGACATATTGTAAATCTCACCATCTTCAGGCCATTATGGTAAAAGAGTACCCAAGTGCTCCAGAAGCTTCTCAAGCGCTCCTTTCACATGGTGTTGATGTGCAATATGAAGATGCTGCGGTGGCAAATATGGTGATCAAACAACTAAATAACAGTTTGAAAATCACTAGCAAAAATATGATAAATCCTGTTCTGATTGGTTTGGCTGTGCGCAAGAATGATACGGAGTTCAAGCAATATTTGCTCGATCTTATTAAATCGGTACGACAATCTGGCGAATACGATCTATTGTTAAAAAAATATAATTTAGCTTATCCCAATCAAACATTACTACAAGATAACATCGATTTTATTGCTACCGATTTGGCAGGCAATTTAAAACAAATTCAGAATGTTGAACAGAAAGGCTTTAATTGGAGTTATTTTTTTAATGAGTTGATTAATCCTAATTTTGCAAAAGCTAGTTGTACTGTTATTTCTTTAAGTGGTTTGGCGTGGCTAAGTGCTTTAGTTTTTGGACTATTATTAGCGTTGGGTAATCGTTCAAAGCGCTTAGTATTGGTAAAAATAACCGCATTTTATATCTGGTTATTCAGAAGTTTACCATTATTAGTTTTGTTAATTTATATCTATAGTTTACCTAGATTTTGGCAAGCAAGTAGTGTTGTATTATCTAATCCTTTTTGGGCTGGGCTGATTGCATTGATTCTCAGTGAAAGTGCCTATATGGCTGAAATTCATCGTGGGGCGTTACAAGCAATTTCCAAAGATCAAATTGATGCAGGTAGAGCCTTAGGTCTAAGGTACTGGTCAATTCAAGCTAAAATCGTTTTCCCTCAAGCACTGAGAATAGCCTTACCACCACTAACAAATCAATTTGTTACCATTATAAAATTAACATCGTTAGTATCGGTTATTTCATTAACTGAAATTTTATTAGTTGGTCAACAGCTTTATACCCGTAACTTTTTAGTTATTGAAACGCTAACTATTGTTGCGATTTATTATGTGGCTATAGTGACTATAGTAACTTGGCTAATCAAGCGTTTTGAAGTCTCTTTGGATGTTACAAAACGTTCCAACATTGCGACAATTGAAGCAAATGAATTTAAGTCAATTTCTAATAAAGAGAATAATCTTTTATCAACAAGTAAACCAAGTAAGTATGTGTTAGAGTTGCAACATTTGTCTAAAAATTATGGTAATACAAAAGTTCTAAAAGACATTAATTTAGATGTCAATTGGGGGGATGTTATATCGATTATAGGTCCATCAGGTTCAGGCAAAACAACCCTTATTCGAACCATTAATGGTTTATCCGACTTAGATGAAGGAACGATTAAATTTGAAGGAATTCCCTTTATTAATGGCGGACAAATACATGATAAACAATTCTATAATCGAATTGTGCATTTAGGAATGGTATTTCAAAATTATAACTTATTTCCTCATAAGACTGTTTTAGATAATTTACTTTTAGCGCCTGAATATCATGGCAAAGATTTAGCGATAACGAAACAATTAGCTTTAGCTTTATTAGATAAAGTAGGGATGTTAGATCATGCCTATAAATATCCGCATCAGTTATCTGGTGGACAGCAGCAAAGGGTAGCAATTGCTAGGGCTTTGGTTATGGAGCCAAGTATTATGTTGTTTGATGAACCTACATCAGCCCTCGATCCTGAATTGGTTAATGAGGTTTTACAAGTTATTGCAAAACTGGCAACAGAAGGGATGACTATGTTAATTGTTACTCATGAAATGTCTTTTGCATTTAAAGTTTCCAATCGTATCCTCTTTATGGAAGAAGGACAGATTATTCATGATGATTCGCCTAATGTTTTAAAAAATAGTGATGATAAACGTTTACAACAATTTCTTAATCAGAATGAACGTTGATAATAAAAATTTAAACTTAAAAAATAATAGTTAGAATGATTGAGGTATAAGTGATGCAAGAATTTCCCGAAATAGGTATTTTACATCGTCGTAAAATTGAAGCAGAAATAATAAAACCTATATATGAAATATTAACACGCGATTATGGTAAAGAGGTCGCTAAGGCGGTTATTGGCGAAGCGGTTGCCCAAGCAGCAGTTGAATCTGGAAAAGAGTTTGCTGCAAAGGAGCCCAATGGTACTAGCGTTGAAAGTTTTGTAGCCTTACAACATCTGTGGGAACAAGATGATGCTTTAATAATTACTGTCGTTGAAAACAGTCATGAGCGATATGACTATAATGTCCATCGATGTCGATACGCAGAAATGTATCAGCAAATGGGATTAGCTGAAATTGGTTTTTTATTATCCTGTAATCGCGATAGTAAATTTATCGAAGGCTATGCTCCGCAAGTTAAATTAGATCGTCCTCATACTATTATGATGGGTGATGGTATTTGTGATTTTCGTTACTGCCTAAGGGGCAAAAATAATGAGTAGTTTACAACCCAAAATTAATATTACACGCCTTGAAAAATTGCTTGATGATTTTGCTCAAATAGGCAAGACTAAAAATGGCGGTGTGACACGTTTAACATTAACGAGTTTAGATAAACAAGCCCGTGATTTACTTATTCAAATTAGTCAATCTGCTGGTTTTAAAGTTCAAGTCGATGCGATAGGTAATATTTTTATACGTCGAGAAGGCCTTAAAGATTTACCAGTAGTGATGACCGGTTCACATGGTGATAGTCAACCAAAGGGGGGCCGGTATGATGGGATCTATGGCGTATTAGCTGGTTTAGAAGTTTTACTAACGTTAAATGATTATAATATTCAAACTAATCACCCTATAGAATTAGTGATGTGGACTAATGAAGAAGGTTCACGTTTTGCGCCAGCCATGATGGGATCAGCTGTTTTTACTGGCAAGCTGGATCTTGATCAAGCTTATGCGATAAAAGATCAAGATGGTATTACGGTTAAACAAGCATTAGAAGATATTGGTTATTTGGGTAATGCTAAAATAGCCAATCAATCAATTAAAGCCATTATTGAGGCTCATATTGAACAAGGTCCTATACTTGAACAACAAAATCAAACAATTGGTATTGTTAAAGGTGCGTTTGCCCAGCGTTGGTATGAAGTCACATTGACGGGTTTAGCTGCCCATGCAGGAACAACGCCAGTCAATATGCGCCAAGATGCGGTGGTGGGATTATCTGAATCTGTGACTGCTTTAAACCGACTGGCATTACATCCAGACAGCAAAGATATTAGGTTAACCGTGGGTATGATAACTGTCAGCCCAAATTCTCGTAATGTAGTTGCGGATCATTGTTTTTTTACTATAGATCTACGACATTATGATTCTGAATTATTGGCAAACTTTGAAACGCTTATCTATGCTCAATTATCTGAAATTGCTGAGAAATTAAATTTAAAACTGGAAATAAAAAAAGTGCTTAGCATGCCATCTATCCATTTTGATCTAAACTGCATAACGTCAGTTAGAAAGGCGGCAATAAAAAATAATTATTCGGCAATTGAAATGGTTTCTGGTGCAGGTCATGATGCTTGTCATTTGAGTAGCATCGCGCCGACTTCAATGATATTTATTCCTTGTATCAAAGGGATAAGTCATAATGAAGCTGAATCGATAACTACTTCCTGGTGCAAAGCCGGAGCAGATGTTTTATTGGATACTTTATTAGAATTATCGCAATAAACGATATTATTTTCCTCTAATAAAGACATAATTTGACTATTTCAATTAGAGCCATTGTTTACAAGATTAAAGGATTAAAAATGAAAAAAATAATTTATTTTGTTTTGGCTATTTTCATTATTGGATGTGCTCCTAAAGATTCGGTTCGAATGGTTCCACCCAAAGAGTATGATAGATACAATACAGGTATAAAAATCAAATATTGTGTGTTTAATACAGATAAAAATCAATGTAACGAATATATAGGTAAAAATGATCTCTATATTTTTGTTGGTAAAAAAAATGATTATAGGCAATATTATACTTATTTTAATAACATACTTTTAACTTATCCTAAAATTGAAACAGCCCAAGTTGATGATGCAATAAAAGAACTTGTCAATTTTTTAAAATGGGCAAATTTACCGGCACAAGAGCGTTCTTTAAAACAAAAAGAATATGAAGCTAATATAAAATTAGGCGTCTTGGGTAGAAAATATTTAATAAATAATAATATTCCTTATATATCTCAGACCCTTATTGATAACGGTATTTTTGGCTTATTTAAGTCTGAAAGACGTTATTTAGTCGATGAAGTTACAACTAAAAAAATATTAGTTCAATTACTAATTTGGAAAAAATTTATTCAAAAAACGAATATTCCCTTAGATAATAAAAAATAATCTCAATTAATTATTTTAAGTGAATAAATGAATTAATATATTTTCATAAGGTCGTATACTCGACCTTATAAGAAGTAATAAAGTTTTCGTACTTCGATATTCAGTATTTCAATGCTTTTAATATCAGTTTAAATACAATTGAACTTTTCTCGTATTTACGTTCGGATGACTAATCTAACGAAGATATAACCCATTACAATTAGATTAGTTTTTCCATTTTCAGTCAAACAATTGATAAAAAACTAGAAATGTTTGTGCAATGTTAGATGTTTCTTTCACTTTTTATTTATAAAAATTTTTTTAAGCTCCCTTAATTTAATTAATTGTTTTTTAAATCAATCAACCAAGTAATAGGAGTAAATAATGGTTAAAAATGTTAAGAACAGAAAACTAACTATCTTTATTTCAACGCTATATTGCTCTTTGTTTTTTTCTTCATCGTTATTTGCTTTCCAAAAAGGTTCAACAGAGGATTTTTTAGGCCATGAAGTAGGGATTACTTATCACACTGCCGAGCAAGCGGTGAGTAGTAAAGAGTATTTACCTGTTTATCCAGAAGAAGGGACACCTGAATTTGAAGCAGATAAAATAGCTTATTTACATGGTTATAACCTTAAAGGTACAGAGCGTTGGCAACAAGCGATACAGGATGCTGATTTGCATATTGCGAATGTGGCTAAAATATTTTCTCAATCGCTCGGTATCACAATTTCGCCAGAGACTACGCCTACTTTATATAAAATGTTTGGCGATCTATTAGTCGATTCAGCAGACAATGCGACTAAAACTGCCAAAGAATTTTACATGAGAAAACGTCCATTTGTCTATTTTGGTAATCATTCTTGTCAACCGATTGAGGAAGAAGATCGATTACGTCAAAATGGATCTTTCCCATCAGGTCATACAGCTTATGGTTGGACATTAGCATTAGTTTTAGCTCAAATTGCTCCTTCACATGCCGAAACAATAATAAAACGTGGTTATGAGTTTGGTCAAAGTAGAGTGATTTGCGGTGCTCATTGGCAGACAGATGTTAACGCTGGTCGTATAGTCGGTGCTGTAGAATACTCAAAATTACAAACTATTGCAAAATTTCAAGAAGACCTTCGCAAAGCTAACGAAGAAATTAATCAACAATATAGTTTATTAAAATAAGTAGTCTATCTCCCCTGAGTGAATAAAGAATCTAGTTTATAATAGGCTTAGGGGAGCACTATTATGAATTTTTAAAGTTATCTAACTCTATATTTTTCAATAAAATAATGGAACTATATATTTATACTAGTTAAGATAATCATTCTAGCTATATTTGATTTGCAATTAGTATTTAAAATGAAAAAAATAAATTTATTATTATCTGTATTTGGTTTTTTATTGCCCTTGACTGTCATGGCAGTAGAAGTTAATGATGTAACTGGAATGACACCAGTTCAAGTTGCTGCAGTTGTGCAACCAGAATCTACTCAACAAGTTGTTGATATAGTTAAAAAGGCTAGCGGGCCAATTAGTATTGCTGGTGGTAAATATAGTATGGGAGGACAAACCGCAATTCAGGGCGCCGTACAAATAGATACTCGCAAATTAAATCATGTCATTGATTTTAAACCTGAACAAAAGTTGCTAACTATCGAGACCGGTGCCACATGGCATCAAGTCCAAGCGCTTATAGACCCTTATGATTTATCTGTAAAAATAATGCAAAGTTATGCTAATTTTAGTATTGGTGGATCATTAAGTGTTAATGTTCATGGCCGTTATATAGGTGAAGGACCTATAATTCTTTCGGTAAAACAATTTAAAATTGTGTTAGCTGATGGCAAAGTAGTAATAGCTAGTCCTGAGCAAAATCAAGATATATTCTATGGTGCTATTGGGGGTTATGGTGGCTTAGGTATAATCACCGAAGTGACTTTACAACTTGCAGATAATGTTAAAGTCAAACGTTTTAGTAAAGCTATGCCAATTACCAATTATTATCAATATTTTACCCAACATATTCGTTCTGATAAAAAATCGATATTCCATAATGCGATAATTTATCCACCAGATTATAAAAGAGTGAGATCCGTTACTTATAAACAGACTGAAGAACCATTAACGATTTTGCAACGATTAAGATCTGATGATAAAAAATCGCATAATCTGGAAAAGCCAATCAAAATTGTATCTTCCTCGACTACTGGTAAAAATTTACGTAAATTATTTGATGATTTTTATTACATAAAAAAACCAGTAATGTGGCGTAATTATGAGGCTAGTTATGATGTCTCGTATTTACAACCGATAGCGACTAAAAATAAAAGCTTTGTTTTGCAAGAATATTTTATACCGGTTGAACAATTTGATCACTTTTATCCCAAATTAGTCACTATTTTGAAAAAATATAAAGTTAATGTTATTAATATTTCTATTCGTCATGCCAACCAAGATAGTGGTTCATTACTGGCTTGGGCAAAATCGGAAGTATTTGCTTTTGTGGTCTATTATCAGCAAGACACTGATGAATTGAGCAAACAACATGTTGGTAATTGGACAAGGGAATTAATAGATGCTGTTTTGGAAAATCAAGGAAGTTACTATCTACCTTATCAATTACATGCGACAACAGAACAATTTCAAAGAGCATATCCACAGGCTGAGCAATTTTTTAAACTTAAAGCTCGTTTAGATCCACACAATAAATTCAATAATATGTTATTGAAACGCTACCATATTCAAACCGTTCAATAACATAGTGCCAGCAAGATAATTAGTTATTTTTTGTTAAATAACTAATTATTTAAGCTGATATTAGATAATATCAATAAAGTTCAATACATTGTTTAATATTAGAAAAGATTTTATTTTTAAACTTATGTGAGCTTCATTTTAATGTACTATATAACGAGTATTAGACATAAAAATTGTTTGTAGATTTAAATATTAATTTTTCATGTCATTTTTTATCAATCATTTGAAACTAAACTAGTTTTTTAATGCTTCTAATACTAGTCTAAATACATTTGAATGCCCCTTACGACTTGGATAATAAATATAAAAAGGTTCATATGTAATTGAATATTCAGGTAATAATTCTATAAGTTGTCCTGATGCTAATTCATTTTTTACATCTGGATAACCAATCCAACTAATACCTAAGCCATCAAGAGTAGCTTGTTTTCTTAAATGATTATTGATTGTGAAGTGAGAAATAGGGTGATATTGAATAATATTGCCTTTATCGGAAAACTCCCATATCGATTCCATTCCATATTGGGTTGAAACTTTTTTGCCAATTAATAAATGTTGATCTAAATCATTTATCTGTTTTGGTTTTGTTCTCTGACGCAAATAATCAGGACTAGCCACTAAAGCCATTCGCAAAGGTTCTGATATTTTTACTGCTACCATCTCTTTTGCCAAATCATTTCCGATTCGGCAGCCCATATCGAAACCTTGTTTGACAATATCGACTAAGTTATTGTCACATTGAATTTCAATTTTAATTTGTGGATAGCGTAGTGAAAATTGACTTAATTTAGGGTATATAAAATTTTCAATAGCAATATTAGATGCATTAATTCTAATGGTACCCGATGGAGTATCAAGGTAATCGCCAAGAGCAGCAACTTCTTCATTGATTTGTCGATATAGAGGGGCTATTTGTGTATAAAGTTGTTCACCTGCTTCTGTCAATGATAGGCTTCGAGTCGTGCGATTAAATAGTCGTAAACTCAGACGTGTTTCTAAGTTTCGCATGCTATGACTGAGTGCTGAGGACGAAACACCTAAAGATTTAGCTGCACCAACAAAGCTTTTTGCTTTAGCTATAGTAATAAAATAGTTTAGTTCATTATAGTTATACATCGGATATAAATAGAAAATTAATGAATTTAATTCATGATACTATAAATGAATAATACGTTTATCTCAATAAAAGTTAACGATAAAATAATCATAATTAAAATTGAATTTTTAAAAATTTATTAAATTATTCAATCTATTATTAACTAGTAAGGTAAAAAGTATGGATTATATAAAATTAGGTAATTCTGATATTGAAGTCTCACGATTTTGTTTAGGATGTATGAGTTTTGGCGATCCTGCTAGTAAAATGCATGATTGGACACTTAATCCAGAACAAAGCGAAACAATTATTAAACATGCCTTAGATCTAGGAATTAATTTTATTGATACAGCAAATACATACTCTAGTGGTACCAGCGAAGAATATGTAGGAAGAGCGATTAAACGAAATATAGCTCGAGACAAAGTAATTCTGGCTACTAAAGTCTATTTTAATGAAGGGCATTTATCTAAAACAGCAATTGAACGAGAAATTGATGGATCCCTGAGACGATTAGGTACTGATTATGTTGATTTATATATTATCCATCGTTTTGATTACAGTACACCAATTGAGAAAACCATGGCTGCGTTACATCATTTAGTTCAGAGTGGTAAAGTACGAGCATTAGGTGCTTCTGCGATGTATGGTTATCAATTTTATAATATGCAATTAGCCGCTAAAAAAAATGGTTGGACGCCGTTTGTTTCGATGCAGAATCACTATAATTTATTATATCGTGAAGATGAAAGAGAATTAATTCCTATCTGTAAGCAATTCAATGTTTCATTAACCCCTTATAGCCCTTTAGCTGCAGGTAGACTCTCCCGGTTAGAATGGCAGACCAATACACTACGTAGTAAAACTGATAAAACGGCTGTTGCTAAATACGATAGTACCCAACAAATCGACATGAATATAGTGAAAAGAGTTAATGAAATTGCGCAAAAATACACTGTAACCATGACTCAAATTGCTCTTGCATGGCAATTTGCCAAAGGCGTTGCTTCACCAATCATTGGGGCAACCAAAACGCAATATTTGGATGATTCGGTAGGGGCATTAAAGGTTTCATTAACTAAAGAAGATATTGCTTATCTTGAAGAACTTTACTTGCCTCATCGTATTGTCGGCGCGCTTTAATTAGTTGCTATGTACAAGATTAAATTTACTGACAAATATCATTGGGATATTTGTCAGTAATTGTCACTAAATTTTTCCTAAATTTAAATATTTTTGCATCTCTTCTTTCGGTACCATTCCGCCGCCAGTTGCCCATACTAAATGAGTTGCATTTTGTAATTGCTGAGGCGTAAATTGCATACGTTCTAAATATTTAGAATTATTAGTAACAATGACGGGACCTTGCATACCAGCTAGGGCAGAAGGTTCAAGTTGCATGTTTTCGGTTTTATCCAGTAATACTAACAAATCATACATATCCTGATCAGACAGGGTGTAATATCCATCTAAGAGACGTTGCATCGCTCGTCCAACAAATCCAGAAGGCCGACCCACAGCCAAACCATCTGCGGCAGTAATATTATCAATGCCGATCTCTTGTACCGAAATTCTGTCATGTAAACCAGTATAAACCCCTAGTAACATACACGGTGAATGGGTCGGTTCAGCAAAAATACAATGTACATTATCACCGAATGCCATTTTTAAACCAAAAGCAACACCGCCAGGGCCACCACCTACACCACATGGTAAATAGACAAAAAGAGGATGATCTTTATCAACTTTAATTCCCAACTCATTGAATTGTTGTTTCGTGCGTTCACCTGCGACTGAATAGCCTAAAAATAGGGTAGTAGAATTTTCATCGTCGATGAAGAAACATTTTGGATCAGATTCTGCTGCTTTACGGCCTTGTTCAACGGCAACACCATAGTCTTGTTCATATTCAATAACATTAACACCATGATCTCGTAATTTCTTTTTTTTCCATTCTCGGGCATCTGCCGACATATGTACGCTAACTTGAAACCCGAGTTTAGCGCTCATTATGCCAATTGATAAACCAAGGTTACCTGTTGAACCTACCGCAATACGATATTGACTAAAAAACTGTTTAAACTTATCGGAATAGAATTTGCTGTAATCATCATGTTCTGATAGTAATCCATTTTCAATAGCTAGTTTTTCAGCATAAGTTAAGACTTCATAAATACCGCCGCGAGCTTTAATTGAGCCAGAAATAGGTAAATGACTATCTTTTTTCAAATAAAGTTGACCGGCGATAGCAACATTATATCTGGCTTCAAGAGCTTTTTTCATATTAGTAATTTCAACTAACTGTGATTCAATAATACCCTTGGTTGTTGCTGTTTCAGGGAAAGCTAATGCTAAGTAAGGTGCAAAACGATTTAAGCGTTCACTCGCTTTTTTTATATCAATTTGATCAAGTCCAACATAAGGAAGGCCTATTGCTAAAGTTGTGGTATCAGGATTAAACCAACTGCATGGTTGAAGCTGAATTAACTTTTTTACTAACGGTTTATCGGCTATAAGTGTTTGTATCTCTATTTGATTCATATCGCTCCTTGAAAGATATCTAAATAAAATTAGATAATAAAAAAGTAACCATTAATGCCACTACTGAAGCAATGAATGTTGCAGAGGTGTAGTATTTCAGCATTTCAGTCATTGTCGCACCACAATATTGCTTAACAAGCCAAAATAACGAATCAGTAACTATGGTACAACCAATAGCACCCGAACCTATAGCCAGTGTAATGATTTCCGGACTGATATCAGGATAAAGGATTAGCATCGGTGATACGATTGCTGTGGCGCCCATCATAGCAACCGTTGCTGAACCTACTGCCGCATGCAAAATTATTGCTACTAGCCATGCCAATAAAATTGGATGCATATCTAAGAGAGATAAAATACTCGCTAAACTATCACTCAAGCCACTCGCTTTTAAAATACCATTAAATGCACCACCAGCGGCGATAATTAACAAAATATTGCCAATTGTTGAAAAACAATCTTCAGTTTTATTGAGTAAGTCAGCCATTTTCATTTCACGTCTTAGACCTAGCATATAATAGGCAACAAATGCAGCAATAAACATAGCGGTAATAGGATTACCGGTAAATTCTAAAACAGTATAAATTGACGTGTTTTTATCCATGTTTAACTCCGCAATTGTTTTAATCAGCATGAGAAAAATGGGTAATAAAATTATAAGTAATGTTGCAGCTAATGAAGGTAATTCTTCTGCAGTTCTTATTTTTAAATCGGAAAATTGTTCCGGTACTGCTTTAAATGGAATTCTATTTTTGATCATTCTTAAAAAAATAGAACCTCCGGCTAATGATGCGATTATTCCAATAATTAATCCATATAAAATTACACTACCAATATCAACGCCTAAAGCATTAGTGACATACAGTGCAGCTGGATGAGGTGGAACAATACAATGAACCGTCATAAGTGCAGTACATAATGGAATTGCTAACATTAACAATGATGTTTTGGTTTTTTTAGCAATTGAAAAGGCTAATGGTATCAAGAGTACAACGCCGACCTCAACAAATAATGTTATACCGCAAATCATGCCAATCAATACCATAATAACATCTGGTGATAACCAGCGGCATTTTTGTAAAGTAATACCAATGCGTTCAGCTGCACCTGATATTTCTATCATTTTACTCAGAATGGTACCTAAACCAATTACTGCAGCTAAAAAACCGAGTGTACCACCAATACCATCTTCAATAGAAGCAATCATATTTAATGGCTTCATTTTCATCAATACACCAACATAAAAGCTGGATAATAATAAAGCTAAAAATGGATGAAGTTTAAATTTGATTATACTTATTACAATTAATAAAATACTTGAAATTAAAACACCTAACTCCCAAATCTGTGAATCCATAATGTTTTCCCATTTCAATGAAAGTAAAAATCAGCGCGTATTAGATTTTATGGGGAGATAACTGACAAATGATAATTAATCATCTTCACATGAGTAATACTCGGTTGAATAAGCATTATGCTGTAAGAAAGTAGTAGTTATTAATTTAATTAATTGTATTTGATTTGTCATTTTTAGTTAAATGTTAAAAAAATTAGGTAAGTAAGGATGTGCAATGTTGGATGATGATCGTTTTATTACCACTAATCGATTGGTATCAGGATATCAATTAGCAAAATTTCACACTTTTGAAGCTGCTGCACGTTATTGTTCTTTTATGCGTGCAGCCGAAGAGTTATGTATTACCCCAAGTGCCGTTAGTCATCAAATTAATAAACTTGAAGAAGAATTAAATTTTAAGTTATTTAACCGGTTTCATCGCCGGATTGAGTTAACTCAAAATGGTAAGAATTTATTTAATATTTTAAAAAAATCTTTGGCGATACTAAATAGAGAAATATTTGAAATAAAGAGTCAAGAATTGATGGGACAACTAACCATTTATTCGCGTCCTTCCTTTGCAAAAGAATGGCTTGTACCGAAAATATCTGAATTTAATAAAAAACATCCTTATATTACCTTGAATATTTTAACCGGCAATGGGGTAGTCAATTTTAATCGGCACTGTGTTGATTTAGCAATTTATTATGATGATTTGCAACATGAAGATTTGGATGTTTATCACATAATGAATGAAACAATTATGCCGATATGTAGTCCTACATATGCTGAACACTATCAACTTAATGAATGTGTTGAAAATCTAAAACATTGTCTAATATTACACGACAATCAAGCTTGGCGATATGATTCTAACTTCGATGAATGGCAATCTTGGGGCAAGCACTTTAATATTGATATTGATTTTGAAGATTTGCCGACGATGTTATTTGATCGATCCGATTTAGCTATCGTCGCTGCAATTAATCATTCGGGTATTGCCATGGGAAGAAAAAACATAATTAACAAATATATTGCTTCAGGCGAGTTAATCACACCATTTCCAAATATGGCTTTAACATGTAAACAGCGTTACTATGTAGTATCTGCTACTAGGCACCGCAATCCAAAAGTGAAGGCTTTTGTTAGATGGTTAAAAGAAAATCTGGCTGAGCAGCCGGTTGAAAATGTTATCTAAAAATTAGTGAAAAATAAAGAGTAATTGTATATATCTATTATGAATATAGATATAATTTTTTCGTATTATCCCAATAGTTAATCACTATCTATAATGTTATCTCTAAATAATAGAATTAGTTGTTCAATTAGATTAACTTACTGATTGAAATAGGGAGTGATAATGAAAAAATATATTTACTTAATTCTGCTGTTGGGTTTGACTCTGATTGGCTGTGACAATAAGTCAGAATCAGCCAAAGAAAGTCAGCAAGACAAAAAAGAGATCATTGTTGGTTTACCGCCAAGTATGCATAACATCATGATGGAGAAAATCGTTAAGCCAGCTTTAGAACAAAAGGGTTATAAAGTTAAATTGGTAAATTTCAGCTCTCTTAGAGACTCAAATACCGCTTTAGTTGAAGGAAGTATTGATCTTAATGCAGCACAGCATCAAGCTTATCTTGATGTATACAATAAAGAAACTAAAAGTGATCTTGTTTCTTTAGTCCATATTCCTTCGATTTCTGCTGCGCTATTTTCTCAACTGCATCATTCGGTTGATGAAATAGCGAATGACCAAACAATTGTCATACCTAATGATCCTTCAAATAAAGCCAGATCACTATTATTTTTGCAAAGCTTAAATTGGATTACTTTAAAACCTGAAAGCAAATCAGGGACATTAGATTTAAATGACATTGCTGACAATAGATATAATTTGAAATTTAAATCGATATTATCGGAATTAATTCCTCGAACTCTTGGTGAAGTTGATTATGCGATAATGCCTGGCGGTGTCGCATGGTTAAGTAAAATTCCAGCTGATAATGTTTTAGTACAAGAAAAGTTAACACCTAATCTAGAATTAATGGTGGTTGTAAAAAAAGAAAATTTGAACAGTAAATGGGCTCAAGAGATAAAACAACTTTACCAATCAGATGTACTTAAAAAATTCATTAGTGAAGATCCTGATGCGAAAGGTCGTTTTATCTGGCCACAACAATAAGCAAACAATTATCTATAAACTATTCTAGTAATAAATTAGGATAGTTTATGTTGTTGTACATAACATTGCATATTTATAAATAATTAAAATAAATTTATTGTGTAGGTTGTTATAGCATCAAAGGTTTGATTTGATTTTAGTATTTCTTAATAAAGAGTTTTAGATTTTGATGATTTACTCTAAAATTCGTTGTGTTAATATTTACGCACTTCGATGTGAAAATTATATAAAAAAGTAGTTAAATGTGATGAAAAAAATAAAATATTCTTTTATATTAGCTTGTAGCATAACGCTTTGTAGCTGCTTTAATGGTCCAACCTCACAAGTTCGTTTAATTGATAATCCTACTGCCAATGAAATTAAGTTAGTTATTGATGGTAAAGATGTTGTCATTCCAGCTAATTCAAATATCAAGTATACTTTTGAATATGGTAAACATAATCTAGCTTATAATAATGAGTCAATTGACTTTGTTGTAAAACCTGTAAAATTCAATGGTCGAGGCTTTATTAATCCAACCCAAAGCAACTATATGTTACACACTTTTATCTATGCAACTGACAACACCAGTGATGAAACGTATGACAAATTATTTGAGAAATCACTTAATAAAGTTGATGTTATCTTAGATGGTGAGCAAGTAGAGATTGATCTTCCTGTGAAAGTGGTTAACGATTTCTTTATTGAAGATCGAGATAATAGATGGGATTACTCTATTGATGAAAATATTCCTGACGAAATTACTGAAAATCTTAATAAAAATCAATCTTATCAATCTCGTAAAATTAAAATGTATCGTGAAAGCGAATATTTGAAGTTTTTACAAGAAGATTGGTTAGAAGAGGAAGATGAGGTTAGTTTTCCTAATAAACCTAAAAAATTGTCTGAAATTAATCAGTATCTATTTCCGAAACTTGATTTGGAAAGTATTACATGTAATGAAGGTAAAAAATATTTACAAGACACATTAGATAAGTGGCAACAACTTTTTAATTTAACAGCAAGTGATTTTGCAAGTAAGTATGAAGGATTAGGGGGATATGATGGTATGCATGCCTTACTTGATTCTAAAAAACTTTGTCCTAACGAAAAAGATCCTGAACAAACTTATTCCAAAGCTATTAGGCCGTTAAAAGACGCTTTAACTAAGGGACGTGATATATACTTTTTTGTAATCAAATAAATCTAAAATCTTTTAAAGATCAAATTATAAAAAATAAAAGGCACTAAATCTTATAATTAGGTTTAGTGCCTTTTAATTTTTCTATTAACAACATCATTTTTTTTATGTTAAGATTTGTACTCTTGTAATATAAACTAAATAAATGGATGTTATGAAAAGATTTAAATATTCTTTGCTTTTGGTATGTAGCCTTTCTTTGGTTGGTTGCTTTGAATCAAGCACTACAGGAAAATCTGTAAAACGTTTGATTGATAACCCAACAGACAAGGAAATAAAAGTAGCAATTGATGGTAATGAGTTAGCTATTCCCGCTAAATCAAGCGTTAAATATGAATTTGAATATGGTAAACATCAGTTGACTTATAATGGCCAATCATTAAACTTTTTAGCTAAACCCTCAACATTTAATAACACTGGATTTATCAATCCAACTCAATCCAATTATTATATGTATCGAACATATTATACGAATAGTCAAGAAAATTACGAAAGTAGAATTAAAGATCATCTTAAAACGTTCGAAGTGACTATCAATGGTGAACCTCATGAGATAGAACTTCCTATTAAAATTATTAATGATGTATTTATTGAAAGAAATGACGATAGATATGAGAATGCATGGGATTATGGCATAAATGATAAGTTACCAGATGAAATAAGAAGTAAAGGTATTACTAAAAAGGATAAATTGTTTCGTGAAGCTGATTTTATTGATTATCTAGCTGAATCTGAAGAAGATCTTAAGACAATACAATTTCCAAACCAACCAAAGAAATATGCTGATTTAACTAAATATATTGTTCCCAATATTAATTTAGATAAAATTAAATGTGATGAGGGGCGAGAATTTGTAAAACAACATTTAGCTGATTGGAATAACCTTTTCACCTTAAAAGGAGATGATTTGACTAAATTATATAATCAAATAAAATCCGATGAAACTTTCAGAACAAAACACGATATCATGAGAAGATGTGTTGGAGATATAGATCCAGAACACACATATATGTATGCTACTAGAGAAATTGAATCGGCATTAGAGGATAGTGATGAATTAAATCTTATTATTATTGAATGATTATTTAATTATTGATTGATAATATATTATATGTGGCACCTAATTGAACAATTAGGTGCTTTTTTCTTGGTAAGTAAAAAATATTATTTAGATAAATATTTTCAGGATTGACAGCAGTTAATTAGCACAATTTTTAAATGATTTTATTGATATAACTCACATAAATTACAAAAAAACTTTTGGTTAAAGTTAAATCGATATAGTATTAATGTGATATTAATAATAGAAAGGAATATCTTATGAATAAAACTAAGTTGAAAATTGTCGCATTGATTAGTGGAATTATTCTTAGTACCTCTAGCGCTTTTGCCTCACTTGATGATGCTAAACAACTAAAAATCATTAGTTATAACGTCTATAATGGTATGAAGTTAGATGAGAGTGAAGGGAAACAGAAATATATTGATTGGGCCAAAGCACAAGATGCCGATATTATTGCTTGGCAAGAAATGAATTTTTTTACTCGTGAAAAACTTGAAAAATTTGCAGCTAGTTATGGTCATAAATATGCGGTTCTTTTAAAAGAATCACCAGAAGATGCTGCTTTTTTCCCTGTAGCTATTACTTCAAAGTATCCAATAATTAATGTTAACAAAGTCGTTGATAATTTGTGGCATGGGGCACTCTATGCAGACATTGGAAATTATCATTTTGTAATTACGCATATGAATCCATTTTGGACGGCTAAACGAATTGATGAGATTAATTTAATTATCGATTCAATCAAATATAGTCGTGATCCTAAAGGGAAATGGATAATTGCCGGAGATTTGAACTCGTTTTCACCGGCAGATAAATCTGACTATGATAAAAGTACCCTTTTAGAGGATATTAAAGAAAAGCAAAAGAAAAGGCCAATTTTAGAAAATCTGGTTGATGGTAAACTAAGTTATACTGTACAACAAAATCTTCTTGATGCTGGTTTTATTGATGCATTAAAAATTAAGCATAAAGAATTTGTCGCAACTGCACCAACTAAAGTATTTTATGATCAAGCATCAGTTCCATTACGCTATGATTATATCTATGTTTCACCACCACTTAAAAATAATGTCATTGATGTTGAAGTAATAAAAGATGATTTTACGGACAAATATTCCGATCATTATCCTGTTCAAATGATCATAAAAAATAATTAATATTAATCGAACTTATTTATATAAAATATATTGATAGATTAAACGGGCAAAAGCCCGTTTTTTTATTGTGTTTATCTATTTTAAAAGACTAGAAAAATAATCGTTACTTTTAATCCCAATAAAATTAAAAAATCATTTTCTAGCAACAAATACTGCCCGCATTGGCGCAGGATAACCTTCTACTGTTTTGGATAAATCGTTCGGATCTAAAAATTCCGCTAATGAATCTGATTCCATCCATTCTGTTTTGCGTTGTTCATCCAAACTGGTTTTGGATATATCAACCATTTTTATATCTTTAAAACCACATTTATGTAACCAATTTATCATGGTTGGTACTGATGGAATAAAATAGACATTTCGCATTTGAGCATAACGTTCACCAGGCATTAATGCTTGATGTTCGGTTCCCTCAATAACCAATGTTTCGAGTACTAATTCGCCACCATCAGCTAATTGATCTTTCAATTGATAAAGATGATCAAGCGGTGAGCGACGATGATATAATACTCCCATTGAAAAAACCGTATCAAATGCGTTTAATTTTGGTAATTCCTCAATGCCTAATGGAAGTAAGTGAGCTCGCTGATCATTGCCTAATAGTTTTCTTATTGCTTCAAATTGGCAAAGGTAAAGAGCCATTGGGTCAATACCAACAGCAAGTTTGGCTCCTGCACCAATCATACGCCATAAATGATAACCACTATTACAACCAACATCGAGAACTGTTTTACCTTCTAAATTATCGATATGATTAATCAATCTTTGCCATTTCCAATCGGAACGCCATTCAGTATCAATATCAACGCCATAAATATGAAAAGGGCCTTTACGCCATGGCATCATGGTTTTTAATAATTGTGTGATACGTTGCTGTTCGCCAGAAGATAATGGTTGCTCTGTTTTTACAGTTACACTATGTAATAGATCAACTTGAAAAGGAGTAATTGCAGGCAAGTGCTTTATACTATTTATCCATTGACTAAAACGGTTATCTAAATTTTGTTTTTGCCAATTAGCCAATTGCGCAGGTAAAACTTCAAGCCAATTTTTAAGCTTATTTTTTGCGATAATTTGGTAAAAATCACCAAAATCAATCATTCTTTTTTCCTTTATAGTCAAATTAAATCTAGAGGTTATTTGATAGCAATAATCGAGCCAAAATTAAAACATTGAAACCAAGTATCAACATGCTCAAACCCTGCTGTTATCAGACGTTGTTTATGGGTCGCAACGGTGTCTGTAAGCATGACATTTTCTAGCATATTACGTTTTTGGCTTATTTCTAGTTCACTATAGCCATTGGCTCTTTTAAAATCATGATGCATATTAAATAATAATTCATCGACAGTTACATCACTAAAACTAAACTTTTCCGATAAGACTAATATGCCATTTGGTCGCAAAGCTTGATAAATATTATTTAAAACCCGTTGTCGATTTTCGGGAGTTAAAAATTGCAAGGTAAAATTAAGAACTACCATTGATGCATTTTGCATATTTACATTACAAATATCTTCACAGATAACATCGACAGGCGTATTTGATTTATAAGCATCAATATGTTTTTTGCATCGCTCTACCATAGGTAATGAGTTATCAATAGCGATAATGTGACAATTTTCGTGTTTGATATTACGGCGAATGGCGAGAGTGGCAGCGCCTAACGAGCAGCCTAAATCATAAATAATGGAGTTAGGTTGTACAAATCGGTCAGCTAACATACCAATCATTGATATTATATTCGAATAACCGGGTACCGATCGTTGCACCATATCAGGGAAAACTTCGGCAACTTTTTCGTCAAAAGTCCAATCACCTAATTTGTCGATCGGAGTTGCAAATAGCTGGTCTTTTTTGGTATCCATAAAAGTTATTGGTACTATAGAATCTAATTCTGTTATCATACCATTTTTTGCGTCCAATTGTTCGAGTAATTATGACTTTTGTTGATTTTATAGCCATTTTTGCAACGATTATTATCACTATTTCGGTCACATTTTTATTAGGAAAACGCTGGCAGTTTTGGTTTAACCTTCAGTTAAGCGGTTATGGTCGAATTATTTATTGGCTGACTATTGGTTTGGCCGGTGGATCGTTAATTCTTGCTAGAGTATTAAATGATATTTTAACCTCGGGATTACATCTGTTTCTGCTAACGATTTCTGGTTTGATGATCTGTAGTGTTTTTATAACACTCATTTTTGAAATTGTTTATCGGTTTTGTAAAAAGCAAATTAAGCCCAATCTTTGGCATAAAATCAGTTTTATTATTGCGGTTGTGGCTTTGTTTTGTTTTGGTCATGAAATGGCGATAAATCCTAAAATAGTTGATTATCAGGTTGTAATTAATAAATCAGCCAACGTTGATCGTCTAAGAATTGTGCAACTTTCTGACATTCATATTAATGAGCATACCTCTGCAAGTATGATTCAAAACATGATTGACAAGGTAAATAACTTAAAGGCTGATTTTATTGTGATAACTGGCGATACATTAGATAAACGATTAAAACCTTTCCTCGAAAATGGATTTATTGAACAGTTCCAACAATTAAAGTCGAAATACGGCAATTATATTATTTTTGGTAATCATGAATATTTAGGTACCCATGATAATAATAATCGTGAAGAAGATATCATTAATGCATTCAAACAGGCGCATTTAAAAGTATTGAAAGATGATATTGTTTATCTTGATGAGGTTGGCATTACGTTGATAGGGCGTGATGACTTTTCATCATATAAGTACGATGTTAAGCGCGCCTCATTATCCGATTTAATTATGTTTTCTGATACTGATAGACCAATAATTTTACTAGATCACCAACCACGAGATATTAAAGATGTAGCAGAACAACAAGTAGATTTAATGTTATCTGGACATACTCATGGTGGTCAAATCTTTCCTATCAATATATTGGTGGCGATGATGTACAAAAATGCCAATGGAATTTATCACGATACTGATCATCATTTCACCAGTATAGTCAATAGCGGTTACGGATTTGGAGGCCCACCAATTCGATTAATGACTCGCTCTGAAATCGTTGTAATCGATGTATCTTTTGTCAACAAAACTACCATTCAATAGATTATCTTAAATAGGAAGCGTATTTTGAATTATCAATTTATTATTAGTAATGATGAATTATCCAATTATTGTCAAAAGATCAAGAATAGTAGTGCTATAGCATTGGATACTGAATTTGTACGAACTAGGACTTTTTATCCTCATTTAGGGCTGTTACAGGTTTTTGATGGTAAACATGCCGCCTTAATTGATCCGCTTAATATTAACGATTGGCAGGAATTCTTAGTGATTTTAACCAATCCTAAAATTGAAAAATATTTCCATTCCTGCAGCGAAGATATTGAAGTGTTTCTACATACATTTAATTGTGTTCCTTCTCCAGTAATTGATAGCCAAATTTTAGCTTCTTTTTTGGATAATCCAATTAGTAGTGGTTATGCAAGTTTAGTTAATAAATATCTTGGCGTTGAGTTAGATAAAAGCGAAACACGAACTGATTGGTTAAAACGCCCTTTGACAGAAAAACAGTGTGATTATGCTATTAATGATGTTTTATATCTGTTTCCATTAATGAATAGTTTAAAATCTCAGCTTATATCGATTGATTATTTAGCGGCTGCTTATCAAGAGTGTCAAAATGCAATTGCACGTAAATGTGAAACATTTGATCCTCAAAAGGCTTACTTAAATATTAAAAATAGCTGGCAATTGAAAGGGGATAGTTTAGGGCAATTAGCTAAACTTGCTTGCTGGCGTTATCAATTTGCCAAAACTCACGATATAGCGTTGAATTTTGTGGTGCACGAAGAGATTTTATGGAAAATTGCGCGTTATCAACCAACCTCCTTAGCAGAACTGGATAAATTGGGTATGAAAGGTAAAGATATCCGTTCATATGGTCAAACAATTTTGGATATATTGCTTCAACCTATACCTATTATTCCGACAATTCAACGTATTAATAGTTATCCAAATTATAAAAATATTGCTGATTTATTGAAACAAATTGCTGAAAAAATAGCATCACAAACAGGACTTAATAGCGAATTAATACTTTCAAGACGATTAATCAATCAGTATGTAAAATGGCAAAATGATAGGAAAGGTGAAATTCCAGAAATTCTGTCAGGATGGCGAAAACCATTATTTGAACAATATGACCTGCCTAATTGATTAAATCATAATGGAAGAATGACAAAATTTTAGTTAAATGGTGTCAAATTACATTGACACCAATCTCTATATTAAGCTAGTTCACTTAGCATCGATTCAACAATTTTTGATGATTGGGCTGCAGCAAGTTTTAAAAATGATTGAAAATCAACTGCCGATTCATCATCTCCATTATCAGAAATTGCTCTCACCACCACAAAAGGTACTTTAAATAACCAACAAACATGGCCAAT
Organism: Gilliamella sp. W8126; assembly: GCF_016102185.1. Classification (NCBI taxonomy): domain Bacteria; kingdom Pseudomonadati; phylum Pseudomonadota; class Gammaproteobacteria; order Orbales; family Orbaceae; genus Gilliamella; species Gilliamella sp. W8126. The sequence goes on along the minus strand of NZ_JACFPE010000001.1, from coordinate 735,720 downwards.
AGCGGCAGCTTCCATTTCAACGGCGATTGCATCAGGAAAAGTTTGCTTGATCCGTTCTAAATTGCTTTTACCATTGATAAAGGCATCACCACTGCCAATTGAGCCATCAACAGCATTGACCCCATGTTTCTTTATACATTGTTTAGCTAATGATTGATAATTAATATCAGCAGCAAATGAAACAGGGCAACCTGACATTTGACCAGGTTTATATCCAAAGGCGGTTAAATCAACATCATGATAAAATACATCTTTTGATACAATAATATCTCCGATATTCAGTTCCGTTGATAGACCACCCGCTGAACCGGTATTAATAACTGCATCAACTTGATAATTATTTAATAATAATGTTGTTCCTGAGGCTGCAGCAACTTTACCTATGCCTGATTGTAATAATACAATTTCACAATTGGCTATTTTACCAATATGAAAATCACATCCTAAATGACGCTCTAATTGATAATCGGTAATTTTACTCTTTAGTATGGCTACTTCTTCTTCCATAGCAGCGATAATAGCAATTTTCATATGGTCCTCTTGGCTTATTAACCGTATATTTATTTTAAATGTGCTATCATAATTGCTGTAAGTTAACTTGACAATAAATGAATATAACGGAGATAAAATTTGCGTACAATTTTTATAACGGGTTGTTCTAGCGGTATTGGATTGATTTCAGCTATCGCATTGAAAAAACGAGGTTATCGTGTCATTGCATCATGTCGAAAAATAGCAGACCAACAAAAATTAATTGAGCAAGGTTTTGAAACCGTTTTGTTAGACTTAGACGATGCCAATTCAATTAATCAAGCTGCACAACAAGTATTAACCTTGTGTGAGGGTAAATTATATGCATTATTTAACAATGCTGGATTTGGCGTTTACGGCCGTTTAAACACTATTAGTCGATCACAATTAGAATCACAGTTTTCTACTAACTTTTTTGGTGTTCATCAATTGACTCAATTACTATTACCGGCAATGATTGAACAAAATGAAGGTAGAATAATTCAAACTAGCTCGATTGTTGGAATAGTCGCAACACCGGGTAGAGGCGCATATTCTGCCAGCAAATATGCTTTAGAAGCATGGTCTGATGTACTGCGTTTAGAGTTAGCGAACACCAATATTAAAGTTTGCTTAATCGAACCTGGTCCATTGAAAACCTATTTTTCAAACAATGTAAATCAGACCGAAAAAGAAAAAATAGTAAAAAATCCACCTATTGCCAAACGCTTTACGTTAGCTCCTGAAGCGATATTACCCTATCTGTATCACGCATTAGAGCATAACAAACCAAAAATACGTTACAGGGTAACAAAAGTAACTAAACTGGCGGCAATAGCTAAACGTTTGCTTCCTGATAGATTAATGGATAAAATTTTACAAAATAAATAAACAGTTAAACATATTTATAGGATAGATTATGTCAAATCAATTTATTTTTGATGTTAATGAACAGAATATTCAAGAAATTATCGAAAAATCAACCAGTAATCCAGTGTTATTCTATTTTTGGTCACCAAGAAGTCCTAATTATCAAGAAATGACAGATACGTTAACCAAATTAGCAACACAACATCACGGACAATTCATTCTTGCTAGCGTAAATTGTGATGAACAACAAATGTTAGCAGCTCAATTTGGGCTTAGAGCAATTCCAACCGTTTATATGTTTCAAAATGGTCAACCTGTTGATGGTTTTCAGGGGCCACAAAATGAAGAAACTATTAAAACTTTTTTAGATAAAATTTTACCCAATGAAGATGAACTAAAGCTTATTGAAGCACAACAATTATTTAATGAAGGCCAATATGCGCAAGCATTACCTTTATTAAAACAAACTTGGACTGTACTTAAAGATCATTTAGGCAAACCAAGATCAGATATTGCGTTAATGTTAGCGAAAAGCCAAATAGAACAAAAACAACTAGCTGAAGCAAAGGAGGTTTTGACAACTATTCCATTGCAAGATCAGGATACAGCATACCACGGTTTACAAGCCGAAATTGAGTTACTCGAACAAGCAGCGAATTCACCTGAATTACAACAATTACAAGCTGAATTAGCTAAACAGCCAGATAATGTTGAGTTAATGATTCAACTTTCATCGCAATTAATGCAGGTTGGCCGGCACGAAGAAGCCTTAGAACTGTTGTTCAAACCTTTAACAAAAGATCTGAATGCTGGCGAAGGGCAGGTGAAGAAAACTTTACTAGATCTATTAGCAGCTTTAGGAACGAATAACGCACTTGCTAGTAGCTATCGCCGTAAGCTTTATACGTTATTATATTAAAATTGCTAAAACTAAAGTTTGAAGGATTTTGGACGCTTTTTTATGAGCTACTGGATATTAGGGACGAATATCACAACCTAGAAATATATGTCGCAGTAAAGTTAATGAATTCAAAAATCGCGGGAAATTGAATTCTAGATAGTTAGGTTAAGGTATATAAAATGAAGAGATTCAACAATAGAGTATTGTTGAATCTTTTTTATTTAATGTTCGATAACGCGAGGAAAGTTTTCATTACTACGAAGGGTTAGAACTTCAACACCATTATCTGTAACTAAAATCGTGTGTTCATATTGGGCTGACAATCCATGATCTTTGGTTTTAACTGTCCAACCATCTTTCATAGTACGAGTACGCCAATCCCCAGTATTTACCATCGGTTCAATAGTAAAGGTCATACCTGGTTTTAAAATCACACCACCATCGTCAGCATCATAATGTAAAACTTGTGGTTCATCATGATATACTTCACCTATACCATGGCCACAATATTCACGAACAGAAGAAAATCCAAATTTATCAACATATTTTTGAATTGCTTTACCGATTTCTTTTAATCTGATCCCTGGTTTAATTATTTTAATGGCTTCGTATAAACTCTCTTGTGTGACTTGACATAGTTTTTCTCCGGCAACAGTTGGTTTTCCTGCAATGTACATTTTTGATGTATCCCCATGAAAACCATCTTTAATTACCGTCACATCAATATTAAGAATATCACCATCTTTTAACTTTTTATCAAAACTTGGAATACCATGACATACTACATCGTTAATTGAAATGCAGCTGGTATGCTGAAAACCATGATAACCAATGTTGGCAGGAATAGCCTTTTGCACATTAACAATGTGTTCATAACAGATCTTATCTAGCTCACCAGTGCTAATACCTGGTTTGACATAAGGTTCAATCATTTCTAAAACTTCTGCTGCTAATTTGCCAGCGATTCGCATTTTTTCGATTTCAGCGGGGGTTTTTAACTTAATAGACATTAATGAGTTCCTATAATTTGCATGGCAATATCCTATCATATACCGCTATTTCGTCAAATCATAGCTATTGATAAATCAAGTATAACGATTAAATTTAAGATTTTTGTTAAAAAATTTTGAGGAAAGGGGTTTTTGGACATAAAAAAAGAAAACTAATACAGCTTAAAACCATTTAATTATATAATAATGCATTATAAAAAAAGGTTTTCATAAAATGCAATGTAGCTATTATCAAGAAAATAAATGTTTGTCTTGTCATAAAATAAATCAACCATATAAGTCTCAACTAAATGAAAAGCAAAACCAATTAATTGAAACTTTAGCAAAGTTTAATCCTAAAGAAGTTAAAGATCCTTCTGCTAGCCCTGAATTAGGTTTTCGTAATAAAGCTAAAATGGCGGTGCTAGGCACGGTTGAAAAACCCATATTGGGTCTTCAAAATGATAACCAAATTATTGATCTGTGTGATTGCCCGCTTTATAGCGTAAATATGCAAAGTATCCTAAAAATGGTTCGCACCTATATCCGTAAACAAGGATTGGTCCCTTATAATATTAATAAGCGGAAAGGGGAGTTAAAATTTGTCATTATTACCGAAAGTGTTATCGATGATAAAAGCCACTTTATGCTGCGATTTGTGTTGAAATCACATGTATTTGTCGAGAAAATAAGAAATAGTTTGCAAAATTTACTCGATAAGATAAATAATCTACAAGTCGTATCGATTAATATTCAACCTAACCATGCCGCTATATTAGAAGGTAATGAAGAGTTAATTTTAACAGATAATCCTTTTCTAGAATTTAGGTTGAATAGCATACCACTTTATATAAAATCAAAAAGCTTCTTTCAAACAAATAGCTATATTGCTGAAAAACTATATAAAACGGCTAGTGATTGGCTGGCGAATTTAGATGTAAACTCTATATGGGATCTCTTTTGTGGTGTAGGTGGATTTGGTTTGCATTGTGTTCGTCATGCTAATAACGATAATATTCAATTAACAGGAATTGAAATTAGTTCTGATGCTATTGAATGTGCATCAAAATCTGCTAAACAGCTAGGTTATGACAAACTTAATTTTGAATCCTTAGATGCCACTAAATATGCAACCCATCAAAAGCAGACGCCTGATTTAGTTTTACTTAATCCACCAAGACGAGGGGCAGGTAGAGTACTGGTCGAATACTTGGAAAATATACAACCCAACTATATTTTGTATTCAAGTTGTAATTTGTCATCATTAGCACAAGATCTACAATTATTGACTAATTACCAAATGACCAAAGTGCAATTATTTGATATGTTCCCTCATACATCTCATATGGAAGTGCTAGTTTTGTTAGAAAAAATCAGATAAATCATTACTAATATAGGCTAGTTTTTATAATAAATATTAATAAATCTAGCCTAACCAATTTTGTGAATTCTTTTGTTCTTACCTTTTATTTTCATCATATAAAGATTTCTTATCCTGATTCTATTCAATTTTTATAATTACAGCAATAACATTAAATGATAATCATTAACAAATGTTAATAATTATTATTAACATTGATCATGTTTATAATTTTTGCTAGATTAATGGGCCAAAAATGATAATTATCAAATATTGGGGCATTGGTTAAAGCAGTTCATTAATCTAATTTTGTGGTGAAAAATGAAAATAAATAAGATATTTCTAATGATGTTGGCGGCTTCAATACCTTTCCCTGTATTTGCTGATAATGATGATATAGAAATAATTACGGTTACGGCGAGCAGACAAAAGAAAGCTAAATTGGCTATCCCTGAAACGGTTGATGTTGTGACTAAGAAAAATATAGATGATCATCAAATGTCAACGATGGAAGATTTAGTTAGATATATGCCAGGTATATCGGTAAATCGACAAACTTCTGGTACCGATCCTTTTGGGAATCTCGGTGGAATTAGAATACGTGGCATGTCGGGTAACCGTGTTCAGTTACAAGTAGATGGCTCAAGGGTTATTGAAAGTATACAAGACGGAAACAGAAATTTTATTGATTTATCAAATATCAAAACCGTGGAAGTTATTCGTGGACCAGGATCAGTTTTATGGGGAGCCGATGCAGTTGGTGGTGTTGTGGCATTTAAAACATTAGATCCTAGTGATTTACTTAAAGGCAGATCATATGCAGTTAGAGTTAATGGTGGTTATGATAGTTTGAATAAACAAAATACTAAAACCGGTATGTTAGCTGTTGAACTAATGTCTAATTTAGAAGGTTTATTAAGTTTTAGTCGTCGAGATTATCAAGAGGCGAGATTAAGCAAAGCTAAAGCGAATGGTGGTATTTGGGGATGTCCGCGTGGAGAAGATGCCATTCGATGTAATAAATTAAACCCTTTAGATGCGAAAGCAGAAAATATGCTCACTAAACTGGTTTATCATAATGATAATCGGGAAACAAAATTAACATATGAAAATTTTCGATCTAACTCGTTTGTAAAACAGCTATATGATTACGGTTTGCAATCTAATGGATCTTTCAATGGTGATTATCGAAGAACGCAAATACAAACTCGTAAAAGGTTTGCCATCGATGATAGTTGGATGCCATCATTAGGGTTTGTGGATCAAATTAAAACCATGCTCTCTTATTCTCCTCAAGAACGTTATTTAAAATCACATCGTCAGCAAAAAGATAAAAAACAAAATCCGATTTATACCTATACAACTAATGATTATAAAGAAAAATTCTGGCAATTGGATTTACAATTGAACTCAAACTTTGACTTTTTAAACAGTAATCATGATTTAGTTTATGGTTTTCAGGGCGATATTACCCGCAGTTACTATCGTAATGCAAGTACAAAAAATGGTATAAACAGCATTGGTGGAGGGTTTAATTTTGCTAATTCTAAAACACAAAGAGCTGATATCTATTTTCAAGATGAATTTCATTTGATTAGTGAACGATTTAAAATTAAGCCAGGTGTCCGCTATGCAACTTACAAAATCAAACCCAATCCAGATAGCCATTATGCGGTAATCGAAGGAAAAGAACCTCGTGAGGTTACATCACATCGTTTTATTCCTCAATTAGGTGCTTTGTTTAACATTAACGATCAATACTCAGTTTATGCTCGTTATGCTGAAGGTTTTAAAATGCCAACAGCTCAACAGTTATATACTTCTTTGCCATCATTTAGCATGAATCTAATCCCTAATCCTAAATTGAAGCCAGAAAAAGTAAAATCATATGAAACAGGGTTAAGAGGCGATTTTTCTAAAGGCTGGTTTAGTGTAGGCTTTTTTAAAGCTGATTATAGTGATTATATAAAGAATTTTATTCGTGTTGGACCAAAAGATTATACCTATAAAAATTTATCCAAAGTTAATCTTTGGGGTATTGAATCATCGGCTGAATGGCAATTTTATCCAAATTGGACATTAAATGCGTCGACTTCGTATCAATATGGTAAAAAACAAGAATCACCTGGACAGAAAAAATCTTATTTTAATGATGCCATGCCATTACAAGGTAATCTAGGTCTAAAATGGCATCTTCCTGATTTCAATTTTGATACTGAAGTATTAGCTACATTTTCTAAAGCGGTTTCACATGTATCCAAAGATAGCTCGTCTTCAGATGAAGTATTTAAGCCAAGTGGTTATGCCATTTATAATGCTTATTTAAATTGGCATCCAAGCAAGAATATTACTATTAGGGGTTCAGTATTAAATATCTTCGATCGTCGTTATTTTAAATGGCCTATGTTTAGTAGTTATTATAAAAATCCGCAAACTAATGTAAAAGTGACGAATCCTATCGAGTTACAAACAGCGCCAGGAAGAACATTTGCCATAAGTGCGGTTATAAATTTCTAATAATTAAGGATGATTACTACTATCAAAATTTTAATAACGATATTGATGGTAGTAAATAGAAAAAATATTTAGTTTCGAGAATATAAGTTTTGCAAACATTAAAAAATATCATATTGCTTATGAAGCTCTGTTTCAAATCCAAGCAAGGAAAGTTAGGTTTTGGTTATGCTTTTATTATTATAAGTTTAAATATTATTCTAATCAGAATCAGTCTAGAAATGATTAATTGGAATAAAAACTTTTATAACGCATTAGAAAAGTACGATATGCAAGCGGTAATAACGCAATTATTAGTTTTTATCATGTTAACTTTTTTTGGTGCAATTACCTATTTGATCATCGAGTATTTAAGAAAAACATTGGTTATAACTTGGCGTAAAGTTTTAAATGACACGATAATAAATCATTGGCTCAATCATAAAGCCTATTGGTTTATAAATAATAATCAAGCAAACATAGACAATCCAGATCAGCGTATTTCTGAAGATTGCCTTTTATTTATCGAAAGATTAACTAACGAAGGATTTTCATTTATTACACAATTTATAGGTCTTTTTTCATATTTTATGCTTTTATGGCAAATAACCGATAATTTTGTTTTAGAATTTAGCCTATTCAATATTGATATAAGCATTTCACATTATCTAATTTGGTTAGCCCCTATTTATGTCATTTTAACTTCATATGTTGCCCACAAGTTGGGAAGCCCATTAAAAAATTTACTCATTCAGCAACAACATTTAGAAGCAAATTACCGTTTTGTTTTAACTCGATTTAGAGAAGCGAAAGAATCTATTGCATTATTAGATGGAGAACAGGTTGAACAACAACAATTTGATCAACATTTTGATAGCATTGTAAAAAATTGGTATAAACTGATTAAACGACAATTTATTTTAGGTTGTTTTACACGTCCTTACTATTTAACAGTGTTAAGTATTCCGACCTTTTTTTCTCTACCAATCTATTTAATCGGTAAAGTTAGTTTGGGATCATTGATGCAAATTAGTAAATCATTTAGTAATGTAGTGACTAATTTATCTTGGTTTATTTTCAATTATAATAAACTGGCCGAACTGATTGCCTGTAGTTATCGTTTAAGCCAATTTATTCAACAGTCTGAAAAAGTCTCTTACCAGTTTAAACAACTTAATCAAGTTGAAAATGGAGATGAATGTTTATTATTGGAAAATTTAATCATAAACAAACCTGATGGAAAGATTTTACTAAAATTACCTGATCTCCATATTAACAAAGGGGAGTCAGTTGTTTTATCTGGTGCATCGGGTATAGGTAAATCAACACTTTTTAAAATAATATCTGGTCTTTATCCATATTATGATGGAGTGGTCAAGGTTCCTAAATTTAAGAAACTTTTTTTATCACAAAATGCTTACTTTCCTATGGGAGGATTGGCTCATGCAGTAAGTTATCCAGAACCATTGTTTGAGAAGGATCTTACTGTTATTAAACAACTACTATTAGATGTAGGTTTTTCTTCTGAAAATATTGATAAAAATTTACTTAATGATAATTTAAATACACTTTCTGGTGGCGAAAAACAACGTTTAGTTATTGCGAGAATTTTAATGCATAAACCGGATTGGATTTTTATGGATGAAACCACCAATGCTTTAGATAAAGTAGCCGAAATGCAATTGCTAAAATTGTTACAGACTAACTTACCAACAAGTAGTTTTATTATAATTTCTCATAGTGATATATCGAACTACTTTAATAAGTGTTATCAATTAAATTTATCGTGATTTTAAAAACAGATTATTTAACAAAATATTAAAACAAATCAAGGAGAAATTATGGCTGAGTCCAAAAATGATGTTGTGCAAAAAACATTAGATGATTTACATGTAACAATGCAAACTATCATACTTTCAACAATCACCGAAACAGGAGAGGTTGATACTAGCTATTCACCTTATTTCTTTGACGGTAATGACTATTACATCTTAATTTCAGACTTAGCACCACATAGTAAAAATATCAAAGCTAATTCAAACATATCTTTTTTAATTATTGATGATGAATCTAATACTAAGAATATTTATGCTCGTAGAAGATTGTCTTTCCATGCTTCGGCAACTATTGTTGAAAGAGGATCTGAACAATTTGATTCTGTTGTCGATCTGCTAGCTAAAAAAGTGAGCAAAATGGTTTATATGTTAGCTGAAATGAATGATTTTAATTTATTTAAATTAACCCCAAAAGAGGGTAGATTAGTAGTTGGTTTTGGTAAAACCTATATTATCGATCCACAAAATAAAACGGTAATACCAGTAGATGAAGATTATGTCGCTAAGCAAAAACAACAATCTACTAATTAATATCATTATCAAAGCATTATCTATATTATTGCCATTACTTATTAACTCAGTAATGGCTTTTTTCATCACGCCACTTTTTGCTTAAATGTTTTAAATAATAGTTTTTTTATTTTCGATTGAGGATTCATATTCTAAAAATAGCTTCACTCAATCAAGAAAACTGCCTATCTAAAGCAGTAAACTATGTTAAAATTAAACCAACATAAACTGAATTTAGGATAGTTAATATTATGGTTCCTGATGTTTCGAAAGCTCTCAGTTGGTTAGAAAAACATTATACTATTTTACAAGGCATTCAGAGAGGCCTTGAACGTGAGACATTACGGATTTTACCTGATGGTTCGCTGTCAAAAACGCCGTTTCCTGAAAAAATTGGTGCTGCATTAACTCATCCATGGATAACGACTGACTTTGCAGAATCTTTATTAGAGTTTATTACTCCAGTTAATACCAATATCGATTATATGTTAACTTTTTTACGAGATTTACACCGTTATGCCAGTGTAAATATTGATGATGAGTTAATGTGGCCACTGAGCATGCCTTGTTTTGTTGCCAAAGAAGATGACATTATCTTAGCTCAATATGGAAAATCTAATGAAGGACGTTTTAAAACGGTTTATCGTGAAGGTTTAAAAAATCGTTATGGTGCCATGATGCAAACTATTTCAGGGGTTCATTATAACTTTTCATTACCCATGGCATTTTGGCAAGCAAGAGATGGTGTTAAAAACAGTGAAGAGGGTAAGGCTGTTATTTCGGAAGGTTATTTCACTCTAATTCGCAATTACTACCGTTTTGGTTGGGTTATCCCTTATTTATTTGGTGCATCGCCATCAATGTGCTCGTCATTTATTCAAGATCCAGAAAAAGCAAAAGCTTTCATCGAACAAACTAATGGTAACTGCTATTTACCTTATGCCACATCATTACGATTGAGTGATATTGGTTATACTAATAGTGCCCAGAAACAATTAGGGATCACCTTTAATCATCTAGATACTTATGTTGAAGGTTTAAAGCGGGCTACCAAGACAAAATCAGCCGATTTTGGCAAATTAGGCATTAAGGTTGATGGCCATTATCGACAATTGAATGATAATGTATTACAAATTGAGAATGAATTTTATGCACCAATTCGACCGAAACGAGTTCCAAGATCTGGGGAATCACCATCCGATGCTTTACTACGTGGTGGCATAGAATATATAGAAGTTCGAGCACTTGATGTTAATCCATTTTCACCAATTGGTATTACCGAGGAACAAATTCGATTTATCGACCTATTTTTAATTTGGTGTGCTTTAGCGTCTGCTCCTGAAATGAGTAGTGCAGAGCTAGAATGTGCAAAATTAAATTGGAATAGAGTGATTATTGAAGGCCGTAAACCAGGATTAGAAATTGGATTAGGCTGTGATAGCTATCGACAACCGTTAGCTAAAGTAGGGCATGAACTTTTCAAAGATTTACTTCGAGTCGCCGATGTACTTGATCATCAAGACGACAAACAACAATATCGAAAAGTTTGTGAACGGCTTGATCTTATGTTTGATCAACCGGAATTGACACTATCGGCGAGAACTTTAGCCGCTATTAGTGATTTGGGAACAGCCAAATTTGGTTTAGCTTTAGCTACTCAATATAAAAAACAACTTAGCTCAGAACCTTTATCGGTTCTAACTGAAGATGATTTTAATCAGCAACGAATGTTATCGATTGAAAAACAACAGAAACTAGAACAAAATGACACTATGTCCTTTGATGAATTTTTAAAAGAAAAATTGAACAGCTAAAATGTTTAAACATCGCGATTATACATTACGATATCAAGGAAAATGTGATGTTGAATTAATATTACCAAACCATAAAATTATGCATAATGAACCGTTAATTGGCCAACAACCTTTTTCGGTTTTGGTTTGGAATATTTTTAAACAGAAGAGGGCGGATTGTATTAATATCCTCGAGCAATATGCTCATCAAACCAAGTTGATATTATTACAGGAAGCTCAAACCACCTCACAATTATTAAATTTTATTGCTGAAAATAATAAAATTGCTGATCATGTACCAGCCTATAGTTTAAACGATATTTATGCTGGAGTTATGACAATAACTGACACAACACCAACACAAATTTTATCCTTTAGAGAAAGAGAACCATTCATTCGCGTACCAAAATCAGCATTAATTACTCTTTATCCAATAAAAAATTCAACGCAACAACTTTTAGTTGCTAATATTCATGCTATTAATTTTAGTCTAGGGGTGAAAGTTTACCGCCAACAAATTTATATGTTATTAAATTATATCGAACAACATCATGGGCCAGTAATTTTGGCGGGCGACTTTAATGCCTGGAGTCGGCAACGATTAAGCCTACTTTATCATTTAATTCGTTCAATAAATCTTAAACCTGTTAATTTCTCTAATGATATAAGAAAAACATTTTTAGGTAGGCCTCTTGATTTTGTATTTTATCGAGGATTGAAGCTTAATGCGGCTAATATAGTCAATACAGCCGCATCAGATCATAATCCATTATTTGTGAAATTTAAATTGGATTAGAATTGACCAAATTGATCGTTAATATGTCACCTTCTTTAACACGCATATTTTTTAATTTATTCCATTGCAAAAGGTCGGTGATTTTAACTCGGTAATTTTGAGCGATAGTATAAAGGTTATCACCCGCTTTAACTTGATAAGTAATCTGTTTTTTGCCACCATTCAACATTGATTTGGTATCTTTCGCATTGGTACCTGTATATTGAATAGTAGTAGATTTTATTTCAAACGGCATATTGTTATGTGGAACATCTTCTAAAAGTTCAGTCACTTGATTAACAACTAAATTTTCAGATTTTAACTTTTTAAATAATTTATCAGCATGAGAATAAGGTACCAATAGATGGAAAGGGCCATTTACTGTTTGTTGTACATAACCTGCATTGTATGTCATTAAATCGTTAAGTGATAATTCTGAATATTGCGCTATTTTAGCTAGTGATACGTTTTTAGACATATCGATTCTAACTAATGAATTTTCATAATTACAATCAGGTAATTTAATACCATATCGTTTATTATTTTTAACAATATCAATGATAGCTAATATTTTCGGCACATAATGCATTGTTTCTGCCGGTAAATCTAACGACCAATAATCAGTTGATAAACCTTTAGCTTTATTTTTATCAATAGCTCTTTGAATTCTACCTTCACCAGCATTATATGCGGCTAATGTTAACAACCAATCGCCATTAAATCGATTATTAAGGTTTTGTAACAAAGAGATTGCAGAACTTGTTGATGCAATTAGATCTCGACGGCCATCAAAACTGCTACTACGTTTTAAACCATATTCTTTAGCAGTAATAGGTACAAATTGCCATAAACCAGCAGCTTGAGCAGGAGATGTGGCTAAAGGATCGTAAGCACTTTCTATTAATGGGATTAAAGCTAGTTCGACCGGTAATTTATTTTTTCGTAACTGATTAATGATGTAATATACATAAGGCTCAGATCGTAACGCAATATTTTCAAATCCTTTTGGATTACGTAATAAACGTTCGCGTTCGGCAACAACTCGGCTATTATTTGGTACATTAACGTTAATTTGCGTTAACATATAACGCCAAGGATTTTGCGTAACTGAAGCGTAATTAACACCACCACTTTTAACGCTAGAATTAACTATTGATTTAGTATTATATTTTTTTGAGCCAGCGTTGTACCGTGAACCATGATTCTGACACCCGACTAAAAAAGCACATAACACTGTAAATATTAATAATTTTTTCATTAGATTATAAGTTAGGACATTAATTTAAGCTGATTATTATACCTAAAAAATGTCCTTTTGGCTCCTAAAAAAAGCAAACAACTCTAACTCATTGTTACAATTAAATTTATTTTGTAAGTTTTTTTCCTCACAACGTAAAAATAAGTTGATCTGTTTTTCTTTGGTTAAAATAGAAGGCAAAGTAATTTTCTTTTTGCAGATAAAATCATAATACTCATGGATAACATGATCCTCAGGAACCAGCTTTTGAGCAAAATCTAAATTAGTTAAGGTATATTCATGTCCTGCACAAATAAGGGTATCATCAGGTAACTGCTTTAATTTATTCAGCGAACTTAGCATTTGCTTATGATCACCTTCAAAAATTCTTCCACAACCAGCGGAAAACAATGTATCTCCACAAAATAAATATGGCTGACAATAATAAGCTAAATGTCCTAATGTATGTCCCGGTACTGAAATAACCTCATATCGAAAATCAGCAATCAATAATTCATTGATGTTTTCGAGACGGTTAATCTGCAAATTAATTTCACTTGGCCCATAAGCTTCAATATCGGGATAAGCTGCTTTTAGCTCAGTTACCCCACCAGTGTGATCGATATGGTGATGAGTGAGTAAAATTGCAAGGGGTGCTAAGTGATATTTTTTTAGATAACTTAGCACTGGAGCAGCTTCACCAGGATCTATAATAACTACCTGTTTATTAGCATTTTCAAGTAACCAAATATAATTATCTTTTAGAGCCGGGATAATATGTAGCTGATACATTGTTATTATACCTTTATTTTATCGGATTAATCAGTTAATGATGCTTCAAAAATAGTATCATGTAAGGTAGGTGATTCAGCTTGCGTTTTGGCGATAACATCACAGCGTTCGTTCTCAATATGGCCTGCATGGCCTTTTACCCAAATCCATTCGATAGTATGTAGCTTAGCTAATTCATCTAAACGTTGCCATAAATCAACGTTTTTCACTGGTTGTTTTTTAGCGGTTCTCCAGCCGTTTTTTTTCCAACCATGAATCCAATTCGAAATACCATTGCGTAAATATTGGCTGTCAGAATAAAGCTTAATTTGACAGGGTTCTTTCAGTAATGCTAACGCAACAATGGCAGCAAGTAACTCCATACGATTATTAGTGGTGTTGAAATAACCTTGAGCTAGTACTTTTTCATTTTGTTTGTATTTTAAAATCGCTGCATATCCACCAGGTCCTGGATTACCCAAACAAGATCCATCAGTGAATATTTCAATACTTTTTTGCATATTTGGCCTAATTTATAAACTTTTATCGTGATTATTTTTCAAGAAATTTTGGCTTAATATAAATATTAATAAACCATTATTAATGTTGTATCAATCATTGACTAAAACAGTGTAGGTATCAACATCAGAGCGTTTTGGTGTTAGACTATACCACTAATTTGTTAAATTCCCAATTATAGATAAAGAAGAGTATATTGTGATAACACATTCAACCCGCCAAATTGTATTAGATACAGAAACTACAGGTATGAATCAAGACGGTAATAATCATTATGAAGGTCATAAGATTATTGAGATTGGTGCAGTTGAGGTATTAAATCGACGATTAACAGGAAATCATTTCCATGTTTACATCAATCCAGAACGTTTAATTGATGAAGAAGCCTTTAAAGTTCATGGTATCAGTGATGAATTTGTTAAAGACAAACCGATTTTTAAAAATATTGCGCATGATTTTATTAAATTTATAGATGGTGCTGAATTAGTTATTCATAATGCCTCGTTTGACGTTGGCTTTATGGACTATGAGTTTCGCCTTTGTGGGTTAGACTATAAAACAGCTGATCACTGTATTGTTACCGATACATTAGCTATGGCTCGCCGTCTTTTCCCAGGTAAACGTAATAATTTGGATGCATTGTGCGAGCGTTATCAAATTGATAATTCACATCGTACCTTACATGGAGCCTTACTGGATGCTGAAATACTTGCTGAAGTTTATTTAGCAATGACCGGAGGACAAACCACTTTGGCATTTAGTTCAGACGATAATTTATCTTCATCAATGACGAATAATGCCGTGAAAAAAATTGAACGTAGTGGAATACCGCTAACAGTAATTAAAGCTAATGAAGCAGAATTATCTGCGCATGATTCAATTTTAGAAAAAATTAATAAAAAAAGTGGTGGAGCGCTTTGGAAAGTGCATTAATGATTGTTTTCTATTCAATTGAACATAATTTTTAAAATTTATATTGACGAAAATAATAATAATCTTTAATATCACGCCTACTTTAATCTTCTGCATTAAAGAGTCTAAAAAGCGGAGCGGTAGTTCAGTTGGTTAGAATACCTGCCTGTCACGCAGGGGGTCGCGGGTTCGAGCCCCGTCCGTTCCGCCAATTCTTAAAAGTTTTACTCACTTTGAGTATAATTCAAAAACACTCATTCTATATAAAACTCATAACATTTCTGAATTAATTTTAACTATACTTCAATACTATTTTTGTATCCTTTTTTTGTTCCAATTTTAAATATATGAGATATCACGTCAAGAAACTAGCTTAGCCGTAATCTTTTGATTTAAATTTTCTATAGCTACTTATATCTAGTCTTTCTCTAAAGAATATGGTTAGAGCTTAATAGTTCTGTCATTTGATATTTAGTTGTAACTTTCTCTATATATTTATGTTATCTTCAATAATTATTTACACAAATTAAAATTATTTGAATTGATTTAAATATGTTAAAGAAATCGCTATTTATTTTTTTAGGAGGGCTTTCCTTTGTATTAGGAACAGTGGGGATTTTTATTCCTATTTTACCTACTGTACCTTTTTATTTGCTTACTGCATATCTATGGTTAAACAGTTCTGATCGCCTATATAACTTTTTTACCCAAACTCGTTATTATCAGACCTATGTGCAGAAAATGCTTATCGAGAAAAAAGTATCAAAAAAAGGATTGATAAAAATGTTAACCATGGTTTTCATCATTTTATTTATTCCATTTATTTTATTTGATTCTTTGCATGTCAGAATTATTTTAGCAATAGTCTTCTTTGCACATGTTATTTTTGGTGGGTATTATTTTCTCAAGAAGAGATAATATAGTTGTTGGCAGGAATAAAATTACAGGGTAAATAAGTTACCCTGTAACAATCACTTAGTAATATAGTGAGATAACTGATAACTATTTAAGACTTTTTTTAATCTCAATAGCTAATAATGGATTCCACATTGCACCTGTAGCACTCATTACCGCATCAGCGCCATTTTGAATAAATTGATGATAATGTTCACTATTGCTGACACCACCAACGCCAATAATGGAAAAATTTAAATCCAGTTGTTGACGATATTTTGCCAAACGACTCACCATATCAAGTCCAGCCCAACGAATGGCATCACCACATATGCCACCTTCTTTACGGTTTTCACCTAGTGCCGGATGTCCACTTGCATCTACCGGTTTTGCCGAAAGGGTATTAATAGTACTTAATCCGTCAATGATTTTTCCGACACGAGTTAATAGAGATATAATGCGTTCATCATCAGGAAAATAGGCTAATTTTAATATAAGAGGGCGATCTGGTACCGCATTCTTAATTTCATTCACAATTCGTTCTACTTTATCGACATCAAAACAAAGTAGTTTACTTGCTCCTTCGTTTGGACAACTCAAATTAGCTTCTAATATAGGCGCATTAGTTTCTCTCACTAATTTAGCCGCTAAAGCATAATCTTTTTCTATCTCACCATTACCTTGGGTACCTTGGAAACTACCTATTACACATTGTCCAGCGCCAGCCGCATTTACCGCATCAGCCATATCAGGTTGCCAAATATCCGGTGAAAACGATGGCACACCAAAAGAATTAGTAATGGATAAAGGTTGATCATAGTTTCTATCAGCCAACACAGTATCTAGGTTAGGTGATAACTTGCCGTTAGGATGAACAGACAAAACATTCGGTAATGGATGACATTTGTGAAACTTGGTTCTAACCGTTTTATAAACACATAAGTCAAATCCATAAGCAAAAGCAGCTTTGATATAATTAGCATTTAGTAACGGACCTGCAGGCTGACCAAATGGAAGATTAACATCGACATTTAAAAATTTTGTTGGTTTAGTTGCGACCTGTTCAGCCTTATCTAATTCAGCAAAAAGTCCAAAAGGGCCTTGAGCATAATTATCTTCGTAACTTATGCTTGGATTATAAAAAGGGATCAAAGGTTTCATGCTATCTCCTGTCTATGGCTATTTTTGATGTGATTTTGGTTTAAAATTTGATATAAATTCGAAAAGTTAAAGTTGCAGACATAAAAAATCCTCCATAAAGGAGGATCAATATTCAAAAGAAAAAGACAATTCAATTTTATTTTTGCTATTGGTCTGTGTGTTTGAACCACAATCATAATCAAATTCTCTTTTCTAAAATTGCTAAGCATTCTAGCCGAATATAAATAAAGTTCAAGTGCTATATTGATAAAAATATATAAGTAAATGAAATGGTTACAGTGTTTTTTTTTAGACTATCAGCTTTGAAGTTGTTGTATAAGTCAACAAATACCGCAAAAAATGAACAGTCATTTTTTGAGATTTGACAATTTTTGCCATTAAATCTCTAAAAATATTTGATATTTTTCTGTCGAAAAAATGATATTTTTTGACTAATGAAACTTATGTAAGTGGAGAAGAGTAATGTGAAATGGTATTATGCTCGCCAAAATTTTAATTTGAATATTAATGATTAGGTATTAAAAATGAAAAAAGATATTTTCAAGTCAGTAACTTTACCCAATGGAGTGGCATTAAAAAATCGCATTATGATGGCGCCTATGACCACTTGTTCAGGGTTTTATGAAGGATCAGTTACCAATGATTTAATCGAATATTATCGAGCAAGAGCCGGAGAAATAGGCACAATTATTGTTGAATGTGGCTTTGTTGACAATAAAGGATTAGCCTTTCCTGGTGCAATCGGTCTAGATAGCGATGATAAAATTGAAGGTCTTGCTAAAATAGCTCAAGCTATTAAAGAAAAAGGTTCAAAAGCAGTTATTCAAGTTTATCATGGCGGTAGAATGGTTGAACCAAAACTTATTGGCGGTCAAACGCCTGTTGGTCCAAGTGCTATTGCCGCCCCAAGACCGGGAGCTGCTACACCGATAGAATTAACTGCCGATGAAGTTGATCAAATGATTGATAAGTTTGGTCAAGCAGTACGTCGAGCCATTCAAGCTGGTTTTGATGGCGTGGAAATTCATGGTGCTAATACTTATTTGATTCAACAATTTTATTCACCAAATTCAAATCAACGAAATGATAAATGGGGTGGCAGTCGCGATAATCGAGCTCGATTTCCACTAGCGGTTTTAGATATCACCTATAATATGGTCAAACAGTATGCAAATTCAGACTTTATTGTTGGTTACCGATTCTCTCCAGAAGAAATAGAAGAGCCAGGAATTCGTTTTGATGATTCAATGTATTTACTTGAAAAGCTTGCGGAGAAAGGCTTAGATTATATTCACTTTTCAATGGGGGCTATTTTAAGACCTTCGATAGTTGATACTCAAGATCCAACACCATTAATTAATAAATATATAGCAATGCGTTCAGAAACTTTAGCTAAAATTCCAGTTGTTGGGGTGGGTAACGTTGTTAATGAAAGCGATGTTAGAGCTGCATTAGATAATGGATTTGACTTTGTTGCTGTTGGCCGAGCGTGTATTGCTTATCCAGATTGGACTGATCGCATCATGAAAGGTGAAAAATTAGAACTATTCATCAATAGTGATAAACGAGAAGAACTTAATATTCCCGAACCTTTGTGGCATTTTTCACTTGTCGAAAGTTTAATTCGTGATGTGAATTTAAATGTTAAAAAGTTTAAACCTGGTAATTATCAAGAAAAAGTTAATGATGAATCTTATGAATTTGTGATTAATGTTGAGCTTGGTAAAGATTTTATCAAAGATATGCAATTAGTTAATGCCAATAATTTTGATAATGAGGTATTAAATAATTTTTCAGAAATTAAGCATCGCATTATTGAGTCAAATAGTCCTCATGTAGATGCGATTTCTGGTGCTACATCACAAAGTGAAGCCTTCAAAAAAGCAGTTACTAAGGCGATGGCTCAATCAAACAAAGAAGCGATTATTGCTGAAGGTGGTGATCCAAATGCCAAAGCCTATGATGTTGTTGTTGTCGGTAGTGGTGGTGCCGGTCTTGCTGCAGCGATTCAAGCCCATGACCTTGGTGCTAATGTTGTTGTGATTGAAAAAATGTCAGTTATTGGCGGTAATACCAATAAAGCTTCAGCAGGTATGAATGCTGCGGAAACCAAATTCCAAAAACTTAAAGGTATTGTCGATAGTAAAGATCTGTTTTATCAAGAAACCATGATTGGTGGTAAAAACAAAAATAATCCAGAACTATTACGCTATTTTGTTGAGAATGCGCCTGATGCTATTGATTGGTTAGATAATAATGGCATTGAACTCAGCGGTATTACAACTACTGGTGGTATGAGTATTGATCGTACTCATCGTCCTGCAAGTGGTGCTGCAGTCGGCGGTTTTTTAATTAGTGGTTTAGTTAAAAATATTAACCGACGTGGCATTGAAGTAATGCTTGATTGTAATGTTACTGAAATTATTACTGAAAATCATAAAGTTGTTGGTGTTAAAGTGACTGAAGAAGATGGTTCAATACAAACCATAAAAGCTAAAGCAGTTATAATTGCTACCGGTGGTTTTAGTGCCAATCATGAAATGGTTGAAAAATATCGTCCAGATCTTAAAGGATTTGTCACCACCAATCACAAAGGAGCAACTGGCTCTGGTATTATGATTTTAGAAAAATTAGGTGCCGGAACAGTGGATATGAAAGAAATTCAAATTCATCCGACTGTTGAGCAGACTACATCTTACTTAATTTCTGAATCAATTCGTGGTGGTGGTGCGATTTTAGTATCACAAAAAGGTGAACGTTTTGTTAATGAATTAAATACACGTGATAAAGTTTCTGCCGAAATCATTAAGTTGCCTGAACATTATTCGTATATTTTATTTGATCAACAAATTCGCGATGAAAATAAATCTGTTGAGGAATATGTATCGCAAGATCTAACTGTACAAGCTGATTCAATTAATGAGTTAGCACAAAAACTGTCAATTGATGCGAATACCTTACATAAAACCATTGAACGATATAATCATTTTGTTAATAACAAACAAGATGAAGATTTTGGCCGAACTACTGGTTTACGTCATCCAATTGATAAAGCACCTTTTTATGCGATCAAAATTGCTCCAGGTATTCATCATACTATGGGTGGGGTAACGATTAATACTGAAACCCAAGTTCTTGATACCGAGAAAAATGTTATCAGTGGGGTATTTGCGGCTGGTGAAGTTGTTGGTGGTGTACATGGCGCCAATCGTATCGGTGGTAACGCCGTAGCTGATATTATCATTTTTGGTATGCAAGCAGGTAAACAAGCTACAGATTATATTCATCAATAACTGAATAGCAATTTTTGAATGCATCATTCACGCTATGAATATACTCAAGCTATGATGGGAACAACGGTATCATTAATGCTTTTTGAGCCTAATGAAACCGTTGTGCAACATGTTTTTAATACCATTAATCAGCTTGAAAATAAATTAACGGTTAATAGACCCGTATCGGAAGTTATGTCAATCAACAATGCGGCAGGAAAGCATCCGATAAGAGTTAGTCATGCCGTTTATTCGCTTATTGAGCAAGCTTGGAAAGTCAGTTTAATGCCAGATAGTTGCTTTAATGTTGCTATTGGCCCCTTAGTTAAACTTTGGAAAATTGGTTTTTCTGGACATCAGGTCCCCGATCCCGAGCAAATTGTTGAAAAAAAATCTTTGATTGATCCTAATGATATTGAATTAGATCCTAATTCTTGTTCGGTATTTTTAAAAAAAGTAGGCATGGAGATTGATTTAGGCGCAATAGCCAAAGGTTATATTGCCGATGTGATTAAACTAGTTTTGCAACAGCACAAAGTTTATCAGGCAATAATAAACTTAGGTGGTAATGTGCTAACTATAGGCGACTCACCCATTGATGCTGAAGGTTATTGGCATATAGGGTTAAAAAAACCCTTTTCCTCAGTCGAAAATGAGTTAGTCGGTCTTATTAAAGTAAAAAATAAATCTGTTGTTACATCGGGAATTTACGAACGTTACTTTATTGAAAATCAACATGTTTATCATCACATTCTGGATTCTAAAACGGGTTATCCCTTAGATAATGAGTTAGAAAGTATTACCGTTATTTCGGATACATCCCTTGAAGGTGATATTTATTCAACAATCTTATATGGATTTGGTATTGAAAAGACTAAACAATTATTGAAAAATCAGCAAAATTTATCTGCTATATTTTTATTGAAGGATAAAACAATAAAGATAGTCAATCCTGATAATTTTGCTTTTGAACTGCTCAATAGAGAATATCAAGTAATCTAAATATTGCGAATAAAATAAAGATTTTACAAATTATATCATTTCATTATCAATTTGATTAAATTGATATTTAATTTAAAAGGAAATATTATGAATACAGTAAAAAAACCGCCAGTTAAATGGCTTCCTCTTATTATTATTGCAGGGATATCGGCAATATTATGGCTTTTTATATCTCCACCAGAAGGTATTAGTTTAGAAGGTTGGCGAACAAGTATTATATTTGTGGCAACTATCGCCTGTATCGTGGCAGAAATCATGCCTATAGGCGCAATTGGATTATTAGCTATTACGGTATTTGCTGTTCTAAGACCATCAGGGGCGACAACCGCTGCTGAATCAGTCAAAATATCATTAAGTGAATTAAACAGTAGTTTAATTTGGTTGATTGTTATTGCGTTTATGATAGCTCGAGGGTTTATTAAAACTGGTTTAAGTAAACGTATGGCTTATTTTTTAGTAAAAATTTTAGGCAAAAATACCTTAGGTTTAGCCTATGGATTATCAGTAACGGATGTTGCATTAGCACCAGCGATTCCAAGTACTACGGCTCGAGCTGGTGGTGTAATTTATCCAATTGCTGAAGCATTAGCAATCAACTTTAATTCAAATCCTAAAGATGAATCAAGAAATCGTATTGGTACTTTTTTAATGCTAACCATAAGTCACGTTAACGACATTACTTCGGCAATGTTTTTAACTGCTTTTACTGGTAATTTATTAGCGGCAAAATTAGTGACTTCATCACTTGGCATTACTTTGGGTTGGGGACAATGGTTTATTGCTGCAATTGTTCCTTGTTTAGTGTCATTTGTTGTTATTCCTTTAGTTATTTATTTCTTAACTAATCCAGAATTGAAAAAAACACCTGAAGCACCAAAATTAGCTGCTGAAGAACTTAAGAAAATGGGTTCAATTACCTTAAAAGAAATCATTATGGGTTCTACAGTCGTTTTATTATTAGCACTTTGGATTTTTGGTAAAAATATTGGTATCGATTCAACTACAACTGCATTTATTGGTTTAACTATTTTAATTTTAACTGGTGTATTAAGTTGGGATGATATTAAAGGTGAAAAAGCTGCTTGGGATACATTAATCTGGTTTGCGGCTTTATTAATGATGGCAGGTCAAGTCAACAAACTTGGTGTCACTAAATGGTTAGGCGATACCATTGGCTCTGCAGTGAAAGGGCATTTAGGGGATAGTAGTTGGATTTTTGTTATCATTATTTTATGCGTTGCTTATGTTTATTTACACTATTTCTTTGCCAGTGGTAATGCACATATTGCAGCTCTGTTCCCAGTGTTCTTATCCGTTGCTATTGCCTTAGGTGTACCACAATTAATTGCTATTTTTGCTTTAGTCATTTGTACCAATTACTTTGGTTCACTTACCCAATTTGCTAATGCTCGAAATCCATTATTATTTGCTGAAGGCTTCGTACCTGTAAAAACTTGGTGGAAAGTAGGCTTTATTTGTAGTGTAGTTAATCTAATTATTGTTTTCACCATTGGTATTTTATGGTGGAAAATTATTGGATTAGGTTAAAACCTCTATAATCTACTTTTATCGACAAATAAAAACCGCCATTTTTAGGCGGTTTTTTTATTGTAATCAATTGGTAAATCTCAAAAAGTTTCAATTGATAATTTCCAATTATTAACCGCTTTCCAATATTTTTGCTCTTGTTCCAAATCTAATAGAATCAACCTATTATTTTCAACAAACAGCTTATCTATTGCTAGTGTCACTTTGGTGAACTTTTCTTGCGACAAAATTAACTTGAAAGCATCAAGATCTAGATAGTTACTGCGTTGATTATTTATGAGTATTGATAATCTGAGAATTTGTAACATTGCTATAATATGTTTAAATTCAAACAAACTAAAATAAGGAAACTCTTCTATATTAATCGATTTTCGATGGTAACGAACCAACGTTGATAACAATAATTGTTGTTCTTCATTAAATCCAGGTAAATTACTATTCTTTAGAATATAACTAGAATGTTTATGGATAGAAGAAAAGTTAATTTTTAAACCTACCTCATGCAATTGCGCAGCCCAATATAAAATGGATTCAACACTTTGAGGTATGATCATGGATGATTGTGCTTTCCATTGAGAAAAAAAGTATTTTGCCGTTTTTACAATTTGTTTAGCATGGCGCTCATCAATATTATAGTGTTGCGATAGCGATTCAGCTGTTGTTTGTCTGATATCTCGATAGTTCGGCCCATCAATAAGTTCGTAAAGAACACCTTCACGTAAAGCACTCGGACTAAATTGTAATTCTTTTAAACCTAATGCATTAAAGACGCCACTGAATATGGCTAGCCCACTGACAAAAACATTTTTTCTTTCCTCGGATAGAGATGGGAAATCAATTTCATGAAAATCATTAAATTCTAATACATAACTGATTAAATCATCCAAACGTTTAGGGGTGATAATTCCGTCACTAACGCCAATATCGAGTAAAATTTTATAAATGCTTTTAATGGTACCGGAGGTACCGAAAGCAGCACTAATATTATGTTTTTTTATTAAGTTAATTAAATTTTCAATTTGTTGTTCTGCAGCTAGTTTTGCTTGTTGAAATGAATGGTAATCGATTTTCTTTTGCGGAAAGAATTGTTTAGTATAAGTGACACACCCCATTGGTCTGCTAGCTACTAGTATTGGTTTTAAATCATTACCTTTACCAATAGCAATTTCAGTAGAGCCACCACCAATATCAACCACGAATTTGCTATCATTTTCATTGGTTGACTCTGCAGTCATTGTACCTAGATAAATAAGTCTGGCTTCCTCTTGACCAGAAATGATTTCAATAGGGTAAGGTAATATTTTAGCTGCTTCGTTTAAAAATTTAAGTCTATTTTTCGCAATTCGTAAAGTATAAGTAGCGACAATTCTTACATTTTCGGCTGGAAATCCATTTAATCGTTCAGCAAATAAAGCTAAACATTCAATACCGCGATTAATACTTGATTCACTTAATTCGTTATATTCATTTAACCCAGTAGCAAGATGAATATTCTTTTTATGTTTATATATGATTTGTCTAGCCCCATCGATATTGCGAGCGATGATCATATGAAAACTATTAGAGCCTAAATCGACGACAGCATATTCATTAAATTTATTCACGTTAAAATCCTTATACCGATGATTCCATGTGTTTTAAATAGTCATAAATGGCATGTTGTGCTCTTATTTTTTTCTTATTGCCTCGTTGTACATAATTATTCATATTATCTTTATCGATGATTCTTGCTTTGACATTATCATTGCATTGCAAGTTAAAGATATCATGTATAGTAGATTTTAATACTGGATCAAAAATTTTAACGCCAACTTCAATTCGATTATCTAAGTTACGAGGCATCCAGTCTGCTGATGAAATATAAGTGTCTTTTTTACCATCGTTTTCAAAAATATATACGCGAGCGTGCTCTAAATATTGATCGACAATACTAGTTACATAGATGTTTTCACTTAAATTAGGGATTTGAGGAACTAACACACAAGTCCCCCTAACAATCATTCTAATATTTACACCTGCACAGGAAGCTCGATAAAGTTGGTCAATCATCTCTTTATCGGTGATCGCATTCAATTTTAAATAAATACCAGAAGGTTTTCCTGCTTTGGCATTATTAATTTCACGTTCAATAAACTCATAAAAACGTTGGCGAGTATTTTGTGGAGATACCAGTAAGTGATTAAACGAAACAGGTTTAAATGGATTTTCAATGAAATTAAATACTTTAATAACTTCATCGGTAATGGCTGGATCAGAAGTTAATAGGGAAAAATCAGTATATACTCGTGCTGTTTTTTCATTAAAGTTACCTGAGCCAATATGTGCATAGCGAACAATTCTATCTTCTTCTCGTCGATCAATTAAAAATAATTTAGCATGGATCTTGAGTTTTGGTTGTGAATAGATAACTTTAATACCACTACGAATTAATCTTTTAGCCCATTTTATATTTGCTTCTTCATCAAAGCGAGCCTGAAGTTCAACCACTACTGTAACTTTTTTACCATTATTGGCGGCATTAATTGCTGCGTGTATAAATCGTGAATCTTTCGCAACCCGATAAATATTCATGCGAATATGGGTCACAGCTGGATCGAAAGAGGCTTGACGCATGATCTCAAGTACATGACCAAATGAATAATAAGGATAGTAGAGCAATACATCTCGATCCTTAATTGTCGCAAAAGCATTCCTAAATTTTTTAAATCGATTATAAGCAAGACTAGGTAAACGTTTATTAAGTAAATTTTTAACGCCTAAATCAGGAAAATTAGCTAAATCTTTAAAATTAGGATAACGTCCGCCCGGCATTGCATCTTGTTCTGTTAATCTTAATTTATTAATCAATAATTCAAATAATGCTTTAGGCATATCTTTTTGATAGGTAAAGCGCACTGGTTGTGCGGTTAAACGTTGTTTCAAACCTTGTGACATTAATTCTAGTAAACTATCGAGTTCACTATTTAATTCATATTCAGCATCACGATTAATGTTGATTGAATAAGCATTTAATTCAACAGCATCAAAAAAGACTTTGAAAATATCGTCTAAACAGTAACGTAAAATATTATCTAAAAATATGATTGATTTGTTTTTGGTTGAGAATTCCGATGGTAATAATACAAAACGAGGAGCATTGTCGGTAGGTAGCTCCAATAAGGCATAACTAATATTGTCTTTACAAATAATTTCCACCGCCAAATAAGCATGATCATCTTTGAGAAATTGGATCAATTCGGTATGACTATCAAGAAGAATAGGGGTGATATATTGTCTTAAATTTTGTTTATAGTAATTTTTTATCCAATTTTCTTGATAACTGGTAAGTTGCCTTTCATTTATTAGAAAAATCTGGTTTCTGGCCATTTCTAATAAGAGTTCGTTATAGAGCTGATCAAATTGTAACTCAAGTTGAATAACCTTTTGGTTAACTTGTCTTAATAAATGTTTCGCATTGGAGGTAGATTGAGATTGTTCTTGCTCAATAAGAACATATTTTTTTAAGTTTGCAAATTGAACTTTATAAAATTCATCTAGATTACTGGAGTAAATACCTAAAAAACGGATTCGTTCTATAAGAGGATTACTTTCGTCAGCTGCCTCTTGTAGTACACGTTGATTAAAGGATAACCAACTGAGTTCTTTGGGTAAATATACTTTTTCTATAATCATGTCTTATTTGGTCCATTCCACAAATTGAATATCTAACAGCATAACGGAAGTTAAAAAAAAAGCTAGCATATCGCTAGCTTTTTATCATTCATTTAAACAAATTTAAAATGATTAGATGCGGTGTACCGAAGTTGTATTAGTAGTACCACTTGGAACCAATGCACCTGATACCATAACAATAGTATCGCCTTGTTTTGCGTTACAAACTTTAACCGCCATTTCTTTACCTAAACGGTAGAAATCATCAGTTGAATTAATCGCATCAATTAAAATTGGTTCAACACCTTTAGATAATGCTAATTGATTAACTGTTTTTTGACTTGAAGATAGCGCTAAAATACGAGCTGTCGGGAAGTAATGACGAAGTTCACGAGCAGATTTACCACTACGAGTAGCAACAACAATTAATGGCACATTTAAACGTTCAGCAATTTCAACTGCACCACAACATACTGCAGCAGTAATACGTAATGTTTCTTCTTTGGTTGTTAATTCAAGTTTAGCTGGAATAGTACCATCAGTACGTTTACAAATAGTAGCCATCACATTTACTGCTTCAAATGGATATTTACCTTTAGCACTTTCACCTGATAACATAACTGCGTCAGTTCCATCAATGATTGCATTAGCAACGTCACCAGCTTCAGCACGAGTAGGACGAGGGTTTTTAATCATTGAGTCTAACATTTGTGTTGCAGTAATAACTGGTTTTGACGCTTTATTACATTTTTTGATCATCATTTTTTGAGCAAAAATAACTTCTTCAACAGCGATTTCCACACCTAAGTCACCACGAGCAACCATGATACCGTCAGAAGCTTCTAAAATTTCATCAAAATTATCTAAACCTTCTTGGTTTTCAATTTTAGAAATAATTTTGATTTCTTCACCACCGTGAGCTTTAAGATGAGCACGGATATCTTCAACGTCAGAACGTTTACGAATAAAAGATGCAGCAATAAAGTCAACGCCTTGCTCACAACCAAAAATTAAATCATTTTTATCTTTTTCAGCAAGTGCCGGTAATTTAATAGAAACACCCGGTAAGTTAATACCTTTATTTTCACCTAAATCACCATTATTTAATACTTTACAAACAACTTCATTACCGTTAATTTCGACAACGTCCATAGCGATTAAACCATCATCAACTAATACACGATTGCCTGGTTTAAGATCTTGAGCAAAACCTTTATAAGTAACCGCAACACGTTCTGAATTACCAACTACGGTTTCATCGGTAGTAAAAGTGAAAGTTTGACCAGCAACAAGTGATACATCATTACCGCCTTCTAACTTAATAGTACGGATTTCTGGACCTTTAGTATCCAACATAATTGCCGCTTTTAAGCCTGTTTCTTGCATTACTTCACGTAAATTTTTGATTCGATTACCGTGTTCTTCATAATCACCATGAGAGAAGTTTAAACGCATTACATTCATGCCTGCATTTAATAATTTGGTTAACATCTCTTTTGATTCTGATTTTGGTCCTATAGTACAAACGATTTTTGTCTTTTTCATAATATTATCACTACTTGTTAAGGTTAATGTTTAAATTTCATATAAACTGGGTATATGTCTAAATGCAAAATATTCTTATTGGATTGAAAGGGATATAAGAAGGATCGAGTAACTGAAAAATAGTTACTTAATTTTATTTCAGTATCTGAAAAATTGACTATTTTCATTAAAATATAGACCCTCAAAAAACTGGCTTCATTATAGACTTAACTCTATTTTAAATAAAGTTTTTTTATCATCAAATCTGTTTTAAGTTTATACAATTAGTAAAGATAACAGATTGGATAATAACAATAGATTTTATAAAAATTTTGAGGAAAGGGGTTTTTTAGTTACATATAATCTTTTAATTGAAAGATAAGTGTGTCTTGGTTATTTTTTAGCACTAATTTAGTGTCAATTAATTGAATATTTGCCCCATCAATAATCAGTTTTTTAATCACATTATCGAGTAAATCTAATTGTTTGTTCTGACATTTAATGTTGGTCATATTGATTATCTGGCCTTTGATCATATTATTTTCAAGTTTGATTTGAGCTGAAAATTCACTACACATTTTTCCAATCATAATCATATTTTCGCCAAATTCTAAATCAGCATTTTTGAAAACAGGCAAGCTCAAACCATTATTTTCCATCAGGACATAATGATGATGCATAAGATCCTGTTCTGTGATGCTATTAGACGAAGTGCACCCACTTAAGTTAAATATTACCGAAACTGATAATAGTAATAGTGATTTCTTCATTTAATCTCCTATAAATAAAGAATATTTGCTATAATTTACAATAATTATAATTGTAAATAATATACTCAACGCCTTATGGTATCTCAACAACAATTAAACAAATTGTCGTCAATGACTTTCTTAGATCAACTAAAAATAAGAAAGCTTATTAATAAAAAACAAAATATTGCTGAAATCGAATCAGCAATAAATTTAGCTATTGAACATTATAATATTCGATTACAATCTTTACCTAATCATATTGATTTTCCTAGTAATTTACCTGTAGTTGAAAAAAAACAGGCTATTTATGAAGCAATTAAACATCATCAAGTAGTCATCATTGCTGGCGAAACAGGCTCAGGTAAGACCACACAAATTCCCAAAATATGTCTAGAATTAGGGCTAGGTGTTAAAGGCTATATTGGTCATACTCAACCTAGAAGATTAGCCGCTCGTTCGGTAGCTAACCGTATTGCTGAAGAATTAAAGACGGAAATAGGGCAATTAGTCGGCTACAAAGTTAGATTTTCAGACCATGTAAGTGATAGTACATTGGTTAAATTGATGACTGATGGAATTTTATTAGCAGAAATTCAACAAGATAAGCTCTTACTGCAATATGATACTATCATTATTGATGAGGCCCATGAACGTAGTTTAAATATAGATTTCATTTTAGGATATTTAAAACAACTATTACCTAAGCGTCCTGATTTAAAAGTTATTATTACTTCGGCAACAATAGATGTTGAACGTTTCTCTAATCATTTCAATCATGCTCCGATAATTGAAGTATCTGGCAGAACCTATCCGGTTGAAGTTAGGTATCGGCCAGTGATTTTTAGTGAGGATTCTGAAAGTGATAAAAACAATGATTTTCAACCGATCATTAATGCTATTGATGAGCTTTCATTGGAAAGTGCTGGTGATATACTCATTTTTCTAACGGGAGAACGTGAAATACGAGATCTTGCCGATACATTAAGAAAATTAGAATTGAAACATACTGAAATTCTACCTTTATACGCAAGACTATCGGCATCAGAACAAAATCGCATTTTCCAACCGCATAATGGACGACGGATTGTATTAGCAACTAATGTTGCTGAAACGTCGTTAACTGTTCCAGGCATTAAATATGTTATTGACCCCGGTTTAGCCAGAATTAGTCGTTATAGCTATCGTACTAAAGTACAACGATTACCAATTGAACCAATTTCTCAAGCATCGGCAAATCAAAGAAAAGGGCGTTGTGGTAGAACATCGGACGGTATTTGTATTCGGCTTTATGATGAACAAGATTTTTTATCAAGACCTGAATTTACAGAACCAGAAATATTACGAACAAATTTAGCTTCAGTTATATTACAAATGACATCATTAGGATTAGGTGATATTGCTGCTTTTCCGTTTGTGGAATCACCTGATTCTAGGTATATTCGTGATGGTATACGACTATTAGAAGAACTTGGAGCTATTTATACTAAACATCATCATTATCACTTAACTAATATAGGTCGAATTTTATCTCAGTTGCCTATAGATCCTCGATTAGCGAGAATGTTAGTTGAAGCAAGGCAATTAGGTTGTATAAAAGAAGTGATGATTATTACTGCCGCACTATCAATACAAGATCCTCGAGAGCGTCCATTTGATAAACAGCAAGCTTCTGATGAAAAACATCGACGATTTGCCGATAAAGAATCAGACTTTATCTCTTTTATTAATTTATGGAATTATATTGCCAGTCAACAAGCAGAATTATCGGGTAATCAATTTAGACGTTTATGCCAAAAAGAATACCTCAATTATCTGCGTATTCGTGAATGGCAAGATGTTTATACGCAAATTAGGCAAACAGTTAAACAACTAGCATTTCCGATCAATAGCCAATTAGCGGATTATCGTTCATTACACATTGCACTATTAAGTGGTTTATTATCGCATGTTGGGATGAAAGAAATCGAAAAACATGAATATATTGGTGCCCGTAATATCAAATTTGCTATTTTCCCTAATTCAGCGATTTTTAAAAATCAACCAAAATGGTGTATAGCTAGTGAATTAGTTGAAACCAGCCGATTATGGGGGAGAACGGCAGCCAAAATTGAAGCTGAATGGGTCGAACCAATAGCCAAACATCTAGTCAAATACAGTTACAGTGAACCTAGATGGTCTAAGAAGCAAGGAACAACCATTGCTAACGAAAAAGTCACTTTATACGGATTACCTATTGTTGCTAGTCGTACGGTTAATTACAGTAAAATTGATCCAATATTAAGTCGCTCTTTATTTATTCGCCATGCGTTAGTGGAAGGTGATTGGCAAACTAACTACAGTTTTTATAAGCAAAATCAAAAATTAATCAATGAAGTTGAGGATCTTGAACATAAGTCTCGACGTCAAGATATTCTGATTGATGATGATGACTTATATAACTTTTACGATGAACGAATAGATAAATCAGTCATTTCTGCAAAACATTTTGATACATGGTGGAAAACAAAACAAAAAATTGATCCAGAATTTCTTAATGTCAAAAAAAATATGTTGATTAAACAGTCAGCACAACCGGTGAAAG
Organism: Gilliamella sp. W8126; assembly: GCF_016102185.1. Lineage (NCBI taxonomy): Bacteria > Pseudomonadati > Pseudomonadota > Gammaproteobacteria > Orbales > Orbaceae > Gilliamella > Gilliamella sp. W8126. Next base: position 703,860 of record NZ_JACFPE010000001.1, on the reverse strand, counting down.
TGAATGATTATCCAGATTTTTGGTATCAAAACAACTTAAAGCTACCTTTGAGTTATCAGTTTGATCTTGGTAACGTGCGTGACGGCGTCACAATCACTATTCCACTAAACATCCTTAATCAGATAAAAAATAGTGGTTTTGATTGGCAAGTTCCTGGTTTTCGTTATGATTTAATTATTTCATTAATCAAATCATTACCTAAATCATTACGTAAAAGTTTGGTACCTGCACCTAACTATGCTGAAGCTTTTTTAAGTAGAGTCAATTCAACATCATCGCCGTTACTTGAAACGCTGCAAAATGAATTTAGAAAAATGACAGGTACTAAGATTGAGCCATCAGATTGGCAACTTGATCAGGTACCTAGTTACTTAAAGATGAATTTCAGTATTGTTGATCATAATCGTGAAATAGCTTTCGGTAAAGATTTAGTTAAGATTCAAGAACAACTTAAAACAGAAGTTCAACAAGCGTTATCATCTTTAACCCAGAAAAAATCGGTTAAAATAGAAAAGAACAACATTATTGATTGGGATTTTGGTTCTTTACCAACAATCTATGAAGAAAAACAAAACAATTACATAATTAAAGCTTATCCAGCGATTATTGATAATCAACATTCAGTTAGTATCAAACTTGTTGATTCGTTGGAAGAACAAAAGCGATTAAGTAAATTAGGTATTCGTCGATTATTAATCCTCAATATTCCATCACCAATAAAATATTTACATGAAAAACTGCCAAACAAATCTAAGTTAGGCTTATATTTTAATTCATTTGGCACAGTACTTAATCTTATTGATGATTGTATTGCTTGTGGCGTTGATCATTTAATAGAAAAAAACAACCAACTTATTGATAATCAACAACAATATCAACTACTTCTAACTTATACGAAAAGCCATATCAATGAAACTGTTGTTGATATTGCTAAACAAGTAGAATCAATATTAACGTTACACTTTAATATTAATAAAAAATTAAAAGGTCGAGTAGATCTATCCCTTGCTTTTGCTTTATCTGATATAAAACAGCAAGTCAGCGAATTAGTCTATAAAGGGTTTGTTGCACAAACCGGTTATGACAAGCTTTCTGATATTTATCGCTATTTATCTGCGATTGAAAAACGTTTAGAAAAGCTTGGTTCGAATATGGCTAAAGATAGACAAGCAATGAATATAATAGAAGAAGTTAAGAATGAATATCAAACTTGGCTAAATAGTTTGCCAGAAAATCAAAAATCATTAAGTAAAGTGACTAACATTAAATGGATGATTGAAGAACTAAGAGTTAATCTTTTTGCCCAACAATTAGGAACGCCATACCCAATTTCTGCAAAACGCATAAGACAACAAATAGAGACTGTATCGACAGAGTTATAATTTTAGAATCTATAATCTGATAAGTTATGATAATAAAAAGAAGGGCGCTTAGGCGCCCATTTTTTATTATCGATAAAGATCAATAAACACCGTAATATTTGGACCTTTAGTATCATGTGCTACACGAGCAATATGGTAATATTTTGCGCCAGCCTCAATCGCACGTTTACCTGCTTGATAAGAAATTTCTTGATCAGTGACATAATAGCCTCTAAATTTCAATGTATCAAATGCAACCATTTTAGCTGCTGTAGCATCATTAAGTTCTTGAATTTTTCTTCCATCCGGTAATGTTACAGTGTAACGAGTTACTCTTTGAGGTTCTGTAACAACAGAAGTCGTTGTTTCAGTACTTGATGATGTTGCAACTTTAGCTGTAGTAGCAGTTGTTGTAGTGGTAGTCGTTTTATCGATAACTTTATTATTAAACTTATCGGCATAATATTTTTCATTGAATGCTGAAGGAGAATAATAACCCGGTTTTTCAACCTGCATTGCAGCATCACCACCTTTAGCTAAAGCTAATTGCCCCGCTTCAGAATCATAAGGAATAGCATCTTCTGGTTGTAATTTACGTTCTGGTGCATCTTTTTTGAATATATAAGCTGCAATTTGTAAATTACTACCTATTTCTGAACGTGAATCAATATAAAATCCATAAGCCCCTTGAGCTGATGCTTCTTTAGCAATTGCTTGATTAATATCATAATCGGTTGGGAAATAACCACGAATACGGACAATATTAAATGGTTCTAAACGAACTGCTTTTGATTTTGGATACTCATAAACACCTTCAAACTTACGTAAACTTTCCGCTTGTTCAACAGCTTTAGGAGCGTCTGATTTATACAATTTAGCATAAACAATTCGTAAAGTATCATTAGAAGGACTAATATTGGTAGTAGTAATATAGAAAGAAGCCGCACCTTCATTATCAGCAGCTTTTGACATAGCCATAACGTAATCGCTATCAGTATAAAAAGCACCTCGAATAGTAATGCTTTTGTAAGATTGCATGCTATTAGCTTGTTCTTCAGTTAATTGTTGTGCAGCAAATGAAGAACAGGGAATAAGAGCAATAGTCGCAGCGATAAATGTTTTCTTTAAACTTGTCATATAAAAAACCTTACAGTAAATTTTAATTAATTTAGCACAGATAAATTTAGTTACATATTTCTATTAAAGCTTCTAACTTATTAATATATATGAATTTTCCTTTGGCTGTTAAAATATTTTGTTCTTGTAATTTTGTTAAATTTCGGCTGACTGTTTCAATCGTTAATCCTAAGTAATTGGCTATATCAGCACGGCTCATTGCTAGTTTAATATTTAAAGAGGTATGTCCTCTTTGCTGATATCTAAGATAAAGAGAATAGATAAAAGTAGCAAGACGTTCTTCAGATTTTTTTTGCGAATAACATAGAATTAATTTTTGATAATTATAAATATCTGTGCTTAATAACTTAAATATCAAATCACGAACATCTTTGTTACTATCAATTAATGACATTAATTCATCATAGTAAAGTTCACAAAGCAAGGTATTACCTAATGTTTGAATATTACTATTATAGACTTTAGTCGAAATAGAGTCTAAACCAACGATATCTCCAGGTAAATAAAATCCATTAATTTGTTCAGTATTTTCCGGAGTAGTAACAAACGTCTTTAATGCGCCAGAATGAACAATATAAAACTTCTTAAATGGAGTTTTTGATTTAACAACGATTTCATCTTTTAAATATGATTTTTTCCGTTCTAAAACATCACTTAGTGAATTATTAAGTAACATTGGGATACACAATCCACCAATGCTACATAATTCACAAGGAACGGAATAACTATTGCTGCGCAATGTTTTATAAATAGTATGCATATAAACCTAAATAGAACCGTTAAAGATTTTGATTGTTAAGATTACCATATTTTATGATAAAACAAAAACTAACTATATAGTTTATATTCTATTATTCAATAAATAGAAAGGGAATAGAAAATTATTATTAAATAATTAAATTACCATTTTTTGGTAAATTATTTTGATTTTTAATTTACTAAAAATCAAAATAAGTCGAGTAGGATAGAGAGATTATAGAAGATATATTTCATATTATGTTATTTAACATAATATACATTATGCGAACTAAATATAATCAATATTTAACTTAATATTATTTTTTATTTTCTAGATGACAATTTTATAAATACTTCTATTAGTAATATATCAGTTAAGCGTATAAATGTACTTAATTGTTGTGATACTAGGCTTGCGCTCATAAATCATAAATTCTAAACAGGAAATATCACAATGAAAAAACTGGTTTTACTAATAGTATTATAGTTCATTGCTATATGCTAATCCATCTCCATTTGGTCTCGAAATTAATAAAACAACATTAAAAGAAGCTAAAGAAAAATATACTTTAAACTTTGATGATACTAATTTATATTCCAACGGACCTATGTTACATCAAAAACAATGAATTAGATATTGACGGCTTAGAAAGCGTTTTACTCATTCTCTCAAAAGATGAAAAATTATTAGCTATTAGTACTACATTCGGTAAATATAAATTTTAATCCGTTATTTTTGATACTGATAGAGCAACTAAAATATTTGTCTTACTTTTTTCATTAGAATTACTACCAAGAAAAGATTGTAAAAAGCTATTTTGTGTAATTAATGGTTTTACAGTAAATATCACACCACTTGATCGATATTCTATCGATTGTACGGATTTCGTATTGTTATCATTATATGTGACTTAAATCCATGGAATGAAATAATAATATTAAAGGATTTGAAACCATACTAGATATAACTAGATACTTAAAAGAACTATTTGCGGGTCTATTCCAAAGATTTTTAGAGCAACAGACAATAATTGAAGAATATAACGTTATTAAAAGTTTAAAAAATATCTCTGATACTTTAGAACGTTTAGTTGAATTAATGTGTAAAGAAAACAAAAATAAACAATCTGAAGTAGACTTAATATTGCAACTACATCATCCTATTATTGATTTTTTAAGAGAAGTTTGCGATATAAAATACAATTTTTATATAACATCCTTTAACGATTTGAAGGTTTTATTAAATGCTAGGAGCTTTGAACCTATAAATTCTAAAAAAGAAGTTGTTCAAATGTAAGTTTGCATTATTAAAGGAATAATGTAACCGCCCTTTTCTTTTGAGGTAATTTTATTATAAATCAGATATTTAAAGTTAAAATAATGTATATTATGTTAAATATAGTTCATTATTACGAACTCAATTCTTCTTTTAAAAAGAACTGAGTTATTCATTAAATTTCGATTCTTTGACTGTAATTATTTATTGGTCAATAAAATCAATTCACTTCCTGGTAATGGCATTTTTAAAATATGATTTTTAATTTTACCCCAAACTTGCATTTCACAGGCTTTACAATTAAATTTCAGTATTAATTCTTCATTATTATTTTGTACTAATTTCATTGGTGTTACTTTTGTTTTCACACCTTGAATACCTCTAGCTTGTTTAGGACATAAATTAAACGCAAATCTCAAACAATGTTTTGTAATCATTAATGGCGCATCATCTTTAACTTCATGTGCTTCAAAAGCACTTTCAATTAGTTTAACGCCATGCTGTGCATAAAATTCTCTAGCCTTATGATTATAAATATTTGCTAAGAAGCTTAAATGCTCTTCTGGATAAATTGGCGCAGGTTCCGTTTGTGGTTTACGTAACTTTCTTTGGTAATGAGTTAGCCGTTCCAATGTTAACTTATCAATAATATCACGTCGTAATTGATTTAATTGGCTACTTGGAATAAAAAATATCTCGGTCAAATTAACCTCTAAATCAGTAAGGTAATATATCGTTTGACCAAGTTTTGATAAGCTATCTTTTATATTTTTGAGAGCTTTATCAGATTGTTCAGCTAATTCAAACTCACCTTTTAAAGCAATTTTTACACTACAGCCCTCTTCACTCGTTGCTATCAATTGAACAACATTTGATTGATTTATCAATTCAAATGCTACACCAATTCGACGACTACTCGATTCTTTTAATAAAACTTGTTGCCAATTATGATCTAGGTTACGGTTAATTTGATAAGGTAATTTTAAGGAATGAAATACCTTAGGTAATTCATTAGGAAACACTCTATAATGATTATTAGCAATTTTTTCAACTTTATCAGCCCTGAATCCTACGATTTCACGCTTTACCAAAACGTTTAATCCATCACCATTAGTTAAAACTTTTTCAGATTTAATATCAATTGCTTGGTTAGTAACTTTCGTCATCTCACCGATAGGTAAGCCAATAAATTTAGGTGAATCAAAAGCGCCAATATTGGATTGTCTACCCCGAACAAAATAATCAGTAGCACCTCGATGAAATGTTTTATTTGGGTCTGGAGTGAATGAGTGTTGAGTTCTACCACTTGATGCACTTACAAAATCATCCGATTTTTCTAAAATTTCATCTAGTTTTTTACGGTAAAAAGCAGTTATATTTTTTACATAACTTAAATCTTTATAACGTCCTTCTATTTTAAATGACCTAACTCCAGCTTGTATCAATTCGATTAAGTTTTCGGATTGATTATTATCTTTCATTGATAAAAGATGTTTTTCATAAGCAACAACACGACCTTGATCATCCTTTAATGTAAATGGTAAACGGCATGCTTGCGAACAATCACCTCGATTTGCACTTCTGCCCGTTTGAGCATGAGAAATATAACATTGACCTGAAAATGCAACACATAAAGCACCATGAATAAAAAATTCTATATTGGCATCTATTTGTTGATAAATATTCGCTATTTCAGTTAAGTTTAATTCTCGAGCTAAAACTATTTGTGAAAAACCAACATCAGAAAGAAATTTAGCTTTTTCTGGGGTTCGAATATCCATTTGCGTGCTAGCATGTAAATCTATCGGCGGAATATCCATGGCTAATATGCCCATATCTTGAACAATTAAGGCATCAACTCCCGCATCATATAATTGCCAGATCAATTGCTGAGCCAGCTCAAGTTCATTATCGTGCAAAATAGTATTTAATGTGACAAAAACTTTGGCATAAAAACGATGCGCAAACTCAACTAATTCGGCTATATCACTGACTGAATTACCGGCATTATGACGGGCACCGAAATGCGGGCCTCCAATATAAACTGCATCAGCCCCATGTAAGATTGCTTGTTTGGCAATGTCTATGTTTTTCGCAGGACTAAGTAATTCAAGTTTATTATTGTTGGTTTGCTGGTACATATTAAATCTCTAGGAATATTATCGATTGATAAAATAAATGGCAAATATTATTACTATTTGCCATTAAAGTTTCATTTGTTTATTAAACCAATATTTAAAGTTTAATTAACCAATAATTGATTGGTTTTTTAAAGCTTCAATTCGTTTTTCTAAAGGTGGATGTGATAAGAATAGTTGCGAAAGTTTGGCTTTCTTCTCACCATTAATGCAAAAAGCTAAAATTGACGCTTCTTCATTTGGTTCATGGCTTACTTTTAGTTTTTCTAATGCGGCAATCATTTTTGCAGAACCTACCAATTTTGCAGAACCTGCATCGGCATGAAATTCGCGGTAACGCGAGAACCACATGGCAACCATACTTGCTAAGATTCCAAAGATAGTTTCGAATATCATTGCTATTACATAATAGGCTATATCTGCTAATGCTTCACTACGATCTTCAATCACTTTAGCAAACATTGACGCTATAATTCGTGAAATAAAGATAACAAAGGTATTTAATACACCTTGTAGTAGTGCCATTGTAACCATATCACCATTTGCTACGTGACTCATTTCATGACCAATTACCGCTTCTGCTTCATCTTGAGTCATTGCTGATAATAATCCAGTACTTACCGCAACTAAAGAACGGTTTTTGGTCGCCCCTGTTGCAAAAGCATTAATATCATCTGCTTTATAAATAGCTACCGCCGGCATCTTTAATTTAAGTTGATCTGATTGGCGACGCACAACATCAAGTAACCACTGTTCTTGATCATTACGAGGCTCCTTGATCACTTCACCACCAACAGAACGTAATGCCGTTCGTTTAGATAAAAGAAGAGAAATAAATGAACCACCAAAACCAAAAATAGCGGCAAAAATAAGTAATCCTAAGGTACTATGGGCGTTAACCCCTAAAATACTCAGAATTATACCAAATACAAACATAACCGCTAAGTTAGTTAGAAGAAATAATCCAACTCGCATCATATACAAATTCCTTATTACTATACTTAATATAAATAATTTTATTTAAAAAACTAAATAAAATTTGATATATGATCGCAAATAAGCTGTTTTCCTACAACTTATTTACGTTCAAAATTAGAAAAAGAAAATTCAATTGATTAATAAATCAACAGAAATAGACTTAATGAGTTTATATATTGAAGGAAAATATTTTGGAGGAGACCCTATCAGCCACATCCCACACACATATTTTTTACTTTGGCTGCTTCCTTCCGGACCTGACCTGATAAGCAAAAAAATGTTGCAAGAGGACCCATAGAGCCTCCATTGAGGAGGTGTATTATGCTTGATTCAGCAATTAATTACAATAATTTTTTACAAAAAAGTAAACAACCTTTTTGCGTTGTAATAACAACAAAAAGGCTATTACTTACAAAAGCAAATTCAAAAAATTTAATTATAAAGTTAAATTTTTCTCAATTCGTTCTCTAAATTTAATACCTGGTCTAAATGTGACAACTCGTCGAGCTGAGATATCAACACTCTCACCTGTTTTAGGATTACGACCTGGGCGTGAATTTTTATCACGAACAGCAAAATTGCCGAATCCAGAAAGTTTAACAGGTTCACCTTTTTCTAAAGCAACGCGAATCTCTTCAAAAAAGAGTTCAACAAGGACTTTAGCTTCTTGACGATCAATATCAAATTTATCGGCAAGACGATCTGCAATATCAGCTTTAGTTAATGTCATAATTATCATTCTCTTAATAAGGCATTGAAACGATTCTGTAAAGCAATAACACAATTGCTTACAATGTTTGTTATATCTTCTTCTTCCAGTGTACGTGATTTGTCTTGTAAAATCAAACTGATAGCAAGACTTTTTTGATCTTTGTCAATTTTATCACCTTGATAAACATCAAACAAGTTAACTTTTACTAGTTGCTCACCACCAGCACGCTTACACTCAGAGATAATATCCGCTGCTGGAATTGTATTTGATACGACGACAGCTATATCACGTTTATTTGATGGATATTTAGATAGCTCTTGAGCAACAGGCACTTTTTTATCATTAATTTTAGCTAAATTTATTTCAAAAACAAGCGTTTTACTGTTTAAAGATAATTTTTTTTCAATTTCAGGGTGTAAAACACCAAAATTGCCGATAACTTCGCCATTAAAAAGAATTGCTGCACTTTGTCCTGGATGTAATGCATCAAGTTCCGAACGTTGATATTCAATATCATCAGAACAACCTAAAAGAATAAATAACTGCTCTAAATCACCTTTTACATCATAAAAATCGACATTTTGTTTAGGTAATGTCCAATGCTCTTCATATAAATTTCCTGTAATAACGCCGGATAACATTAATTCTTGGCGAACACCAAATTCACAGCTTTCATCAGGTATAAATCGTAATCCAGTTTCAAATAATCGCATACGAGATTGTTGGCGATTTTGGTTATATAAAACTGCTTCTAATAAACCAGACCATAATGACAAACGCATAACCGACATTTCACTCGAAATTGGGTTCGGTAATGTAATCTGTGGTTGTTGTGGATGTAATGTTTGCTGAATTTTAGGATCAACAAAACTATAAGTAACGGCCTCTTGATAACCTTTGTCCACTAGTAGATTTTTTACTCTAGATAAAGAAATTTTATTTTCCGGTTTTGGCTTCATCACAGATTCAATTTTCATATTCACATTAGGAATATTGTTATAACCATAAATCCGTGCAACCTCTTCAACTAGATCTTCTTCGAGTTGTAAATCAAATCGCCAGCTAGGTGATTTAACCTTCCAACTATCATCATTATAAATAACTTCACAACCTAATCTTACAAGAATATCGGTAATCTTTTGAGTTTCAATGTGATAACCAATAATGCGATCAATTCTGTTGCGACGTAATTCAATTGTTGCTTGAACTGGAAGCTCATTTTCATTCACAACTTCAGTAATAGGCCCTACTTCACCGCCACAGATTTCAACAATCAATTGAGTTGCTCTTTCGATTGCAGCTGATTGTAAATAAGGATCAACCCCTCTTTCATAACGATGAGAAGCTTCAGTATGTAAACCATATTCACGTGCTTTACCCGTTATCGCTAATGGAGAAAAGAACGCAGATTCAAGGAAAATATTTTTCGTTGATGTAGTTACACCTGATTTTTCACCGCCCATAATACCGGCGATTGCTAATATTTTTTGCTGATCAGCTATGACTAATGTTTTTTCATCAAGCTTAACCTCATTGCCATTAAGTAAGACAAGCTTTTCATCTTTATTGGCATAACGCACAACAATACCCTTGTCAATCTCAGCTAAGTCAAAAGCGTGCATTGGATGACCGAGTTCTAATAAAACGTAATTAGTAACATCGACAATGGCATCAACAGAACGAATACCACCTCTACGTAACTTTTCTTTCATCCATAGCGGAGTTAAAGCATCAACTTTAACATTTTTGATAATACGACCTAAATAACGAGGGGCTGCTTTAGCTGCATCAACCTGAATAGGTAAAGTATCATTAATTGTATGAGTGATATTTTCAACTTTTAGTTCTTTCATTGGGATATTGTTTACAGCAGAAATATCTCTCGCGACACCAATGATACCAAAACAATCGGCACGATTTGGTGTAACGCTAATATCAATCATTACATCATCTAAATTTAAATATTGTCTTATATCTTGTCCTAAAGGGGCATCCTCTGGTAATTCAATAATTCCATTATGATCATCAGAAATGCCTAACTCAGAATAAGAACACAACATCCCTTCCGATGGTTCACCACGAAGTTTTGCTGCTTTGATTTTAAAATCACCAGGTAATACAGCACCAATTGTGGCACAAGCTACAGTTAAACCTTGACGGCAATTAGGTGCACCACAAACAATATCCAATAATTCAGGTTTACCAATATCTACTTTGGTCACTCGTAATTTGTCAGCATTTGGATGTTGTTTACATTCAACAACTTTACCCACCACAACACCGGTAAAATCACCAGCAACTTTTTCAATATCATCTACTTCTAAACCAGCCATAGTTAACTGATCTGATAATTTATCGCTACTTATTTCTGGATTGATCCATTCACGTAGCCAACTTTCACTAAATTTCATGTTTTGATCTCCAGAACTAATTAAATTGCTTTAAAAAACGTAAATCATTTTCAAAGAAAGAACGTAAATCTGTGACACCGTAACGTAACATGGTTAATCTTTCGATTCCCATTCCAAATGCAAAACCACAATACTCTTCAGGATCAATACCTACGTTACGTAACACATTAGGATGAACCATGCCACAGCCTAACACTTCTAACCATTTACCATTTTTAGCTTTAATATCAACTTCTGCTGAAGGTTCAGTAAATGGAAAATATGCAGGTCTAAATCTTATTTCCATATTATCTTCAAAGAAACAGTGAAGAAAATCATGTAATAAACCTTTTAAATGCGTAAAACTAATATCTTTATCTACCAACAACCCTTCCATTTGATGGAACATCGGAGTATGGGTTTGATCATAATCGTTTCGGTAGGTTCTGCCTGGAGCAATAATTCGAATTGGTGGTTTTTGATTTTCCATAGTTCGAATTTGAACTGTTGAAGTTTGGGTACGTAATAACCGTTTTGCATCAAACCAGAATGTATCATGATCAGCACGAGCAGGATGATGTGCAGGAATATTTAAAGCATCGAAGTTATGATAATCATCTTCTATTTCGGGGCCTGTTTCAACAGCAAAACCTAATTGCCCAAAAAACTCAACCAAACGGTTAATAGTTTTAGTTACTGGATGCAATCCACCTAATTCAAGTGATTTACCAGGAAGAGTAATATCAATGGTTTCATTTGCTAATTTTGCATTAAGAGTCTGACGCTCTAAAAAGTTACGTTTTTGGTTTAATAACTCAACAACTTCTTGCTTTGCATCATTAATTTTCTGACCTACGGCTGGCCGTTGATCAGCTGGAACATCACGTAAAGACGCCATTTGCATGGTAAAATAGCCCTTTTTACCAAAATACTCCACTCGAATCTGTTCGATAGTATTAATATCATTAGCACTTTCAATAGTGGATTTGGCATTGCTTACCAGTTCAACTAATTGAGACATACAGTTCTCCTGCTTATTGTTTATTACATAAAAAAAGCCTCTCCTGAGGCTTTTATAATTATTTTTCGTTTCTCATTTGCCTCACAAACGAATAAGCTTAGCGAAGCTAAAAAAGAAACGAAAAACAACTAAATTCATAATCGATCAACTCTTAAATATTGTTAAAACAATAAAAGCCGAGATAACTCGGCTCTTATAAAGCTATTAAAGTGCAGCTTTTGCTTTTTCAACTAATGCAGCGAATGCATTTTTATCGAATACTGCGATATCTGCAAGGATCTTACGATCGATTTCAATTGAAGCTTTCTTTAAACCATTAATAAAACGGCTATAAGATAAACCACATTGACGAGCAGCAGCATTGATACGAACAATCCATAATTGACGGAATTGACGTTTACGTTGACGACGGTCACGATACGCATATTGTCCAGCTTTAATTACTGCTTGGAAAGCAACACGATATACGCGTGAACGAGCACCATAATACCCTTTTGCTTGTTTTAAAATTTTCTTGTGACGTGCACGAGCAATAACACCACGTTTAACACGAGCCATAAACTATATCCTCTAAATAATTAATCAATAAATTAAGCGTATGGAACACACGCCACTACTAAACCTAAATCGCCTTTTGACACAGTTGTCAAACCACGTAAATGACGTTTACGTTTAGTTGATTTTTTAGTTAGGATATGGCTCTTGTTAGCTTGCTTATGCTTAAAGCCACCAGATGCTGTTTTTTTAAAGCGCTTTGCTGCGCCTTTTACAGTTTTAATTTTAGGCATTTTATAAATTTCCACTTCGCATTGTTAATAAAAATAAAATAATGGTGTAATTTTTAATAAACTAAAAATTAGCTTGTTGAACCACTATTTCTTCTTCGGCGCTAACACCATAATCATTTGACGACCTTCAATCTTAGTTGGATAAGATTCAATGATAGCCAAATCAGCTAAGTCTTCTTTAATGCGATCAAGCATTTCAGTACCTAACTGTTGGTGAGCCATTTCACGTCCACGAAAACGTAACGTAACTTTAGCTTTATCGCCATCTTCAAGAAAGCGTATCAGGCTGCGGAGTTTTACCTGATAGTCGCCTTCGTCTGTACCAGGTCGGAACTTAATTTCCTTAACCTGAACAACCTTTTGCTTCTTCTTCTGTTCTTTTGTTGCTTTACTCTTTTCATAGAGGAACTTGCCATAATCCATAATTCGACAAACAGGTGGCTCTGCATTAGGACTTATTTCAACTAAATCTAATGTTGCTTCCTCAGCTTGTTTTAAAGCTTCGTCTAAGCTAACAATGCCGAGCTGTTCACCATCGACGCCGGTTAACCTCACCTCACGAGCAGTAATCTCATCATTGATTTTGTGCGCGCGTGTTGACTGAATTCGTTTACTGACTTTAATATCTCATTCCTCCAAATTAATTTATCATTAATTCATTTGTTCTAATGAACGACTATGAATTTCATTTAGCAATAATTCTATAACATGTTTCACTTCAAAGCTACCAAGATCTTTACCTTGGCGAGTTCGAACTGAAATTGTTCCTGATTCCATCTCTTTGTCTCCACAGACAAACATATAAGGAACGCGTTTTAGAGTATGCTCACGGATTTTAAACCCTATTTTCTCATTTCTCAAGTCCGCTTTTGCTCTAATGCCAACTTTTTGTAGTTGCTCGGTTAATTGTTTGGCATAATCGGCTTGATTATCAGTAATATTAATAACCGCTACTTGTAATGGTGCTAACCAAGTTGGGAAGAATCCAGCACAATCTTCGGTCAATATGCCCATGAAGCGTTCCATTGAACCAAGTATAGCTCGGTGAATCATAACAGGAACATGGCGTTCATTATCTTCACCAACATAAGTTGCATCTAATCGTTCTGGTAACATAAAGTCAAGTTGAACTGTACCGCATTGCCATGCTCGACCTAAGCAATCATGTAAAGTAAATTCAATTTTTGGACCATAGAATGCCCCTTCACCAGGTAAATATTCAAATTCAATGCCATTTTCTTGCAAACATTCAGCTAAATCTTTTTCTGCTAAATCCCAAGTTTCATCTTTACCAATACGTTTTTCTGGACGAGTCGATAATTTAACCGTGATATCTTTAAAGCCAAACGTACTATAAGTATCATAGACCATTTTGATACAGCTATTTACTTCACTTCGAATTTGCCCTTCGGTACAAAAGATATGCGCATCATCTTGAGTAAAACCACGCACACGCATTAATCCGTGCAAAGAACCTGAAGGTTCATTTCGATGACAACTACCAAATTCCGCCATACGTAATGGAAGATCACGATAAGATTTAAGACCTTGATTAAAAATTTGCACATGGCCAGGACAGTTCATTGGCTTAATACAATATTCTCGGTTTTCTGATGAAGTAACAAACATTAATTCTTTATAGTTACCCCAATGCCCTGTTTTCTCCCAAAGTACACGATCCATCATAAATGGACCTTTCACTTCTTGATAATCATATTCTTTCAGTTTGGTACGAACAAAAACTTCCAATTCACGGAAAATAATCCAACCATCATTATGCCAAAATACCATACCTGGTGCTTCTTCTTGCATATGATAAAGATCAAGTTGTTTACCAATTTTACGATGATCGCGTTTTGCCGCTTCTTCTAGAAATTGTAAATAACTGTCGAGTTGTTTTTTATCTGCCCATGCAGTTCCATAGATGCGTTGTAACATTTTGTTATCACTATTACCACGCCAATAAGCGCCAGCAACTTTTTGTAATTTAAAATGGTGACAAAAACGCATATTAGGAACATGAGGCCCACGACACATATCAATATATTCTTCATGATGATAAAGTGCTGGTGTAGAATCTTTAGGAATGTTTTCATCTAAAATAGCAATTTTATAAGGTTCGTGACGTTCCCAAAACACTTCTCTTGCACGTTCCCAACTCACTACTTCTTTTTTAACTTCATAATCTTTTTTAGCCAATTCATGCATGCGTTTTTCTAAAGCATCAAGATCTTCCTGAGTTAGAGAGTGATCTAAATCGACATCATAATAAAAGCCATTATCAATGGTAGGCCCGATAGCCATCTGAGTATTAGGCCATAATTGTTTGATAGCATGTCCTAATAAATGTGCACAAGAATGACGAATAATTTCAAGTCCATCTTCATCTTTGGCGGTAATAATAGATAACGTTGCATCATGCTCGATAACATCACACGCATCTTTACGTTCACCATTAACACGGCCTGCGATACAGGCTTTAGCAAGTCCTGCACCAATACTTTGTGCAACTTCTAATACAGTAACAGGTTTATCAAATTGACGTTGACTTCCATCAGGAAGAGTAATAATTGGCATAATAAATCCTTATAACAGTGGTGCGCCACACGAAAGCGCACATGCGTACATAAATAAATAGACGGAGTATACTATCACTTATCATAAGGATTTTAAATAGGCTTGAACTTGATTTAAAAATAGATTTATCTCTAGCGATTAAACTCATCCTGTTTTAGTAACCACTAAAAACAAACAGTACCCTATTTTTAATTATTAATAGCTTTTTTAGTGGTTATATTTGATTAGGAATTAATAAAACAATGGTGTAATCAAATATGACAAGAATAGTTATGACCTAGCTATTATTCATTAATTAAAAAGCTAGGCCTGAAAAGAGATTATAATTCGGCTATATATGCTTGCGGTAAAATAGGCATAGGTCCGCTTTGAGTACAAACATATGCTGCAATATGATTTGCTTTACTATTAATTTCCTGTAATTGTTTACCTTTTAAATATAACACGCTACTTATTGCCATAAATGAATCACCAGCACCAACAGTATCAATTGGGGTGATTTTTTCAGCAGGACAATGATTCTGTTCATTTTGGGTAATAAGATGACTACCTTCACTACCACAGGTATAAATTAATAATTCAAGTTGATAATGTTGATTTAGATAATTGAAAAGCGCTTGTGGATCTGCCTTTATCTTTAATAAATCAGCAACAATTGGTAATTCTTCATCATTTAACTTCAAAATATTGGCATGTTCAATACAAAGAAGTAAAGTTGCGTGGTTATAATGATTTTGACGTAAATTAATATCAACAATAATTTTGCTTTTTTGAGACCTGTGGTTAATAATCTTTTGCAATAATTCATGATTATGTATATTACGTTGAATTAAACTGCCGAAATAGATTGCATCTAAATCATCTTGCTGGATAAGTTCTAATAGTTGATTTGTTAATTGAATATCATCCCAAGCTACAGGATTAACAATATCATAAGTGGGTTTACCAGCTGAATCTAATTTAACTAATACCGTTCCAGTTGGATAATTTGCAGATATTTGAATTTGTTGTGGGATTTGCAGTTTTTCAATCTGTTCACGTAATTCTCTACCATTGTCGTCATCGCCAATTGCAGAAACTAATATTGCATTTGCTCCAGCTGATTTAGCATGATAACAAAAGTTGGCGGCAGCTCCGCCAATCTTTTTCCCATTAGGTAAACAATCCCATAAAAATTCACCTATTGCAACAATCTTTATGTCATTCATCTTCGATTAACCCTTGTTTGACATCAATATTTTTTTCCATACTATCGGCTTGCTTCTGCCAATCATCAAATTGACCATATGCAGTATAAATCGTTGAACCGGTAGGTAATTCTGGATACTCATTTTCACCATTAGTACCCCAATTAACCCAACCTGAATCTTTACGTTGAACAATTTGATAACGTCCGACAATATTACTCGTATACCAAACCATAGCATAACCTGATTCGGGATTTATTTCAGCCGTTTTATTTGCAGCAAGTGGAAAAATCGTTTGTTCTGGGACACTATTAACATCCACATCTTTAGCAAATAATACTTCTTTGTTTCGAGAGCTATTATGCACAACATGATGAGCTTTACGCAGAATGGTTTTGACATGTGATTTTATTTCTTCATCACTTAAAATGCCTTCTTTAACACAAAATAGTCTCCAGAAAAAATCCCAAGAAACTGCATTAATATTATCACCAATAGACTCTCGATAAAGTCTTGCATTCAGAGGAAGTTGATCTAGTGGTTGCGATAAAATTCGATTAACTTCATCAGCTAGAATATTGGCATAAAGATCGCCTTGTCGATAATAAGTACCACCATAACTAGCAAAACGTGAAAATACCACATTATTTTGACCACTTTCATACTCATCACCAACGGTGATCTTATTTATGACCGGCATACCATCAACAGAAGTTTCAAAATCATCAACATAATAAGTACGTCTAAACCATGGTGATTGATAGAAAAATTCCCACACAATTGAGAATGATTTATCATGCAAAGCTGGATCTAAGCCATTGGGAATTTTTCCATTGAAACGATATCGACAATAGATTGGCCCTTCGACCTCTGTTTGGCACTCTACGATGGTATGCTCCGGTGGATTAATTAAACCATTAGCAGGAGTAAAAAAGGGGCCATAAAAACCACCTATAGCATTAGAGCAATCCTTAATCAAATTCCGACCTTCAGCTTTAGCAGAAAAGTAACGAATACCCCATTTCCCATATGATGTTCCGTCAGCAGTACCACGACATAATTCTAAAATATAATGCCCTGTATCAAGTCGTTTTACACCATCATTTAAAGTTGGCGCTAGTTGTTTTATGCCACTTACATTGCTTATTGACGTTTTTTCATCAAGAAACAAAGTATAATTTTCAACTAACTGCTCTAAATTAGTTACTATAAAGGCGATTGAGCAAACAGAGATTAATGTATTAGTATCATCATAAACGATATCAAACAATTGATGTGGTATAACTTTTCCTTGCTCATTAACTAGTTTTAATTTAGACGGATCTATTGGCTGTTCTTTGAAAAAAAGACGCGCGATTACCGGTTCATTATATCGAGTAATACCATCTGGGTTATTTAACATCAAAGTACATTTTTTCATTCTATTATCCTATTAATTAAATTGGTTATTATTAATATATTAAAAAACAAATTAGCCTAAATTAGTTAGCTTTCTTGCGTTTCAGCATATCGACATAGACGGCTAAAAAGATGATTACGCCTTTTGCAACTAATTGCCAAAATGAATTAACACCTAATAAATTCAAACCATTATTAATAATGCCGATAACAATCACGCCTAAAATAGTGCCACTAATGCGACCTATTCCACCTGACATCGAAATACCTCCAAGCACACAAGCAGCTATGGCATCCATTTCATAACCTTGTGCAACTGATGGTTGTCCTGAATACATTCTTGCTGCAAGCACTATTCCTGCGAAAGCAGCTAAAAAACCAGCAATGGTATATACAATGATTTCAACACGTTTAATGGCTATACCTGATAACCTTGCAGCCTCACGGTTACCTCCGAGAGCATAAATATAGGTACCTAAACGAGTTCGATTAACAACTACCAACATAACAACAATAAATACCAACATATAGATAACTGGATATGGAATCATGCCTAAGTAACCAGTACCTATACTGGTAAAACTCTCATCAAAAATACGAATTGATTGGCCGCCACTATAAATATAACCTACGCCACGAGCGATCATCATCATAGCTAATGTAACGATGAATGGTGGGATACCGGTATAAGCAATAGCAACACCATTTGCCGCACCGCATAAAGTACCGATAAACAAACCTAACAGAATAGCTGGAACAATGCCCATTTCACCAATTGAAATAAATCCAACTGTGAGTGTACCCGCCATAGCGACTATCGATCCAACAGATAAATCAATTCCTCCCAATATGATAATTAATGTCATACCTAAGGCTAAACACATATTAGTGGATACTTGTCTTAACACTGAGAGCATATTTTCTTGGGAAAGAAATACCGGACTGGCAAAACTTAAAATGATACTAATTAATAGAAGCGCAATTAAAATCCCTATATTATTAGTAATAAAATTTTTGAAACTTCTAATAATGATATTATTGGTTATTGTAGTGTGATGATAGCTCATATCATCTGATTGTTTCATAGATTGGCTAGCCATTTTAAGCTCTCCCTGTTGCTAATTTCATAATTTTTTCCTGTGTTAATTCTGATTGCGATAATTCACCTTGAATTTGTCCATTCGCAACAACACAAACACGATCACACATATTGATAATTTCTGGTAATTCTGAGGAAATCATAATAATAGCCATGCCGCTTGCGCAAAGTTCATCAATAATTTGATATATTTCGGCTTTAGCACCAATATCAATTCCTCGAGTAGGCTCGTCTAAAATGATGATTTTCGGTTTAGTTGCTAACCACTTAGCTATTACAACTTTTTGTTGATTTCCACCACTAAGCTGACCAACAATTTTGTCAGCATTTGGCGTTTTTATATTGAGCTTATTAATATAGTATTGAATGATATCTTTTTGTTTTTGCTGATTAACTAAACAACCATGCATAAATTGTTTCAATACTGTTAATGTTAAATTGAACGCAATACTATTACCTAAAATAAGACCTTGTTTTTTCCTATCTTCTGGAACTAAGGCTATTCCTATATCAATAGCATCTTGTGGCGATTTGAGCTTAACAAGCTGATTGTCAAAATAAATTTCACCACTATCATATTGGTCTGCTCCAAAAACTGCTTGCATGATTTCGCTCCTACCAGCCCCCATAAGACCGGCAAAACCTAAAATCTCTCCTTTCTTTAAATGAAAATTAACGTTATTAAATACTCCTTTTTTCGAAAGATTTTTTACTTCTAATAAACGTTCTCCATTTTCTTGATAATGACGTTGATAATAATTATTTAAGTTACGCCCAACCATCAATTTAACTAATTCATCAATATTGGTTTGTTTAGTATTGACGGTATCTATATAACTACCATCTCTAATTACAGTTATTCTGTCAGTGATAGTAAATAACTCATCCATGCGATGAGAAATATAAATAATACTAACGTTATGTTCGGTTAGTTTTTTAATCATAATAAAAAGCTGTTCAACTTCTTTATCAGTTAAAGAAGATGTTGGCTCATCCATGATCAAGATTCGAACGTTAAATGAAATAGCTTTGACGATTTCGATAAGTTGTTGTTGTGCAATGGTTAACTCATGTACGGGCCGTAACACATCGATCGTTAACCCCATACTTTCCATCATTATTTTGGCTTTGGCGATCATTTGACGATGATCTTTAAAGCCTAAGCGTGTTCTCGGTTCACGACCTAAGAAAATATTTTCATATACACTAATATAAGGAACTAAGACAATTTCCTGATGAATAACATTAATTCCTCTTGCTTGAGCATCTTTAATACCATTAATTATCTCAGTCTTACCATTAATCTTAATTTCACCGGCATCTGGTTTATAGATGCCGCCGATAATTTTGATTAAGGTTGATTTGCCAGCACCATTTTCACCCAATAATCCATGAACTTCACATTGTTTAAGATTAAAGTGCATATCTTTTAACGCATGGACACCAGCAAATTTTTTTTCTATATGAGATAGTTGTAATGCAACTTGTTCCATATAAATATCACCTTATTGATTTCAATAGATATAACTTGATTAAAGTCAATGATTACTGCCAGACTTTTACTCCATATTGATCAATCATTTCTTTGGTAATTGGAAAAGTTGGCACTAATATTTCTTTAGCAACGCTTTCTCCAGCTAGAACCTGTTTACCGACTTTATAGGTTTCTTTAGCTAATTGAATTGGAGCTTGAGCTACAGTTAACGTTATATCGCCATCGCTAAATGCTTTTTTACCATCAGGTGAACCATCAACAGTATAGACCTTAACATTTTTAAGTTTATTTGATGCTTTCAAAGCAACAACAACACCTAAAGCAGAGGGATCATTTACGGCGAAAAATGCTTGTAAATCAGGATGAGCTTGAATAATATCTTCGGCAATTGGCATGGTGACTTCTAAAGCACATTTACCATTTTGTTGAGAAACTACTTCAAACTTACTTCTGTTTTCACCTAATCCGGCATAAAAACCATCAGCTCTTAGAACACTAGCACGATTAAAAGGACAATCAATAACAGCAATTTTGGCGCCATTAGGATAATCTTTAGCCATTTGTTCGCCATTAATTTTACCGGCTAAGAAATTATCTGAAGCCACAGTGCTAACCACTAAATCATCATCACTAATAGGATTATCAATCACTACCACTGGAATCTGTTTTTGTTTTGCTGCCAATAATCCTTGGCGAATACCTTCTGAATCAACAGCGATTAAGTAAATAATGTCAACTTTTTGATTAATGACATCTTCCATCATTGAAATTTGTTTAGCTTGATCATATTGAGGATCGACAAGAATGTATTGATCACCATTTTGTTTGGCAATTTCAGAAAATGTATCGGATATTGCAGTAAAAAATGAATTGTTTAAAGTTGAAGTAATAAAAGCAAATTTAATAGGCTTTTTTTCATCAGCATTTACAAGTTGAAAGAAACTTGTAAAGATAATAAATGTAATTGTTAAAAACGATGTTATGAATTTTTTCATAAACCCACCTCAGATAATCAAATGATTTGTAATAATAATTTCCTTAAAAACTAAAACCCAAAAATATTTTGTAATATATTTTGAGTAAATTCAGTCTAATTATCTGCACCAAACTTAACAATATTAATCTATTTCTTTTTATTATTTATGATATCAAAGTCACTTTTTTTGAAAACTTGTAAAATTTAATTTATCAAGTTTGATGGTTATGTCATACTAGGAATATTCAATTAATGTTCTATAGGTAATATGATGGCAAATAAATGTGAGCAGATTTATCAGGAAATATTATTGCAGATCAAAAGTGGAATTTTAGATTGTAATAGTGCCCTTCCCTCTTCATCTAATTTAAGCACAATATATAAGACTTCCCGACCAACAATAAGTAAAGTATTTTCAAGATTAAAAACGGAAGGTTACATTGAAGGTAAACAAGGTGGTAAGTTTTATGTTAGACAACCTAAAGATCAACAAGTAAGCAAATATATTTTTGGAATATTAGCTCCTCGTTTAGAACAAGATGAAAGTAGAATGATTCTTGATAGTTTATATTCTGAGATAGCAAGTTTAGCCAATAATTATCAGTTTTCTCTTTTATGGGCTGGGATGCTGACCAAAAGTCAGGATATACAATCTATTTTAAATGACGTAGAAAGAGTCATCATAAATTATACAAAAAATAATATTAACGGAATATTTTTCACGCCTTTAGAGTTTCACCCTTACGCAAATATCATTAATAAAAGAATAATGGATTATCTGACACTCTACAATATTCCTTGTATATTGTTAGAGAGAGACTATTGTGTTTTCCCTTCTCGAGGTAAAGCTGACTTAGTCAGTATTGATAATATTGCTGCAGGTTACGTTGTCACAAATCATTTCATTGAACAGAAAAATACTCGAATAGCATTTGTATCAAAAAGTGATTCAGCTAATACTGTTGCTTTAAGAACAATTGGTTATAAACAAGCATTATATGATGCAGGAATTACAAAAATTAACGATTGGATAATTCAAGTGCCACAAATTGATGAAAAAGTAATTAATCAATTGGCAAAATTGAACATTAAACATGTAGTTTGTGGTAATGACTTTACGGCAATGCAATTAATCTCATTGAATCAAAGAATAAATCCAAAACAAAAATTATTTACCATTAGCTTTGATGATGCTGATTATGCAGGTCATCTATCTACCCCACTGTCTACTTATAAACAACCGTTAGCAAGTATAGCTTTGACTGCAGTAGAAACTTTAATCCAAAGGATAAATAATTCAACCTTACCAATTCGTACTATATACGTAAATGGCGAATTAGTTATCCGTGCATCAAGTGGAGCATAATAAAGAACTCAATAATCAATCGATAAAATACAGCCTACAAAATTATTATATATTTATATAATATTCAAATATATAATAATATATATAATTACTGAACATAATTAGAAAAGGAAATCTTAATGAATAAATTTTATAACATATATAATGTATTAGTGATTGGCTTAATCAGTTTATTTTTAAGTGGATGTCAACAGGCAATCAATACAAATAATACTTTAAATAATACTTCAAATGATAGAGGTATTGGAACGCAATGGGGCGATGGGGTCGAATCTCATGTTCGAGAAGTTAAATTAGCACGTATTAATAACACACCAATAGACGTTGCAGTAATTCATTATTCTAAGAAAGCATTTGTGCATGGAAAAAAAGTTCAAGAACTTATGCTTAATGGCGATGTTGGTATGTCAATAATTGATGATAACAATAATAAATGGTCGCTTTTTAAACAGGATGATGAAATCAATATGTCTGGTGAAGCGGGCAAAAATTATCAACTTTATTATGTCAATTATTCAAGAAATACTTATGAAATTGTAGCAACTGTTGATGGATTAGATGTTATCAACGGAAAAGCAGGTTCATTGAACAATAATGGTTATATTTTAAGACCGTATAGTACGCTATCAATTAAAGGATTTCGAAAAAATGAGCGTGAAGTTGCCTCATTTACATTTTCGCAAGCATCTAAAGCTTATGCGAATCATACTGATGAAGGTTCAGCGAACAATATTGGGGTGATTGGTACAGCAATTTTCCAATTGGAAAATGGTAATCAATATAAGAAATCACCGAATTCTAACGCTTTCCCTGCCGATAGTTATAATAGCAAATATGCTAAACCACCAAGATACTAAGTTTAATCGAATAAATTAAAGTTAATAAACTATTCCACCAATAATCATTGGTGGAATAGTGAAATAAAAAAAGCTAAATTTTCATGAATAATTCTCTACTCTTAAAAGGTTTTGAACCTACATAAGGTTTTAAAGCCATTCGAGTAAAACGTTTAGCAGCTTTAAGTGTATCAATAGTTAGAAACTCTCTTTTACCCAAAGCTAAGACTTGTTCGCCTGTGAAACTGGTACTATTTTGTAGCAAACTACTAATAAAACCTTTTTCTGATTGATATTGATAATGCATGGTTTCAACAATATCATCGCCCGTTGCACTGCAATGAAAAAAGTCAACGTGATAGCCTAAATTCTCAAGTAATGCCAATTCAAATGCACGCAACACATTTTCAGCCGGCACTTGTTGTGCCAATTGTTGTAGGCTTATCAAATAATCATCAAATAGCGTGTTAGTTTCGGTTTCAACCAATAAGACTCTATGTAATAGCTCATTTAAATAAAAAGCGCTGTATAGAAAAACTGATACAAGTGGTAATGTCAGAGATATTGCTTCAACCTGACGTAAATTCTTAATTTCCCCTTGACCTGAATACTGAACAATCAATGGTGTAAAAGGTTGTAAAATTCCCTTCAATACTGATTTTTTACGTCTAGCCCCTTTAGCTAGGATAGTTACTTTTCCTACATTCTCAACAAATAAGTCAACTAATAAGCTACTTTCGCTATAGGTACGTGTATGAAGAACAAATGCTCTTTGCCAGTTTTCCATCAATAATTTCCGTCAATTAAAATGCTTGTTTTTTTATTCAAAAAACGAGAGTGATTAAAAATTGTGTGATTTAGGCAATTTTAATCTGAAATTTTGTTAAAAATCCGATATAATCAATAGTTAATTATAGGATAATAACAAAAGAGTAACTATGGAACTATTTTCAACAATATTACTTCTGGTCTTAATTGTATCACTTTCTGGTGTTGTTATAAAAATGTTGCCGATCCAAATTCCTTTGCCGTTAATGCAAATACTATTGGGTTGTCTCTTAGCTGCTTTGGGTGTGTATTTGAAATTCGATCCAGAACTCTTTCTCGTATTATTCATACCTCCCTTACTATTTGCTGATGGTCGAAAAACTTCGGTGAAAGATTTTGTCTACAATTTTAGAGAAATTGTCGGACTAGCGCTGGTGTTAGTCGTAATTTCTATTATTGCATTAGGATATCTGCTTTATTGGATGCTTCCAAATGTTGAATTACCAGCAGCTTTAGCATTAGCAGCAGTACTATCTCCTACTGACGCCGTTGCTCTTAGTGGAATTGTTGGTAAAGGAAGAATTGAAAAAGAAAAAATGGAAATCATTGAAGGAGAAGCATTAATGAACGATGCTTCTGGCCTTGTTTCATTAAAATTTGCCATCGCAATAGCCGCAGGCGCTTTGCAATTTAACCTATTACAAATCAGTATTTCTTTTTTCGTTGTTGCAATTGGTGGACTTGCGGTTGGGGTTTTATTTACTTGGTTATATGCACGTATCTTACGTAAAATAAACCAATTAACTCATAATGATCCCGCTATTCAAATTGTATTACTATTCTTACTACCATTTGCGGCTTATATCATAGCAGAAGAATGTCATTGTTCTGGAATTTTAGCTGCTGTTAGTGCAGGTATGACAGTAAACCAATCAGGCATGATGCGCAATGCACCATTAACTGCTCGCCTACAATCTGATAGCACATGGTCAATGTTAACCTTCGTTTTTAATGGTTTTGTATTCCTTTTATTAGGTATTCAATTACCAAGTATCTTATCAACTACCTTTACTGAAAATCAGACCGATGCTTCAATTGAACTATGGCAATTATGTTTGATTGTTTTATTTGTTTTTGTAGTCTTAATGGGTACTCGATTCGCATGGTTATGGGCAATGAAACATATGCCAACAATGCCTTTCGGCACAAAACGCCCATTAGCATTCAGAGCCTACACCAATCGTGATCTTTGGATTTCCACCTTTGCTGGTGTCCGTGGGGCAATAACTTTAGCTGGTGTATTATCAATTCCAATGACTATCGGTGGTCGTTACCAATTAGTATTTATTGCTGCAGGGATTATATTAGTATCATTAATTTCAGCTGTAATCATATTACCTATCCTATTACGTGGTAGTGTTATTTTGGACAATTCCGAACAAGATAATGAGATTTTAACAGTTAAAGGACAAATGGCAGAAGAAGCTATCGTTAGCCTAGAAAAAATGCAAACTAGTCTTTTACAAGAAACCTCAGAAGAAGGTTTAGATCAAGAGATTATTCATGAAGTCGGATCGAGGGTAATTGGTTCATTAAGACGTAGAACAGGACTTAAAGATTTAGAACAAAAAGCACTTGAGGCTGAAAACCTAGAAAGACGTATGCGTTTGGTGGCGATTGGAGCTGAACGTACAGCATTACTTCAAATGAAAATTCGCAATGAAGTAAGTGAAGAAACATATGAACATCTGAACACTGATTTAGATATTTATGAGAAGATGATTTCTGGAGATGCATAAATGATTGGCAATAAACACCAATTACTTGGCAAAATTCATTCTCAATTTGTCGATAAAGCACCACAAGTGTTAGGTTTAACTTTACGCTGTATACCTTTCGATTTGAAAAAACGAACGATTGAACAATTGTTGCAATTACAGTTCAAAAATTCGCTTGATGATGGTGATCTCGACTTTTTAGAAAATCGTTGGCTTAAAATACAAGTAACAGATCTGCAATTAGTTTGGTTTGTGAGTTTAATTGATAACAAACTAGTTGTGAGTCGTGAAGAAATTCCTGATGTTAGTTTCATTGGTAATGCTAACGATTTGATTATGATTGCGACTAGAAGACAAGATCCTGACA
This sequence comes from Gilliamella sp. W8126, assembly GCF_016102185.1. Classification (NCBI taxonomy): domain Bacteria; kingdom Pseudomonadati; phylum Pseudomonadota; class Gammaproteobacteria; order Orbales; family Orbaceae; genus Gilliamella; species Gilliamella sp. W8126. The sequence continues at coordinate 677,474 of NZ_JACFPE010000001.1, read as the reverse complement.
CACTATTTTTCCAACGTCGACTAATTGTTGAAGGTGATACAGAATTAGGCCTTTATGTAAAAAACCTAATGGATTCAATTGAAATAGAAGCTATGCCAAAGTTTTTGAGAATAACACTGGAAAAATTAGCAGATATTATTGAAAGTGCACCTAAAAACTGAATCACACTAAAAAGGGAATAATAAATTCCCTTTTTTATTAACTGATATTATTCAGATATTAATTATTTTGAGTAAATAGTAATCATTTTTTTATTGAAAAATTAGTATTGATTAAACTAATATGCATATTAACGATGGATCAATACTTCGTTAATTATTATCTACCTGCCCCATCTCTTACCGTTAAAACAATGTTAGCTTTGCATAAGTATAATGGAGAGAACCAATTATGAATAATATAACAAAAGCACTATTATTTTTTATTTCCTTTATCATTGTTCCGCAAGGGTTTTGTACTGATTTTTACAATAGAAATGAAGGTGATTATATTATTAAAAACTTTCGATTTAATGATGGTAATACGGTCAAAAATTTAAAAATTCATTATGTCACACTTGGAAATCCTAAGGGCAAACCAGTTTTAATTTTACATGGTACAACTGGTGATGGTAATTCTATGCTTAATGATAGTTTCGGGCATGCATTATTTGATAAAGGAAAACCGTTAGACGCTGAAAAATATTTTATTATATTACCTGATGCAATTGGTACGGGAAAATCATCAAAACCTTCTGATGAACTAAAAGGAAATTTTCCTCATTATGATTATGGTGACATGGTTAATGCTCAATACCAACTATTGAAAAATGGATTAGGCATAAATCACCTTGAACTTATTATTGGTAACTCAATGGGAGGCATGAACACCTGGTTATGGATAACTAAATATCCTGACTATATGACAGCTGCAATTCCAATGGCAGCAACCCCTGCCCCAATGTCTAGTCGAAATTGGATTATGAGAAAAATGCTTATCAATTCAATTAAAGAAGATCCTGATTGGAACAATGGTTTTTATACTAAACAACCAGAAAAATTTCAAACTGTTTATCATTATTATGACATAGCAACTAATGGTGGCGATATTGCTTGGCAAAATAAAGCCTATAATACGGCAAAAACAGAAGAAATATTATCAGATAAGTTAAAAGAACGTGTTAGCATGGATGCTAATGACTTTTTATATCAATGGGATGCGGCAAGAAACTTTGATCCAACTCAAGATTTAACTAAGATAAAAGCTTTTATTTTAGTCATTAATTCAGAAGATGATGAAAGAAATCCTCCAAATACAGGAGTAATGCAGAAAGCGTTAAAAGATATTGTAGCAGCAAAATATTATCTAATTCCTGCCAGTAACAAAACAAGTGGTCATAGTACAACGATGAATGCAAACTTTTGGATTGAGGAATTAAAAATATTTTTAAAAGAAATTGAAACTTATTACTAAATTAAAACAACGATTAAAGGTGAATATTATATCCCTATATTCACTTTTAATATTCTGATTAGTAATGCAAAGATAATATAACTCTTCAAAAACAAACATAATAAAGTAACAATATAAATTTCATCACGTTTTAACTATATCAAATATAGTCTTATTGAAAGATCAAACAATACCTTTTGCTATAGATAATTTAAAATAAAATATAAAGTGATTTTATTCAAGTTACAGTTATCAGACATAATGTCGAATAAAAGCATATAGCGATTTATTAGCTAATAATGACCTTAAAACATCAATAGTAATCAAGACATTTTATCTTTTTTTTCTATATTTCTTAAGTTTATACACTTCGACTTTAGGAGCCATCGCTTTTTTAATTGCTCTAGCTTCCTCTAATTTTATTCGCTCAAGTTCATTACGCTTTTCTTTCTCTTCTGCTAATAATTTATCTTTAGCTTCTTTACACTCTTGAATTACCGATATTGCTGATAGAAAAAATATACCAAGAAAGAAAATGATAAAAATACTTAAAAAAATATTATCTAACGGTGTTTCGTTGCCCGTTCCTCTACTAGAATGGAAAGTATGAAAAGAATAGGTACGAACCCGAGGAACATATGTTCTATAATGAGCAGCACCATAAGCATTTTGTATAACTGTAATAAAAAAGACCAAAACTAAGATAATTTTTGTTTTCATTATTTACACTGTTCACTAATAAACTTGTTGTCATTACCCTGAATTTTTTCTATTTGTCGATTTCTATCACATTCCCATTGTTTAGGTGGATACATCTCATTCCACGCTAGCATCAACTTATTATCAGAATCAGATAAATTTATATTGTATTTATTCTGCATGTAGAAATATGTTCGTGCTATTACGCCTCGAATTTGTTGTCTAGGTTGAAAAACTCGTGCTTTAAAATCAACTGCAGATTGACATTGGCCATATTGACTAAATTCTTTAGTAAATTGTGAATATCTATAATTAGATCGGTCACCATTCACCTCACCAATAGCTGGTTGTAAATTATGCAAATCACCTTCCATTGCATTAAATATAGTATCCTGCTTACACCCTTTACGCCCCCCTTCTTGCCAACATTGCAAATGACGACCAAAATTTTCAGCAGGCATAACATGCTCCCATTCGATACGAGATGCTCTTTGTTCATTTTTTCTTGGTTTATAACCACATTGACTAAAATCTATAGAACCTTTTTTACCGTCAAATGAAAAGTTACATCCGCAATAAAATGTTGTTTGCTCAGGGTTTTCTTTATAGATTTTAACTAAATGAGTTTTGGCGGTGTTAAAATTTTGCTTACTAATTGCAACTATTGAAGATTCAACTTCAGCAGAAGTTGAAGTTGAAGTTGAAGTTGAAGCAGATTTTGGTTGCGATTTACCAGAAACAGGATAAGAATCAATCCTACATGTTTTGTTGGCTGATATACATGAGTTACCACAAGGTATACCCTTTTTACAGTTTTTAGCATAACAATTTGCGGTCAAAACGAAACAAATAGCTAAAGCTAGACTAATTTTTTTTGCGAAATCCATTTCAAAATACCAATGTTAAAATAATAAATTATTTACATTCCATGTAAGCTAGCTCAAAAGCATAATCATCAACAAGATGGCTGATAACATCACACTATTTTTTAGATAACGACTTAAGAAGAATTACAGTGAAATAGTTATTTTAATTCTGCTACTACTGCTACTAATAGTAAGCTTGATAGCTTACAATATAGTCAAAGGTTATTTTTATAAATTTAATTATAACAATAATTTAACTAAAAAATCAAGATAGTTTAATTGGTTTTAATTAGAGCTGAAATAAATCTACATAGTAGCGAAAATTGTAGTATAAAAATAAAAGATTTAAATTAAGTATCGATAAAATAGCGGTGATCAAACAAACAGCTATTGATATTGATATGTCAGGAGCCGACCAAGTCGGTAGAAGCGAATAATTTCTTTAAAGACAATAAAAAACCTTATAAAAGGCTTTTCTGATAATTCAATATCGAACGTTGTTCTTGCTGTCGTCCTTAGCTTTTAGTTTTCATACAATTTTTATATAAAATAATGATAAATCTATTTTTTGATATGTGTTATTTTTATATTAAATCCATCTTCAGCTAAATCAACAAGATTAACATCATTTCCTTTATAGTGCTCAATCATAAACGGTCTTAAACGTATAAATATATCATAAAAACTTCTATCAACATGTGCTTCTATAGCTGAATCAAAATAAGTATGTATTAATTCCTTATCATCATCTTCTTCGAAATAAAAACCAAAGTAGTGAGCTATACCTTTATTTCGCTTATCAATATCTGAAGTTTGTTCATTTTTTTCAATAAGATCAGGAACAAACTCGATACTGACAACATCATCTGATACTTTAATCTCGGTAAAAATAAAATGAAATAATTTTATATTTCCATCAATCACTACATCATCTCGAAGATAAACTAATAACATAATTATTCATCCAAATTAACTGTTCTTACGATTCTAAACTCTTTGTTCAATACTAATACAAATAAAATAAATTTAGATGATTAGTTAATAACAACAAATATTATATAAAATAAGATAAGATAAAAAGCACATTAGCTATTTATTAACCTATCAATCTTTCGATTAGTAATGATTAAAACATTATATTTGTGACAGGGTAACAAATTAATTATTCTAATAAAATTATCACAAAACCTTTGTTTTGAATATTATTATAAATAAAGTTAATTAAAATAAATTTTTATCGTTCACAGTAAAGTCAGTTTAAAGATTAACTATTGGAATTTATCTATTCTTACATCATTGTAATGTTCATAAATAAGATTAGCTAAATAATGATATAATCAATTGAAATTAAAATGAAAACTTAAGAGCAAAATAACGGAATGAAAAACGATCAAATACAGCCTACTTTTTACTTCCATGATTACGAAACTTTTGGTATCAACCCCGCTTTAGATCGTCCAGCACAATTTGCCGGCATTCGAACAGATAGCGATTTTAATATTATTGAAAAACCATTAGTCATTTATAGCCAAATTGCGCAAGATTATTTACCCAATCCTGAAGCTGTACTTATTACCGGCATCACACCACAAAAAGCAAATCAAAATGGGTTATGTGAAGCTGAATTCAGCAAACTAATTCATCAAGAATTTAGTCGACCGAATACTTGCATCTTAGGTTATAACAACATTCGTTTTGATGATGAAGTGACTCGCAATATTTTATATCGTAATTTTTATGATCCTTACTCTTATAGTTGGCGTAATGGTAATTCACGGTGGGATCTGCTTGATGTCGTTAGAGCATGTTATGCATTAAGACCCGAAGGTATTAACTGGCCAACTAATGATGCTGGTTTACCGAGTTTTCGTTTAGAAGATTTAACTAAAGCAAATAATATAGCCCACGAGCATGCCCATGATGCAATGTCAGATGTTTATGCAACTATAGCTATGGCAAAACTTATCAAACACGCCCAACCAAAGTTATTCAATTATTTCTATACATTACGTAATAAAAACAGAGTTGCCGAGCTTATTGACGTTGTAAATATGACACCTATTGTTCATGTATCTGGAATGTTAGGTAGCCATAGAGGCAATATGTCATTAGTCTGCCCTATTGCATGGCATCCAACGCAAAATAATGCAGTTATAGTCTGTGATCTAACTGGAGATATTGATTCAATTATTGATTTACCAGTCGAGACTATTCAGGAAAAACTTTACACCAAAACAGCCGATCTTGAGTTAGACGAACAGCGTATTCCATTAAAACTGATTCATATAAATAAATGTCCAATTATTGCGCCATTAAGCACATTATTAGCTGATAACGCAAAGCGTTTTAATTTAGATAAACAACAATGTTTAATTAATCAACAAAAACTACTACAAAACCAAAATAAATTACAGGATAAAATGCGTGAGCTATTTAGTATCAATAATGATTATCCAGTTAACAGTGATGTTGATGCACAAATTTATAGTGGATTTTTAAATGGTCAAGATCTATTACGTTGTGAAACTATAAGAACCACGCCAGTTCATTTATTAGAAACTTTATCAATCACTTTCGATGATCCACGATTAACCACATTATTCTTTCGCTACAAAGCGAGAAATTATCCGCAAGCATTAACCGAACAAGAACAACGCATTTGGCAAGATCACTGTCGAGATAAACTCAATACCATTGAGATACAAAATTATTTACAATCACTTGAACAACTAGCCGAAATTTATATACAGAAACCGGAAAAGCTCACTTTATTAAAGCAACTTTACCAATATTGTCATTATTTAGTTGGATAATTGAATTACAGGGGCGTATTATATGTTTCTGATTTTAGTTCTCCGCCCTTTCTAAACGACGGACATACCGTCAATATTTAATTTTAAGACAATTAGTATATAAACTATGAAACATTTTTTAGCCAAACATGCAACAATTAAGCATCGACTTTATTCTTTATATTACACACTATTTAGTTATGGTCGGGGCTTAATTATTTTAACCCTCTGTTTATGGGCTGGTAATATTGTTTCGGCAATCTTACCAATCATGATCCCTGGTAGTATTATTGGTCTATTAATCTTGTTTTTTTTATTAGCATTTCAACTTATACCAACGCGTTGGATCAAAAACAGTTGCAATCTTTTTATGCGCTATATGACTGTGCTATTTATTCCTGCTGCAATGGGGATCATGGATAATTATTCACTACTTTTAGCTAATTGGGTACCGATTATTTTTGCCAGTGTTGGCGGTTCAATTATTGTCTTATTTTTAACCGGATATCTTACAGAGCATTTGCATAAACCAGCGGTAAAATCGTCTGATAATAAGGGGAAACAATCATGATATGGATGTTACCATTAACTGTTTTAGTTTTTCTTGTGATTCGTAAAATTTCCTTTAAAATCAAAAATCCACTATTTAATCCATTAGTGATTTCGGTTATTGTTTTAATTCCTATTTTATTAATTACACAGACTAGTTATATTGAATATGTAAAAAACGTCAAAATTATTAATGACTTACTCCCTTATTCAGTTGTTGCTTTGGCTTACCCTTTGTATGAATTAATCCCACAAATAAAAGCCCGTTGGAAATCTATCATGATAATCACCTTTACCGCTTCAATTGCTTCTATGGTGACAGGTGTTTGTATTGCATTTTGGTTAGGAGGTAGTAATGAAATTGCCGCCTCGGTACTGCCTAAATCAGTTACCACTGCCATAGCGGTAACTATCGCAGAAAATCAAGGTGGTGTTCCATCTATTGCCGCATTATGTGTAATACTTGTTGGAACTTTAGGAGGAATTTTTGCTCATCAATTGCTAAATTGGGCTAAAATCAAAACAGCCTCTGCCAGAGGTTTATCAATCGGTGCTGTATCACACGCTGTTGGTACAGCTCGCTGTATTGAAGTAGATTATAATGAAGGAGCTTATAGCTCTTTATCACTGGTACTATGTGGTATTATGACTTCATTGACAGCACCATTTTTATTTCCAATAATGGTATTTATTTTAAATTGGTTTTAGCATGATATTAAAAAAGTTAATAACTTATTTAATTACCTTCCTATTGTTTTTAATAACGGTAATACTTAGTCTCGACTATTGGATAAGCTATAAAACGGCCCCCTACATTTATCATGATGAAAATAAACTTCCCTATCGAACAATTGGTGTAGTATTAGGTACATCTAAATATGTAAAAGGTGGTGGTATAAACGGCTTTTATCGTAATCGTATCGATGGCGCTATTGATCTATATTGGCAAGGAAAAGTCGATTATTTATTAGTCAGTGGTGATAATGCACATTTAAATTATAATGAACCAATCACGATGCAAAAAGATCTGATTAAAGCAGGTATTCCTAGAGAATCAATTGTATTAGATTATGCTGGTTTTAGAACCTTCGATTCAGTTGTTCGGGCTAATAAAGTTTTTAATGCTGATGATTTTACTATTATTACACAAGAATTCCATTGTGAACGAGCTATTTTTATTGCTCTTGCGCAAGATATTCAAGCACAGTGTTTTGCCGTTCCTGCCCCAAAGAGTATGAAGTTAGTTCGTATCCGCGAGATGTTCGCTCGTGTTAGTGCTTTTATTGATTTGTATATAATGAATAAAAAACCTAAATATCTTGGACCTATTATCCCTATCATAAGTAATAATGATTAAGTTTGATTAAAACCTATAAAATTTTGAGGAAAGGGGTTTTTTAAGATATTAATTCATAAGAATTGGTTAAATTATTACTGAGTGTCGCATTTTCCAAACATAAAATATCAGCCTAGTAGATATTTTTAATTATAACGCTGTGATTGAATATGAAACTAAGCAGTAAAAATTTAAAACTAATATTTTTTGGCTAACAATCTATCATAAAATTGATTGTCTAATAATTTAGATTGCATTTTTATGCAAAAAAAAGTAATATTTAGTCAATTAAAATTTAAATAATTTATCTAATACTAATGAATATTGAATTAAGCCATATTAACTGTTTTTATGGTACTCATCAGGCATTGAATGACGTCTCGTTATGTTACCCTTTGGGTGAAACAATTGTTTTACTTGGTCAAAGTGGTGCAGGCAAAAGTTCTTTGTTGAAAGTATTTAATTTACTTGAAATTCCCACATCAGGTGAAATGACGATTGCCGATTCACATTTCGATTTTTCGCAAAAGATAAGTGAATCCACTATTCGAACATTACGCAAAAATGTTGGCATGGTTTTTCAAAATTACAACCTATGGCCACATTTAACTGTTTTGGAAAATTTAATTGAAGCACCATGCCAAGTATTAAAATTATCGAAAAAAGAAGCTAGTGATAAAGCAATGTCAATTTTAGCTCGTTTACAAATTGATGAAATGGCGCATCGCTACCCTCTCCATCTTTCTGGTGGTCAACAGCAACGTGTTGCTATTGCCAGAGCATTAATGATGGAACCGAAAATTTTGTTATTTGATGAACCAACAGCGGCATTAGATCCAGCAATTACATCACAAATTGCTGAGATTATTAATGAACTGTCACAAACCGGAATTACACAAATTATTGTTACTCATGAAGTCGATTTTGCGCGTAAAGTTGCTTCACAAGTGATTTACATGGAACAAGGTAAGATTATTGAGCAGGGACAACTTGAGTGTTTTGCTCATCCAAAAACCGAAGAGTTTAAAGCTTATCTATCACACTAACATTAATTAAAACCAGATTGGGTGGAAATATGAAAAAAACATTACTAGCGATTTTATTTGCTGGATCTGCTTTTGCAGCTCAAGCAGCAGAAACATTAACTATTGGTACCGAAGCAACTTATGCGCCATTCGAATTTACTAACGATAAAAATGAAATTGTTGGTTTCGATATCGATGTTATGAATAAACTTTGTGAAGAAATGAAAGTATCTTGCAAAATTGTTAACCAATCATTCGATGGTTTAATTCCTAGCCTTAAAACTCGCCGAATTGATGCAGCAATTGCAGGTATTGATGTTACTCCAGAGCGTCAAAAACAAGTTGCATTTACTAAAATCTACTACGACGACAGCTCAATCCAATTCATTACTTTAAAAGACTCTTTAACCAGTCTTGATCAATTGAAAGGTAAAAAAGTTGGCATCCAGAAAGGTACGACTTATTCAAAATACTTAAATGAAAAGTACCCTGATGTTAAAGCAGTCAGTTATGACAGCTATCAATTTGCTTTTCTAGATTTAAAAGCAAAACGTATTGATGCCATTGTCTCAAGCTCATTTGTTGCTGGAGAATGGTTAGGTAAAGATGCTGACATTGTTGCTTTAGGTGACAAAATTACCGATCATGAATTTTTTGGTGAAGGCTTAGGTATCGCTTTACGTCAAGGAAATGATCAATTACTTGAACAATTCAACCAAGCAATTAATAAATTAAAAGCAAATGGTGAATTAGATATTATCTATAAAAAATGGTTTAGTAAATAATATTATTTACTAAAATCTGTATTTTGAGATCTCGCCGCATACTCTGCGGCGAGTTTATTTTTTAAATTAATTACGGTTTTTTTATGTCAGACTTTTTTGCACACGGTATCGACTGGTTACTCTCTTCTATGGATGGGTATATTTTGCCGCTAACTAAAGCAACCACAATAACGTTATCACTAGCTTTTGTATCGTTAATTGTCGGCATGTTTTTTGCGTTCATTTTTACTATTTTAGAATCAGTTCCTTTCAAACCTGTTGCATGGTTAATGTCACTATTTAATTTAACTATTCGAGCTTTACCCGAATTATTAATTGTGGTGGCAATCTATACAGGTTTACCGCTGTTATTGATGGCATTAGATGATGGTTTTACCATTCCACTTGGTTTTACATCATTTACCGTAAAAATGAATATTGAAAATACTCAGCCAGATCCATTTTTATGCGGTGTTTTTGCTTTATCCTTACTTTATGCTGTTTATGCATCTCAAACTTTACGTGGAGCATTTAAAGCGATTCCAAGTGGGCAAAAACAAGCAGCTCAAGTATTAGGCCTTAGTAAATCTCGTACTTTTTTTCGCATAATAATGCCGCAAATGTGGCGCCATGCATTACCTGGTTTGAGTAATCAATGGTTAATTTTATTAAAAGATACCGCCCTTGTATCTGCGATAGCGATTGATGATTTAATGATGCAAACCAAAACAATTGTTGCAAGAACCAACCAACCTTTCTTATGGTATTTTATTGCTATGCTTGTTTATTTAGTGATATCAGTTTTAAGTCAACGAGTTATTTCTCGTATTGAAAAACGCTCTACCAAATTTGAACAACCGTCATCAGCTAATAGTCAGTAAGGTCATTTTATGTCTGATAATTTTATTTACTATCTAAAAATCATTCTTCAAGGTCTACCTGATACTTTAAGCTTAAGTATTGCAGGCATATTATCAGCTGGTTTTTTAGCTATCGTTTTTTCTTGTCTTTTATCTTTAAATTCGAAGTTTTTAACTAAAACGATACGTGGTTATATTGTTATTTTTACTGGTTCACCTTTATTGGTACAACTTTTTTTAATCTATTATGGACCTTCACAATTTGGCGAAATTTTAAGTAAAGTACCCGCTTTTTATGAATTTATTTCATCGCCATGGTTTTGCGCTTATTTAGCTTTAACGCTTAATAGTGCAGCTTACACTACTCAAATTTTCTATGGAGCTTTAAAAGCTGTTCCACAAGGACAATGGCAAGCATGTAGTGCATTAGGCATGAATAAAAGACAAACACTTAAAATTGTAATGCCATATGCATTAAAACGAGCACTGTCTACTTACTCTAATGAAGTTGTCTTCGTAGTTAAAGGAACTGCACTAGCATCAATGATTCCTGTTATGGATCTTATGGGATATAGTAATACACTAAATGGTGAATACTATGACTTCTCAATTTTTGTTGTTGCAGGGCTTATCTACCTCTTGATAAATGGTATTTTAAGCACCATTATGAGGATAATAGAGAAAAAAGCCCTCACCTTTGAAAACTAATATGAGCCAATTTGATTCTGTATCTTTCTTAAAAACTGTCCCACATAAACCAGGTATCTATCAAATGTTTAATGATAAAGATACCATCATTTATGTGGGAAAAGCGAAAGACCTCAATAATCGTTTAAAAAGTTACTTTAATAGTAGTAAAAAAACCATCAAAACCGATCGATTGGTGAGTCATATTCATCGCGTAGAATTTACCATCACCAATACCGAAACAGAAGCACTTTTACTTGAACAGACTTATATCAAAAAATATCAACCACGATATAATGTTTTACTTAAAGATGACAAAAGCTATCCGTTTATTAAATTAAGTAAAGAACGCCATCCACAATTATCTTTATACCGCGGAGCAGTTAATCGTAAAAAAGATGAGTTTTTTGGCCCTTACCCTAGTGGCTATGCAGTTAAACAAATTCTTGCATTATTACAAAAAACCTTTCCGATAAGGCAATGTCTTAATAGTACTTATCGTAATCGAACACGTCCTTGTTTGCAGTACCAAATTAAACGTTGTTTAGGCCCTTGTGTACCGGGTTTAGTCAGCGATGAAGATTACAATGAACAAGTGAATTATGTTAGATTATTTTTATCTGGACAGTCAGATGAAATCTTAAAAAAAATCACTGCTGATATGTTGAAAGCTAGTAGTGAGCTTAATTTTGAAAAAGCAGCAGCACTACGTGATCAGTTACAAGCAATCAAACACATTAATGAAAAACAAGCTATCTACAATAATAATGATAATATGGATGTAATCGGTTTTCATTATGAACTCGGCCTAGCTTGTATTTATGTACTTTTTATCCGTAATGGACAAACATTTGGCCATCGTTCTTATTTTCCTAAAGTTCCCTCTAACACTGAACTTGAAGAAGTTATTGAGACATTTTTAGGTCAATTTTATCTACAAGGTAATCAAAACAGGAATATTCCAAAGAAAATTCTTCTGAATTTTTCGTTGTCAGATAAACAAGCGATGGAAGAAACTTTATCAATCGTCGCCGAACATCAAGTTAAATTAGTTGATGAACCAAAAGGTGATAATCTTAAATTATTAAATATTGCAACAGTTAACGCTCAAACGGAAGTTAAAAATAAACTATTAGAAAACTCAACCATTAAACAAAGATATGATGCTTTAAAAGCCTTTTTGGGTATTGAAAAAATCAATAGAATGGAATGTTTTGATATCAGCCATTTTATGGGCAAAAACACTATCGCTTCTTGTGTTGTGTTTGATGATAAAGGACCGGTTAAATCTGAATTCCGTCGCTATAATATTAGCGGTATCAACCCAGGTGATGACTATGCAGCAATGGAACAGGTATTAACTCGCCGTTATAGTAAAAAAGATCTCCCTGAAGATAAAATCCCTGATATTATCTTTATTGATGGTGGTAAAGGACAACTTAATCAAGCTTTACAAGTATTTGAGAAGTTACAAGTAAACTGGGATAAACATCATCCTATTTTAATCGGGGTGGCTAAAGGTGCTGAGCGTAAAGAAGGTTTAGAAACACTCTTCTTTGAAGCCCATGGTAAAGGTTATTATTTAGATGATCATTCCCCTGCTCTATTATTAATTCAACAAATCCGTAACGCATCACATGACCATGCGATTGTAGGTCAGCGTAAAAAAGGTGTTAAACAATTAACTGATAGTGCATTAGAACATATAGAAGGCGTTGGCGGAAAAAGACGCCAAGCATTATTAAAACATTTTGGCGGACTCAGAGAGCTAAAAAATGCTAGTATAGATGAAATAGCCCAAGTACAAGGCATATCCAAATCGCTAGCTGAAAAAATTTATCTAAATTTACAGCAATAACACATTGAAAAATTAACATTTTTCAGGCAACATAATCAGTAAGAAAACACTGTTTTTTTAATTATCACTAACCAATTGATTAATAAAACAAAATGAGCTAATGTCACATGAAAATCAACTTACCTACATTTTTAACATTATTTCGAGTAATACTTATTCCTTTTTTTGTGTTGGCATTTTATCTATTTCCTCATGAATGGTCTGGCTTTTTTTCATCATTAATATTCTTAATAGCTGCAGTAACAGATGTTTTTGATGGTTACCTCGCTCGTCGATTAGGCCAAACTACTAAATTTGGTGCCTTTTTAGATCCTGTTGCCGATAAAATTATGGTCACTATCGCTTTAGTTTTAATAACCCAATATTATCAAACATGGTGGATTTCTATTCCAGCAATCATCATCGTCTCTCGAGAGATCATCATTTCAGCATTAAGAGAGTGGATGGCTGAAATTGGTAAACGAAATAATGTTGCCGTCTCATCAATTGGTAAAATAAAAACTATTGCTCAAATGACTGCATTAACATGGTTACTTTGGAGACCTTGCGATCTAGTTATTTATGCCGGACTTGCAGCCTTGTTTATTGCTACAGTATTAACCCTATTATCGATGATTCAATATTTATGGATTGCTCAAGTCGATTTATTAGATAACGATTAACATAATAAATTTGATGTGTAATGTCTAAATATTCAAATTGAAAAAATAGCATTGCACTTTAGTTAAAAACGAAAAAATAGAGCAATTTAACCTCGAATCAGTCAAACATTGAGCAATCAAACGATTAATTTAAAATTTTTATTGACTGAAATGATAAGATAGGTAAAATGCACAGCATCCAAAGCGCAGTTACCCTTCGGTACTAAGTTTTGAGCCCGGGTGGTGAAATCGGTAGACACAAGGGATTTAAAATCCCTCGGCCTTTTTGGCCGTGCGAGTTCAAGTCTCGCCCCGGGCACCATTTAAAACACTTCTCATGCGGGAATAGCTCAGTTGGTAGAGCGCAACCTTGCCAAGGTTGAGGTCGCGAGTTCGAACCTCGTTTCCCGCTCCAATTTAAATTCAATCGATAACCATAGCAAACTATTATCTACAATAAACTATATGTTTTCACTTAGTAGTATAAAATCATATAGAGCCACAAAAAAATACAGTTATATCTATTGCTTTATAGACATTGTATTTATAAATATCTTTATACTATGAAAGCATACAATGTCCACCTAGATAATAAATAACATACTGCAATTAACCTTTATAATTAAAGTGTCAGATGGATATATTTAAGATGTTAAATTTGATAATTAACATTTTCATCTTTAATGTATTGCTCTATATATTGTTTAAATATTTTTACTCTATTAGGGATATAGCATCTATCTCTAACCATCACATAAACTGGACGAGGGATACCAACCCACTCGGTTAAAATTGGAATTAACTCTCCATTCTGAATCTCATCATGAACAAATTGCTCAGAAAAAAAACAAATACCTAAATCCTGCTTAGAAGCATTTATCATCAACTGTGTTTTATGTAATCAAAGAACCACATTAGTATTTATTCTTATAATTCACTGTTTTCAAGAATTATTTTGCCCATATACAGCGTTTTACAGATATGACTATAACCTTAGCATACATGAAGTATATAATTTTTGAATAATGGTAGACCATGCCGAAAATTATAGATTAATTCATCTTAACTATATTGGCTTAGTTGTTGTTATTCAGAGCTCTTTCGGCCAATGTCCTGTGGTTTGATATAACCATTTTAAAACTCGTTTGGCATAGGAACGATCATTAAGATATGAAAATAGTGTATAAAATAGTAACAGGAGTAAAGGAATAATTTGTGCTCCGGATATTATCCATAAAAAACCATTCATTATAAAATCAAACTCTTTAATTGGATATATAATTATCTGTAATAATAAAAATGCAATTGGGGCAAAAATAGTATAAAAATACCAATTACGTAATAACGTTTTCGCTTTTTGTTTACTTATCCAAATACAATGAGGAATTAAATAGCTTGAACCATCGGTATGATTAATAATCCCATGTATTTTATTATTTTCAAATATTAAACTGAGTTTATCTCCTGATGCAATAAACGTCGGATGGCCAAAAGAATAAACAACCGGTATATGATCATTATCTAAAGCAAGTTCATCGAAAAATAGTCTAACACCGCTAAGATCAAATAATATTTTCCTTCGTTCCGATCGATAAATTAATTGTCTATCTATATTAGTTGCAATTCCTTCATATACAGGTAAGTCTGTTGATGAACAATTAACGGTTTTACGATGTTCTAAAAACGAGGTTTTCATAAAACTAAGATCGCCTTTTTTTAATTTATGATATCGCTGACGTAAAAAAAATTGTTTAGGTAAAACCAAATTTATTAAACGAAATAGCGTTGAACAAATACACCATATCAAAATTAGAAACAACCCAGTGGCTAAAAATAGTGTTATAAATTGAAGATCCAGCCAAAATCCTATCAAGATCAAAAATGGTAAAATTAATGTAGAAGGATGAGGGAAAGCACAATGTAATTTATTACGAATAGCCAAGTCTCCTTTCCATGAAACTAACCAGTGGAGCCAAAAAGTGCCATCATTAAGTGCGTGAGAAGCAATATGGATAACATCGCCTTCATTTAATTTATCTAAGACACTTACATCGATAAATTGGTTTTTATAAAAAAAATAAACTCCCTCATTGGTAATAATACGATAACAATCAGTATGTCCATAGGGAATGTAGTCATATCGATAAAATTTATTAGTAATAAATTGGCAATTATCTTTCATTTTGTGTTCTTAGTCTTTTAGAACGCAATCCACTTATTCGTTGGTATATCAATGTATCAGCATTGTTTAATTTGTGGCATTACATAATTTCATAGTAAATATTATTTGCTATTTTAACCTTTTATTTCAAATTTAACAGGTCAGTAATGATATAAATACGAATAGTATTCAATACATATTAATTCAATACTATCTTTTCTAAAAAATGGATTTAATTATCTTATTCAAGTTTATTTTACAATTTCTTTGTAATTCAGTAGTAAAAACTAATCTTTCCAAATCTCTTTTGCTATACGAAACGCAGCCCATGCTTTAGGCCAACCAACGTAAAATGCTACATGAGTTAAAATTTCTGCTATTTTTTGCTTAGTGATACCGTTATTTTTTTGCAATCTGCAAATGAAATTGTAAAGAACTATCTAAGATACTACTGGCAAGTAATGCCGTAACTGTGACTAAACTTCTATCTCTTGCTGAGAGCTCTTTTTCTCTAGACCAAACTTCGCCAAATAATATAACATCATTAAGCTCAGCAAACTTAGGAACGAATTCGCCTAGTACATCTCTTCCCGCTGTTACTTTGTTCTTAATTTTTTCTTTTATTTTGTATTATGAAAAAATCAAATTAAAAAATCTAACAAATTTGGAGATTTCAATAAGATATTGTTCTCTTTTAATCATAATGAATAATTATCTTAATGAAGAAATAACTGAGGAAAACAATTATTATCAATAAATCTTTTCAGTTAATTACAGTTTGTTCATTTTCTCTCTTCGGTCTTTAATCGCCTAATTTCGTATTCTGCCTAACTATCAATATCTAATTTCTTGAAAAAATTATGGATTAATTAAGTTATATTCTCGCTATCCATGGTTAGGATTTTCATCTTTTTATTAACACAAAAATATTAAAACATTATCTTCAATTATAAGTAAATTGAAAATAACGGGTAGCCATATTCCACTCTCTATAAAAATAGACTAATAGAACACTAGAACTCAAACTAACTTATTCCCCAACCAATTTCATTGCAAATTAATTAGCAAAATTATCCACTATCCGCCATTTATAGTGAATACAAATCACTTACTTTACAATATTACCTAATACGAATTAGTTAAATAATATTCTTAATATCGTTAAATATTTAAAGAGTATCAAATATATTTTCCCTTAAAAATTAATTTATTAATTAAAAAAAAATTAAATTTAAAAGAATTTAGAACTGATTCGGTTATTTTTGCCCAATATGGGGAGTCCTTTGCTAGCAAAACATTTACATTATAAATGATAATCATTCTTAATTAAATATGTTAATGATGCTACTAGCTAGCACATTTAATAATCATTTATTAATTTACCAAAAGTATTCCCTATTGATTATGTAGGTTATGGTTGAATTTAGGAAAATAATATGAGATACAAATTAGTTTTTACCAATAAAATAACTAATAAAGCATTAGTTTGTTCTAACAAAAGCATTATTGGTTCACCGTGGTTAATGGCCGGTATTTTATGTTTATCGTTTAACGCAATGGCAGATACAGCTGAAAAAAAAGACGATAGTGATCAAGTAGAACAATTAATAGTTACTGCTAGGCATGTAAAAGAGTCAGCCAAGGATATACCATTTACGGTCAATATTGTTGACGATAAAAAACTGGTTGACCGACGAGAGACGACTTTAGAAAAAGCTTTAAATGATACTGTCGGTGTACAAGTAATTAGTAATATGGGGGCAGCGAAATCTATTCGAATGCGTGGTGTCGGTTCTGTATTACCTATGAGTGGCGATGACAGCTCGGTTAGTATTAACGTGGATGGGATGCCTCAATCAAAAAGTAATACGACCTTAAATTTACTTGATGTTCAGCGTGTCGAAGTATTAAAAGGCCCGCAGGGGACATTATTTGGCCGAAATAGCGAGGCTGGTGCTATCAACGTTATTTCGAAAAAACCAACTCGCTATTTTGAATCAGCTTTTAGAACCGAATTCGGACAAAATAATCAAATATTAACCGAAGGCGTCATCAGTGGCCCTTTATCCGATCAATTAAGTGCTCGATTTGCTGTCCGTTATGATGAAGCAGATAGCATTCTAGAAAATGTTAATGACCATAAACCGGTGAGTATTCTTAGAAATAAAATCGCTAGAGGCACATTATTATGGGAAGCTTCAGAACTCACTTCTATCTCATTTATTACCGAAATAGAAGAAGCTATGGGTATGGACGATATGTATATGATGCGCCCATACGGACATCACCCTAAGATTGACATTCCAAATAGCAGTGACAAGAATGACAAAAATATTTATCGTTTCAATTTAAAAGTGGAACATGAGTTGGATAATAGCTTATTGAGTTCTATTACCGGTTATTCGTATAGCAAAAGTGACAGAAGATCACCAATTTATGAAGGTAGCTTATACCACCATTTGAGCGGTATGTCACCACCATCTAATTGGTCTTATTTAACCAAAGAAGATCTTTTCACTCAAGAATTTAGAATTTCATCTAAACCTGAAGCACCAATATTTTGGGTAGCAGGTATAAACTACTATACTAATGATCGTCATAGAAATACTTATGATGTTATGGATGTGTTTTATCCAAGTAATGCATTGAATGCTAACATTAGAAGACAGTTCGAAACAGATAATGTCGGAGTGTTTGGTGAAGTCACCTACCCTGTTACCGAAAAACTCAAATTAACAGCAGGTCTTCGTCAATCTTACGAAAAGAAGAATTATCATGCAAAATGGCTAGCTAACTCAATTTATGCTGAAAATAATAAAGATAAACCAACCTTGGCTTTTGATAAGCAAAAGATAACCGATAACTTTACTACTGGCCGATTAGGTTTGAATTTTTTACTTAATGATTATGCTACCCTATATGGTCTTTACTCAAGAGGATATAAAACAGGTGGTTTCAATGATGAAGGTACGGATTTTGCTACTATTGGTCGTTCAGATCAAGCCTATAAATCAGCGTATGTAAACGCTTATGAAATAGGGTTAAAAACTGAAAATAATACGGTAGGATTAAACACGGCATTCTTTTATAACGATACTAAACGTGAACATCTAATGGCTTATAATCCAGCGACGTTTGTTTCTGTGGTTGAAAATTATGATATCCGAAGTTATGGTGTAGAGCTAGATGGTTTTTGGAAGGCACCAGGAAATTTAGACTTTTCAGGCGGCATAGGTTACACCAATGCTAAAATAGTCGGTACGCCTAACAAAAGTTTAGCTCATGTAAAAAAACATAACGAAGTGCCGGATACATCTCATTGGAATGCTAACTTAACCATTCTACACTCTATACCACTAAATTTAGCTTCAGGAATATCATTAGAAACGCAAATAACTGATCGTTATATTGGTTCTCGCCAAGCTGATGTGCAAAATAAATTTGGCTTAAAAGCTTATAACAAACTTGATGCTCGAATTGCTGTCAAAACAGAAAATGCTGAGTTTTATGTGTGGGGTGACAATCTACTAAATAAATCCTACGATTTATGGGGATATCATATTCCAGCACTGTCTCATGATGGCCCTGATGCAACAATTGGTTCGCCTGGTAGAGGCCGAACTTTAGGAGTTGGTTTTATTTATAACTATTAACAATACTTAATTTTAAAGGGATACACTTTAAATCAGTTAAATAATAGCTTAACCATGCCGTCATTATTCGAGAAACTTAGACGAATACTGGCGGCGTATCTCTTTAGGTAATACCCCAAACTGTTTTCTAAATGCTGAACTAAAATGACTAATATTGCTATAACCCATCATAATTGCCGTTTCTGTAACACTATATTCGGCTAATAACTGTTTAGCTTTATGCATCCTTTCTGCCAAAAAATAAGCATAAATACTTTTACCAAAAATCTGCTTGAAACCTTTTTTTAACTTACTCTGATTGAGACCTGTTTGTTTAGCTAAACAATTGATAGTAGGAGGACAGGTTAAATCACTTATTAAACAATTACGAGCATGGTTAAGTTGTTGATATTCCCATTGCGTAAATTCATGTTTAGTAGATTGTTGTTCAAAAGACTTAAAATACCAATTTAAGTACTTTAAAACATGGGCATATAACAATAGACGGTTGGTGATTTTACAATCAGTGTTTTGCATTAAATAAAATAGTTGTCGAGCACAAGATAATACATTTTTGTTTTGCTGTATCTGATAATGCTGCAAAAAGAAATTGATCTTTTCATCTAAACAAGAAAATTGAAAATCCATATCACCAATTAAAACATCCAATAATTTTGGCATTATCATAACCTCAATATTGCAAAAATCCTTGGAATGTTGTAAATGAAAAATCTCACCATCAGCGAAACCAAAGGTTAAATCGCCTTCTTTACTTACAAATTTCTTATCTTTAATCTGTACACTCAATTTACCTTGTAACTGGCAATTAAAGCATAAGCAATTTTCACTACTCGAAAACGTTTTACTAACATCCACAGCATTTAGATCTGCAGCACTGTTAATACATATAGCTAAGCCTGGTTGTAACTCAATATATGATAGACCTTTACCGCTATAATTTAGATTTTTATTGGTTAATTGATTATCAAAACACATACATCCTCCAAACAATGCAAACGATAACAAATATCATTTGCATTTACAACATAATAAAGCTACTATTTATAAGTTGTAATGCTTAGGAGTATAGAATATGTAATAAGATAATTATTATATATACATATAGAAATTTTCATGGATAATAAAACCATTCCTTATTATAAGCAGAAAAGTTATTTTTTATTTATTATTGCGCAACTCTATATCATACAAGGTATTCCCGTTGGATTAGCTTTTGACGCCTACCCTATCTTATTACGTGATTCAGGTGTTTCGTTAGCCGTGATAGCAATGATTCCACTAGCGGGTTTGCCTTGGGTTATCAAATTTATATGGGCTCCGTTAGTCGAAAATCACTGGATAACTAAAATAGGTTATCGAAAAAGTTGGTTACTACCAATGCAATGTCTATTAGCAATTTTGATAACCATTATTGCTTTCACCCCTTTCACATCAGAAACCACTACTTATCTTCTACTAGTTATTATTTTATCCTGTATCGTTTCTGCAACACTCGATATTGCAACTGACGGGCTTGCAGCAGATTTATCGCAAAACAACACTATTAGCCAGATAAATAGTATTCAAGTAATGGGCAATATTACTGGTATGCTTATTGGCGGGGCTGGAGTAACCGTTTGTTATGATTATTTAGGAAAAACCTATAGTATTTTACTGTTAGTTGTAATTATTTTTGTATCGATTATACAACTCACTATATGGACAGAGCCTAATTTAGGCCACAATTCGCGATCCAATTCCAGAGCAAGAATCCACAATTTTTTTAAACGAAAAAATGCTTACCATATGCTATTTCTTGCAATCATGATACCTTTTGCTGGTTCGGTAATTTTAACCACAACTAAATTTATTTTACTGGATCATGGGTTCTCTGTGAGTGATGTTGGTATTTATACAGGTATTGGTGGTTATTTAACCATGCTTTTAGGTTGTGCCATTGCAGCCTATTTATTAAAAACTAAACAACCTTATCAAACACTAAAAATTGGTTTTGCTCTACTCTTTTTTCTAATTCTGTTTTGGTGTTTACTTTACAATATGCCTGACTATATTAATCCTATTACGACTACCATTATGATGACTATTTTAGGTATTGGTATTGGTACGATTAATGTTAGTATTTATACCATTACAATGATTTTTGCCAAACAAGGAAAGCAAACCGCTACAGATTATGCTATTTTTCAAAGTAGCTTATTATTCTCTGAAATAATCGGTTCCTCAATTTCAATGACAATCGCTGAATACTTTAATTATCTCATTGCCTTTTTATTGGCGCTAATAAGTATAATTGTTATTAACTTAATGATTAGAAATAAATAATAAGTTGTAATTTTTTGATATCTTTGTACAGTCTCTTGAGTATAACAGTACGTTTTAATCTATTGATACATAACTTTAAATTATTGTTTGATTAACTATAAAAATGTATTACAACTTACTCTACTAATTTTTACACCAAAATAATTAATAAATTGATTTAATTAAAATATTAGTTAAATGACGATATCAATCATATAAAGTTTTGAATCGTATTAAACATTATTTTTTATACTAAAGTATCTCGTTAATGAAAATGGTCGCTTCACCAATAATGTTGGAAATAAATACGTTAGCGATCTTTTCGGTTTATCAAATAACTCTAATGTCCAACCACCTTCGATCAGAAAATCAAAAGAAATCCTATTTTCTGAAAGAATCACTAAATCACTGAAAAAATCTGTATAATACATTCGATATATTTTCGCTTTATCAATTATTCTATTTTGTTGTAAATCTAATAAATAAATAGCTAAAATTTCTTCAAATGGACAATCAAAAGTAACAAATAACAAAATATAATTGTCATCCACTAATAGAGCAGCCTCTAAGCAAGTTCCATCAACACGAACTTTACTTTCATGGCCATCTATGATGATTGTATTGTTATGAATTTGTATATTGGTTAATTTTTTGATCATAACGTATTCACTTTTATTAGTTTCTAACTAATGTTAGCTCACCATTTATACAAAATAAAGCAGATAATAAAGCTAAATATATATTTAATCTTTCAATTTAGTAATAATATAAGTGAAATAATCTGCTTTATATTATTTTTATGTATGCATCATTATAATCAACAAATTCATTATACTGATATTAATAAAGATTATTTCTGATTTAGTAACGTGCAAGATATCTCAACTTTAAATTTTATTTGCACAAGTATTTAATCATCTGTTTTTGTATAGTTCATTAACACATAATTTTTAAAGAGGTAAATAAAATTGGCTAAAGGAAATACTTCACTGTTAAAAAGACGATTAGATATTGCCGAAATAGTTAGAAAGCAAGGCGAAGTGAAAGTTGATGAATTATCTGAATTATTAAATGTATCTGGTGTCACTATACGACAAGATTTAAATTATTTAGAACAACAAGGTTATCTTAAACGATCCTTTGGTGGAGCCATATATTTACAACCTAAAGATAGTTTTGATAAATCTCATCAAGAATCAAACAATGAAGCCCAAAACGCTTACTCTGATATTAGTTTGATTATGCGATGTTTATCATTCATCAATGATGGCGATACGCTATGTTTGTTAAATGGTAAAATAACTAGAAAACTCATACCATATTTATATAATAAAAAAAATCTCACTCTGATCGTTAATGATTTAAGCTTTGCTATGTTAGCAAAAGATTATATTCAGGGTGAAATCGTGTTAATTGGTGGAGTATTTAATCAAAAATATACTAATTTTGATAAAAATGATGTGCAAACTCTATTAGCAAAATATGAATTATCTACCGTTATATTTGAAATAGAGGCAATCAATACCGATGATGAAATTGCCATATCGAATAGTCAATTGATGGAAGGTTATCAGTTATTATTAAGCAACGCTAATTGTTGCATCGCACTTCTCCCCAGTCGAATTGAAGAAAATGATACTTTTGGATTTGCTTCACTTCAGCAAATTGATGTCATCATTCTTTCTAACTCAACAATGGCAGAATATCATCAGCAGATAACTAATTGTTCATTTAAACAATCTAGTGTTAATAAAGATAGCGTTATTTATCAAAACTCAATGAAAAAATAAAATTAATTCACAATTTATGTTTATAAATATTTACCAAATAAATAGTTAGAATAAAACTATACTATTGATTTTTCTATAATTAACAACACTTTGAATAGTATAATATCAACTATTATTTAACTAGATTTTTTATTTAATATTGTAAGCTAATTCTAGTTAAGATTTGCCTTAAAATTAGTGACAACGTCACACAAATAAGCAAAAATTTAAATCGCTATTTTCAATATTATTGATTTCTGAAGGCATAAAACAATATATAAAAAATTATTGAAAATTTTAAATAATGTAATGTTTTTTATGGCAAATTTAATAAAAAAAGCCCCTAATTAGGGGCTTAATCATGATTGAAATCAACTATTTTTGTAGGAATTTTTCAATCTGCTCTAATGTTGACGTACCTTGCATTGGTCCTTGTTTTGTCACCGCCAACGCACCGCAAGCATTAGCATAAGTTAAGGCTTTTTTGGCTGAAAACCCTTTATGAATTAAAGCGACATATGCACCACCAAAACAATCCCCTGCACCAGTCGGATCTATTTCGGTAACTAAATGAGGTTGCACATCAAAAGATTCATTTGCCGAATAATAACTCGCGCCCTTGTTACCTTTTTTTATAACAATAGAAGATATACCATTATTTAAAAAATAATCGATCGCTTGCTTCTCATTATCCGTATCGGCTAACAGTGTGACTTCACTTTCACTTGGTAAGTAAATATCGGTTTGCTGTAATATTGCTAACAGCGCCTCTTTAACGCCTGGCAGATTTAACATTTCCTTACGGATATTAGGATCAAAGGAAATGATACCTTTATTTTGTTTAACTATTGCTATAGCTTTCTTAGCGGTATCAAGAATTTGTTTAGAAAACAGCGAAGATCCCATTATATGTAGATGATCGCAATCTTCTAAAATCTTTTGACTAACCATGTCTTCATTAATCAGAGCACAAGCAGCATTTTTTATATTAAAAATAAAATCCCGACTACCATCCTCATGATAAGTTACAAATGCGCTTCCCGTAGTTTGGTCATCCATAACTTTAATATGAGAGATATCAACACCATCATCAGCCAGTTTTTTTATATTTAACTCACCAAAGCCATCATTACCAACACAACTTATCATCGCCGCTGGTTCATCTAATTTCGCCACTTGATCGATAAAAATTGCTGGAGCACCACTGGCAAATGGGCCCTTCCATAGTCCATCATGTGTAAATAATTGCCCTTTTTGGTTAGCCATAATTTCGACAACAATTTCACCTAGTGTAAATATTTTTTTCATATTAATTCAACTCCATTTAAACTCTGTTTTTCTTATTACGAACATCAATATATACAGCTAATAGAATGACTAATCCTTTAACAACTAGTTGATAAAAATAAGGAATGTTCATCAAGTTCATGCCGTTATTAATAACACCGATGATTAGAGCGCCTATCATTGTTCCAATAATTGTGCCGTGACCGCCATTTAAGCTTGTTCCTCCTAAAACTGCTGAAGCAATAGCATCTAATTCATAACCTTGCGCAGTACTTGGTTGGCCTGAATAAAGTCTTGATGCTAACAATAATCCACTGATCCCTGCCATTAATGCAGTTATCATGAAAACTTGTATTTTTAATTTTTTAACATTAATTCCAGAATAAACAGCGGCTTCTTTGTTGCCACCAGTAATATAAATTTTTCGACCAAAAGTCGTTTTAGATAAGATGAAATGATTGACTAATAACAATATTAATAGCACCCATATTGGATTAGGAATTGAAAAAATATCACCATTACCTAATTCAAGAAATACATCATCCATAATCATTTCAGGTTTACCATCTGTAATGATATAAGCAATCCCACGGAAAATCCCCATAGTTGCTACAGTCACAATAAACGATGGAATACCAGCAAGTGCCGTTAAACTACCATTGATAAAACCAACCGCAATTGAAAGTAACAAAGCTATAACTATGGCAAGATAAAATGGCAATCCCCAAAGTAAAGCAAGTGCCGCTAATGTGCCAGTTAACGCTATAGTTGAACCGACGGATAAATCGATATCGCCAAGCAACAATACATATGTCATACCAAATGCCGTAATCGCAATAATCGATACTTGCAAGACGATATTCATAATATTGGTACTAGTTAAAAAGTTTCTATTCATAAATGAAAACAGAATGAATAAAGCAATTAGCCCGATAACAATTCCACCATATTGACGGAATACTTTAAAAAAAGATTCTTTAAAATTACTATTATTCATCGAGGTATTTTCTTTTGTATTCATGCACATGCTCCTGTTGCTATATTCATTACTTCTGGTTGAGTTAACCCTTCAGTATTAAATTCCTTTACAATTTTTTTATTACGCATAACAAATAAACGATCACTAATAGACATCACCTCGGGTAGTTCTGATGAGATCATAATGATTGCAGTACCTTTTGATGATAGTTCTCTTATTAATTTATAAATTTCCAATTTGGCACCGATATCAATTCCCCGAGTGGGTTCGTCTAAAATCAAAATTTTAGGTGGCTTCACTAACCATTTGGCAATAACGATTTTTTGTTGGTTACCACCACTTAAACTACCGGTTACTTGGAATGGATTATTGGTTTTGATAGCCATCTTCTTTATATATTTAGTCGAATTTAATAATTCTTTTCTATTATTGATGATAAATGATGGCTCATATTGAAAGGCAATATGATTAATATTTGAATGAACATCATGCATCAAAACCAAGCCTTCTTCTTTACGATTTTCGGTAACAAAAGCAAGGCCATGTTCAATGGCTTGAGTTGGTGAATTAATATTGACTTTTTTACCTGAAATAAAAATTTCACCTTGGTATTTAGTTACCCCAAACAATGCTTTCATCACTTCTGAACGACCAGCACCAACTAAACCAAAAAAACCAACTACTTCACCAGAATGCACCTTAAAACTAATATTTTTGAATTCTCTAAAATGATCTAAGTTTCTAACTTCTAATAAAGGCGGATCTTCCTGAATTTGATGAGGTAATTTCGGTGGATAAATATTTTGTACTTCACGGCCAACCATTTCAGCAATGAGCTGATCTATGGTGGTTTCGGTTTTTTGGTGGGTGGCAATATACTCGCCATCACGCATAACAGAAATATCATCAGAGATACGCATGATCTCATCCATTCGGTGCGAAATATATATAATGGCAACATCTTTTTGTTTAAGTTTTTCTATTATATTGAAGAGTAGTTCTGCTTCATTATCACTTAATGATGAAGTCGGTTCATCCATGATTAATACTTTCGCGTCATAACTAAGTGCTTTTGCAATTTCAACCAATTGCCGTTGCGCCATAGACATGGTTCCAACAATTTGTGCTGGATTTAATTTGATTCCATACTCCGCAAATAATGCATTACAATTTTTAATCATTTGATTATCAGAAATAATGCCATATTTATTTGGTTCATTATTTGCATAAATATTCTGAGCAATCGTTAGGTTATTACTTAAACTCAATTCTTGGAAAACTATAGCAATCCCTATCTTTCTTGATTCTGTTGGATTCTTTATAGTGATAACATTGCCTTGATAGGTAATTGTTCCACTACTTGGCGGATAAATTCCGGCTAGAATTTTCATTAATGTAGATTTTCCTGCGCCATTTTCGCCCAATAGCGTATGAACTCTACCTTGGTAGATGTCTAAACTAACATTTTTCAAAGCTTGAATCGGACCAAAATTTTTGGCAATAGAATCCACAGATAATATGATATTATTCATTAGTTGATTCCTTGTGGAAGGGATAGATATTACCCTATCCCTTATTGTGAATTATTTTTTTCCTGTATATACGCCAGGAGTGACTGGGATTACTTCATCGACTTTTTTACCATTTAAGTAGTCAATTGCAGTAGCTACAGCGATTTCACCTAACTTATTTGGATATTGTTGGATTACAGCTACGAATGTTTTTTCTTTATCTACAGCTTTTCTGGCTTCATCCATGCCATCAAAACCAATGATTTTTATATTATTATTTTTAACAGATTTCGCCGCGATAACCGCTGATAATGCAGCATCATCACCAAAACCAAAAATTCCATTTAAGTCTGGGTATGCTTGTAACATATTTTGTGCAACAACAAGAGCTTCTGCACGGGTAATTCCGGTTTGAATAGACACTATTTTCACGTCTGGAGTTTTAGACAATCCTTCTTTAAATCCATCAACACGATCAACAACTGATTGCACCATAGGATAATCAATAACACCAACCGTTCCTTTACCGTTTAATAATTGCCCCATTAACTCACCGGCAGTAACACCACCAGCATAATTGTTGGTCGCAATATGACTAACGACTTTGACGCCAACGGCAGGAACATCAACAGTAATAACTGGAATATTCGCCTTTTCAGCTTTCATAATCGCAGCTTGTACACCTTTTGAATCAACTGGTGATAAAATAATTAAATCCACTTTTTTAATAATAAAATCTTCAATGTCTGAAATTTGTTTATTAAGATCTTGGCTAGCGATAGATAGTGATAAATCAACATTTTCCTGTTGAGCTTTTTGTTTTATAGCATCTGCTAATGAGATATAAAAAGGATGTTGTTGGGTTAATAATGAAACACCTATATGATATTGCTTAGCATGTGCGCCGAAAGTGAAAAAAAATAGAAAACACACAAAAAAGAGTTTAGATATTTTTTTCATAGAAAGAGCTCCTTAATTTTAAGCATGATAATTAACCTTATAGGAAAGAAAGAATAAATCATCCAATCTTTTATTCTTTATCATCATGCAACTATCAAAATACAATACAAAGAAAAATATTTTTAAAAAGATTTGAAACCATAATTTTTCTCTATTTACTGCAATATTCGTAACTTTACGCTACGTATTATTAGTATAGTTTTTGAAACAAATTTTATTGTGACGAAGCTCTCAAATTTTCAAAATAAAAGCAAAAATATAAAAATATATTTTCATTTTAAAAGTTAAATATTATTTATAGAGGATTTAAAAGTAAGCTAGCAACATCAATATTGACTACGACAAACTCAATTCGAAACAGACAAATTAACCTAGTTAGACCGATTTAATCGTCAAATCTTAGTTTATTTAAATAAAAAAATAATAAGTAAAACTACTTTCATTTTTAATGATAAATAATGTTATGATTAATTTGTAAAAATGAAAGATAAAAAATAAGGATGTTTACATGGAAATAAACAAGACGCAATTTGATATTAAAATTCATCTTCCCAGAATGCAGCAAATTGTATTTACCGATCTTAATCAACAACTACATGACATATTAAATACTTATCAATACTGTATAGATGACAATGCCCATTGGTACCCAGATCGAAGTACAGCCAAAGGTAAGCCCAAAGCTTTAATTTATAGTCCTGAAGGATTTACCGAATATGGATTAAAAAAACTATCGCGTGCTTGTAAACAAATCGACACAAGAGGCAGTGTTTTATTTTTTTTTGCCGATAGTCAAAAATTATCTAATTGTAATCTGATGTCCTATTCCGGATACAAAGCTATCGAAGGTTTTCAGGCGGGTGAATCTTCCGTTAGTTTCTATTTTAATTTACCTGAAAGTAAACAAATTATTGATAAAATGGCATCGTTTATAACTGGATTAGCGCAAAAATTTAGCCATAACTTTATTACTATGAATAGTAGAGAAATTCCTAGTTCAATTTATATCTTTCCTCCACGCATAAACTTATCTTTAATGGCTTACATACCTAGTCCACTACAACATAAGGATTATCCAGAAGTTTATCAATTAATACCAATTATAAAAGAGAATACCCATGTTGGTACTGTCATTGTTTTATTCGATCATTTTCCTAATAGACAAAATATTAATGATATTAAAACTATGTATAGTGTGGAATTGAAATTGCGAGAAGCAGATCTTTTACCAATGAAACACGATTTATAATCTATGACATTAATATAAAAATTTGAGAATTAAAATGGTTAAAATTATAAACAATAAATCTACTTTGTTAGATGCAACTAAAATTCTAGTTAATACTGCGGCAATTATTGCTGTAATAAAATATGATCCTGATCTCAACCCTTCACGCAGTGATATTGAAGCGATGAAAGCGATCGAAAACGGACAGAAAACAATTAATAGCAACTCAAGATTAACGGTAGAACAAAAAGCTAAAATAACTCAAGACTTTGCTGAAAAATTAGCCGAAGAAATACTTTTAAACAGAACAATTTATCATGTTGATGAAAATAGTTATATCAATGAATTAATTACCAATATGCAACGTGAACATATTTCATTACCTAATGAAAAATCAGCGCAATTATTTCAGCGATTATTGGCTGCTTATCATTATTTAGTCGATTTAAAATTTACTGAAATTAAAATCATTGAAACTTATTTATACGCCTATGCTTCTGATCCAACTTTTAAAGATAACCCTATTATTAAAGCGTGGATTGAAAAAACGGATCAATCAGCCCAACAACAATTTCAAGATATGATTTATGTAGCTCGTAAATTCAATTTTATTAAAAATTATCTTAACCAATAATAAAATATATAAAACAAAGCCCTTCTTTATAAGGGCTTTTATGAGTCTTGAATAAAAAACAATTAATCAATATCGCAAAAAACGATATCTTAATTATCAGAATCGATAAGAAAAACTGGCTTTAAAGTTACGTGCCATACCATAAGTATTTTCACCAAGATAGAGTCTATAATCCTTGTTAAATAAATTATCTACAGATAGTTTAACTTCTGCTTTTGGTAAAAAGGTTGGTTGCCAACTAGCAAATAAGTTATGTAATGAATACCCTGATGAAGGTCCTAATGAATAAGCACCAAGATCAGGTAAACCATCATGATTTCTATCTTCATGCCCGGTTCGATCCTGTTTTCTGACAAATTGAGCATTCCATCCGGCTCTTATATTCCATTCTGGTATTTTAAATCCGGCAGTTAACGTGGCTGTACGAGGAGCAATAGTCGCTACATAGGTTTTGTTATGCATCCAAGGTGCTTGAGGTGCGGTATCTCGTTCCCCTTTCTGTATAGAATATGTCGCACTTGAAAACCAATATTTACTATCATAATATGCTTCAAGTTCAAAGCCTTTCACAATTAATTTACCCGGAAGATTTCGATAATTAGATTGGCCTAAAGGACATGATTTATTGGGCCCACAAATCGATCCATTAAAGCCACGAGTAACAAATATTTCATTAGTGACACGTTGCCTAAATAGCGTACTACGAACCTGTATTTTATCGTTTTCCAATATTAAATTATTAAAATCTAAAATATTACCAATTCGAATTGATAAATCGCGTTCTTTATCTAAATTACGGCTCGTCGCAGTAATCTTACCACTTCCGCCATTTTTAGGCGTAAATTGCACTTCATAAGTTTGATCTATGGTTGGCGCTTGCCATGCGTAACTGATGTCACCAAAAAAGCCAATATTATTGGTTGCTTGCCAATAAGTACCAAATCGTGGCGTCCAACCACTATATGTCACCGGAGAATAATCATGTCCAAAACGTGGATCAGGATCATTATAAGCGGAGGCATAATTTTTTGTGCCATGATTTCTTACATAATCATATCGTAGGCTAGGCGTTAAAACAAAATTGCTAACCGAAATTTCATCTTGTACATAAAAACTATAAGTTTGCTGTTTACCCGATGGCATATATGCTGGTTGAAAATAACCATGATGATAGTTTGGTTTTTTTTCATAATTCTTATAATACATTAATGTATCACGATCATGTAAATGAGCTTGTGTGCCAATCTTTAATGCGTTCTTCACATCACCAATATTAATTAAACTTACATTTTCCAATTCAATCGTTTTATCAGTATAACTGACCCAACTTTCATTACCCATGGTTCCTAACGAAGAAACTGGATTATATTTAGCTGGGCGCTTATCATGTTGTTTAGTTTTAGAGTATGTAGTATGTAGTGTTAAATCAATGAGCGGATTATAAGTTGGTTGGTAATTCCATTTAAATTGGGCTGAATCATCTGTTTGGTATCTTTTTACCAATTTCCTTAACCATGCAGCTTTATAACCATATTTTTTTATCTGTGCTGCTGTAGGAGGCGTCATTTTTTCGACATATTTTGCCGCCCACGGTTGCCAAGAATCACGTTTAGAGTGAATACCTGATAACGTAAAAGTGTGCTCTTCATTAGGTCTAATATTCAACTTACCCATGTAGCTATCCATATCATCCTCAGAAAAAACAAACCTTGATCCATCTGGCCGTTTAAAATTACCGCTATTTCGCTTGGTATAGTATACTAAACCATCAAAAAAATTATTCTTAGTACGACCATAGACAGCGCCTGTTTCCATATTTTGATGATTATTAGAATGAAAACTATATTTAAGCAATCCTCCCACATATTTATCTGGATCAAGTAAATCAATGGCATCTTTAGTTTCCATTTTAACCACACCACCAAATCCACCATTACCAAATTTGACATCATGTGGACCTTTATTAACTTCAACTTGTTTCAATAATTCTGGTTCCACAAAAACCGAACCTTGTTGATATTTTTGGAAACCTTTTTGAGCACCGTCAACAATTATTTTGACATCTTCAACTTTACCAAATCCCCAAATATTTAATGTTTGTCCTCCCGGCCTTACCGAACCAGCAGAACTTACACCAGGTAAGGTATTAAGTAATTCGGCGACATTATCTGCTTGCTTTTGTTCAATTAAACCAGAAGAAAGTGTAGAACGACCAGCAATCACACTATTGATTTTTTTTAATTCATCCTGCGATGACGAACGAGCAATAACTGTCATGACATCATCAATATCTTCATTAACTGTTTTGCTTTTATTATTTTTTTGTTGTTCTGTTATATTGTTAGACAATTTATTCTCTTCAGGCTGTGGTGCAGCTTGAAGAGAAAAACTCATAAAGAGCATTATGGTACTCACCTTCTTATAATTCATATTTCATTCCTTCATAAAATGCATTTTTAAATTAAATTAACCACACAAATAATAATGATAATGATTATCATTACCATGTGAGAGGGATGGCAAGTATATTGGGTTTAACAAAAAATAAACAGCAAAATATAAAATTTATTTAATTTCCAATATTATTTTTAATAAAAAAAGCCATCATGATAGATGGCTTTATTTTTCGTTAAATAAAAGGAATGATTAATATCGATTAACTGATCCAAATAATTTCATTCGTTCTGTTATTTTTTCTGCTACCGGACTTAATCCATGATTAATCACTTTACGAGGGTCATTAATGTCATGATCTTTTTGTTCAGCAAATAATTTTCCAATAGCAACACACCACGTATACATATTTTCAGTATTAACATTAATTTTTGCTGTCCCTAAAGAAATCGCATGTAACATATCTTCATCACAAATTCCTGTTCCACCATGAAGCACTAATGGTATTTTTATTAAATTAGAAATATGCTGCATTTCATTAAATCCTAATTTAGCTTTTCCTTTATATAGACCGTGAGTAGAGCCCAATGCTGCAGCTAAACAATCAACATTAGTTTCTTTTACCATGGTTAAACATTGATGTGGATCTGCATAAATTACTTGAGAATTAACTATTCCATCTTCACTTCCTGCAATAGTCCCTAATTCAGCTTCTACCGAAACCCCTCTTTTGTGCGCATAATCTACTATACGTTTGGTAATTTCGAGATTTTCTGCAAATGGTAAATGCGAACCATCAAACATTACTGAACTGAATCCTGCATTAATTGCGGCAAAACAAGATTCATAACTTTGACCATGATCCAAATGTAAAGCAATAGGTACATCAATATCTAAATAATCCATTGCATTTTTGACAATAGCATGGATAGTATTAAAGCCCAACATATGCTTTATTGTACCGCCTGATACACCAAGAATTGCTGGCGATCGATTCTCTTTTGCTGTTTTTAAAACTGTAGCTACCCATTCCAAATTATTGATATTAAATTGTCCTACAGCATAATGTTCATGATAAGCATTATTTAACATATCTTTCATTGAAACTAACATAATCTACCTCTTAATCCTTTATTTATTAATTAGTTATTTAAAATATTCAGTCAAATTTCTTTCAAATCTACGTTGCGCTTTATTGACTTCAGATAAATTAGGCATCGCTTTACGAACACCTTTACGTTCAATCGAAATTGCTGCGGTTAAACTTGCAAATGAAATAATCTCTTCAATGTTCCAACCATAACTTACCCCATAGGAAAATGCCCCATGAAATATGTCTCCAGCACCTGTCGTATCAATTGATTGACAAAGAAAGCTTGGGCTAACTTTAACTTTTTTATCTTCCATATAAGCACATCCCTTTTCGCCTAATGTTATAAAAGCCGAACCTCTAGCTATTGATGTTAGTTTTTTCAATGCACTCTCTAATGACTTTTTATTTGTAAATTCATCTAAATGGGCATAAGCAAGTGCAAAATTTTCACTTGCAACTAGATAATCCGTATATTTGGCTAAATAGAGATTACTATCTCGTAACGATCCAGCATCCATGACAACTTTGACATTAGGTAATTGTTTAATGACATATTCACTTAATTCTGGTTCATGACCATCGATGAGAATAACTAAATCACGCTTATTTTCTTGTAAATATCGAATAAACTGATTCAATTTATTTTTTTCGGTAGTCGTTATTGATGGTGGAGTATTTAATTTTCGCGTAATAATAGTTCGCGAGCCATTTTCTTTATTGACGGTAATAGCAGCAAGTGGCGTAATCATCTCATCTGAAAAAATAATTTGATCAGTTTTCACGCCAATTTGTTTAAATTCAGAGACAATTTTGTTACCGTATATATCATCATGCAAATGTCCTAAATGGTAAATATCTTCTCCCCATAGCCCCAATAAATAAGCGGCATTTGCACACGGACCACCACCGCTTTCAATAAAATCATAAGCGAATGATTTACTGTTCTCTTTTGGATAACTAGTTGTAAAATAAAACTGATCATAACAAGCTAGTCCAATTGTCAGTATTGCCATAATTAATCCTTAATTATTCATTTAACTATAAAAATTGTTTTTACTAAGATTCATTAATTGCAAATAATGAGTAACTCATGGTTGAGAATAAAATTACTCGACCATGAAGTCGCAAATTATGATTGGTCTATATTTCTTGAATCACCAACAACTTTGATAGATTTAAAGAAGAATGGCACACAAAGAACAATGATTAAAATTAAACAGATAAAATAGATAGCAGTTTGACCGAAAATATTAAATAGTTTACCAATGATGATCCCCCAAACTGCAAAATCAAAATCAGCAAAAGTTGAGTTTTGGAAACCTAAATCGCCTAATGTAGGTAATAATAATGCTGGCAAGAACGCTAATAATATTCCACCGATAAAAGATGCGATAATACAACCGCGTTTGCCACCTAATTTATCCGCAAATACACCTGAGGTACCGCCACAGAAGAAATGAGGCACCATACCTGGAATAATTAATGCCATCCCCATTCCACCTAAAATAAACATACCAATTAATCCACCGATAAATGAACAAATAAAACCAACGACAACAGCGGTAGGACTAAAGGTAAAAAATACAGCACAATCGACTGCCGGTATTGAATTAGGAATAAGTTTTTGACTAATACCTTGGAAAGCAGGGACAAGATCACCTAGAATTAATCTAACACCGTTATAAACAATGGCCACACCAACTGCAAATTGTAAACCACTCAGAATAGAAAAGATGATTGGGCTTTGTTCGGTAATAGTAGCCATATATTCACTTCCGGCAACTAAGCTACAAAACATATATATGATTACCATTACGATACCCGTTGTTACAGTTGTATCTCGTAAAAACCCCCATTTTTCAGATATTTCGGTATCGGCAAAGGAATTATTTTTATCTCCGACTCTTTTAGCAATAAACGCAGATAAATAATAACCAATCGAACCAAAATGCCCCATGGCAATCCCGCCATCATCTGTCACTTGTTTTGTGTAATTTTGACCAATTGCAGGTGAAATCGCTGACCATGAACCTAATAAAAAACCACCAATAATAATGAGTTCCCAACCATCAAATTTAGCCGCGCGTAGAACAGCTGAAAATAAACAGGCAAGAAAGAATGAATGGTGACCAGTTAAAAATATATATTTATATTTAGTAAACCGAGCAATAATTAAATTTATAATAAAGCCCAGCAACAAAATACTCATGGTTTCAACACCTAAAACTTTTTGTGCTACCGATACTATTGCTTCATTATTAGGAATAACACCGCGAATACCAAATCCAGCTTCAATAATGCTACCCAATGGATTTAAGTTGCTAATAATTACACCAGCACCAGCACTTAACATTAAGTAACCTAAAATTGGTTTTAAAGTTCCTGTCAAAAGTTTATTTAATGGAGAACGCAAACAAACTAATCCTACAAAAGCAATAATTCCCATTAAAAAAGCTGGTTGACTAAAAATCTCCGTTAAAAATGAAAGTAACAATTGCATAAGAATATCTCCTTTGAAAAAACATCAAATTTCAGCTAATTGCTGTAATTTTTCACTAATGTCTTCCTCAATTTGCTTTTTATTGACATAACTACGAATAATGACAACTTTTGATTGATCAGAAAATTGTTTAGCTAAATCTTTAATGGTCACATATAGATCTGCTTTTTCACCTTCGGCATTAGCAAAATCTATTGACGCCACATCAGCCTTGATATTCAAAGTAGCACAGATATTCTTTACGTGATTAGCCGCCATTAATGAACTACCAATACCATTTCCACATACTGTCCGAATTTTTAACATTGCTAATCTCCTTTTTTCGATTTTTGCCTAACATTGAGTTTTTACTAAAAAAGTAAAATATAAATTTCTTACAAATTTCTTATTTATTAAGTTATTTGCTGATTTTTATATTAAATAATGAAAATTTACTGATTCGTGATACATATCACACTGTTTGATACGGCGAGTGATTCAAGTCACAAAATAATAATAAAATCGAAGCTAAAATAAATTTCTGAAAGGACAACACAAAAGATTAACATTATGATTATTTTGAATAAATTAAAAATTCATTTAAACTAATAGAAAAGTGATAAATTGAATTATTCAATGTTAAAACGCTTATTTTTGTGATCTAGTTCAAAAAAGACACCATCAAAAGCACAAAAAAACAGCGATTTTTATATAAAATACAAATAGCTGGATCGTAAATAGAAATGACAAATAAATTTTTACTTAATATTTAAAGTTAAAAAAATTAAAAAGAACGAAAAAAGCGCCATTAAGGCGCTTATAAGTTATCGAATCAATCATTAAAACATCGTATTATTATTTTCTGCCTGCTCTGGTACATTTTGGATCACATCCCAATGTTCCACTATTTTTCCATCTTTAACTCGGAATATATCAACTACCGCTTTACCAAGATCATCATTATTGATTTTAGAATGGACATGTAACCACACAATATCGCCTTCTACTGATGAACGAACTATAGTAGCACTTGACTGCGGATTTTGTTTGAAGAAGCCTTCGAAATACGTAATCGCAGGTGTTCTACCATTAGCGACATAAGGATTATGTTGTTTATAATCTTCAGCCAGCGTTTTAGTTGCCTCCGTCACTTGATGCTTATTAAAGAAGTTATTATAAAAATTGATAACCAGTGTACGATTTTCTTCCTCTTGAGCGAGATTTCTTTGCTTTAGATCTTTTGCAACCGCAATACCAGTAAAACTCAACAAACAAATACCAATAACAAAGCTTTTTTTAATTACATTCATACCAACTCCAATTTCTATTTTAATTTAGATAAACTCTATCTATAATGCGTTATTAGTCTATAATGTAGACCGCTTGAATGGTAACAATAAAAACCAAATAAAACAATAAGTAACATAAACATGACTAGGTCAGCTCAATGTGACTTAATCTGTTTAGGGAAACTAGATAACGAAAATTATGACAATGACTAAAACGACAAGAAGTGAACTATTTGAATTTGACCATCCATGTCCTATTCGTGATGTTCTCGATAGAATTGGCGATCAATGGAGTCTGTTAATTCTAAAATCATTAGAACATAATGCGATGCGATTCAATTCTTTACATAGAGAAATTGGCGATATATCACGACAAATGCTGTCACGGACATTAAAAAGACTAGAAAAAGATGGTTATATCACTCGAACCGTTTATGCACAAGTCCCAGCTCGTGTAGAGTACGCTCTAGCTGAACTTGGTATATCATTTCTTAAACCAATGAATACATTAATACAGTGGGCCGATGAAAATCATCAAGCGATTTGTCGAGCGAGAAAACGACAAAATTAGTCATTATTTGAACAGTTATTTTTGAAAGGATAAAAAAGCTAACCAAATATATTGGTTAGCTAATGATTTAATTACTGACAAACAAAGTTTTCAGGATTATTAGTATCCCCTTTACCTTGATAAATCGTTTTTTGTGGATATTGGCATAAAGGACGTTGTAGGGTAACCTGACCATTTTCAATTTTTTGGGCAATTAATCTGTTTGGCGCTTGTTTTTTCTCAACCCAATTAACGAGCGACTCAAAACCATTAATTTTATCTGGGCCATCGCCTCCATTACAATGGTCAACACCAGGAGCGAGGTAGAATTTTGCAAAATCATCTACTGAATCTTTACCGCCCATAATCTTCAATACATTATTATAATATTGAATTGTTCCTTTTGGTGCGATCAGGCGATCATTCAAGCCATGCCAAATAATCATTTTACCACCCAATTTTTTAAATTGACTCAAATCGGCATTATCAGTTCCCATTATTGGACGGAATAACTCTACTGATTCATTAAAATAGTTATCAAAACCGCTGTAACCTAAGGTTTTCCAGTCAAAATTAGGATCTTGTTTAATCCAATACTTTAAATAATCCTCTGGAATAGGAAAAGGTCCTTTATTACTAGCTAAAACATCAAGTGGTGCAGTCGGTTCAATGCTAAACCATAAAGATTTGCCATTTTGATCTGTTGGTCCTTGCCAAATTTTTCTTAATGTGCGAACTTCGTCCTTATCAAGTCCTGCTTTATATAGCAATTCATCACTGATATCTACTGCTGCTGGATCACTAACTAGACCATCTTTAATACCATCTTTTTCATCAGCCAGTTCAATAATCGCTTTTCTAACTTTTTCCAGTTTATCACTATCGATCGGTTTACCTAGCTCTTGTTGCATAACAATTTGAGGCCATATTTCTGCTGGTATAAATTTATCCCAATGGATCGCTGGTGCTGCAATATACAAACCATCATAATCCGCCGGATACCTTTGTGCTTCCATTAGTCCTTGTCTTCCACCCGTTGAACAACCATTCCAATATGCATAATTAGCAGCTTGACCATAATATGACACTATGACTTGTTTGGTTTTTACTGTCATCTCGTGTACACTGCGATAAGCAAAATCAGTTACCGAATCGGCCTGTAATTTGCCATCTTTAAAGACAAATTTGCCTTCAACTAAATTACCGGTATGTCCAGTATCTGTAGCAGCTGCAACATAACCATTTTTAGCAGCTACGGCTAATTTATCAAATGGTATAAATCCTGCATATCCACCGCCACCTATTGCTTGTAATCGTTGATTCCAATTAGTCGGCAACCAAACTTCGACATTAATAGCCGGTTCTATGGATAATTCGACGCGACAAATCTGCGGTAAATCAACAATTTCTTTAGCTTTAGCGCCTCTTAAAGTATCAGCTAATTTAGAACTTGGTGAAAAACGATCGGCAATTAATTCGCTACTTACTACTTTAGCATTCTCTAATTTCAAATTTGCCAATGCGTGACAACGCTCTTCGACATTAGCTTTCGCGGAAGTCGCATAAGCAGAAGATGCTAAACAACTTAACACCGATAAAAACAATAAACTGTATTTCATCATATCCTCATTCCTATCCTCAAAAAATATAATTTATAAAACTAGTTATCATTAATATTAGTCATTAGCCGTATAAATAACAACATTAATCATGATTATTTCTATCAGTGAATATCTCTTATCGATATTAATTTAATACCTAAGATTATTTATAGAGATTAACTTAAATTAAAACAATAATTAAACAAAATTATCCGCCGTTATAGAACCGACGGATTTATTTTTTCAGTCTTTTCTCTGCTGAAACTTTTCACCGTAAAAGACCAATTGGCTATTACCTCTCAATATAGAATAGTGAAATTGTTGACGGATATTTTTTTGCTGCTGGGTTTGTTCAGCTGCATATTCAGCTAATTTATGAGCCAATAACAATTTAGCTAACCGTTTATTTGCATGTTGACTACGTTCGGTTTGTACTTTAACACTAATTCCGGTTGCTAAATGTGTTGCTCGTACCGCTGATTCGGTTTTATTCACATGTTGACCACCTGCTCCAGATGATTTCATAGTGGTAAATTCAATGGTATTGTCATTTAACTCCATAGGGTTTGCTAAACAAGTTACGCCAAAAAACCAATTTTTTCGCTTATGGTGTGGGCGATAAGGACTTTGACAGATCCATTGTATTGTCCCTAACCAACGTTGAATTAATTGGTCACATTCAACACCTTCGATCGATAATAATACTGATCGAAAAGTATTGGGTTTATCACCCAATACGCTTTCGATAATTTCAGTGGTTAGTGACTGTTGCTCAGCCTCTTTTAAAAATTGCGTTACTGCTTTAGCAACTGCTAAAGTACACTCATCGGGCCCTCTAGCAGAAGAGAAAAACAACAAAGCCATCAGTGACCTCCCTGTGTTTTATAGTTCAATATTGGTGTCAATTGTGCAATGACAGTAACAATATTAGCTTGCTGCATTGATTCAATTACACTATCAATTGATTTATAAGCTTGCGGCGCTTCTTCAAAAATAAGGCTACTATCTTCACAAATAACACGACTACCTAGTTTAGTCCGTTTGAGTTCTTGCATTGAATAGCGATTATCCAACTTACCTTTACAGTCAGCTCGACGCCATTTACGCCCAGCACCATGTGCTAATGACATAAGTAGATCATCTCGTTGAATCGGTTTGACAAGATAGCTGTAATCACCTCGTGAACCTGGCACAATCACCAGTTCATCCATTGCCGACGATGCACCTTTTCGATGTAACCAATAGCTCTGTTTATCTATGGTGACTTTTTGTAAAAAATTGTGACAAACATTAAGTACTTCATGGCCTTGAGTATTCAAATTGGTCATTAATCTTTCCGCCACAACTTGACGATTTAATCTTGCAAAAGCAACTGCATTATCATGTTTTTCAAGATAACTTAATGCATCATCACTATCATCTGCTAAGCCTTGATAACCAAAGCGTGATAATTGATTTTGCAAAATAGCATGTCCTAAACCTCTTGAGCCACTATGCACTAATAAAAAAAGTTTTTTGGCATTAAGTTGGTATTGATTAAATAATGTTGCATCAAAAATCTTACTGACTTTTTGAATTTCAGCAAAATGATTACCGCCACCAATAGTACCTAAATTATATTTGTGACGAGTATCAGGCAAATCAATATTCCCTATTTGCTTTTCTAACTTATCAATACTCAATTTGGCAAGGTTAATGTCAGTTTGCCAAAATCCCATGCCACAGCCGATATCACTACCAATTAATGCCGGATAAATTATTTCACGACTTAAATATGCTGCGCCTATTGGATAGCCTGTGCCGGGATGAAGATCGGGCATCCCCATTACTTTAACCATATTAGGTAAATTAGCTGTTGTCAGTAATTGTTGTATTGCTAAACCTTCGATCCAGGTATTTTTAGATGCTATTAACCACGTTTTATCTGATAGCACCTGTATAGAATTGTCCATATATCAATCCATTTAAATAAATATTATTGTTATTTTTTTCAATACTGTTTAAAGACAAATTTTTAAATGAACCCATCAAATAAAACGCATACGCAACTTAACATTAATCGTTAAGAAATGTTTAATTTTATCCAGTGACAATACGATCACTCTCAATACGATTTATCAATAATTGGTTTTACTTGAACGATATCAAGTTATCTTTAAACAATGGGTATAAATTAATTGGCAGGCAAAGATCAGCTAAGTGAATTGAAGTAAGAATAGAAAAAGTTACTTAATTATTGGCGGATCAACCTGCAAAGGTTTGTTAAACAAATCATAATAAAAATCTCCTTTGCTATTTATAATGGCGCGTATGCTAATTAAATTTTAGTCAGTTGTAAAGTAACAAATTATCTTTTTTTAATCATCTATTTTTATTTTTTTACACTCGTTTTTATTGAATTAAGTATTTTATACTGTATATTTATACATATAATTATTTTTAATACGAATCATCTGGCACTATTCGTTTTTATTAATTTTTCGGAGTCTTTTCTTGAATAAATATTGTGTTGTCCTTGGGCAAGCTAATAGTTCGCTCACTGCTTATTTACCTTTAGTTGATACACCAGTAAGAGCTGGATTTCCATCTCCTGCTGATGATTATTTAGAAACAAAACTAGATCTAACAAGTCATTTAGTGAAGCATCCTAGTGCAACTTACTATATTAAAGCAATTGGTGACTCAATGATTGATTATGGCATTTATAGTGGTGATCTCCTTGTTGTCGACCGATCTTTACAACCAAAAATAGATGATATTGTTGTTGCTGCTGTGGATGGTGAATTAACCTGTAAATGTTTAAGTTTTATCAATGGCGAACATCATTTATTGTCTGGCAATAAACTTTACCCTCCAATTTCATTAGTGGGCAAAGACGTACATATTTGGGGAGTGGTAATACATACCATTCATTCCCTACGTAAACGGGGACACTGATGATTGGCTTAATTGATTGTAATAATTTTTACGCATCTTGTGAACGGGTATTTAATCCCAAATTAGAAGGAAAACCAATTGGTATTCTTTCTAATAATGATGGTTGTGTAATAGCTCGCTCTAATGAACTCAAACCGTTAGTCGCGATGGGCATGCCGGCCTATCAAATCCCCTCCCATATTCAAAAAAAAATTACCTTATTAAGCTCTAATTATGAACTTTATGGTGATATGAGTCAGCGAGTATTTGATACCGTTCGCCATTATACTGCGGATATCGAGCTCTATTCGATCGATGAGGCTTTCATTCATCTAAACGGATTTAGCCATGCTTTAAATCATTGTCAAAATTTAAAAGCAATAGTAAAACGAGATACGGGTATCCCTGTCAGTATCGGGATTGCCGCAACTCGCACGCTAGCAAAATTAGCTAACCATATCGCCAAAAAATACCCTATTCATCAGGGTGTTTATTATTTTCCGACAAATCAGGAAGAAAAAATAACTATCTTAAAGCAATTCTCAGTTGCAGATATATGGGGCGTTGGTTGGCGAATTGCGCAAAGATTAAAAGAACTAGGTATTCATACCGCTTGGGATTTACATCAAACAAATTTAAAACAAATTAGGCAGTCATTTTCAGTTGTCCTTGAACGTACCGTACTTGAGCTACGTGGTATAAATTGTATTGAATTAGATGATCTGCATACAGCTAAAAAAAATATTATGACATCACGTAGTTTTGGTCATTTAACCAATGACCTATTTGATATACAAGAAGCAATTCGTGTGCATGCAAGCCGTGGCGCAGAAAAATTGAGAAAGCAAAAATCAGTTGCTAATGCCGTACTGGTATTTTTAAAAACTAATCGATTTCGACCTGAATTAGTACAATATAATCCGTCAATTGTGGTGCCATTGCTATCGGCGAGCGATGATTCAAGATTAATTATTCATGCGGCTCAAAAAGGGTTACGATCCATTTATAAACCAGGTTTTTTATTTATGAAATCAGGTGTGATGTTACTTGATCTAAAAACTAAAGATAATTATTGCCAATCGGATTTATTTACCGCTGAAACATCAGCAACTGAAAAACACAAAAGTGAACAATTAATGAAAACCATGGATGACATTAATCAGAAAATGGGAAAAAACACTATTCACTTAGGTGGTATCAGACAAACTGCAGCATGGCAAATCAAGCGAGAGCGACTTAGCCAACGGTATACGACTCGTTGGGACGAGTTACCTTTTGTAAAATAGATAACGGATTAACCGCTAAGATAATAATTTAATCAATTGATTGAATTGAATTACCTTGTTCATTGCGAACATGCACATCAATATCCCATTTTTTTCTATATCTATCATCCTTCGATTTTTCACAAGAAATAGAAATAACATATCGAAAAGGAATTTTACCGCCATGAACTTCTGCTTTCTTCCAACCAGCTTTTAATGGTACAAGACAACGAGGTAAATAATCTTTTCCATTTACTTCGACAATATGTAAATTAGTATGATGCGCTTTATTATAAGCGGTAATAAATTCAGTTGCCTTGTTATTGATATCTAAAAATTCAGTTCTTGAATCATAGACGGGAATAGCTTCAGTTGTATTACTATCAACATTATCTGAAGACTCGGCCATTGCAAAAGGAATAGTAATAACAGTTAAAATTGCAATAATATATTTTTGTAAATGAATCTTTTTCATAAAAAAAACTTCAATAATTTAAATTGTTAAGTACAAATAAAGTTAATTTTTGCACATTATTATTAATAAAGTTAAGAGCCCATATTAACAATTGAACTACGAAAACGTTTAAGCGCAATAAGGAAAAACACACTACCGATTCCTAATAGCCACGCATACGAGGTCCAAACCACACTTAAACCAGCCCCTCGATATAAAATTGCCTGCCCTAATTCAACAAAATGGGTTG
The DNA here is from genome assembly GCF_016102185.1 of Gilliamella sp. W8126. Taxonomy (NCBI): domain Bacteria; kingdom Pseudomonadati; phylum Pseudomonadota; class Gammaproteobacteria; order Orbales; family Orbaceae; genus Gilliamella; species Gilliamella sp. W8126. The sequence continues at coordinate 633,192 of NZ_JACFPE010000001.1, read as the reverse complement.
TAGGTGCAAATAACATAATATTTTGCACCACTTCAGGCATACTTTCTCTTGGCGTACTACCACCTGAAAGCATCTGTAACGGTAGAAGAATCAAAATAAATAGCATCGCAAATTGTGCGGTTGATTTAGCCACCGTCGCCATAAAGATACCGAGTGACGTTGTCACGAATAAGTGCAGAGCAGCACCAATCAAAAATAAAGTAATCGAGCCCTCAATTGGCACATTTAACCAACCATGAACAACGACTAACAGTGCCCCCCACGTTGAAACAAGCACCACCAGCCCCATAGACCAAACTTTAGAAATCATGATTTGAAATGGTGTCACAGGCATTGACAGCAAGTGATCGATAGTACCATGCTCACGCTCTTTCATTAATGCCGCACCGGTTAAAATAATCGACAATGTGGTAACAATATTGATAATCTCCATGACGGAGCCAAACCAGGAACGAGTTAAATTAGGATTAAATGCCGCATGAACCTCAATATTAACCGGCAAACTGGTTGGTTTATCAATTTGATTAAAGTATTTAGTTATTTCGCTGGTAACAATTTGCGTAATATAACCATTACCTACAAAAGCCTGTCCCATTCGGGTTGCATCAATATTAAGTTGAATTTCTGGATTTTGGTTATTTAACACATCGCGTTGAAAATTAGGTGGTATATTTAATGCAAAAGTATAACTATCGGTATCCATTCCACGATCAACTTCATCCATTGAATTTAATTTAACTGGCTTATTAAACATTGGTGGATAAAGCGCTGCGATAATTTGCCTTGATAAAGGCGAATCGTCTTCATCAACCACCGCAATTGAGGCATGATGAAGTGAATCTGAAGTTGCGGTGGCTGCGGTATAAATATCCAGCGTAAAGCAGTAGGCGATTAACAATAACATGATTGGATCACGAATCAATCCCCATAACTCTTTAATACCTAAGCGATAAATATTAATAAAACTTTGCATAATATCTATCCTTCTTGTTTCTTGAGGAGGAATATACTTGCACCAAGTATAATCGGAATAGTAATCAGTAAGGTAAATATCGAGTTATGTAAATCAAAAAATCCTAATGCCTTATTGAAAACACCCCGAGCAATAATAAGCATATGGGTAGTTGGATAGACTTCACCAATATATCGCCCACTCCCTTCTAATGATGCTACTGGATTGAGTAACCCCGAAAATTGTATCGCCGGTAACATAGTACCAACACATGTCAAAAATATAACCGCAATTTGACTACGTGTTACGGTTGAGGCAAGTAAGCCAAAGCCTGTCGCAATAATACAATAAGCCAATCCAGCTAAACATAAAGTTAGCAAACTTCCTTTTATCGGTACACCAAATATCGTAACCGCCATAAGTAGCAGTAATAAGAAGCTAAGCATCGAAATAACAATATAAGGAACTTGTTTACCTAATAAAAACTCAGTTCGAGTAACAGGCGTTACATATAAGTTAATTATTGATCCCATCTCTTTTTCACGCACTACGGATAATGCCGCTAACATTGACGGAATCATTAAGAGTAAAATAGGAATGACCGCAGGCACCATCGCTTGCAAACTTTTAATATCTGGATTATAACGATAACGGGTCTCAATATTTGCCAATGAGCTAGATGCGGTACCGGTGGTGGTTTTTATTTTGTCACTTAACCACGCAAGGTGCATACCTTGTACATATCCTTTAATTGTGTCGGCACGTAATGGCATGGCCCCATCAATCCAGATACCGATATTAACTGGATCACCGCGTTGAATATCATGGCCAAAATTAGGTGGCATTTCAATAGCCAACGCTATCTCATTACTTCTCATCCTATGGTCCATATCATCATAATCAGTAATTGGCGGTTTCTCGATAAAATAACGCTTAGAGCCAGATAAATTAGTAATATAGTTTTGGCTGGTAATCGTTTGATCACGATCTAATACTGCAAAATTTAAGTCCTCAACATCCATCGTGATACCATAACCCATTACCAACATTAATATCGCTGAACCTAACAGTGCCAATAAAGCGCGCAATGGATCACGAGATAACTCAAGTGTTTCACGCCATAGACAACCAATCAAACGAGTTAGACTAAATCCTTGTAGATGATGCGCATTGATTTTAACTTGCTCATTATCATTAGCTACAGCTTTAGGCATTTCACTAACTTTTTCATCATTACTCGTATCATCAGCGCCTGCATCAACTAAATATCGAATAAAAGCCTCTTCAAGGGTTTTCGCATCTTTAGAATGAATGATATTATCTGGCGTATCACTGGCTAAAACTTTACCAGCATGCATTAACGAAATCCTATCACAACGTGCCGCTTCATTCATAAAATGAGTAGTGATAAATACGGTAACTTTATCTTTTCGGGAAAGCTCAATAATTAAACGCCAAAAGTCATCACGAGCAATCGGATCGACACCAGAAGTAGGTTCATCCAGAATAAGTATTTCAGGATTGTGAACCACAGCGACCGATAAAGAAAGTCTTTGCTTAACGCCTAACGGTAGACTATCTGGCAAACTTTTTAATTCATTTTCCAGACCAAAACGCTTAACTAACTCCTCGACTCGTGCTGGTATTTTACTTTCTTCAATACCAAATAGACGAGCATGTAACACGAGGTTTTGTTCAACCGTCAATTCACTATAAAGTGAGAACGCCTGCGACATATAACCTAAATGGCGTCTTACATTAATATCACTGGCATCAACCGGTTTACCAAATAACCACGCTTCACCTGACGAAATTGGTAATAGACCAGTTAACATCTTCATGGTGGTTGATTTACCGCAACCATTTGATCCTAAAAAACCAAAAATCTCACCTTGTTTTATGGAGAAATTAACATGATCAACCGCAATAAAATCGCCAAATTGCTTAGTTAATCCTTTTGCTTCGATTGCTACTTTTAAATCTTGATTTAAATCTAATGGAGGGATTTCAACGGCCTGATAACCTTCTCTAGCATCTTCAGGCATTAATTGAATAAAAGCATCATCTAAATTATCTTTTGCTGTTTTGGCTAACAACGCTTGTGGTGTACCTGTTTCGAGGATCTTACCGCCATACATTGCCACTAACCAATCAAAGTTTTGTGCCTCATCCATATACGCGGTAGCAACAATGACACTCATTTGTGGACGTTGCTCACGGATTTTATTAATGAGTTGCCAAAATTGTGCACGAGAAAGCGGATCAACACCGGTTGTTGGTTCATCAAGAATAAGTAAATCGGGGTCATGAATTAAAGCCGAACATAAACTTACCTTTTGTTTCATCCCACCAGAAAGACGACCTGCAGGCCGAGATAAGAAAGGATATAAGCCGGTACTTTTGGTTAACTCATCAATACGTCGCCGTCTTTCAGCTGCATCATTACCAAATAAACGGGCAAAAAATTGTAAATTTTCTTCGACTGACAGTGTTGGATAAAGATTTTTACCTAATCCTTGTGGCATATAAGCAATACGGGTACATACGTTTTGACGATGGGTTTTATCTTTCATATCCCCATCTAATACGTAAACTAATCCCTCTTGGATGACATGCGCGCCAGCTATCAAAGACAATAGACTCGATTTACCCACCCCATCGGGACCAATCAATCCCACCATGCATCTTGGTGGGATGGCAATACTGACATCATTGAGTGCACAAGTTTTTTTATAATGTAATGTTACATTACTGACATTAACAACTGCATCTTCAATGGTTTTACCTTCTGCAAGTAACGTCAAATCCTTTTTATCCGATTCTGACATATGCTATCTCCAATTATTTTGTTTGGCATTTTGCAACATCAGATAAACCCGCAGGCCATTCCGTATTAGGATCAAGTCTAACCCATGCAACGCCTGGAAGACCGGTTTTAACATGAGTGATATAACACCTTAACAATTCTGGGCTTAATTGTGCTTTAACTCTAAACATCAATTTTTGACGTTCATCTTTGGTTTCAACAGTTTTAGGCGTGAATTGTGCAACACTAGATACAAATGAAATTTTGGCTGAAATAGCTTTACCAGGTAAAGCATCCAACACTAATCTTACTTCATCACCAATTCCTACTTTTCCAGCAATCATTTCAGGTAAAAAGAAAGTCAAATAAACATCTGACAGATTGACTAGATTTAATACTTTTCCGCCTGAAGGTAAAACTTCACCAGGTTGGGCTATACGATATTGAATACGTCCATCAACAGGAGCAGTTAAGGTACTATCATTAATATCAGCTTGAATTTTATTGATATTCGCTAACGCTACATTTATCGCTGATTTAGCACTTTCTACACCTGCTTGAGCAGCTTCAATTGCGGCATCGGCAGCGGTAACTTGTGATTTAGCTGAATCTAATGCCGCTTTGGCACTATTTACCTTAGCTGTATCATCATCAAATTGTTGTACTGAAATCGCTCCTTTTTGATAAAGCGCTGTCGTACGTTGTAAATGTTTTTTAGCTATATCTAAGTCACTTTCTCTTTGCGTAACACCCGCTAAAGCTGCAACTTTATCACTCATTTTTAAAGCTACTTGTGCTTTTGATGTCGCTTCATTACTCATAGCTTGTCGATGTTGAGCTTGAGCTTCATTTAATTGCGCTTGTAACGTATCAGTTTGCATAATAACTAGCGGTTGACCTGCAGCGACAAAATCACCTTCTTCAACATTAATCTTTTCAATTCTACCGGCTAGCTTAGTAGAGATGTTGATTTCAGTAGCTTCAATACGTCCGTTGCCACTAGTAAAATCGGCACCATAGCCATCAGGTTTAAATTGCTGCCACAAAATAAAACCAATAACAACAACCACAACTGCAATAACAATCCATTTTTTGTTTATTTGTTTCATGAATAACACCTTATTCTAAAGTGACAAATCTATAATAAACCTTAACGAAAAATTTAATCGTTAGAAGCGATTTATTTTCAATATGATCATCATAGCAAATGTATTTTATAAATAATATCAACTCTCAAAACAAACGCAGTAAAAGCTAAAAAAGGTCATTTATAATTTTAAATATAGATCACAATAAACGTAGATGATGATTTATAAAGACAAGCAAAAAAATGAATATCTAATTAATTTAATTGAAAATATTTTAATATCTTATTGATTCAGTCAATGGAATAAGGTTAATAAAAAAACTAAACTCCAAATCAATATAAAATTAATTTGGAGTTATCTTATAAATGTTAAACGATTATCTTGAAAAAGATCATAAATCCGGTCTAAACCGTTTTAATTCTTTCAATGGAATATCACCTTGAACTGTACATTGAATCATGACCTTGCCACTAAACCTATCATATTCAAGAAACAATAAATTTTCAGCGGTGCCTCTTACTGGAGAGTCATTGGTTAATACATGTTTATTGTCAGACCAAACACCATCTTTATAAAATAACGCATTGGCAACATCAAGCGTACCATCGGCCGATATCTGCCAATCAACCCATGGTAACGCACTTTTAATCTCTTCAAAGGTATTATCGGTGTTAAATCCCCAATAATAGTACTTTAGATGATCATCGTTAATATATTGAGACTGATCAAAACTTTCGATTTTTAAACCATTAAAGATAATCGGTGGATCAAATGTAAGTCTATTTTTTTGGGGATGATTAATAGATTTAGTGGCAAATTTGCTATAACCATTTGGTAAATTTACGATTGGAAAATAATTACGATATTTTTTTTGATTTAAATCCGAAAAAAAAGTCTTATCACATTGGGTAAAGCTTTTTAATAAATGACTAAAATCTTCATCAAATGATGGATTTTGCGCATTTGCGAAAAATGGCATGAGTAAACCAATAAAACATAATGATTTAATCTTCACTGTCTATTTCCTTATTAGTGATTGATAATAAATTTTTACTTTGAGTAGCTTTAAAATAAGTTATTATATCAATAATAACAAATAATATTTAGCCTATCTTTAACTATAATAGTAGCGAAATATTCAATGATTAAACAATTAGTTGCTAATCAATAACCGTCAAACAAAATAGCAACAAACTATTGCTAGCAGTGCTGTAAGAAAATATAGTAATTAAATATATTTTTCTCAGCGGACTTATTTAATAAAGGTGATTTTATGGCTCTTCCTTCTTTTTTGACAATTTATAATGAATTAATATCCACGCCAACTATCAGTAATGTAACCAATGAAAAATTAGATTATTCCAATAAGCCACTAATTGACAAATTAGCGCAATGGTTTGCTGATTTAGGTTTTACAATTGACATTCAACTTGTACCAAATACTCGTAATAAATTTAATATGTTAGCCACCTATTCTAATAGTGAAAATAAAACTCAAGGCGGCCTATTGTTAAGTGGTCATAGTGATACAGTGCCTTTTGATGATGGACAATGGAGCAAAGATCCATTTAAGTTAACTGAAGAAAATAATAAGCTTTATGGGCTAGGCACGGCAGATATGAAAGGATTTTTTGCATTTATATTAGATGCATTACGTGATATCGATCTTAAAACATTAACTAAACCAATTTATGTATTAGCCACCGCAGACGAAGAGACATCAATGGCTGGCGCTTCATTTTTTGCCCAACAAACGCAACTACAACCAGACTGCACGATTATCGGCGAACCTACCTCATTGATTCCTATTCGTGCTCATAAAGGATTTATATCTAATTCAATTAAAGTTATTGGTAAGTCAGGCCATTCAAGTGATCCAGACAAAGGTATTAATGCTATCGAAATCATGCATTTAGTGATTGAAAGATTACTTATTTTGAAACAAAAATTCAAAGAACAATATCACAATGATGGTTTTAGCGTACCTTATCCAACCATGAATCTTGGCGTTATTCATGGTGGTGATGCAGCTAATCGTATCTGTGGCTGTTGTGAATTGATTATTGATATTCGGGTATTACCAGATAACGATATTGACTCACTTTATAATGCCCTTTGTGAAGCATTACAACCCGTCATGGACCAATATCCTAATCGAGTTTCCATCGAATATGAGGTATCACCAATACCGGGCTATGAATGTAAAAAAGATCATCCAGCATTAAATCATATCGAAAAACTGGTTGGTCACACCGCGCAAACTGTTAACTACAGTACTGAAGCGCCATATTTAAATCAAATCGCCCCAACTATTGTGTTAGGGCCAGGCTCAATTGAGCAAGCTCATCAACCAGATGAATTTATCTCTATGGATTTCTTAAAACCGACCAAATTAACCATTGAAAATTTAATTAAAGATTTTTGCTTATAAATCAATATATTCGCCGGCAAAGTCGGCGAATCAGCTTAATGCTATTAGAGTAAATAGTTCATTACTTTTAAATTAAGACGGTATACACTCCTCAATATTTTTTACAAAAACTTACTTTTTCATCCTACATTTATCACTTAATAAAATTTATTTATAAAGTTATCTAACCACTACAATCATCAATAAAATTTTTCTGTAAATAGTGATACTAAATGATATTAATGAATCATTTTCATTTTAAGACGGTATACACTTCTCAATATTTTTTACAAAAATTAGCTTCTAAATTAATCCAAGCTATCATCTTTATGCATATTTCCCCATTGGCAAAGCATATCTAATACAGGCACTAGTGTTTTACCCCGCTCTAATAGTCCATATTCAACTTTTGGTGGAATTTGCGGGTATTCTTTTCTAAAAATTAATTTATCTCTCTCCATTTCTTTTAAAGTATTACTCAATGTTTTAAAGGAAATTTCTTTAATGCTACGTTTTAGTTCATTAAAGCGCATAGATGGTTGATTTTCATTTAACCAATAAAGAATAATAATCTTATATTTTCCTCTGATCATCGAGAGCGTGTAATTAAATCCACTATTCTCGAAATTATCTTCTGCACAATGATGCTTTTCCATATTTACACTCTCCTTAAAGATAGTACATAACAACAATTACCGTACTTCAAAAATAATTGTATCAATATTACTATGACAAGATGATTTATCACAACAAAAAGGAATATTGAGAATGAAACGAACTTTAGTGATTGTAGCCCATCCAAATTTATCATCATCAAGTGTTAATCGATGCTGGCTTAATAAATTAAATCAATACTATGAACAACTAACCATACATGATATATATTCATGCTATCCAACCCAACAAATAGACGTTAAATTTGAACAAAATTTAATTGAAAACCATCAGAATTTAGTCATTCAGTTCCCAATATATTGGTTTAATTGTCCACCACTGTTAAAACAATGGTTTGACGACGTTTTTACTTATGGTTGGGCTTTCGGTTCTTTAGGCGATAAATTAAATAACAAAAAAGTGGCTTTAGCGGTTTCAGCTGGTATTAAGAAAACAGATTATTCCTGCACAGGACAATATCAATATACGCTTGAGGAAATATTAAAACCTTTCGAATTAACAATGAATTACGTTCATGCTGATTATCAGCCTATGTTTGCACTTTATGGCGCAAACAATGAACCAGACTACCCAGATAAAATTACCTTGAATGAGGTAAATAAAAGTGCAGATGATTATGTTAATTGGATGAAAAAATTAGGAATATTAATCTAAATGACATAATTATTATCAAAATCACAAATAAAATAATTTTATTAAGGCCGTTTAATAACCAAATTAGTCCTAAGGAATTAAGTTCAGATAAGCAAAAATAAGATGGTATAGACTTCTCAATATTTTTTACAAATATGGTCATCTCGATATAGTAAAAATATATAAGAAAAGTCATGTTTTAATTATTGTTATAGTTTTAATTTTGATTAGTTTGATTAGTAATAGCCGACAATGTCGGCGTAATTGATTAAACTTGAAAAGAGGCAAAATCAGTGGCAATTTCAGTATTAACAAAGACGCTCCTTGCTTCATTAACCAGTTTTTGATTATCTTGTATACTATATCTAGGGCTAATATGCGTTATGATTAACCTTTTAGCCTTAGCTTGCTTAGCAATGTTGGCGGCATGTATTGTCGTTGAGTGCCCACGTTCAATGGCTTTTGCCTCAAAAGCTTGCTCTTGAGTGGCCTCATGCACTAATAAATCAACGTTTTCGGCTAAATCAATGGATGCTTGACAAGGAATGGTATCACCCAATATAGCTACTTTTTTGCCTCGTTTAATATCGCCCTGATAATCCTTACCATCAATCGTTCTACCATCTTCTAAAGTAACAGTTAACCCTTCTTTTAAAACGGCGTAGTGTACACCAGGATTAATATTATCTTGCTGCAATTTGTCAATATCTAAGCTTGGAGGCAAATCCTTTTCAACAATACGATAACCAAAACAAGGGACTCGATGTTGCAATAATTTAGCTTCAACGCGAAATTTATTATCTTCAAATACTAAGCTATCTTGTTCAAGTTCAATAATATTTAAAGGGTAAGTAAGCCATGAAGAACTAATTTCAATCACTGTTTGAATAAATTGTTTAATACCTTTAGGTCCAACTAACGTTAATGCCGATTGCTTTTGCATTAATGAACGAGTGGTTAACACACCCGGTAAACCAAATAGATGATCACCATGCAAATGAGTCAAAAATATCATCTCCAATTTAGCTAAACTAAAATTGGCCTTTTGCATTTGCATCTGCGTTGCTTCACCACTATCAAACAGCCATAATCGCCCTCGTTCTTGTCGGAGATCAAGCATAACACTACTTACATTACGTTCAGCGGTTGGTGAACCGGCACTTGTCCCTAAAAAAGTTAATTTCATATCAAGATCAAATTGTCATTTAAAATTTTATTATATACTGAGAATAACTATTGATAATGTTATTTTGCTATAAGAAATAGAAAAATTATTATAATAGTAACTATAAAAATTAATTCATTTATAACAGAACGTTAAAACCAAAATGGTTATATCACACAAATCAGTACAATAATTTAAATAAAGATTTCATCTTGTACTTTATTTAAGATAAAGATCTAGTTGTTTTGCTCGTTGAAAATTTAGTTCAGCAAGGCAAGAAAATTTCATCATATCTAGCGCATTATCAATTGCTCCACCACCTAACGAACGTGCAAAATCACACTGCAGAGTGCGATATTTAATAAATTCTTGGTTAGATTTTTCCAATCTTGTTTTAGCAATTACGATGTATTCTTTATCTTCCCACCAATTATCAAGTTCATTGAAAAAGTTCTTTTGCGATTTATCTAACTCAGCTTGACTAATATAAAAAATTTTTTCTAAACATTCAGTCATGGCTCTTTCTGAAGGCTCGCCACTACAGTAGATGCGCAATTCGTATTGATTTAAATCAGCATATTTTGAATTAGCAAAAACCACTAGTGGCATAAAAATAATAAATATAGTCATTAATTTCATTATTTTCATAAAATTTTAAAATCCTTTTGATAAGGTCAAACATATTTAACCAATTGATTTATAATACATATTATACGTTTTTACGTTCAATGGTCTGTTCACCCCAAAAGAGCTTATCAGCTTTAGTTTTAGCGAAAGCGCGTTGTAACACTTCATCGCTACCTTCTTCCCAAATTTGTTCTGCTAATTTTTCATCATCATTAGCGAGTTCAAAAATAGCCTCGGCAATTTCAATAGAAGTTTCACGAATATTTGCCCAAGATCGAATATCATGTATTTCTTTTTTGGTACTATTCATATTTATTCTCCTTATTTGCTAAGATTACAGGTAAAATATACCCAATTCGCACAAAACACAATAGGTAACACTTTTTATGCTAACTATCATCTCTCCAGCCAAAACCCTTGACTATCAAAGTCCATTAATCACTACAACCCATACCCTACCTGACTGTTTAGAGGCAACAAAACAACTTATTGCTGTTTGTAAAAAGCTAACTAGCGATAATTTAGCTAAATTAATGTCTATCAGCCCCAAACTTGCGGCAGTTAATTATGAAAGATTCCAGAATTGGCATCCTGATTTTAATTTACAAAATGCCAGACAAGCGATCCTAGCGTTTAAAGGCGATGTATACGAAGGTCTACATGTTGAAGATTTTACTGCTAGTGACTTGCAATTTGCGCAATCGCATTTACGTATTCTGTCTGGATTATATGGTTTATTAAAACCACTTGATTTAATTCAACCTTACCGTTTAGAAATGGGTATCCGGTTAAAAAATGGTGACAAGACTAATCTTTACCAATTTTGGGGAGAAAGCTTAACCGATAAACTCAACGAAGAGTTAGCAAAATCATCTCAACCAACCTTAATTAACTTAGCCTCTAATGAATATTTTAAAGCGATTCAAGTTAAACACCTAAATGGCAAAATTATTCAACCGATATTTTTAGATAAAAGCAAAGATGATTATAAAGTGATCAGCTTTTACGCTAAAAAAGCGCGCGGATTAATGAGCCGATTTATTATAAAAAATAACATTAATAATTGTAATGATATTAAAAGTTTTAATTTAGATGGCTACCAATTTGATTCTAATCGCTCAACTGAATTAGAATGGTACTTCACCAGAAAACATGCATAGAAAGATATATTAAGATGGAATTTTTAATCACATTATGGCAGCAGTTTTTAACGACCTTACCTTTATTTATCTTAATTTTGTTAGGTTATATTGCTGTAAAAATGGGCCGTTGGCAAAAAACGGTAACCGATAGTGTCACTAAATTCACTTTCTATATTGCTTTCCCAATTATGCTCTTTCAAATTATGAGCCACTTTTCTGAACATTCAGAAATCGATATTAATCTTTTATTAGTATTTTTTGGTGGCTCATTTATTGTTTTTGCCTTGAGTTGCTTTATTGCGGTTAAATTTTTTAAACTTAATGGTTCTGAAAGTACCATGTTTGCTATGGGTGGAATTTACACAAATACGGTATTTGTTGGTATTCCAATTATTAATATGTTATTGGGTGAAAAAGCGATTCCTATAGTCGCCATTATCGTAATATTTAATGCTTTAATTTTATGGACTTTAGCAACAGTATCCATTGAATTTGTGCAAATGGGTAAACTATCAAGCAAAGGGTTTATCAAAGCCTTTAAAAATGTATCGAAAAATCCAATCATCATCGGCATATTTGTCGGTATAGCCGTTAATTACTCTGGTATACCTTTACCTATATTTATCGAAAAATCGACCCAAATGGTCAGTGATATGACCGCACCGCTATCATTAATCGTATTAGGGATGGGGCTGGCTGAATATAAAATTCGTAATGATTTACATATCACTATAGCAATCTGTATTATCAAATTGTTTGTGTTACCAATTGTGACCTATATACTAGGTAAATTATTAGGATTACCTGTTTTAGAGCTACAAGTTATCGTATTATTAAGTTCCGTATCAATAGCCATAAATTGCTATATGATGGCAAGACAGTTTGAGGTTTTACAAGGACCTATCGCATCTAGCTTATTGATATCAACGGCATTGTCATCGATAACAACACCGTTAATTCTATCAATAATGTTACAGTTACCTTTTGCTTAAGATTAACTTATTTCACCGCAAAATTTATGAATTTGTGGTGTAAAATCAAAGCAAAAACAATAACTGCACTACCAACAGTGAATCGCCCCCAATCTATTGATTGGTGCCAAATAACAACATTAACTAAAATACCAGCCGGAATAACCAAATTATTCATAATCGCCAATGTACCAGAATCGACTTTAGTCGCACCTAAATTCCATAAAAAATAACATAATCCCGAAGCCACAACACCTAACCAAATAATAATCCCCCACTGTAATTGAGTGGTAGGCAGTTTGTCAGCATTACCAAATAATAACCAACCAATAGTTGCTACAACTATTGCCCCAAAATAGACCCAAGCAAAAGCTTGATGTTGCGGTAATGGATAGAGTTCCATAATACGTTTATAGCCGACTTGCCCTAAAGCAAAGACGATATTGGCCCCCTGAATTAATAAAAAGCCAATGATAAAATCACGACTGATGTGATCATAACGGATAATTGCCGCACCAATTACCGCTATAATGGCCGTTAATAAATAATTAAGTCTTAGTCGATGCCCTTGCAGTAAATCATAGATGATGGTGACATAAATTGGCGTTGAAATGGTAAATAATAGAACCTCTGGCACCGAAATATATTGAAATGAGTTGTAATAAAAGAAGTACATAATTCCTAATTGGCATGCACCTACTCCCATCAAAAGCAACATCTGCTTTACAGAGACATTTTTAAAACGTAAAAAAGGAATAAAGGTAATAAAAGCCAGCAAAACGCGCATGACTACCGCAAACCAAGTATCAACTTGACCACTTAAATAAACCGCAATAAAACTAAATGAAAACGACCAAACAATAGTGACAAAAATAAGGTAATACATAGCAAATTTGTACCGAAAATAAAAAGTCAGGCATGGTAACAATTCATATATCGGTTGTAAACATTTTGATGCACTAATTGATTACAACCATGACAATAATTATTTCTTACTCCAATTATTCATTGATTGTTTTTTCAATATAGATATATTTATTTTCATCCGTTATTGGAATATCGTCAGGATTCCACATATAATTTCTAGCAATCTTAAATAAAAACTTATTATTTTTTCTATAAATTGAAATAAAATATTTTGGATTGATATAAATTTCATCAAAATTTTCAGCATTATCGATATTCAATTCTGGTAACTCTTTATTATCTGTAGCATTATCTTGTAATAATTGTTTAGCTTGGTCAAACGAATAGATACCGGCTCTGCCATAATCAAGGTAGAAATGATTAACCAATTTAGTTTTATCAAAGATTAAAACATAGTAACCAACTGTACCACGTTCAGACTCGCCCTCAATAAGAAACACGTTAAATAAATTATTTGCAGAACTTTTGTACAAATATCCATTAAATGAAGTACTGTCAATGAAACTACCGAGTGGTATAGAAAAATCAAATTTTTTATTTGATTTTAAAAAAAGTAAATTACAATTAAATTCTTCTATATCAGGGAACCAATCACATTTAATTCGATTATCATCAAATACCCACAACTCTCCCTCAGTAGATTGTATCGGAATTTCCTGATCGTAATACTGCCAAGATGTTAAATCTTTGAAATTTGTTGCTTTACAACAACTAATCCAGCTTAGATAAAAAAACATTATCGATAACCAAAAATATTTCATATATTGTCCCTATTATTCGAAATCCTTTTTATTCATATTGATATCATACAAGGCTTGATTTATGAGCGATAACAAATCAAGCCTTTTATTGCAATTCCGCCAATTCTACAATTAAAACGTATTAATGATACTATTATTCTAATTGAAACAACAAGATAGAATTTTATTATAATTTACCAATGTTTAAGTTTTGATTAGAAAATGATAGCAGCATTTTTGTTTTTATCGATGGCTTGCTCATTTACTATGACAAATATAGTTACCCAATTAAATAATAATCGAATAATGATTACTTCGACGCTGAAATACAACAGCGAGCATCAATTGATATGATATGAATTACTCTATAAAACATAAAGTTAATTGCACATTTTCAATTAAATTTAGATTAAGTATTAACAATACTTATGACTTAATTTTTAAATATTTTTGCTAATAAAATCAAAAAATCTTATTGTGATGATGATTTCTAAGTTATAGAAGTATATTGGGAATATTTTCAATATTCTTTGAGTTGGAGATACAGCTATTGTTATCTCTCACTTTCACTGCTTAAGACTAATATAATATTTTCTAAACCACTTTTTCTCATTAAGGTTTTTATATATTACTTTTAACAAAATTTTTGTTTGTTAAAAAATAACAAACATGAAAATCATTAGTAAATTCATAGAGATAAAACCGAATTATTCAAAAAGTGTTAAATATGCCATAATATAAAGAAATTTATTTTAATGGTGTTATATGTATTTTTGTTATATATAACTGCCTCCTTTTGTCAATTCGAGAGTAATTATCAGTGTTAACAACAAGCAATATCACAATGCAATTCGGCAGTAAGCCACTATTTGAAAATATTTCTGTCAAATTTGGTAATGGTAATCGTTATGGATTAATTGGTGCTAATGGGAGTGGTAAATCCACCTTTATGAAAATTATTGGTGGCGATTTAGTGCCAACTTCAGGCAATGTATCGCTTGATCCACATGAAAGATTGGGTAAATTACGCCAAGATCAATTTGCTTTCGAGGAGTTTACTGTTCTCGATACCGTAATTATGGGACATACAGAATTATGGCAAATCAAGCAAGAACGTGATCGCATTTACTCGTTAGCAGAAATGAGTGAGGAAGACGGTTTTAAAGTCGCTGATTTAGAGACCCAATATGCCGAAATGGATGGTTATAGTGCGGAGGCGAGAGCTGGTGAATTATTGCTTGGAGTTGGTATTCCTATCGAACAACATTATGGTCTAATGAGCGAAATTGCTCCAGGTTGGAAACTACGGGTATTATTAGCCCAAGCGCTATTTTCAAATCCAGATATTTTATTACTCGACGAACCAACCAATAACTTAGATATTGATACTATCCGTTGGTTAGAAGATACATTAAATGAACGTGAAAGTACAATGATCATCATATCCCATGATCGCCATTTTCTTAACATGGTCTGTACCCATATGGCCGATATGGATTATGGTGAACTTCGTATTTACCCTGGCAATTATGATGATTATATGACTGCCGCTACTCAAGCAAGAGAACGTTTATTAGCTGATAATGCGAAAAAGAAAGCACAAATAAGTGAATTACAATCCTTCGTCAGTCGCTTTAGCGCTAATGCCGCTAAATCAAAACAAGCAACATCACGAGCGAGACAAATTGAAAAAATAAAATTGGAAGAAGTCAAGGCATCCAGCCGACAAAACCCATTTATTCGCTTTGAGCAAGATAAAAAACTATTTCGTAATGCACTAGTGGTAGAAAACCTCACTAAAGGTTTCGACAATGGTCCTTTATTTAAAAATCTTAATCTCATGGTCGAAGTTGGCGAAAAAGTAGCAATTTTAGGGACTAACGGTATCGGTAAAACTACCCTACTTAAAACCTTGATGAATGAATTAACACCAGAACAAGGTGATATTAAATGGTCAGAAAATGCCAATATTGGTTATTATGCGCAAGATCATGAATATGAGTTTGAACAGGACTTAACTGTATTTGAATGGATGAGTCAATGGAAACAACCTAATGATGATGAACAAGCGGTACGTAGTATTTTAGGTCGATTATTGTTCTCCCAAGATGATATTAAAAAGCAAGTTAAAGTTCTATCTGGTGGTGAAAAAGGCCGTATGCTGTTTGGCAAATTGATGATGCAACGACCAAATATCATTGTCATGGATGAACCGACTAATCACCTTGATATGGAATCGATCGAATCATTAAATATGGCATTAGAGCTTTATCAAGGAACGTTATTTTTTGTATCGCATGATCGCGAATTTGTCAGCTCACTGGCTAGCCGTATTATTGAAATCACGCCAGAAAAAGTGATTGATTATACAGGTAATTATGAAGATTACTTGCGAAGTCAAGGCATCGAATAAAGCAACATAGAACATCAATAAAAATAGCCACATAAGTGGCTATATTTTTTATTAGCTGGTTATAAAGAATTAAAAATCTAATTCATCCCACCAAATATCGATTAAAGCGCTGGTTTTAACATTTTTTAAACCATGACTCTCAAGCCATTTAGTGACATTGTCACGATCTTCTTCAGTACAGTTACCTAATTTCTGGGTACAAATAATCCCCTTCCAAGTCAAATAACCACTTCCTTCGTAAGCCAAACCATTAGCTTGTATTGCTTCAACGATAAATTGATCGACAACGTTATCGATGGTTTCTTCATTAGTACCTTCGTCAAATGACCAGCTTACAGTAAAACCTAACTCTTTAAATTCTTCAATATGTAATTTTTTTCTTAAACGACGACTGCGATTAACCTTAGCCATAATAATATCCTTCTGCTTTAAATAATTTAGTTAGTTTTAGAATATGTATGATGGCTTGATTGCTTCATACTATTCTGATGATTTTTAGAAGTTCGAGATTTATCAGCACTTCTTCTTTTTGTTGGAGCTCGTTTTGCTGGCGCTTTTTTGGCTGGCTCCGCTTTAATTTTAGGATCGACTTCAAATCCTTGAGTAAAAATTTCTGGAATCGGCTTTCTAAGCAATTTCTCAATTGATTTTAATTGAGGAAGTTCATCAATACAAACTAGCGATATAGCTTGACCTTGATTTTGCGCTCGCCCTGTTCGACCAATTCGATGAACATAATCTTCTGCTACTTGTGGCAGCTCATAATTAATAACATAAGGTAATAACTCAATATCCAATCCTCTGGCGGCAATATCTGTAGCGACTAATGCTCGTATTTGTCCCGACTTAAAATCAGCTAACGCTTTCGTTCTGGCGCCCTGACTCTTATTACCATGAATTGCTGATGCTTTAATGCCATCTTTGGTTAACTGTTCCGCTAGATGGTTAGCGCCATACTTGGTTCGAGTAAAAATTAACACCTGTTGCCATTGATTTTTGCCAATTAAATAAGAGAGCAATTCACGCTTACGACGCTTATCCACTCGATGCACATATTGCGTAATTTGCTCAGATGCACTATTGGTTTTCGCCACAGCAATCGATTCAGGCGAATTTAAGATGGTATTCGCTAATCCTTTTATCTCGTCAGAAAAGGTGGCAGAAAAAAGTAAATTTTGGCGTTTTTTCGGTAATTTAGCGATCACACGTCGGATATCATGGATAAAGCCCATATCTAACATACGATCAGCCTCATCCAGAACTAAAACTTTTACCGGCGAAAGATCGACAGCATTTTGGTGCACTAAATCTAATAATCGTCCTGGTGTGGCAATTAAAATATCCACCCCACCGCGAAGTTTCATCATTTGTGGATTGATACTAACACCACCAAATACCACTAATGAACGAATAGATAAATATCGACTATAATCACGAATATTTTCACCGATTTGCGCTGCTAGCTCACGTGTTGGTGCTAAAATTAATGCATATAAAGGACGTTTACCTTTTTTCGGTTCTGAGTTAGGTGAATTTTTTAATTGCATTTGATGCAATTTTTGCAATATGGGTAAACCAAAACCAGCAGTTTTACCGGTACCGGTTTGGGCACTAGCCATTAAATCTTTACCTGACAGTATTACGGGAATAGCTTGTTGTTGGATAGGAGTGGGATCGGTATAGTGTTGCTCTTCAATAGCTTTTAATATCTTGGCATCTAAGCCAAGAGAGTCAAATGACATGTAATGATTCCTAAATAATCGAAAAAAATAAATAAGCAACAACATTATAAAGCAATTTAATAATAATTGTCTGATTATTTTATCTTTTCATTGCTAGTTATGTAATATATGTTACTATTTTAGGGAATAACCTTATAAAGTATAGAGTTATTAATCGCTTAAAATATGTTCATAATATATTGCTCATTTTTTAGGTAGATTGGAAAAATGATATTGATTATCATTATCATTTATTGTATTGTTGCAAGCCCAAAACATAATTATTTCATGGAATAGATATGTCTTTTAACTTCCCTCATTTAAAAAAATTATTTATCTTCTTAATGTTAAGTTGCTTTAGTTTAAATTGTTTAGCCAAAGATGATATTACTTTCGCAAACTTTCGTGATATTCGTGATTTAAATCCACATTTATATTCAGGTGAAATGTGGGCGCAAAATATGTTGTATGAATCATTAGTTCACTATAATGAAGATGGCACTTTTTCTCCATGGTTGGCAGAAAGCTGGACTATTACTAACAAAGGTAAAACTTACACCTTTAAATTAAGAAAAGACGTCACATTTAGTGATGGAGCAAAATTTGATGCGCACAGTGCCAAACTGAATTGGGATGCCGTGTTATCCAACAAAGTTCGTCATACTTGGTTAGAAATGGTGCGTTTAATAACCGAAGTCAAAGCAGTCGATGATTATACTCTTGAGGTTAATCTTTCTGAGCCTTACTACCCTTTCATGATTGAAATTGCCGTCACTCGCCCTATGCGATTTATTTCCCCAAATTCTATGATTGATGGTGAAACTAAAAATGGCGTGAAATCTTATATTGGTACCGGCCCATATGTTTTAGGTGATCATAAGAAAGATCAGTATGCAGTATTTAATGCCAATCCAACTTATTGGGGTACTAAACCGTTACTGAAAAAAGTGACTATGAAAGTAATCGCAGATAATCAAAGTCGGCTAATGGCCCTTGAAAAAGGTGAAATAGATCTGATTTATGGTAAAAATATGGTTGATGCGGATTCATTTGAGCGTTTTTCTAGCATGGATAAGTTTCAAACCTTAATGTCTAAACCGGTTTCCAGTCGAATTGTTTTAATGAATACGACAAGAAGCCAATTGAGTGATGTTAATGTCCGCCAAGCTATCGAACATATTATCAATAAGAAAGATATCTCAGAAGGTATTTTTAATAATAGCGAAGCACCAGCGGATACATTGATGGCAACCAATATTCCTTATGCCAACATTGGTTTAAAACCTTATGTCTACGATACAAAATTAGCTGAAACACTACTTGATAAAGCTGGTTGGCTAAAAGTTAAAGGTGAAGATTATCGCCAAAAAGAGGGTAAACCGTTTGAGATCACTCTTTATTATGATAGTAATACTGCCTCTCAAAAAACCATTGCACAATATATGCAAGACGAATTTGAGCAAGTGGGATTAAAGCTTAATATCCATGGTGAAGAAGAGCAAGGTTATCGTGATCGCCAAAAAGCGGGTGATTTTGATATGGTATTCGATATTTCATGGGGAACACCATATGATCCGCAATCATTTTTATCGGGAATGAAATTACCGGTTTATGGTGATTATATGGCGCAACAAGGCTTGAAAGAAAAGCCACAAATTGATGAGAGTATTAGTAAAGCATTAATTTCAACTGCTGAAAAAGAGCGGCAAGATCTATTCCGTTATGTACTAGAAACGCTGCACAATCAGGCCGTTTATATCCCATTAACTTATGAACGTAATCGTGCTATTGCCGTTAAATCATTAAAAGGAATTGAATTCGCTCCTTCTCAATTTGATATTCCATTTGAGAAAATGCATTTTTAATAAACTAATATTATTGACGAATAATGTTAAATTATATTATTAAACGTTTAACCATGATGATACCGATATTATTCGGTATCTCTTTTATCGCTTTTTTTCTTATTAATTTAGCCCCCTCCGATCCTGCTGAAGTTGCATTACGCTTAAACGAAATCATGCCAACACCAGATGCTATTGAAAGTATGCGTCAAGAATTGGGATTGAATAAACCTTTTTTAGAACGCTATTTTATTTGGCTATATGATGTTTTACATCTTGATTTTGGTCGTTCATTTATTCATCGAGATAGACTAGTTTGGGATGAGATGATCCGCAGTTTAATTCCGACATTAATTTTAGCGATGTCGGCATTTGCATTTACACTTATCATCAGTTTAATTTTAGGTGTTTTATGTGCCATCTTTGCCAATTCAGCATTCGATCATATTGTTCGTATTATTATCTTTCTAGGTACTGCAATGCCTAGTTATTGGTTAGGTTTGCTATTTATTTGGCTGTTTGCCAATTATTTAGATTTACTGCCAACCAACGGTTACGGAACATGGCAAAATCTCATTTTACCTACCTTAACCTTATCGTTTGTCTATATCTCAACTTATATTCGTTTTATCCGTAATAACATGTTGGAAAATATGCATAATTATTCGGTATTTTATGCTCGTAGCCGTGGTTTAAAAGAAACAACGATAATTGTTAAACATGTGTTAGTTAATTCTCTACATACTACTATCACGGCTTTAGGTATGACTATTCCGCAATTAATAGCTGGATCTTTTGTCGTCGAATATATCTTTTCGTGGCCAGGACTGGGGCGTTTATGTATCGCGGCTATCATGAACCGTGATTATCCGGTCATTCAAGCTTATATTCTTATCATGGCTATTCTATTTGTAGTTTGTAATTTTATTGTTGATATCATTCATCAATGGTTAGATCCACGATTACGATATAATGGTGGTGCCGTATGAATATAACTAAACAACTGATTAACAATAAAACAGCTTTAATCTGTTTAATCATCATCACCACAATCGTTATATTAGGTATTTTAGCACCTTATATCGCACCGTATGATCCCAATAAAGTTCGTATAGTGCGTAAATATGCCGCCATGTCTAGCCAACATTGGCTTGGTTGTGATCATCTTGGTCGCGATATTTTATCGCGTTTGCTTTATGGTATCCGCTCTACCCTGTTTTTATCCTTACTGACCATGATCATCACTATCGTAGTTGGTAGTCTAATCGGCCTTATCTCAGGTTATCAACGAGGCAAACTTGATGAATGCATTATGCGCCTTTGTGATATTATGCTGTCATTTCCTAGCCAGGTAATGATTTTCGCGATTGTTGGTGTATTAGGCGTAGGTATTGAAAACGTCATTATAGCCAATATTGTGGTTAAATGGGCATGGTATAGCCGCATGATTCGTAGTTCAGTCATCAAATATAGCCGAAAAAATTATATTCTTTTTTCACGCGCAATTGGCGCACCACATTCGTTTATTATTTGCCGTCATTTATTACCTAATGTTATGTCAGAGCTGGTGGTATTAGCAACCTTAGATACAGGTTGGGTAATTTTAAATATCTCAGCACTATCCTTTATTGGATTAGGTGTTCAAGCACCTACTGCCGAGTGGGGGTTAATGTTAAGCGAAGCGAAAAATGTCATGACTCAACATCCGTTGCAGATGGTCTATCCTGGTATCGCAATTTTAATTGTCGTTGCAGCATTTAATATGTTAGGTGATTGTTTAAGAGATATTTTAGATCCAAAGGACAAAAAGCATGAGTAGCTCGCTATTAGAAGTGAATAAACTTACTGTTACCCTCGACAATGGTAACAAGCTATTAGATGATGTCTCATTTAAAATTAATCGTCATTCATGTTTAGGTATCGTTGGTGAAAGTGGCAGTGGCAAAAGTTTAACATGTAAAGCCATTATCGGATTATTAGAGCCCTATTTTAATGTGTCAGGTCAAATATTATTTAAGTCACACCAATCTAAACTAACCTTAGCTAATAATGGTGATCTATTACAACAGAATAAACAGACCTTAAAGCAGATACGTGGTAAGGTAATTTCGATAATACTACAACATCCTATGAGTGCCTTCGATCCGTTATATTGTATTGGCAAGCAAGTGGTTGAAACACTACAAGCGCATCAAGTTATTAGCAAAAAGCAAGCCATGACAAAAGCGTTAGAAATGATTGAAAATATTGGCCTTAATAATCCACAAGAGATCTATAGAAAATATCCTCATCAATTAAGTGGTGGCATGTTACAGAGAATAATGATTGGTTTGGCATTGATGCTTGAACCTGAACTCATCATTGCTGATGAACCTACTACAGCACTCGATTCAATTAGCCAATTTCATATTTTAAAAATGTTTACCGAGATAAAACAGAACTCGAAAACAACCGTGATTTTTATTTCTCATGATTTAGGTGTGATTCATCATATTGCTGATGATATCATTGTGATGAATAAAGGAAAGATTGTGGAATCGGGTAGTCGTGAACAAATTTTTTACCATCCTCAACATGACTATACTCGTTACTTGATAGACACACGTAAACAGTTATTGAATAAGTTCAATGCTATTATTGGTTTCAATAATCCAAATTTGATTACGGAGACAACTTAATGCCACCGTTATTACACGTTGAAAATGTAAAAAAGTCTTTTTTACAGCCGAATCAGAATCTATTTAGCCGAACAAAAAATACCGTTATCAATGGCGTTTCATTCGAGCTAAAACAAGGTGAATGTCTTGGCATTATTGGCGAAAGTGGTAGTGGCAAAAGTACCTTAGGTAAACTGATTTTAGGTTTAGAAAAACCTGATAGTGGTAATATCTATTTTAATGGTCAAGATATAGCTAAACGGGCGTGGAAAAAGTCAACAATGCGTAAAGCTATCAGTGCGGTATTTCAAGATTATAATGCCTCGGTCAATCCGTATTTTACTGCATCCCAAATCATTGCTGAACCAATTGACATCTACGAAAAACTAGCCAAAGATGACCGTAAGCTGCGTATTAACGCTTTATTAGAACAAGTCGGTTTAGATAGCTCTTTTTATCATCGTTTTGCTCACCAAATGAGTGGTGGTCAATTACAGCGTGTTTGCATTGCCAGAGCAATTGCCTGCTCTCCGCAATTTATCTTATTTGATGAAGCTGTGAGTTCATTAGATATCTCAGTACAAACCCAAATATTGTCACTACTTGCCGATTTACAAAAGCAACTCAATCTTACCAGTATTTTTATCACCCATGACCTAACGACCATTACTTATCTTTGTAACAAAGTGGCATTTTTTTATAAAGGTGAGATCATTGAATATATTGATAGTATAGATAAACTTAATCAAGTCAAAAACCCTTACTCTATCCAACTTCTCGAATCAGTTTTAGGTTTTTAAAAAATGGCAAACTCATCAACATCAAATCAACAATATCAGTTTAGCGATTATCTTAAATTGGTGATCCCCTTTGTACTGTCTACTATTACCACCCCCCTACTTGGCGTCGTTGATACCGCTTTAGTTGGTCATTTACCTAATCCAGCTTTTATTGCTGGCATTGCCATAGGAACAGTAATATTCAATACCATTTACTGGTTATTTGGTTTTTTAAGAGTCAGTACCACCGGTTTCGCAGCCCAAGCCTTGGATAACATATTGTTACTAAAATCTTCGCTTATTCGCCCCCTGTTTATTGCGATTTTTTTAGGTTTGGTATTTATTATTTTTCAAAAGTTCATTTTTTTTGCTTCAATGCAGATCATCAAGCCTAATCAAGAAGTTCAACACTATGCTGATAGCTATTTTTCCGTGTTAATTTGGGGGACACCTTTTGTACTTATCAATTATGTATTAGTTGGTTGGTTAATGGGTATCTCTAAAGTAAAAGCAGTATTATTTTTACAAGTTTTCATCAATGTACTTAATATTATAATGGCGATGCTTTTTGTCTGGTGGTTTCGTTGGGACATCAAAGGCGTCGCATTCGCAACCTTAATCGCCCAAATAAGTTGCTCTTTAATCGGGATTTTGTTCATCTATCGATATCTACCGAAAACACATCAAAAAACCGACTTAAAAGCAATTTTGTCATGGAAATCCTTAAAAGGAGTCATTTTAGTCAATACCAATCTAATGATAAGGACTATCTGTTTATTAATCGTCACCAATCATTTTATTTCGATTGGCTCAACATTCGATACCGAAGTATTGGCCGCTAATGCCGTCTTATTCCAGATCCATTACATGATGGCGTATCTGTTTGATGGTTTTGCTAATGCATCAAGTGTATTTAGTGGTCGCGCGAAGGGGAATAAAAATATGGATCTCTATAACCAAACTCTACGTTGGTCATTGCAAGCCTGTTTTATTTGCCCAATTGTAATAATTGCTATTTGGTTGGCGTTTGACAGCTCAATTATCAAGCTACTTACTAATCAAACGGAAATTATAAATCTTACGCTGCAATATCAATCATGGCTAGTTATATTCCCTATTGTTGCTGCGGGCGGTTTAATCTATTATGGTGTTTTTTCAGGTATTAGTTATACTTCATCAATCCGTGATTCAATGTTATTAGCGTTATTGCTTTGGTTGATAGTACAATATTTTGCAGTACCAGTTTGGGGAAATCATGGATTATGGCTGGCCTATAGTTTATTTAGTTTTGGCCGAACAATATTTTTAATTATTTGGATTAAAAAATCGCGCAGCTACATTACTGCTTAATGGCGAATTATCGCAGATTTTTGATTAAATAATCTTACTACTAGTGAGGATTTTAGCGCAAATTTGAAACTATCTTTTTCGATTAAACAGGCGTAGAATTTGCCTTCATTATTCTAATTACAGTCAATATTGTGCCTAGTTATTCTGCTATCAAAAAAAGAATTCAACTTTATCATAAAATACGTAGTTTTCAGGATAAAGCCCCACTAATCGTACTAATAGTTGCCGGTGTTATCGGCACTATCACTGGTATTGTTGGCGTATTATTTCAATATGCGGTGAATTGGGTAATCTCACTGCGTAAAACATTATTATTTAATCTGGTCGACAATCTAGTAATTAATTATCTATTAATCTTTGCTATCACTGGGACAATGGGTGGGTTAGCTTACTATTTGGTCAAACGTTTTGCACCAGAATCTGGCGGTTCAGGTATACCAGAAATTGAAGGTGCATTACTTGATTTACGTCCAGTTCGTTGGCGATCTGTCCTACCTGTTAAATTTATTGGTGGCATCGGTGCTTTGGGCTCTGGTATGGTGTTAGGTCGTGAAGGCCCTACGGTTCAACTCGGTGGTAATATTGGTGCAATGGTCTCCGATCTGCTTAAAGTTAAAAATAAAGCTTATCGACATACTTTTTTAGCAACGGGAGCCGCCGCTGGGATTACTGCAGCTTTTAACGCGCCGTTAGCAGGCATACTGTTTATTATAGAAGAGATGCGCCCACAATTTCGCTATAATTTGACCTCAATAAAAGCTATTTTTGTTGGTGTTATTATGGCCAGCATTATGTATCAATTTTTATATAATCAGGAATCTGTCTTTCAGATCGGTCACTTTAATGCCGTTCCTATTGAATCTTTATGGTTATATCTCTTATTAGGGACTTTTTTTGGTGCTATGGGTGTTTTATCAAATAAATGTATATTAACCTTACAAGAGCGATTCAAACAGTTTTATCTATTGCATAAAGTTTATTTCGTTATCACTGGATTTTGCCTAGCGGGATTATTTGGTGTGGTAAGTTTTATCATTCCAGAAATAACTGGTAGCGGTTTTGATTTTATTCCTAATGCAGTTGCAGGTAATTATGCAATCAATAGTTTGATAATGATTTTATGTTTGCGCTTTATCACTACCGTTTTATGCTTTAGTTCCGGCGCTCCAGGTGGCATTTTTGCCCCAACTTTAGCCCTAGGGACAACGGTTGGGATCGCTTTTGGTGTGATAGCACAACAAATTTACCCCAATTATCATATTGAACTTGGTGCTTGCGCTATCATTGGAATGGGAGGATTATTTGCAGCAACCGTACGTGCGCCCCTCACAGGGATTGTCTTGGTAATGGAAATGTCAGATAATTATCAGCTTATTTTACCGATGATTATTACTTGCTTAGGTGCAACACTCATAGCCCAAGCGCTAGGAGGAATGCCACTATATACGTCTATTTTGGAAAAAATCTTATTAAGAAACAAACTTCAATCAGATAACACTACTCAGCTAACGACTAGTAATTCTTGATAAATCACAGCATAAGCAAACTCGCTGTTGAGGATGGTTGAAAAATAAGACCAATATTTGAGTTAAGCCATTAACTTAGTAATGAATCAAAATTAATATCTCAATGTTTCGATTCATTACTAAAATTCGCTTAATTAAGAATAGTCTTATAGTTACCTATTCTAACTCACAGATTTCTTTGATTGATAAAGTGGTAGGAATATTACGCTCATCAGTGAATTGAAAACGGAAAATAAAACGAATGTCATAAGTTTTTAGGACATTCACAACATCAGATTTATCACAAAATTGACTATTAAGCCCTAATCTAACATTTTCCATAAAATCATCTAAAGGTGTGTTTTGGCTATCTGAAGGCATCTTATATTCAAAAACCACATTATTAAGGTTCGCGGTAATATTGGTGACTTCATAACCGGCCTCTACTTGAATAGGAAATTTACCTTTTTCTCCTAACAATGAACGTTTTGCGCTATCTGCTAACGCTTTAGTAACCTTTACTCCAGTAGTTTTATCAGCTTCAGCTGCATTTGCGGTCGTAAACATAAAAAGGCTTGAAAGCAACACGGCCAAATTAACAACTTTTTTCATCATTTTTCCTTACTTTATCCCTTATAACTCTATTTCCAATCAAATCTATTGATAAATAATTAGATTTTTATAGTTATCTTGAATATTTTAATTTATTTAATAATCTAAATAATAGTGAATAATAAAATTATCTGCTATCTTACACAATATTTCTGATAAAAAAAGCCAACTTAACAATTTATTGTAAGAATTTAGATTAAACCACACAAATATTGACCATTTCAACTTTAACTATTTTTATCATTGAATCTAATTGATCTTCATAAATTTTGCCTGAATTTAATAATCTTTCAACCAAAATAAGCAATGAATTTTAATTAGATTTGGGTATTATTAAGCTTTAATTTTGAAATACCTGAATATATAGGTTATCTAGGATAAGTTAAATTCTTTGGACAAAATTGGTTTACTAAATTTATCTGTTAATAGTAAACATAATTGCAAATAAAATCGCAGAAAATCAAGTGCCCTACCTTGTCACGGTAAGGCACTTTATAGGTTATTGTGGAGTTAATGACATGATAACTGTTTCAAAAGGCTCAAGCGTTAACATTGCTGTTTTCGAAATAGTTGTTGGTTTTTTTGCATGTAACTTACTAGCATAATCAATTTTAATTTGAAAACGGTCAGTTGCATTAGTTGGTAATTCTAAATCATTTTGCAAATCTAGATAGTAAACTTGCTGTTTATCAGATGGATTACGTAATGTGATGATTGCTTTATCTTTACTCCAACCGGCCCAACCATATACACCTAATTTTGTCGGGTCTTTACCTATCCAATGGCTATCAAATAAAACATCTTTATTAGTTCTTGCCCATTTTGCGGCTGTAGCTAGCGTATCCCAATTTTGGGGCGTTAATAATTCAGGTGTAATATACATTTCTTGCAATTGAGTACCTGTTGCAAAGTAGCTCCAGACCTGATCGGCAAAATCTGTTTCACTTTCTTGATCAAGATTTTTCGCTTGTTTTGCATAGACAATACCATGCAACATTAAGGAGTTAAGCGGGAATAGTGGACCTTTTAAAACTATAGAACGATAAGTTTCAGCATCACGATAAGTTAACCACTGTTGCACTTTGCTACCAGGTCCATAGTAGTTAACGTCATCCCCTCCTCGCCATATTGAATCAGCATAGAATAACCATGATGGCGTTGCTTGAGTACCGGTGGTTAAATTGATGTAGAGATTTGGGTTAGCACTGCGCATATCTTCAATTAAATGGATAGCAGCATCAAAATCACTAGTAAATTGGCTACCAGCAATAACCTTATCAGCATTACCCGTTCCATCAAGTTTAAACATGGTTATGTTTTGATTATTAATCAATTCGAGGATTCGTTTATGGAAGTTAGTATAATAATTTGGGCCTGACAAGGCTAATTTACCATCCATAGTTTCATAACCAAATTCAGGCGCATTAGCAACACGTTTATCACGTGGTTTATTATAACCGCCCCATGGTGATAACCAAATACCGAGTGCCGTTTGATATTTATCCGAAGCTGTTTTCAAATTATTAAATTCATTAGGGAAATTGGCGCTAAATCCCCAGTTACCTTTTAGATTATCCCAACCATCGTCAAATAAATATCCATCCAATTTTACCTGACGTTTTTTTACCAACTCCTCACCATATTGATCAATTCTCAATAAAGCCTCTTTTTCGGTATAAGGATTAAAAAATCCTATATCAAGCCATGAATTATAGTGTAAATATGGATTATATGGACGTTGACGAACACTATCAATAAACTGATTAATGTTACGTCTTAACTGTCCTTTTTCATAAGTACCAATATAAGTTTTATAACTTAAAGTGTGTTCAGCTTGCAGTGGAATAGCTTGTGGGATTTTTTGTGATACACCGCCTTCATAAGCAACTGTATTGGTTAGTGGATTTTCTGGAATGATAAAAAAAGTATCACTAATAATCGGTGAACTTACTACTGAACCATACACAAATGGTGCCTGTGAATGGAATGGCATTAATGAAACTGATGACATTAAAAGTGCTTTATTTTTAGGCGTGATTCTTAATTCATAACTCGCAAAATGTTTATCATCATTTAGATTAACAACAGTTTCAATCGACATATCATGACCAGTGTAATTTAATGTCATGCCTGTATCTTGTTGTTGCACTTTATCCAGTGAAAAATCTTTATCGGTTAACTTATCTCCGGATGCTAAAACAATTTCAAACAACGTTTCAATTTTCACCGAATCATTAGTAACTGGATTGATAATATTTAGTGCTGTAATACTATTTTGACTGTCATCCTTAGCTAACTTAACTTGTGCATTTTTTCCTGATAACTGATAATCTTTGGCCCAAGCTGCACCTGTTGGTAAACACAATGCTGATAATATGCCTAACACAACCAATTTTTTCATGTTTTTTTTCATTATTACCTCCTAAAGGATAAACAATTTTATTTCCATAAGTACATATTGGACTTAGTATAGGCATCAAATAGTAATGAAATTGTGATCTTCTTGGCAGTTTATTAGAATTGCAAAATTGCCAAAAAATGACTAAATTTACTTTGTAGTGAAAGAGATATATTTGATTGAAATTGATTACAACTAATTTTTTATTACCATAAATCAAGTCATTTCTCAATTAGCCATAGGTAATAATGAAAGGTAGGTTTAGCAATAGACGAGACATTGCTTTTATTTTTCAACGTGATAAAGATCACAATTTTAAAATAAAGTTATTAGCAAAAAACAAAAACTCAAAAATAAAATTTAATGATGATGACAAATAACCAAAAAGGTAACACTAAGTGTTACCTTTCAAAGTTACAACATAGAACGAGTGCTATTTTTTAGTATGATGAGGATCTTTTACTGAATCACCTTGACCACTCACCACATACCAACCATTCTTACTATGTGGTTTTTTATTATGATCAGGACAAGGGGGTAACGATTTTTTACTTTGGTTTGAATATACATAGCCACAATCAGCACATTTATAAGTGCCAGCTGAAACATCACTACCGTATGCAGCAAATTTTTGTACCATTATAAGCTCCTCCAGTAAAATGTTATAAATAATAAGCCGATTTGCTTATTACAATAATATATAAACGCTGATTGAACCAAAAATCAAGTCAAGATTGAATAAATCTCTCAATATCTTCGCTAAAATAGCTTTAAAATATAAAAAAATTTAGATTTCAAAGCTTGAATACTTGATAACAACAGCAATGTAATTCTATCTTATTTTAAATTGATAATAATGGAATATTAAAAGCAATTAACAAATAACAAAAGGTACATAATCATCTTAAAATAACTGGCAAATACTTAATAAAATTCAACTAATTTTTTAAAAGACTTTTTTTAAAAATATTCTATTTTACGGATAAGAGTTATTGACTTGTTTAACAGATAAATAACAATATAAACATCTTAATATTTTAATCAATACTAAAATAATGTAACCGAAAAAACAACCGAGTACAGGAATGAACATCGCAATGATGAATCCTATATCATCGTAACCATTACTAACATACTCAAAATAAAAATATAAAATACCAAACCAACAAAAAGAAAAAACTAATCCACAAAATAATCCTAAAAAAGAAGTTAATACATGTGTCTGAGGGATAATAAATAATTTTATTAATTGTATTAGGAAAAAAACAATTTCAGAGATTATTATTATACAAAATATTATAAAAAGGATATGTGGAGCTGCATCACTAATGTAGAATTCGCTTCTTAATGAAAAAATATTAAAAGTAACTATAAATGTCAAATAAGCAACCCCAAAAAGACAGATCCATAATTTATCTTTAGATAAATATTTAATAATTTTTGGCATAATTAATCCTTAAAAAACTTAAGTTAACTTCACTATTAACCTAAAAAATCCCATCTAATTAGATATGGTTACACTCTGATAAAATTAATATTTAACTGCTTAATAATCAGTTATTCATTCTACTTTAGATGGTTAAATAATTCTCTTAAGCAATATCTAAAAATGACAGTTAATCAAAAAAATTTCATTTAGATCTTTCAACAAATAAAACACAATATAAAAAATATAACATTCTGATAAGTATTAAAACAATATAACTCATAAAACATCCAATCGCAGGCAAAAACGCCCAACCAAGAAATCCAAAACCATTCCATCCCCAACTATGAAATCGGACGAAACAAATATATAAAATAAATAGCCAAATAAAAGAAAATGCTAGCCCTAAAATTAATCCTAAATAAGAGGTTAACAAATGTGTACTATTAGCAACAAATAGTTTTATCAACATTGAAAGAAAGAAAATAATTTCAACTACAACCGCTATAGCAAATAAAATATCAACAGTTGGCTTACCTATTTTACTAATAAACGAATGAGGATTTTCTAAAACAACATAATAAGTTATGTCCATACTAAAGTAGAATATGAAAAAGAGACCGATCAATACAGAATCTTTAAATAAATATTTCATAATGCTTAACACCTCTAATCCTTGAAAATATCATTAAACCTCCCTATTAATCGGTTGGAGAATTGTTTAATAATAATTTTTTTAAGGATTTAGATTAGTTTAATATTATTAAAAAAGCAAATTAGGTATGGTGAAATTGATATCTATATTTTAAAAAATTATTATCACTGATAATGTGTAAAAAAATTGCTTTTCGCACCTTTTTAATTGTTTTTGTTTGGGATTGAGCTGCAAGTATCTATCTTGCAGCCCTTTGAATTATAATAAATCATGATAACTAATAAGTATGAAAATATTGCTGAATTAATTCAGGATCTTTAGTTTTAGTTAATGCTGTCATGAGTAAAATTCGAGCTTTTTCAGTATTAAGTGAATCTGAAACTAATCCTGGTAATGTTTTGTTTACAGGAACTATCCCACTCCCCGTTCGAGATGAACGTACAACAACAATACCCGCATTTTCTGCTTTTTTTATGCCTCTATCACTTCTAACAGAAGTAGAGCCAGCTCCAGAACCAGCATAAACAATACCATCTACATGGTTTTCGATAGCAGCATCGAACAAATACTCTGGATCATCCTGATAACCATATAAAATAATCACTTTAGGTAACGCTTTAACACCGCTAAGATCAAAAATAGAATTTGATGTATGAAGTTTGTCAATTTTGGTTTCAAAGTGTGGTTTTGCAGCTATAAAAACACCTAAATATCCCTGTTCTGCGGCTTTAAAGGTATCTGTGGTTGTGCCATTAGTCTTTGTTATAAATCGGGCTGAGCCTATTCTATCGTTAAGTACAACCATGACACCTCGCCCTTTAGCTTCTGAAGTAGATGCCAATGTCACAGCTTCTAATAGATTCATTGGTCCATCGGCACTGATAGCGGTCGCGGGACGCATGGCTGCGGTCAAGACAACGGGTTTATCACTTTTTACCGTTAAATGAAGAAAATAGGCTGTTTCTTCAAGTGTATCTGTACCATGGGTAATTACAACGCCATCAACATCATCTTTTGCTAATAGTTCATTCACACGGTTTGATAGTTTTAAAATAATATCACTGGTCATATCATTACTGCCGATATTAGCTACTTGCTCACCATCAATTTGAGCAATATTTTTTAATTCAGGAACCGCATCAATTAATGTTTGCACGCCCAATTCACCGGCTTTATAACTAACGGTATCGGTATTGCTTGCAGCCGAACCGGCTATTGTTCCTCCAGTTGCCAAAATAACAATATGAGGAAGTTTTGTCTCACCAAAACAGAATGTACTCATTAAGAATAGAGTGGTGAAAAGTATTATTTTATATTTCATCTTTTTTCCTTATAGATAGTAAATAAATATCCTTTTATTTACCATGCAAAATCTAGACCAAGTTAAATAAAATTAAATTGTCGCTAAAAATTCTCAATGAATTATTTAACTTATTAATAATAGAGTAAAATTAATCAAGAAAGATTTTATCTATTATCAAAATGAATGCACCTAAATGGTGCGATTTACTCTTAATGATTTAACCTTGATCCTCAAAATTGAGCAAATATGGATAGCTAACTCGTTTTATATAGTGAATTTACCATTTTTAACAATGATAAGGTATAAAAACACAACCTAATTCCGTTCTTTTTAATCATTCAGCAAACTTATTGATTAGTAATAAATAGTGATAAAACTTTTGATAGATTTTACAACTGAACTTGAACCAGTGATCAATCGATTATAGATTCTTAAATATAATTTTTAAAACAGTAAATGACCATTAAAGGGCTTAAGAGTGATTATATTTACATTAAATTCTATGAAATCATTTTCAACCATCGCTTTATTGTCACTATTAAACGAAGAAATCGAGGTATCCTCAATATTTTAGATAAATTAGATGTATGATTTTCAACTTACATGAGTAATATAAATATTATAATTTCGACTGTGTTTTTGGTGAAAATCTATCCTTTGGGGCAACCTCATCCTATCATTTTAGTAAAACCAATTTGTATTACCAATTCATCTATTATTGATGAACCAATTTACAAATCACCAGTTTACTTATCAATTGATAATATTAACATTAGACACTTCATGATCAACCAATTATCGCTTATTTTTATTTATTTTCACAGTAAAATCAAAATCCTAATAAAAATTCATATAGATAAAGTTTGTTCTATTAGACTTTATTATACTAATCAAAACTCCTCTTAAATTTATTATCAATAAATCAGTTGAAATTAAAAGTTATTATACCTTTTCAAAAACACTTAGAACCGATTATTAAATTAATTAAATTAAATTTTTGTGATCTCAGTCACCAAATTTGGTTTTTATATTTGTGAACTACAACTTTATTATTTAACTTATTATACCAATTGTTTGTTTTTGTATATTTATCTATATTAGAGGGAATTATGTTTTTTACAGAAAGGAAATTAAAACAACGCGTTGAAGAACTATTGCGGTTTGAATTACATGATATTCAAACAATACAAAGTTTTGATTTTTGTTATGACCGTAAAGGAGTTAATGGTGCCCCGCCCCCTAATGAAAATGCCGATTGGCAAAATATTGAGCAAGGATTTGAGTGGAAAGAAAAGGATATCTATGTTTGGTTAAGGTTAAGCCATACTTTCCCTAAAACCGATCCGAATCGTTCCACTCATATAGGTCTTTTTAATTTTTCATTATCTTTTCTACGTGATGAATATGAAGCGTTACTCTATGTTAATGGTAAACCATGGCATGGTTTAGATAAAAACCATAATGTTATTTCATTTCCGGACGACTTTTCTGGTAAAACAATTAGATTTGATATTCGTATATGGTCAGGCGTACTTGAAGGTAAAGTTAGACAACATTTTGATGAGTTTCATGTTGGTAACAGTATAAAACAAGTTGCCTTCGGTTTAAGAGATAAAGCCACTCATGATTTGTACGTGACTTCTACCGCTATATTACAAACATTAGATGTTATCTCTAACAATGATTTTTATTATTCGAGATTACTTAATCTATTAGATAGCTCTTTTCTACTCATTAATTGGCAAAACCCATCTAGTAAAGAATTTTACCAATCAATCAGTAATGCATCTAGGTATTTAGAAGAAAATTACAGCAAAGATGCGGTGAAATCGCCAGTTGTGATTAATTGTGTAGGCCATACTCATATCGATCTCGCCTTTTTATGGCAAATAAAACATACCAGAGAAAAATGTGCGCGCTCGTTTTCGACTGTTTTGAAGTTAATGAAACAATTTCCAAAATATAATTTTTTCCAGTCTCAACCACAACTCTATGAATATGTTAAAAATGATTATCCTGAAATTTATGATCAAATAAAACAACGTGTCAAAGATGGGCGCTGGCAAGTTGATGGTGCTATGTGGGTTGAAGCTGATTGTAATATACCCTCTGGTGAATCATTTGTCAGACAAATTATGTATGGCAAAAATTTCATGGAAACCGAGTTTGGCATAACGCCTGAATGCTTATGGTTACCAGATGTATTTGGATATTCTTGGGCATTACCACAAATTTTAAAAAAATCAGGCATTAAATATTTCATGACAACAAAAATTAGTTGGAATGAATTTAATCAACTGCCACACGATACTTTTAAATGGCGAGGCATTGATGGCAGTGATATTTTAGCGCATTTTGTTACAACACCTGAAGAAGGACATCCACGATATACCTATAATGGCATTGTTAATGCTAAATCTGTTCAGGGGTTATGGGATAACTATAAAGATAAAGGTTTAACAGAAACACTGTTGCTACCATTTGGTTATGGTGATGGTGGTGGTGGGCCAAATGAGCAGATGCTTGAATTATTAGAACGATTCGAAAAAATGCCAGTATTACCTAATATTCAATTTGGTACTGTTAAGCAATTCTTTCATGAACTAGAGGATAATATCAATCATAGCAATGATTGGTTCCATACTTGGGATGGCGAATTATACTTTGAAACTCATCGCGGAACATACACCAGCCAAGCGCAAATTAAAAAAGCGAATCGATTAGCCGAATTAGATATTCGTTTCATCGAATGGTTATCGGCGACTAACTCAATCTTAAATAATGACTGGTCTGTTTATGAAAAAAATAAACTAGATTATTGTTGGAAACTCATTCTTAGAAATCAATTTCATGACATTATTCCTGGTTCATCTATACATGAAGTCTATCAAGATGCCAAACTTGAATTTCAGGATTTAAATAATAGACATAACGAAATTCTTAGACCTCTGTTAAAAAATATTACAGATAGTGATGTTAATAGCAAAATTATCATCAATAGCTCTAACTTTATGAGAAAAAATGACGTTGTTTATTTTGATACTTATGCAGAAAATCTCACTATAAAAGATGATTCCAATCAATATTTCACTATACAAAAATCAAAACAAAATGATGGTTATTTTGTTGAAATACCATCAATAGCACCACTAAGTTGTATAAATGTAAGTTATGAAAATAACGTTACATCTGAAAGTAATAAGGCAAAAGATGCTTTTATCTATAATGATGATGAAATAGATACACCTTTTTATCTCATTAAGTGGAATAAATTTGGCCACCTTACCCGTATTTTTGATAAAAAGAATAACCGAGAGGTATTGTCAGGTTGTGGCAATGTATTGACTGTATATGAAGATAAACCAATGAAATATGATGCTTGGGATATTGAAATATTTCATATTCAGAAAAAATCACCTGTTGTACAGTTACAATCTGTCGAACTGACTGAATTAGGGCCATTAATTTGTGAAATCACATTTAAATGGATTTTTAATAACAGTTCAATTTGCCAGAAAATGCGAGTCTATAGTAATAATCCAAAAATTGATTTTATAACTGATATTGATTGGCATGACTGCAATCAACTACTTAAAACAGTATTTCCAGTCGATATTAGAGCAGTTGAAGCAACGTACGACATTCAATTTGGTAATGTTAAACGCTCAACTACTTGGAATACTAGTTGGGATTATGCAAAATTTGAAAGTGTAGCACATCAATGGGCCGATTTATCAGAATACGGTTATGGCGTCAGCCTATTAAATAATTGCAAATATGGTCATGCTATTAGAGACAATATAATGCAATTAACCCTCATCAAATCAGCTATAAGCCCTGATTTACAAGCTGACCAAGGACAACATCAATTTACATATTCTTTATTTCCTCATACGAAGAATTGGCAAGAAGGTCATGTTGCCCAAGAAGCTTGGTTCTTAAATGAACCGCTAAGAATTTATGATGGCAAATTAAAATCATTTATTAAGCCATCTAATCTATCAATTCTTACATTAGATAATCATTTAGTTCAGGTTGATGCTTTGAAAAAAGCAGAATCAGGTGATTGGTTAATTCTCAGAATTCATGATTTCTCCGGTGGAACACAAAATGTCAATATCAGCTCTCACTACAAAATCAACTGGTGGAGAGAGTGTGATTTGATGGAGAACTTTATTGATCAAAACATAAATAAAGGGAATTTAAAAATAAAATTAAGTCCTTTTGAAATTAA
The DNA here is from genome assembly GCF_016102185.1 of Gilliamella sp. W8126. Taxonomy (NCBI): domain Bacteria; kingdom Pseudomonadati; phylum Pseudomonadota; class Gammaproteobacteria; order Orbales; family Orbaceae; genus Gilliamella; species Gilliamella sp. W8126. Next base: position 596,159 of record NZ_JACFPE010000001.1, on the reverse strand, counting down.
AACTTATGCAATTTCAATAAATTAATTGCTTAATTCTATTACGAGGTTTGGAAAATGAAAAATCAAAAAATAATCACTATTCCTAAAGCTATAGGTTTTGGAATGATTGATATCATTGGAGGGGGAGCATTCACCATTATAGGTGCATGGTTGTTATACTTCTTTACTACTTTTGTTGGATTGAGCCCAATTGAAGCGGCATCAATTGTGGCAATTGCTCGAATATTAGACGCCATATTATGCCTTTTCATGGGGAGTTTCACCGATCACTTTTATAAAAATAAATTAGGTAAAAAATTTGGACGCAGAAGATTCTTCTTAATAATTGGCGCACCATTAATGCTTTCTTATGCATTATTATGGATTAATGGCATGGGCTACCTATATTATCTAGCTATCTATTTAACTTTTGAGGTAGTTGTAGCCATGGTAATGATTCCTTGGGAAACCTTACCATCTGAAATGACCAATGATTATGCAGGAAGAACCAAACTATCTACTTGTCGAATGTTTATTTCTGCAGTAGGTACTTTTATGGCAACATTTGTACCAGGCAGATTAATTGCAATCTATGGTGAAAATGATCCAAATGCTTATCTATTTAATGGTATATTTTTTGCTGTATTATTCATGATTTGCGTGATTATATCCTACTTTTCAACTTGGGAAAGACCACTAACTCCGGAAATGTTAAAAGAATTAGAAAAATCTAAATCTGATAAAAAAGTAAATCCAGTTACCTTTGTTTTTGGTCTGTTTAAAGAATATTTCTCTACCCTAAAAGTTAGAGCCTTCAGAAAACATTTAGCTATCTATTTATTATCTTTTACTGGTAAAGATATTTATAACACTGTATTTGTATTTTTCTGTGTATATTGTTTAACGCTTGATGCTTCTGTAGCTGGAAGCCTTTTATCTTTAAGTATCATTGGATTACCAGTTACATTAGTAGCAGGATTCGCATTCGTTAAATATGGACCGAAAAAACTACTTGTTGGTGCTTATTCGACTATGCTTTTATGTTTAGCTGCGACCTATTTAGTTTTTGTATTTAATCCATCATCAAAAATAGCCATACTGTTTGTTATTGGTACTGTATATCAAATAGGCCGATGCCTGATGGAGTTCACACCATGGAATATTTTCCCATTCATTCCAGATATTGATGAAATGATCACTAAAAAAAGAAGAGAAGGCTTATTTGCTGCTGTTATGACATTCTCTAGAAAAACGACAGTCGCCCTATCAACTCTTTGTGTTGGATTAATATTAGAATTTGGTGGTTTTGTTCAAAAACAAGCAGATCAAACTCCTGAAGCAATAACCACAATTGCATTAATTCTATTTTTAGGAACTGGATTACTTGTTTTCTTAGCTATGTTAGTGACTCTCACCTTTAATCTAGATAAAGAAAAACATGGATTATTAGTTAATGCAATTGATGTCTTACAATCAAATGGCGATGTAAATGAGTTATCTGAAGAAACTAAATTCGTAGTAGAAGACTTAACAGGCTATCCGTGTGAAAAATTATTTGAGAAAAAATAAACCCTATTTATAGGTTGTAATTACTAATAAAATGACTATAAATAGTCCTAACATAAATTAGTAACCGTAAAAATTAGATACTAGATGAAATTCAGCTAGTATCTAATACCTAATATTCTTAATATATTCTATATTAAAACCACCCTAAACTGTAAAATAAGACTAAAAATTTAATCGTGATTAGTCACATATAAAACTACAAAAGTTAACAGTACAAGTAGAAACTTTTATAATTAATATTATGATTTAGCTCTTCAATAACAGATAGCAAATCGTTCAAGTTCATTCATAAAATATCAACTTTAGATTTTCTAAACAAAAGAATTAAATATTTTGATAAGGTATTTTTGATAAAAACTGATATTTAAGTAAATTATTTAAAAAGCAAAGCCGAGATGACTGAGTTTGAGAAAAACATATTAATGTTAGAATAAACAACTGTATGAAAAATATTTATTGCTACATTTTTATTAAACTCATCAGCTATAGAATTTTTGAAATTCTATCCTCAACCTTTTTAGCTACACCATCTAACATGCAGCCATCCTCAATAAACTCTTATATTAGAATCTGACATATTAAACTGACGAGATTTTGCGTGCGGATCAACAGCTTTAATTATTCCATTGTCATCTCAATATTTTAAGTTTATTACAAGAATATTTGTCATTTCTGAAACTTAACCAATACCAACGATCACAGTTAATAAAAAGTCATCATATTCACTTTTAAAAGATTTATTTTCAGTCATTGCTCCTTGCATTTTTATATTTCGAATTAAAAATAAATAGATTTGATATATTCTAATTTGTCTTTAAAACAAATAGAAAATCAAAAGTGAAGCAATTGTTGTTAAACTACAATCATTAGATCTATAATTCAAAAATTATATTTATATAGCAGATAAAAATAGTGAAATATAAATTATTAACAGGAACTTTCTTTGTACCCATTATCGCCCTATCGGTAGTAACTCAGTTATATATACTTATTCCTGTTTATTCTGATTTAGTACTTTTCATAAAAGGGGCAACTTTAAATAACATTGGCTTACTGACATCTTTATTCGCTATTTTTTATGCAATTGGATTTATTATCTGGGGTGGATTATCCGATCGAATAGGAAAAGAACGTACTTTATCCATAGGGTTATTGCTATTAGCAACAATTAGTTTCATTATGCCGTTTATTACTAACTATTATTGGTTACTTATTTGTCGAACACTCCAAGGATTTTGTGCTGCATCGTATCCGCCTGTGGCAATTGCTTGGATTACGTTAAATCTATCGGAACCATCGAAGTCTAAGGCTGTATCAATTATTAGTTGTGCTTTTCTGTTAGCTGGTATTATTGGGCAGTGGTTCGGCTCTTTGATGATCACAAATTCTCTTTATCCAGCTATGTGGATTTTAATGGCCATCTATATTTTTGGTTCGCTGTTATTTTTCTATCAAACTCCTAAAAAAACTCACCAAGAAAATTCTAGTAATATGAAAGCTTCACTATTTTCAATATTCAAGCAATTAGCGCGAGTTTTATTTAGCAGAAAATTATTTCCAATTTATTTATGTGCTTTAATTGTTTTATTAAGTTTTGTCACACTTTATTCCATTCTACCAAGTAATAATATTGCCGAATACATCCCGACACTAAGAAAGATTGGCCTTGTTGCGATGCTATTTAGTCTTACCGCAAGTTATCTATTCAGATATATTAAGCCAGTTTATGTCCTTACTTTAAGTCTATTTTTAATGACAAGTTCTCTTCTTATACATTATCTTTATTTAAATGATCAGTTAAAGAACATTTACTTACTTTTCATTAGTCATTTGATATTTATCGTTGCACTTGCTTACGCTGTCCCATCGATGATTACCTGTGTAGCCACTCAATCAGCAATTGAGGACAGAGGCATTGCAACATCTCTGTATACTTGTATTCTCTTCATTGGTGCAAGTTTGGGGGCATTTTTGCCTATTATTTTTAAGTCTAACACCCTAATTCTATTCATCTCAATTTGTATCTTTATTGCTTTAGTACAACTTATATTACTTAATAAAAAATGATAGATAGTAAATGTTAGATTTAATGTAACAAAAGATTTCTTAGAAGATTATGAGCAGATAAAAAAATTATATTTTTTAAGCGAGATCTCGAATGAGATTTAATAAAAACTGGCCGTCAGAAATAGAATTGTTTACATTTCAGTTGGTTAAGTAAATTAAAATAGCAAAAATTTCTCCATAAAATAAGAAATAATTTTGAAAACAATTAATATCAATTCAAAAGATAATAATCCTACTGGACTTGAACCAGTGACCAATCGATTATGAGTCGCTTTTGTAGCTTTATTGAGTTAAAATTAAATTATTAAAAAACAAACAATTAAAGAGGTTAGCCACCCTTATTGCTGTATATTTGTTCACTATTTTTTACAAATTTTTACAGATTTTACGGCACAAATATGTCACACACCCTACTTTATGCCTCGATCAATCTTCCAAAATTTCACATCAATAATTCACATCCAAATATTTTAGTTTATGATACATAAAACTAACTATTTTTAATCTCATGATAACAATCAAATACACTGTACCAATTTACATACGCATGACGCCCGACGATTACGAAAATGAAATCACGGGCGAATGCTACATAATAAACAGTCAAGACGATCATAACTACGTTTTCTATCAAAATGATAAAACTATGTTTGATATCGCAGATTTTGTGACGCTTTATGAAGCGATTGAATACTGTGTGTTAAAAATTAATAGCGGATTAATGCTAATTTAATGCAAAATACCTGCTTTTGTGGTGGGTATTATGTTTTTATTATCTAAATTATTTAAATCAAACAATATTAAATCGAAAACAGTTAATCAATGGTTAGACGAATATGTCAAAATCTTAGCTGAGCGTGAGTTAAAACCTAAAACCAGAGAGATAAAAGCTTATCTTATCAAAGTTATTCGTCGAGAAATTGGCGACCAATTAGTAAAAATAATAACACCTCCAGACATAGCGAAAATTATTAAAATCTATACAGATCAGGACAAGGCTCCTTCAGCTAAGAATATGTACCACCTTTTAACGGATGTGTTTAGGGAAGCTTACGCTCAAGGATGGAATGATAAAAATCCTGTCGATCCAATAAAATGCCCAAAAGTCGTCGTTAAACGCTCTCGTATGACATTAAAAGAGTTTAAAAAAATATTAAATGAGGCTGATAAAACAGGTAATGATTTTATGTATAGAGCAATGATGCTAGCGCTAGTGACTGGCCAACGCCGATCTGATATAGCTGTTATGAAAAAATCTAATGTGAAACGAAATCACCTACTAATTGATCAATATAAAACTGGATCAAAAATAGCATTACCAGTGAAATTAGAATGTAAGAAAGTTAAAACATCATTGCGTGATATTATTGACTCATCAAAAAACGATTATTTAGTTAGCATTAATAATGAACCAGTAAAACTGGATAACATAACTAATCAATTTTCACGGTTACGTGATAGAGTTTTTAACAGAGATTATTGGACAGGAAATCCTACAACTTTCCACGAAATAAGATCACTATCAGAACGTTTATATCGAGAGCAAAAAATTGACACCATGACACTACTTGGCCATAAATCTCAAGCAATGACAGATAGATACAATGATAGTCGTGGGCGTGAGTGGCGATATCTCAAAGTTTGATCTATGATTGAGATCTAAGCCCATCAATAAGGCTTATCAGGAAAAATAACGTTAATATCTGATGCATCAATCCGATTTAATAGAACTCGGTACTTTTTCCACGCCTTCAATTTGTCTTCATCACCATTTTCAGATATGTCAAGATCAATTGCGTCTTGTAGTATCGATATATTTTCATTAGCTTCATTCAATAATGAGCTTTTTAACATTTTGTTTTGTTTTATTTTAAATGCGTTTTGTTCCTCTTCATCTAAAACCCATTTTTCGCCGTTCCATCGACTAAACTTGAATGGCTCTAGTAGCGTAAATTCTTTTTTTATTGAACCGAGATATTCAACTCTGGATGATTCCTGAGTTTCTATGTTATAGACTGTTTTATCACGATGATCTTCAACTAAATGCCATCCCCCATCCTTTTCACATGGGTGAAACCCTTCTTTAAATTCAGGTTTTACACGCAATGCATTATCTGGTGGTAATGTATCATCATTAGCATCCAATTGATGTGTATATGGTTTTAGTTCATTTGTATTGTCAAAATAATAATTTATCATAATTTTTCCTATTTAATTTTTACCTACTCGGCAGGTAGGTAGCGCCGAAGATGATGCCATCCGTGAAATTTGGGGGCATTTTGATACGGGTGTAGTACCAAATCACAATGAATATACGAGAGGTGCATTTTTTGGAACTTCAGCCATTAATCCAGCAAACTCTGCGTTTCAATCAACGACAGAATGGTACACGTGGGGATTTGATTTTTATGCATCACGAGTTGTACCTACCGCACATGAAAATAGACCTCTTAACATTGGGTTAACACCAACAATTTATTTAGGCGTTTAAACTCCAAGATAAATGGCTGGGGTCATACCTATATTTAAAGATCTGTTTTCGTTAGCCGTTGGAACTACTCTCGACGCATCAAAATCAAAAAACATATAGCGTAATTGTCGAGGATTAGTGCTTGACGATGAACTTGCAACGTAATCATCGCCAGCCGATAGTATTGATATTGCACCGTTTTTATCTCCCGTTTCGATTTTTGCGTGTCCGAGCAGAGCTTTAAAATTACCAGTCGGCAAACCACCTTTAATATTACGAATAGCGTCACCTTCGGCGCTACCTACCTGCCGAGTAGTTCCATTAACCGCACGTTCAAAAAAACCACGTCCATCGGGCGCAAATGCGGACGGTACATTGATGTATTGCTGACCATTAATATTTTTAATTGTTATTTGATGATCACGTTTATAATTATCTGATAATCGATTCAACGCCTGCCCCTGTGGCGAGCTTAGAAAATAGTTATCGCCATTTCTAAAATACCATCCGAACGGTAATTCACCAGCACGAAACGGCATTAATCGAAAATCACCAAGCGGAACAAATTCATGTATATTTGCTGTAGTTATTTGTTCGATCCAATTTTCCCAAAAACCACTAGTATTACTACCTCTGTAGTTTCTAATAAACTGACGTCCTGATTTATAGAGCGTATATATTTGCACACAACTTTGGTTGCCTTCTGTTAATGTAGGCAAAACTATGAGTGAGCCAGCCTCAGCAACAGGATAACCCAACTCCAATTTTGCTTTTGCATTTTTTGGCTGGTAATAAATACCTTTTGACATAGCGCCTAAACTGCCGATATGCGTATCAGCTAAATCACCACAGTATCGTACTAGAGTTTGAGGATCAATAGTTGATGCCCATCCTCTTGCTTCATCCGCTGATTTTTTTGCTTCATTACGTGCAGCAATAACATCTTTGATAAATTCGGGCGTGACTTCTGTCTCGATTGGATTTGTTAAATAATCATTTAATGTACCGTTTAGAGAATCAGAGTAAACGCTGATGCTACCAAGCCGTTTTTTTGGAAAACCGTTAATAATTAAACTAACATCATACTCACAAGGTGAAACATTCATTGAATATCTGCCGTCAATAGCAACTGTGAATGCTTGAGTCTGAACTAGAACTTTGCTAGTCGTTTTTTTTGCATATAGTTCAATAGTGCAGTCATTAATAATTTGTCCCGCACCGTCTGTTAAAATACCTGATATTTTTGCCATAATTTTCTCCAGACATAAAAAACCGCTACACGAGCGGTCTTCTTTTAAAACTTAATTTATAGTTTGAGTAGTTCTTTTAATTTTTTTTCTTTTTCTAAATTTGCACATTTAACATCAACTAATGTGTGAGTTTTATCGGTCGGAAAATTATCTAATTTTTGCCTGATCGATCCATTAACTTTAAGTTTCAGATCGTAATGATTTTCACTGATCTTTTTAACATTTATAATTTCGTATGTTTTTAACCTTCCGCCTAATGCATTCTCCTTATAAATTGCGTTGCAATTTATATTTTCAGAATACGAATTAGTAGAAAATAACAACATAAATAGTAATATTATTTTTTTCATCATTGCCCCATTTTTAAAATTTAAAATAATTTTCAGCATCCAAAACCAGAACTGGTTGTTCAGATATAAATGAATGGATTGGCAATTCAGATTCCAACCACCACACCTTAAACGCTTTTTGAATTGTTGTTGATAGCTCATATCCGTTTGATCTTATCCCTATGTCGCAAAACCAACCTCCATTGCTATTTATTTGATATTCGGCCCCGATGCAGACTCTTGCGCACATTGGTCGTTTAATCCCATAAATTGAGCGCATTTGTCCTAGTAAATAATTATCAAATCGGGCAAATTTAGGATTAATTAAAACCTCATTACATGAATCATAGACAACATGTTTATTTTTATAGATTCGTAATCCATGTTTAGAAGTTTTTACTGCGCTTGTCCCAAAAACGACAGCTTTAGCCCTTACATTTCTTCGACTTATACCACCATTATGATCGTATGGGACATAAATCATGTCGTCTCGATCATCTAATCTCCAACTTCTACCAATTGAAATTGTAGGATCTTCACAATAGAAAAATATAAATGAGTTATGATGGCTTAAAGAAGAATTAATGGTTTGAATGCGCCACCCTTTATTGCTTATTTCAACATCTCCTTTCCAGATTACATTACTAAAATTAGTGTTTTGGTTGATCTGAAAAAATGAATTAACGCCATTAAATAAAATTCCATACCCATTAGTTCGCGATGGTTTCGGCCACGCAAGAAGAACTAATTGTTGAGAATCATTAATATAAACATCAGCAGGAAAATGAGAATGGCCTCCCATCGCATTTTTGCCATTTTTAAAACAAAGCTGGCGATTTTCATCTAAGTATGCAATTGGGTCCATAGATGCTACAATTACATTAGCGGCTGTTTCGTCAAACTCATCAATAAAACCACATGCATGAGACAGGTGGGCATAATAATCATACCCCTCTGGCACATATATTCCTGTCTTTGGATCAACGTCTTGCCCTATTGCGCCTATAATAAACATTGCTGTACAGTTGCTATCAAGATTATACGAAGGTCCTGTTTTACTAAAAACTTTAATACCGAATGACATTAAACCTCCAAATTACCAATTTGAACAACTAAAGCGCCCGTTTCATCAAATATTTTTATTGTTCCATCTTTCATGATTGTACCAGCGTTCCCGTTGCGATAATTTATTGTTGCAGAGCCGTTTTCATCAACAATAAATCTATCATTGATATTAATACTGCCACCCCGAATGATTGGCGCATTTATTTCAGTTCCAGCTATTAGACGGTCACCCCGAATTGTTTCTGTTGCAATTAAATCCCCATCAATAAACATTTTTGGCTCTATCCATTGAGCACCATTGTATAGCCGTGCTTCTGAGTGCGAGACCTTACCGTTACTACCTAATGAGTAGATAATCAGAGTTGTATCACGAGCAGGATAAAAGCCAAATTCACGATAAAACATTTGTGTTGCTGTATCATTAGCAGGAAATTTACCGTCTTGCGTTTGAATTCTGAATAATCCACCAGCACCATTTTCAGCAACCAATGTACGAGTATTAGCGATGTACATTTCAGAACGACCGACAACATTAACCGCATTTACACCGTACCAGTACTCAGTATCGGGCGTGCAATCGACGTCAGTAAGTGACATAGCTCGACCTAGATAGTTTGTTTTAGCCTCGGCCTCAGCTTTTGTTGTTCCCTTATAGAATTCAAATTGGGTACCTAAACTAGATGTCGCAGTCATAACGGGGCGAACTGCAATATTAAATGCACTTGGCGTTAATACTAATCCCGAAGGTTTTGCTGGCGGTAATATTGAAAATGCGATAGTCGTTTCATCACCTAATCGCCCATCTTCGCCTCCAACACCACGGACGGTCGCACTAAACTTACCCTGTTGCAGGTCCGATATGTAATACTCAGTATTGGCTACTATTTCACGGCTAACTAATTTATCATCACGATAAATCTTAACCTCGAACTTTAGGTTTTGAATCGTGCGAGGTGTAGACCAATATAGCCTTGCCTGATATACATCGGATTCAGGCGTGACTTCAACTTGCAATTGTTCGACAGGCGGAATATCCCAGTTGAAAAGAGTATTGTTTTCTTTTTCAAATACTGTACCTTTATCAACAATTTCTTCTTTATTATGGTTGTGCTCTAAAGCAGTAATCGAATATGTGCCGTCGTCATTTTCTGCTATAGAAAGCGCTTTAAATAGACGTGGTTTGATTTTATTATCGTATAAACACCAAACCGAATATTCATCAATGTTAACTGACTCTGTTAACACTATTTGATTAGAACTAGTTTGCTCATGTATTTTAATTTTTCGCAAATCACAATTAATATTAGTTACACACAAATACGCATCTGTAAGATTTTTTATTTCTATCTCTCTATCTAACGTAATTTTATCTCCCTCTATTAATTTAACTCGTCCGCCAATAGCCGTCCCTGCATAATCATTATCAGCGATGCCGATAATGTCGCCTGGTAAATGTCGAATTCCTTCACGACCAACCGAAAACGTGACGGTTTGGGTTTCGAGTTTTTCAGTTTGAATTATCCATTTTCCTACCCGATGAGCTTGCCCTCTTGATGTACACCCAAAAGCATCAACTTGAGCAACATTCAACCCGAATCGTTTAATTAACTCATCATCTGCAACGTACTCGGTCATTGTCTCCCAATTATTATCGGGATCAACGTATCGGACATGAACCACTGTATGACGATCTTTTAATGCAGCAGATGTATAGTTAAATTGCCCGTTCACAACATTAGTATTTGAGTAAATTGCAACTGTGTCACTAGGTCTATCCATTGCAACAGTATATTGAGAGCCATTCCATACAGGCATTGCTCTAAATACTGAACAAAGGTCGTTAATCACCTCGTATGCCTGTCTTTGTTCTGTTAAATAGCAATTACATGTAAAACGAGGCTCTCGCCCTCCAAACCCATCTTCGACTAATTGATCGCAATATTGTGCGACTGTATATAGTGTGAATTTATCAACACCGAACGAACCTAATCGCTCACCCATTCCATAACGTTTATTGGTCAGTAAATCATACAATATCCACGCAGGGTTATCTGTCCATGCTAATTTGAAATTACCTGACCAAAAACCTGTATATTCACGAGTTTCAGGATCATAGTTATCAGGCACTTTGATAATCATACCTTTAACTAAATAATTACGTCGAGGTATACCGCTAAACTGTTCGGAGTCGAATTTTAAACCGATTAATGCAGTATTTGGGTAAGAAAATTTAGTATCATAAATTTCAGTGTATGAACTCCATAGCGTGTCATTTGATAACGTTTGAGTAGTACTATCTGGTGTATTTCTAACAACTCGTATGTTAAATGGTGTTTCTGGCAACTCATCTATAATGACAGAAGTTAAATACTGGGAATTCGTTTTTTTATCAATCAAGTCAACATTTTTAATCGTTTTCCATGAGTATCCGTTCCCTATTTGTATTGACATAGAAACGTTGGTGCGATTTGTATTACCATTGTTATCTACAGATTTTAACGCTTGTACACCCACAGTTATCCGAACACGATCAACATTAGGGTCACTTATTGTTCGAGTAATTGGTGTTGTTTTTTTTATTGGTAGATTAACTGGTATTTCATTTTCTGTATATGAAAACCCAGACAATGGTTCTTGCGTTTGCGTACCTGTTACCAATTCAGCAGAAACCCCTTTAAAATTATATAACCCATCTGGTGATTGTATGGGGGTATCATTTAAATATATGCCTTGAAGATCTCCGACCAACCCTTTGATTTGCCCTTCGCCCAACATATCAACAATTCTTAAACACTGATGTGACTTGAGATTGTCTTTAGCTTCACGCGGAGTTTTTGCTTTTTTTGATCCTTTACCCATTTCTTTTATTTTTCCTATTGATGGTTTACCAATCTACACTTCTTACTATGTAGCAGATGTAGTTTCTTCAAGAACTTCTAAACCTTGAGATAACACTTTAGATCCAATTTTTATTCGTCCGTAAATCATCGGTACAGGAGCGCCTTGTGCTATTGTGTTATCGAGATTTGAAAAATATGTATTTCTATTGCTTTCGCCTGATTTAATTTCAGTTTTTGGTGTTTTTGTTAATAATCCTGCAACACCACCTAGCATCATCCCTGCTCCAGCAGCAACTAATGCAAACCCAATTCCAGTAGTCACCCCAACTATCACTCCAGCAACAGCTAACGCAGCACCAGCTATAAAACTAAACATACCGCCTTTTGCACCTGCAACCTTTGGGACGATATGAATAACGGCATTTTCAGGCAATCGACTATGCAACCCAAACTGCAAATTATCATCAGTCATATCAACACCATTAATGCGAACTCGAAACCAACCATCCATGATTTTTTGGCGTAACCCATCTATTTGACAATAAAGACCGTTTAATCCTTCTGCTGCTGTTTCGATATTCATATCGAACTTGTAGCCATATTGTTTAAGATCGCCGTATAGCCTAATTTTTGCCATTTTTTATGTCTCCAAATTGAATGCGTGTAATCTATCCAAAAACCGCCGTATGCATCTCGCTTAGATAGTCGATTTGGACAGTGATGTAATATTTGTTGATTGCCGATATAGATTGCGGCATGATTGGGTGTTGATGAACCGAGACAAACAATGATTACATCACCTTCGTGAAGGTTTTCTGCCTCTACTTGCTCAAATCCATTTTTAGGCAGTAAATCTAAATATAGGTTTTGTCCGTTATGCCACCAGTCGTCTTGACGTTCGTAATCTGGTAAATCAATTCCAGTCAGCATGTAGGCATCTCTAACTATTGTTAGGCAGTCATTTTTACCATGTTCAAATTCACGACCAAGTAACGGCTTTATATATCTAAATTTATGAATTTGGTTATCACAAACGAGCCACCAATCGACGGCTGTTTTTTGCTGAAAAAGTTGATCTGCCGTGCTGAGTATGCGTTCACCGTAAGGGTGAGAGTGTACAACTGCTGTAATCTCTCCCTTTTCTTCGGCTTTTATCCAATCCTCAGGTGAAATTTCGAACGTTTCGGTTGGTGTAGGTGAAATGTTATTGCATGGCATGTAGATTTTGTTATCAATAACAAAACCGCAACACTCAGCCTCACCGCATTGTTTAGCATGATTAAATATTTGTGTTTTCATAATTAATTAAGAGAGTTTAGCTGCAGTTGGGAAACCACCAAAAGGAAGGACAGCGTGTTGACCAAAGCGAAGTTTACATCCAGTCAAGCATCGACTACATTTATCTTTAGTGATGTCATTTGTTGGTTTGTCGAATTCATCAGCTACTGCACCGCCAGTATAACTACATTCCGACGAGCGATATATCCAACTACAAGTGTTAGCAATAATTACACGGGCAGGAATTAATGCACCGTCAGACTCGCATGGCAATGCTAATTCAAATGTAACAACCATTGAGTTTTGTTGTTTTACCTGCTCAATCACATAATTTGAAATAATTTCACAAAACGGATCGGCATATTGATTACCGCTCTCAAAATTCACCGCATCTAGATATTTGATAGGCACTTCATGACGAGTAACAACTGCGCCTAGTAAACCGTCAAAATCAACAATTAGACCAGTGATAAAGCCCATCGCATTACTAACACTCATGGTTGGACGGTTGCTTACGCCTTGTCCATTCTTTTCAAAACCCTCAACTTTTATGGGGTATGGCTCATAGATATTACCTTGCCACGTTATCGGTCGGCGAAGTTCATTTAAGCCATTATGAAATCGAAATATTGTTTTGTTACCTATGATTTTAGTTAGATCAACTTCATACAAATCAACAATAGCATCTTGCTCTATTTTTGCGATATCCAGCAACATTTTTTGCGGTATCATACGATAACCTCCTCAAATGTTGTGGTAATTGATACTGAAGTGTTTTTAACGTTTGTTGACCAACTAGGACATTTAACTGTGATTAATCGATTGGTGTTTGGTTCTCTCCATTTAAACGCATGTACACCACCTTGACGAGTTAGGAATGCATCTATTACTGGTGCATCATCTCGATGCACATTTAACGTTACACTGTATGTGCGCAAATCATTATTGATTCCATCTTTTATACGTTGCTCATAACCATCGCCAAATTTGATTATTTTAACTTTTGGCTCTGCTATTACGCTCATACTCGGTGCAACTTCCCAATTAAATGTTTCCATATTTTCTCCAGACATAAAAAAACCGCCACTAGGGCGGTTTGTGCGAATTTTAGTTACCAATGTGGCAGTAAACGATAGTTCATGCCTATTTTAAGTGGGGCGATCAGGAGCTCAAAACGGCAACGAGACAGCGGACGCACTCCCTCACGAAAGCATTTTATTAGTCGCACTCAAGATCAAAATCAGTAAAATAAATAATCTTTTAATCTTATTTTATTTCTAAATTTTCGTAACCCCATCTTTCAGTAGATATATTGTACATAAGGTTCATTGAATAATGATTTCTAACAATCCCACCAAAGCTATTTTGAGCATCAACGTCTCCACCAATATAATAATGGCATACCCCTTCCAGCTCGCCGACTCCAATTAAATCTCTATCTGCTGGATATGGAAAATTTGCTGTAGAAGGTGATTTTAATCTTGATTTGACTATATATTGAGCTTGATTCAAAGCGTCTACTACACGTGGACAAGTTTTTTTACCACAACCAGTCAAAAATAACCCAATCAACCCAATATAAATTATCTTTTTCATTCCATTTCCTTATTTAATAAATTTAATAAATGGTATGAAATTTTAGTTCTTAAATCAACGACGATTTAATTTACCGCCTGGTCGAGTTTGCTCATCTAGTATTGATAACACAGATTGTTTTATCAGTATACCGATTTCTTTGCCGTCCTCCTCGCTAATATCACCTCCGCCAACATTGACTGGTACATTTACAGTAATACTGCCGCCAGATGATTTAGATGTATCAAGGAAATTTTTTAAATCAGCATTTGTGCGCGCATCAACTACTCTCTCTCCTTTGTCTAATAACCAAGTACCTTCACTTGGAATATTATCAATACCACTATGCGCCATACCTGAAATAGTTTGAGCAGCAATTAGCCCAACAGATGCATAACCTAATCCTCTAACAAGAGAAACTGCTGGAATACCAAAAATAGGGCCAAGTTCAAGCGCTTTTGCTGCAGCAACTTCTGTACTAATAATTGCTTGAGCAATAGCAGAAGCCTTACTAGCTAAAAACATCACTTTATATGCTGCTGATGATTCGCCAGCTGTTTGTTTAAACATTTCAGCAATTGACCCAGTTAATGATGAAAATGTACCTAACGCTGCCATTGTATATGCCGATTGCAACTCTTGTTGCTTATTCTGCATAGTTTCCTCGATACTCACAACAGCATCTGCATATTCTTGGTGATTTATTAATTTTGCATTTAACAAATCAGTTTGAATTGCAATCTGCTGTTCCTTCCAATCTTTTAAATTTTTTTCATCTTCAGCAACTTTGATTAGTTCACTACCAGGTCCATTATAAGAATTTTGAATACTTAACGTAGGCGCTGATTGGATCATTTTTTGATTCATTTTTTTAAGCAACTCTTCACGTTCTTTCAAGGAAACGTTACTTTTTTCAAGAACTGACAGATTTTGTTTGTAACTATCAAATTGTTGTTCGGTAGGACTACGCATTGAATCAAGAATAGATTTGTATTCTTTTTGGGCATTAAGTTGATCAAGTTCAACAGCTTTAGTTTCAAGCGTCTTTTTCTGAATTTCAGATAATTTACTTAATTCGCCCTCTGCTAACTGGCGTCTGAGTTTTTGCAGTTCTGTGATATCAGTGTAGGCATTGATTTGACCGTTAAGTTTATCTAGTTGGGATTGATAAAGATTGGTTGGATTTTCACCAACACTATTGTAGTTTAATTTTCCCTGTTTTTTATAACTTTCGCGTAACTTCTCCATATACGCGTTCAACTTTCCGGCTAATTCAGTTGACATTTCTGCTGATAGTTTCTGATTGGTCACTAAAGCAATAAGGTCTTCTGAATGTGCCAGTGCTGCATTACCTGCTGCTTTTTGTAAACCCGCTAATATATAAGCCTGTTCCGCAGATAATTTTGTTTTCTTTTGGTTTTCATTAAGTTCCTGGTTTAATATAGCTAGTTGGCTATCAAGGTTAGGAAAATCAACTAGGTCAAGCTGTTTTACACCATTATTAGCAGCTTCTGACGCTTTATTCATAGCGTCTAGCTTTTCTTTTTCCTGAGCTAATACATTTACATTGTTTAGTAATTTACTTGTCAATTGGACTAATGATGATCCAAACTGTTCATTATTAAGTGTCGCTACATTTAATTGATTGTTAGCTTCATATAACTCTTCACCAAAACCATGATCTAGCAATGTTCCATTTTTAACTTGGTCATACAAAGTTGTTATTTTTTCTATATATGCATCAATTGCTTCTGCGTTTTCAGAAGGTAATACACTTTGAACCTTAGGGTAATCATGTCCAGTTGGCTCAAATTTAGATAATGCTTTTGTCAAATCTTCTTTAAGAACAGAGATATTTTCATCAACTTCTTTTTCTTTATCTTTAACGTTTGAATTGGTGTCATTTTTATACACGGCTTGACTTGCTTTATCAAGTTCCTTGTATTTTGCAATCAATTGATCAACAGGTAATTGCAGATCTTCGATTGGTTTTTTAGCACTATCCGCGCCATCTCTCATTGAGAAAAAAGCCGTCCCAACAGCTATGGCTGTCATCGCTAGTCCTAATGGACCACCAAGTACTCCTAACAAGGTACTACCAGCACGAGTTAAAATAGTCATTGCGCTACTTGATAACTTAAGTCTCTCATTTGCTGCCCTAAGTCCATTTTTAGCCTGTGTTTCCCTTTCAGTTAGAGCAATTTCTTGAGCTTCAAGTGCTAAAACAGCTCTACGTACATGCATGCTAGAACTAATACCGGAAATGTTTTGCAATCTAGCGATTGTCGCCTGTTTTGTGCTTGCAATAGATTGTTTTTCAACTGCTATTTTTTGCAGTTCGGACTCAGCAAGATGTTTTTGAGCTAATGCAAGATTTCTAGTTTTATTAATGTGATCTACTATTTCAACTGAAAGAGTTTTTACTGACGAGTATACGCCATTTAGATAATTGCTAAATTTGGCCGATACAACTGCCGCTCCAGCTACCGAAACTAATCCAATATTATCAGCTAAAATTTTTAAAGCTTTCGATATATTATTAGTTAATCCAAGACTATTATTTAATTCGTTAACTAATTCTCCAAAATCATTAGATATTGCATTAAAGCCACCTTGAAGAGTATCACCCATGGCATCTGCCATTTTACCCGTTTCATCCTTGGCCTTAATCATCGCATCAGAAAATTGACGCATTGAAATTTCACCAGACATACCGAGTTGGATAATGGTAGCTTCAGATTCGCCCATGGAGTCAGATAATGCAGTAACAACATTTGATGTTGATGACAATATTTTTTTAAAATCACCACTGCTTACTTTACCCGTAAGCAGTGATTCATTGATTGCATTTATACTTGTCGATACCTCAGTTGCTGATGTCGCATTTATTTTATAACTGTTTGACATCGCCTCGATAAAATCGACCGTTTCATTAGTACTGTAACCTAAATCAGACATTGATGAAGCAGTCGCAATATATAACTTTTGGGAATCTGAAATCGCTTTACCATTTCTGTTACTTATTGCAAGTAACCTATCTTGAACTAATTGATAATCATCAGCAGATCCGCCAACTGAACTTATTGCCATTTTGACGCGATTGGCCATTTGCCCATAGTCATCGGCCATTTTCAAAATACCAGTAATTGAAAAATCAATTCCAAGTGTTTTGGTCATCTCGGAGGCTGAAAATTTTAACTTACTTAAATGCTGATTGATTGCTTGAATTGATTTGTTATTGTTAGCAATGTGTTGATCAAAACGCCGTGAATATTTCTCCATTGTTTTGTAATAATCATTACCAAGACGGGTTGCTCTTTTAATTTCTCGTTGATACGATTCTGAATTTGCACTGAGTCGTATCACCAATTCTCGCGGTATAGCCATATTATTTTCCAATTAAGTTAGATAATGCATCGAATAAAGTGACTGGTTGCTTTTTCTCTTCTCTAAATTTAATTAAACAGTCGTCAAAAGAGACTTTTCCACCTTGTGAGCGATATATAGATGAAGAAATTTGAGCTGCATGCCAGTCATTTCGCTCGTCACTGATAGGATTTAATTTATCAAATGCGACCCAGTAGTAAAATTCACTAGCTGAAAGTGATTGCTCAAGTTCAGCTAGCGTTTTACCAAGCCTTAATGCTAGCTTTAATTTAAAGAAAAGCTCTGGTTCATTTTCTACTTTTTTTCAGCCTCTTTGAGAGGATCGTTATTTAACTCTATCAATTCGAGGGCTTTATTCAGTACTCGAGTATGAACAGGACCATAACTTTCTACTAACGCCTCCATTTCTTTACTGTCATTACTATTGAAAATAAGGTTACCGTTTTTATCAATTACGGTTGCAGCAAATAATAAAGTTTCAGCTTTGATATTAAGTAAGTCTTTTTCTTGCTCAGTTAATGAGTCATCTTTTGACGTTTTTTCAATGGATTTTACATAACGATAAAAATCAATATGTAACGGTTCTCGAACACAGATTGTCGTATTCCATTCTGCTACCTGAAACTCTTTAGTGCGAAAGCCTGAATTTTTAGCTGTGATAATTTTCTTTAAATTCATTATGATGTTTTCTCCACAGATTAATTAGCTGGAGTCGGTTCATTAAACACAAATGAGCCTTTTACTTTGAATGCGAATGAACCGGTTAAAATGCCATTCTTTTCGCCTTTAAACTCAAAATTGGTAACGCGCGCAATCCAGTCAACTGAACTACCATCCTCATGTTGGATTTTAAATGCGTAATTATTACCTGACTCATATGATTCTCTTAAAGCTTTTTGACCATCATTTGCTATAACAAAATTAACGTTCATTGATACCGTTGGTTCAGCCGGTAATCCACTAATGGTTTCTTTGGTACGAGAAGAAAGTGTTGAGACATCAATCTCTTCACCTTCTGGTGATGTCATGGAATAGTCGGTTACCGTACACTCCAAACTTAATTTTGGGGTGGTATCAGTGATGAATTTTGTTGAAGGATCTTTACTAATAAATACACCGATATCTCTAGTTTTGGTATATTCGCTTTGTGAGTTTTGTACTTCAGTCATGTTAGTTTCTCCAAAAATAAAAAAACCGCAATTAAGCGGCAAATAGGTTAATTTTTACTTACTGATTATTAAAGGTATAGCATCTTATGATGCTCTATAGAGCTATATATTTAATTCGTAATTAGGGTGACTTTTAACATTGAAAGGTTTCAATTGTTATTAGTATATTATTGTATCTGTCTTTCCTATAGATTAAAAATCTATAAATATCATTATGAAAATCAAACATTTAAATTATATAAACATGGTTTATTTGTATAGAGTGAAAGTTAAAAACTAAGCTCTATTTAATTGATTACGCTAATTATTTTTTTTATTGCTCTTTTATCTTGATTGCATCTTTCAATAACATTCAAGAGATGTTCGTTATATTTCACACTGTCACCGAATGTCATTTTTTCAGGCGGTAGTTTGGGCAAGCAATCACTGAGTAGATTTGCTGGGATTGGCTGACTCACGTAAACTTTTCGCTCTGTTGTACATGCTGCCAGAGATAGGCATAGGAATAAGCCGATTAGCACAATCATTATCTTTGAGTTGTTCATTGATTTGCTCCTGACGTGAAATAGATTGATTTTCTAGTTCATGTTTTGATAACTCGTTGTCAGTAATAATCTGATTATTTTTAATAATTTTTTGTTGCAATTGTTGCATCTGAGATGATAATTCAGTCATTTGCTGTTTTGCAGTTTGTTCATCTTCAAAACATTGATAAGCAAAATAAATGCTAAATATGACGATAATCAATAATGCTATCGGGGATAGCTTATAAATTTGTTTTAATTTATCCATTAGACTAACCCATTCACGTAAACCGTTTTACCGCTATTTTTGATTGCTGTTAAAACAATTTGTCGATTATAGTTTAGGCTAAAACCGATATGCACCCATTGGTTATGTTCCTGGATTAACTTATCAAACTGAACACCGGTATCAATTAAACGCTGGCAAATTTCTTTAGGTGTGCCATAAGCACAATGGAAATCAACAGCCAAGCCTTTGGTATGAGCGCTAGTTGATACGCCACCCACCCGGGCATTTAATAACGGGCAACGATAACCAGAAGTAATCATTATTGGAAAACCTAACACTTTTCTAACTAACTCTAATTTGTTAGCTGTCAGTTGAATATTTGCCATTAACTCATCTGGCACTCGATTATCTATTCTTAATCTGCTTGCAATGTTTGAATGGGTAAATTCTTCAAGTGTAAAATGTTCTGTTAGTTTCATTGTTCTCCAGCACTCCTTTTCATTCGTTCGGCAATGACTTTGATCATCTCTGCACCCAACCACCCCGCAGAGCCTGCCATACATCCTGTGAATTCAGCACTAAACTGTAGTGCTATTGATAATAAAATAGTCAGTGCGCCGGCAAACATAGAAACAATTAATTGGCATATAGCTATCTTTATCCCTACTGCTTTACCGTTAATGATATCAAATGCAGTTTTCGCAATAGAGCCTAGAGCAGCCATACCTAATGTCATTAGCCAATATAGCCAATTCGTAGGATCACTGTTTTGCATATGTTTAATCTTCATAGAAAGCCTCCATTTTGAGGCAATTAATTGAAATGACAGCGTAAAAGTAATCTTTTGTTGTAATTGTGATTAACTTTGTTGTCGATACTGTGAAACCGCAGAATTGAGGATTTGATAAAAAAGCAATTAAACGGCTGATTTATTGAAAAGGTTCATCAAAAAATTATCTTTTCAGATAGTTTATAAAGTAATAAATTACATTTTAAAGAATTAAAATATAAATTAATTTTATCTTTTAAAAGGTTTCTTTTCCCAGCGTTTCGCAAGCATTCAAATTTTTGGTCTAGATTATCTCGCTTTTCAATACGCGGAATGTATTCTACTAGCGATTTCGGTATTTTTCATATTTGCATTATTTATGAATACTGCATGTGTTTGTATATAGTTTATTCAAAAGCTTTATTACGAACTTTTCAAGCAATAAACTCATAACGATTTAATATCATTAATTAGATATTCAGGTGGGAAAAAACAGACATTTTGATGTAATTTAACTAATATATAGAATAACTCTTTGAGAACAATTACCTATCAATCAATATAAAAGTTGAATAATATAGTATAAAAAAAGCCCAAATATTAATTTGGGCTTTTTGTTTAATGCGCATTAAACTGCATTATTTACATATTATGCATTTAAACGTTTAAATAGTCAAGTCTTTGGTGTTTAAAAATTAAAATATTTTTCTCTACGTTAAACATTATGCTGTTTTTGAAAATAATTGGATAATATGACCACGTATAAAACATTCTGCAGCAAGTAATATTTTTGTAATTTCAGTTGTTTGCTTACCTAAAAGTTTTGCTTGTTTGCTGCATGATATTCCGCGAAGATAAAAAGACGTCAATATTGCCCAATATTCTATATTATCAGCTCTAAGTGTTAAAACCGCATTATCAACAACTTCTACTTCTTCTTCGGTTAAATACTGACGATAATCGAAATCGTTGGACGCACCAGCAAAACCTGATGATTTTGACGGATATTCAGTACCTATTCGCTTTAAAATACGTGTATTTTTCCATGCAATTAAAATATCTTTAGTTTCTCTCACTGCGCACCTCTGATTCTCTTATATAAATTTCAATACTACTGTTTTTAATTAAAATATAACTAGCTCTCATAATATTTTTAGTATTTGTTAACCTCATAAATTCAGTTACATAATTAACTTAACGTGTTTTTTTATTAATTTAATTAGTTTGCTCATGATTTATATTTTTCTCTGTTCAGGTAAAATTTACCGCAAGAAGCATCCATATCACCATTTACTGTTGTTAACTTCCTTGCACAAACAAATAAATTTATATCCATGTTATAAAAACAATCCCCTTTACACTCTGGGCATCTAAATCCTGTCGGAATTAATTTGTTTCTTGTCGGCATCTTTCACCTTATTTAAATCAAATCTGTTTATTTTTTCTCTACGTTGTTCATATAATTGTGCTAATTGATTCTCAATTTCAGCTATAAGATGATCTATTTTTTCCAATTGTTTCATTTTTATTTTTCCTCTTCTCTTGATAATTCATTTACTATTTTTTTGTTAAAAACTAATGATCACCGCTCCATCATTAACAAACTTAATACTCTTTTCTCTCTGAATGGTTGAGCTGATCAAATCAGTTTTGAGATAATTTTTTTATTCCTTGATTTATCTTTAATAAATAACAATGTCGATATAAGCAAACAGCTAACACCTACTTTTGATCGGCCAATAATACTATTCACAATAATTAATAATTTGATTAACATTTGTCTTGCCATCTGTGAATCTTGATTAAATACTGACATAACCTGTTTTTAACATTTGTTTAATGTTGGCGATGTGTGACATGCTCTTATCAGATACGCTTTGTTCGTATTTATACTCGATCATGGAAATAGTATTTTCTAGTTTCGGCAGATAATAATTAGCCCTTTCTTTAGTTAATAAACCGGTAAATACAGCGTGATTAATAGCGTCAACTCGCCTTGATTTATCATTACCAAGAGATACAAAGAACTCTATAGGACGGCAATACATCATTGATTCATTTACTAATCGCTCGTAAGCCTCAATAAATGTTCGTCTAGCACCGATTTTGTCACCATTACAATAAACAATTTCCGCCTGAGACCATGCTTTGGCTATTTCGTTTGTCCATACAACAGTGTTAGTTTCATCGCTTGCAAGTATTGCTATTGACCAGGCTTCATCTGGAGATAAATGATTACCAGCTCCGCCCATTAATTTAATCAAATCAGCAGGTTTTGGCATAAATTCACTTTTACGAACCCAAACATTAGCGGCTTTACGCAATGATTCAATCGGATATTGCCCTACTGTTGACCAGTAAATATTAACTTTGGTAGTGCTTGCTTGTTGTCCATAAAGCTCAAGCAATCCACCAATAACAGCTAAAAACTCATCTGTAATTTTTGCCATGATTACCCCCTCATACTCTCTAGAACCGCCCGGTTACGTTCGGCAAGTGTCATAAAATTAGCTTTGTTGTTTGGACTAGCCCGTTGATATTTACCTGCATTACGTAACCAGTTATTAAATGCAGCGTTCCAATCAATGTATTTTTTCCCGTTAGCCAAGCAATAGTCTTTAAATTTTATAAATTCGTTATCTAAATTGATATTTTCGTTAACTGCTATATCTTGATGATTAGTTGTTGGTTCAAAATCATCAGGAATTTGACATGCTCGTTTTTGCTTTTGCGACTTAGCCACAATAATATCTGTAGTAATCTTTGTAGTAGTCTTTGTCGTAATCTCTTGATCTAACGAACTTGATTTTGTAGCCATCTCGGCATCTACAATGTCGAGTTCGAGATGAGTACTGTTTATATCTCGTGGTAACTCAATCATAAATTTGGCGAAATTCCTTAAAACTTTATTCACTTTTTCATTATTAATTTTGTAATAAGTTTTATGTTGTAGGCGCTTTTCAGTAACAATTAAAACACCTCTTTCACATAACTTTTTAATTGCCGTTCTTTGTTCGTTATGGCTTAGACCTGTTTCATCTTCTAATTCATCACGCGTCTTATATACACCTAAATCAGAAGTCGCTTTGTCCTGCCAATAAAATAGTTGTGAAAAAAGAATGGCTGAACTAATCCCACCCAAAGGTTTAGCCAACTTTGGATAGTAGGCAATGGGGTTACCCATTGTTAGAAGATAATCGGTTGCTTTCAATTTACACCTCTCGTCGAATACTCAGCGTACTGAACACCATTCTCATGAACTAAACGACTATCAATGTCAAATCCAGGTTTCTTTAGATCATAAATGCGAGCACTTAATCTAAAACAACCATATAAATTTAATGCTTGGACTGGACTAATTGATTTTCCAGTTTGTAAATGGATCAATATTTTTTCGCATTGGCTTAGTGTTTTTTTATTGTTTAGCATCTTTATCATTACCTTAAATATTTGAAGTGCCGTAATACAACCATTCAACAGAACAATTCAAAGCATTTGCTATCTCGACAATATTTCTTGGTTTTTCAATATTACCAGCCTCTAAATCACTTATTGATTGTTGTTTCATTCCAACTAATTCAGCCAATGACGCTTGGCTAATATTAAGTTCGATTCTTTTCTTCTTAACTCTTTCTCCGATTGTCATTTAAACCTCAACATAAAATACAGTTATAACTGTATTAAATAACAGTTTATTCTGTTTGTCAATTACAGATTTATCTGTATTATTTTATTAATCATAAAGGGAGACTTTTAAAATGAATAACCTAGGTCAAAGAATTAGAGCTAGACGCGAAGAATTGGGATTAACTCAAGAACAAGTTGCAGAACAAGTAGGAATTAAACAACAATCCTACCAAGCTATAGAAAGTGGTAGCGTTAAAAAGCCTCGACACTTATACGAAATTTCAGTAGCTTTAAAATGTGATATGGCATGGTTATTAAGTGGAAAAGAAAAAGATGTAATAAACGTAGAAAAAATAGAAATTCACGCCCATCAAGTCCCATTAATAAGCTACGTGCAAGCTGGAGTATGGACAGAGTCGTGTGAACTTAGCGATTCAACTGGATTTGAATATATTATGACATCATTAGAATTATCAAATAAAGCATTTGCACTAAAAATAAAAGGCGATTCAATGGAACCAGAATTTAAAGAAGGTGATGTTGTTATTATCGATCCAGCTATAAAACCATTTCCAGGTGAATTTGTAGTAGCTGTAAATGGAGATGAAGAGGCAACTTTTAAAAAGTATCGTGAATTAGGATATGACGAGCATGAAAGAATGCAGTTTGAACTCATACCACTCAATCCAGACTACACAACTATGAGCACTTTAAAACAACAGATAAGAATAATTGGTACCATGGTGGAGCATAGAATATTTAGACGTAAAAGATAATAAAAAGGCATTTATCTGAAATTAAAAATAGAATAACTTAGAAAATTATTAGCTCAACAGTAATTGATACACCAAAGCTAATCATAAAAACAAAACTAATATAATTTATTAACTAAATTTCTCGGTGATTTTTTACGTAACCATTTAATTTTCACAATAGTATTCTAAACATATCTTTGAATTAAAAGTGAATTAATGTAGTTTTAATTCTATATTTTATTGGAGATGTCTTCTTTTTTATCTAAAACTTGAACTATATTTAATGAATATTTCAATGCAAATAAATGGAATACCTAAAGCAAAAAATTATTATGTTTTAGCTAATATTCCGTATAGCCAAGAAGATCATGTTCGGTATAAAGATGCTTTCATGCATATAATGAAGGATATGAATTTACATTATCCATAGTTAAATCTGCGTAATAAAATAAAAATAAGTTTAAGGCCTATTTGGGGCTTTTTTTATACCTAAAATTTCTTGATATCTTATTTAAGAATTAAGCATGTATAACACTTAAAGTTCAAAAAATAACCGATTAGTTTGAATACAGCTTTTAAACAGTTTTAACTGTTTACTTTAAACAGTTAAAACTGTACAATCAATTTTATCGAAACAAATCAATCTGTAAAAATTTAAAATAGATTACTAATTACTATATCTAAAGTAATTAAAGCTTTTCTAGTTATTAGACTTGATTTTGAAAAATTTCTGATACAGGAAAGGGAACATTTAACATTGTCTTTCTCACTTTTAATAGTTTTTATAGGATTAAAAAAATGAATTATAAAGAATGGAAACGGGAATATTTAGAGCTTTTAACTGAAGTTATAAAAAATCATAAATATTCAGAATATTATAATAATGAGTTCATTGAAGAGCTTGCTAACGAATTATTAATGCGTGGCTATTTTGACGAGGATTATGGACATTGGCAAGTCACCCCCGCTGAACAGGCAATTAAAGAAAGTTTTGAACTATAGTTAAATGATAATTCTGAGACATACACAATGACTAATAAAGATTTTGTCAAAGTGAAAACCAAAGATCGGTTTCATAATGATTATCAACTATCAGATAGCGAAATTAAGTTTGCCCTATTTTGCACTTTTATTGTTGCATTAAGTAGCATGTTTGGTTTGTTTTATTGGATTTTGCAAATAGCAACGAGGTGATTTATGTCGTTACAAAGAGTGGTAGAAAATTGGCATGAAAATGCATATTGCAGAATGATGAACAACTTCGAGAAGCAAGATGCCCGTGATGATTGGATAGAGAGTCGCGCTGAAGAGCTAATCAGAAATTTTGCTAATGACAATGACTGGCAAATTATAGAGTTATTAAAAATAAAATTAGAAAGCAAAAACATTGATGCAGAGATATACAATCAATTTATTGTTGATATTTGCTATTCGCAAGCTGAATTTGATTTTAATAAAAATTTTATATAAACAAAATATATTTTAAAAAAGTACTTAAATCCTCTTATTTAAGTGATGTTGAGACAATTGAACTGATCAATATAACTATAGATTATTTGCTAGATTTACCTTGCGTATCATAATAGTGATAACTTTTACATTTTTAGCAGGATATTAGTCTTTAAAATAAAGGAATAATTTTATAAATTGTTTAATATCAATTTGTAAAATGGTGGCCCCTACTGGACTTGAACCAGTGACCAATCGATTATGAGTCGACTGCTCTGACCAACTGAGCTAAGGGGCCATGTTTTGATGTGCTACTAACTTAGTAGGGTTGCGATTATAATAGAGTTAAAATTAATTTGCTACAATTAATTAACTAAATAGGTTGATTTGGTTAATTATTAAGCTGACATTTGTCATAATAGCATCATTTATAATAAGCGATATTTTTTAATCAATTATCCTGATACAATGTTTTATATTATCATTACTCATGTTCGTTTATTGGTTGAGGGAATATTATGTCTATCAAAAAAACTCTTTTTATTAGTGCTGCGCTGTCAATGACTTTATTTTTAAATGGTTGTAGTAGTTCAGATTATCAAGCTACCTCGGCTGGTCGCCAAGTTCAATTTATTGATACTAAACCAGCAGAGACCTGTCAATTTATTGGTAAAGCTGAAGGTCGTCGCAGTACTTTCTTTTCTGGCTTAAAAACGCATAGTGAATTAATCCGTGATGCAGCAACTGATTTAATGAATAAGGCTGCAGCTATGGGTGGTAACGTAATTTATAATGCACAAGATGCATCTTTACAATATGTTTCTGATATTGCCCCAACAGATGCTGTTATGGTTGGTGAAGTTTTCAGCTGTAAATAGCTAATCAGCAAATAAAAAAAGGGATATATTGATATCCCTTTTTAGTAAAATTTACCAAAATAATTAGCCATTTTGCTTTTCAAACTGTTGCATAAATTCAATAAGGTATTTGACACCTTCAATTTCCATTGCATTGTAAATTGATGCGCGCATTCCGCCTGCAATTCGGTGACCTTTAATGCCAATAATATTCGCTTGAGTAGCCTCACTAACAAACTTTTTATCTAGTTCTTCATTTGGCGATAAAAAGGTTACATTCATAATGGAACGATTGTTTACCGCTACAGTATTGCGGTAAAAATCAGACTGATCAATAAATTGATAAAGTAATTGTGCTTTTGCTTGATTTCGTTGTTGCATCGCACTTAAGCCACCTAAACTCTTAATCCATTTGAAGACTAAACCTGACATATACCAAGCAAAAGTTGGTGGAGTATTAAACATTGAATCATGATCTAATAATATTTTGTAATCAAGTACCGAAGGTAAGACTTTTTGCGCATAACCAATCAGATCTTCACGAACAATGACAATAGTAATTCCGGATGGGCCGATATTTTTCTGTGCACCGGCATAGATAATACCGTAACGCTTAACATCGATAGGTTGTGATAAAATACAAGAAGATAAATCTGCTACGACAATTTTATCGGCAAAGTCAGGTTGTTCAAATATTTCAACGCCATCGATGGTTTCATTGGGACAATAATGAACATAAGCGCTGTTATCACTTAATTTCCACTCAGACATCGGTTTGATCGAGGTTATTCCTGCATTTTTGATAACGACATTTTGCTCAATTACATTACAATATTTTGCCGCTTCTTTCGCTGCACACTGACTCCAATAGCCACTATTGATGTAATCAGCATGAGTATTATTAGCTAGAATATTTAATGGTACAGCAGCAAACTGAGCTCTAGCTCCACCTTGGCAAAATAAGATTTTATAATTTTCTGGTACATTTAAAAGATCACGAAGGTCATTAGTTGCTTCAATCGCACATGCATCAAATTCTTTACCTCGATGACTTAGTTCCATCACCGATGCACCAGTGTTTTGCCAATTTAATAATTCAGCTTGTACTTGCTTTAAAACATCCGCCGGTAGTTTGGCTGGGCCTGCACTAAAATTATAACTTTTACTCATTGCGATTCACTTTCATCCATCAAAAAATAGAAAATCTATTTTTACACTCTATGAACCAATATACAATCAGATTTTTAGCAAAAAATTTTGAGGAACGGGGTTTTTGAAGCATAAAAATACCGACAATAGTCGGCATTTGTCGCAAAGAAAATGAAATTTAAAGAGCTAGTTGCTGTTTAGCGTTTTCGATGGCGAATTTTACTTGTTGCGGTGATACACCACCTTTTGCAGATCGTTTCGCTAAGCAAGATTCTAAAGATAATATAGAATAAACATCATCCTCAATGACTTGGCTGTATTGTTTTAATTCATCTATAGTTAGCTCTTCTAATGCTTTTTGTTTCGCAATCGCTCCTACTACCGCCTCACCAACAATATGGTGCGCTTGTCTAAATGGAATGCCTTTAGCCACAAGATAATCAGCAAGTTCTGTCGCATTAGAATAACCTTGTTTAGCAGCACTTTGACAATTTTGGTAATTGATTTTTATATCTTCAAGTACTAATACCGCCATATCTAAACACGCTTGCCAACTGTCAAGTGCATCAAATAAGTGCTCTTTATCTTCTTGTAGATCTTTATTATATGCCAGAGGTAATCCTTTAAATGTGACTAATGCTCCTGTTAATGCGCCAACCACTCGCCCTGCTTTACCGCGAATTAATTCTAATGCATCTGGATTTTTTTTCTGCGGCATTAATGAAGATCCTGAAGTAACGCGGTCAGATAATTCAACAAAGTCCGCTTCACCACTATTAAAAATAATTAAATCTTCAGCAAAACGTGATAAATGCACCATACCGATTGATGCATTATTGAGTAGTTCAAGCACATGATCCCTATCAGACACCGTATCCAAGCTATTATTGGTTGCAGTTGCGAAACCTAACCAGTTGGCTAACATATCACGATCCATAGGATAAGCTGTACCAGCTAAAGCACCACAGCCTAAAGGACTAACATCCAAGCGTTTTAGAGTATCTTGTAAACGACTTTCATCACGCGTTAACATTTCATAATACGCTAAACACCAATGCGCAAAAGTTATTGGTTGAGCACGTTGTAAGTGAGTATAACCAGGCATAACCGCATCTTGATGTTGTTCTGCAGTTAACACCAGTGTTTTACGTAATTGATTAATAGCAGAGATAAGATGAGCAATTTCATCTTTACACCATAATTTTAGATCGGTAGTTGACTGATCATTACGACTGCGACCTGTATGAAGTTTTTTACCTAAATCACCGACTTTTTCTATTAGTTTTTGTTCTACCCAACTATGAATATCTTCAGCGTCACTTTGTAAGATCTGCTGCGGATCTTGTCGTACCGAACTCAATAATTCATTTAACGCTTGTTCTAACTGTTGTTGTTCATCATGAGATAAAACGTTCACAGTGACCAATGCTTTCGACCATGCAATTGATCCAATGATATCTTGCTCTGCAAGCCGATAGTCAAAGCGCAGAGAATCATTAAAGTGTTTAAATCTTTGATCTGCTGCTTGGCTAAAACGCCCACCCCATAACGCCATAATCACCTCAAATGTTTTATTTCAAATCAATCTTAAACGATTAAAAATCAATCGTTTTTTTAATAATTTTAATGATAAGTTTATCTATAACGATATTACCGAAAAATATATACAGACCTAAGTCTGTATATATTAGGTTTTATATCTAGCTAAAAAGTCTTAAAAATTACTTTTTAGTTTTAGTATTACTTTTTGATTTTGTGGTTTCTTTCGCTGCCGATTTAGCTTTTTTAGTCGGCTGATTTTTCTTACCTTCATTTAAAGCACGGATGCGTGAAGATAGAGAGAATAGACGAATAAAGCCACCGGCATGACTGTGATCGTAAACCTCATCTTCACCAAACGTTGCAAACTCTTCGCTATATAAGCTATTTGGTGATTTCTTCTGTACTGCGGTTGCATTACCTTTATAAAGTTTAACTACAACTTCACCAGTCATATCTTCTGCTAACACTTCTGCAGCGGCTTGAAGAGAACGACGATATGGTGCAAACCAGCGACCATCATAAACAACATAAGCCATTTCTAAACCAAGTTGTTCACGCCATTTGAAGCTATCACGATCTAAGATCAGTTGTTCTAAACCACGTAACGCAGTCATCATGATAGTTCCGCCAGGGGTTTCGTAACAACCACGCGATTTGATGCCGACTAAACGGTTTTCAATAATATCTACTCGACCTACACCATGTTTTGAACCAATTTTATTCAACGTTGCAACACAGTTATATGGTGATAATTTTTTTCCATTAACGGCAACAACTTCGCCTTTTTCAATACCAATAGTGACAAATTCTGCTTCATCTGGTGCATCTTCTGGTGATACAGTCCATGCCCAACAATCAGCATTTGCTTGATTCCAAGTGCTTTCTAACACTCCACCTTCGGTTGAAATATGCCATGCGTTTTCATCACGGCTGTAAATTTTTTCAACTGTTGCTGTAGTAGGAATTTTTCTCACTTTTAGATAGTCAATTAACGCTTCACGTGAACGTAAATCCCATTCACGCCATGGTGCAATAACTTTTAGTTGTGGTGCTAAAGCAGTATAAGTTGTTTCAAAACGGACTTGGTCATTACCTTTACCGGTCGCACCATGACAAAGGGTATCAGCACCAACTTCTAATGCATATTCAACTTGAGCTTTAGCGATGATTGGGCGAGCCATTGAAGTACCAAGATAATACGTTCCTTCATATAATGCGCCAGTTTTTAAAACAGGGTAAACATAGTCTTTAACAAACTCTTCGCGTAAATCAACAACTTTACATGCTACTGCGCCAGATGCTTTGGCCTTTTTTTCCACATCTTTTAGTTCTTTAGGATCTTGTCCAACGTTGGCGACTAAAGCATAAACTTCACAATCGCCATAATTCTCTTTTAACCAAGGAATAATAGCTGATGTATCTAAGCCACCCGAATAGGCTAAAACTACTTTTTTTGTTGCACTTTTTTTCATGTTATACCCTTTCATAATTTACTGACGAAAAAAATAAATGTTTTAAACACTAAGCCAAGTATATCTAACAATAAATATACTTGTTTAATATACTGACTGATTTATGTTTAAGCAATAATTCTTGTACCCGTTATACCTGATTTTCCATTAAATAATTCAATGAGTTTATCTGATTCTTTCCAGCTTGCGATATCTATTGGTCGGCCTAATGTTCTAGCCGCTTCAAAAGCAGAATTCACTTTTACGATCATTCCATCGGTAATAGTTCCTTGAGCAATTAGATGATCTGCCTCAGCTTGCGTTAACGATTCGATTAATTGTTTGTTTTCATCTAAAACACCAGATACATCAGATAGTAAAATTAAATCTGCATCTAAAGTTTTTGCCAAGGCAACAGCTGCGTGATCGGCATTGACATTCATCATCTTGCCTTCATCGGTAATCCCAATTGAACTAACAATAGGTAAATAACCATTAGTAAGGAGTAAATTGATTAAGGCAGGATCGCCTTGTTCAGCTTCACCTACATAACCTAACTCTTCAGAAATTTGCTTAACTTTAACGCTATCACCATCGGCTAAGCAGAGTCCAATACTGGCTATTTGTAATTTTTTAGCTTCTGACAAAATTGTGGTATTCGCACTACCGGCAAGACTACCAACAATCACATCTATTTGATCTGCCGGTGTAACACGTAAACCATTACGTCGAACAACCGGTAAGGAGAGTCGATCCATTAATGAATCAACCACACTACCACCACCATGAACAATAATTAAAGGACGTTTAAAATTTTTTTTGTATTCGCTAATAACAATAAATAATTTACTTAATGCATCTTTATTATCGAGTAATACGCCGCCAAACTTAATAATCAATGGTTTCATTTTTATTTCCTATTCACGCTAATAAATGTTCACTGATATAAACTTGTCATCATTAACAAATTATTATCTATCTTTATAATAAGGCTGTTGTTTCATCAAAACCAAATCGAATATTCATACATTGAACTGCTTGCGCAGCTGCACCTTTTAATAAATTGTCTTCCACAGAAATTAAAATCAGATGTTGGCCTTTAAGCACAAAACCAATATCACAATAAGGTAAGCCAATTACCGATTTTAGGGCTGGCCATTGTTTTTGGTAAACTCTTACTAATGGCTTATCATCATAATATTTATTTAATGCGGTAAGAATATCTTCCTCACTCACCCCTTCTTTCACCTGACAGGTGATAGTGGCATGGATACCATCTTTAAAACAACCTAAATGAGGAGTAAAAATGACTTCCTGTCCTAGATGTGTCGCAATTTCAGGTTGATGACGATGAGTAAATATGCCATAAGCATGTAAGCTAACCTCACAAAATAGATTATTTGTAGAAGGTTTACGACCTGCACCACTAACGCCACTCACAGCATTGATGACAGGCCATTGCCTTTTGTCTAGTAAATCTTCTTCTATTAACGGTTTTAGTGGCAGTTGCGATGCGGTTGGATAACAACCTGGTACAGCGATTAATTGCGCATTTTTTATCGCATCAAAATTCCATTCAGCTAAACCATAAACAGCTTTATCTAACCACTGTTGATGTTGATGTTCAAAACCATAAAATTGGGTATAAAACGAGGGAGAATTGACTCGAAACGCACCCGATAAATCAAATACTGTACAACCATTTTCAAGAAAGAATGGTGCGATATCGTGACTAACAGAATGTTCAGTAGCTAAAAATACAATATCAATATCTTTGACCAGAGAAGAATAATCAGCCGTAGCAATTAAAGGTAAATCAACAACACCTTTCAATTGCGGGTATAAAAATCTATCAGAAATAAGTTTTCCTGCATCAAGGCTATTTTCTGATACCGTTAAAGCGACTAATTCAATATTTGGATGTTTTGTTAAATAGTAAGCTAATTTTGCACCTGCATAACCACTCGCCCCAACAATTATTGCTTTTAACATATCTTTCCTTATCTATCATTCAGATTTTTATGCAGTATAGTAGGCGATTTAAACCAACAAAACAAGAGAAAATTGAATTTTTATTCACTTTTTATGAATTTATTTTCAAAAAAGACAATTACTGCCACGATTTTAAACTTTAGCAGTGAGGTGAAAATGTCATCCTCCTACAGATTAGATCTGTAGGAGGATGATTAATGATTATTTTAGATAGCTGGCAGATTTTAAGATTGCTATGAGTAGTTCCCAATAACGATAAACACTTTGAATATTAACTTTTTCATCAGGTGAATGAGGTGAAACAATTGTCGGGCCAATGGATATCATATCCATATCCGGATAAGACTGTTTAAATAGACCACATTCTAATCCAGCATGGATCACCATAATTTTTGCTTGTTTAGAGAAAATCTCTTGATATTTATCTTTAGCTAATTGTAAAAGACTAGAATTTAAATTAGGCTCCCAGCCCGAATAGCCACCACTAATTTCGTAATTGGCATTCACTAATTGGCTTAACGAGATTAATGTTGCAACGACTGCATCTTTCGCACTATCAACTTGAGAACGGATTAAGAAATTAACGTTCAGTTGATTATCGCTAATACTTACAATCCCCAGATTTAAAGATGTTTCAACAACACCATGAATTTGGCTACTCATACTCACCACACCATTTGGCGCAACATTTAATAAATTGATAATTTTACTTTGCTGTTCAACGGCGATGACTCGTTTAATATGATCACTATTAACCTCTTTTAAGGTTAATTCTATATTGGGTTCAACCTGTCCAAACTCATTTTGTAAAATAGATTTATATTGGTTAACAATCTGTTCTAGTTTTGGCAAATCTTGTTTATTTAAGGTTAATTCAGCAAATGCTTCTCGAGGTATTGCATTACGTAAAGAACCACCTCTTATGTCTGCTAATCGATATGAGATATCTTGTCCATATTCCGCTAAAAATCTTGCCAGTAATTTTATTGCATTACCGCGGCCAAGATGAATATCACAACCAGAATGACCACCTTTCAAACCTTTTAGCGAGAGTTGAATATAGCAATCATGTGTTTCTGGCATTACCGCATATGTGATGGCAAAACTGGTCGTAAAATCAACACCTCCAGCACAGCCAGTAAAAATTTCGCCTTCATCTTCTGAATCAGTATTGATCAAATAATGACTTTTCAACCAATTTGGTTGTAGACCGAAAGCGCCATGCATCCCCGTCTCTTCCGAAGTAGTAACTAATACTTCAAGAGGGCCATGTTCAACTGAAGGATCAATTAATACCGCCAAGGCTGATGCCAAACCTACGCCATTATCTGCACCTAATGTGGTTCCTTTAGCTTTGACCCAATCACCATCAACATAAGCTTGAATTGGATCAACAAGAAAATCATGTTGAGTACCTTCATTTTTTTGCGGAACCATATCCATATGAGCTTGCAAAGCAATTGATGGACAATCTTCCATACCTTTAGACGCAGCTTTACGCAGTAAAACATTACCGGCTTTATCTAGCTGACAGTCAATATGATGAGTGGTTGCAAAATCGACTATATATTTAGTTATCATTTGTTCATGATGTGAAGGATGGGGAATTTTACAAATATCATTAAAAATCTGCCAAACAAATTTTGGATTTAAGGTCGATAGCATATTTTATCCTCAATATTAGGTGGGTAACGAATTAATAAGTGGTTTTTTTTATCTAACCACTCTATAATAAGGTGCAATTTTACATCTATTTTTAGCCCATTAATATTAATTTATTAAATTCGTATATTCGATTAAAATTGCAGGTTACACATGTCAATAGAACAAACTTTAACAGAAGAAGAAATCAAAGCAAAAAAACAGCATAAAGCAGAGCTTATCGCTGAGAAGAAAAAATTCAATGTCACTTGGGAAATGTTACAAGCTTATGGTCGTCAGCTTTCTGAGAGATTATTACCCGCCAATCAATGGAAAGGCATCATCGCTGTTAGTCGTGGTGGCTTAGTACCAGCAGCTATTCTAGCTCGTGAACTTAGTATTCGTTATGTCGATACAGTTTGTATTTCTAGCTATGATCATGATCATCAACGTGAAAAATTAATTTTAAAACAAGCAAACGGTGATGGCGAAGGCTTTATTGTTGTTGACGATTTAGTTGACACTGGTAGCACTGCACATACCATTCGTGAAATGTATCCTAAGGCGCACTTTGTAACTATTTTTGCTAAACCAGCAGGTAAACCATTAGTTGATGATTATGTTGTCGACATCGCACAAGATACATGGATTGAACAACCATGGGATACTGGTGTCATGTTTGTTAAACCAATTTGTGATAATAAATAATTGTTAAATATAACTAGGTTGCTATGGTTATGACTGAAAACCTTTCTGAAAAGATATTTAAACCACAATATGACTACCCTGAAACATCGTCGCTAATCAATCGTCTTGATAGTAGCAATGGCAGCAGTATTAGTCCTCTTGATGGTGAAATTGATTCAAAATGGTATCGAATCATTAACCCTCTTTTATGGTATTGGCGCGGTCTTCCTAAGTTAGAAATCGAAGCGGTTTTATCAAGAATCGCTATTTCAACTAAGCGCCATACTAATGATAAATGGTTGGATTCAGTTATTGGTTATCAATCTGGCAACTGGATATATGAATTTTTAAATCAAGCTGCAATGTGGCAAGCTAAAGCTGATAATGTTGCTCAATCTAATTTAACTGAAGAATCAAAAAATAGCTTACATCAGGATTATCTCATTGCCAGCGAATACGCCAGCATTGCCAGTTACCCTCATTTTAAGAATGATGAGCTAGCGATGTATGCTCAAACCTGTGCCTATCAATCATATATGAAGGCACTTGAATATTCACCTTATTCAACCAAACAGTTAGAATTTAAGGTTGAAAATCGAGTTATTAAATCCATTTTGCATTTACCAAACAATAGTAATAGTAGTGTTTGTCCTGTTGTTTTAGTCTGCAATGGTTTAGGTAATTTACAAATTGATTATTATCGTTACTTTAGTGAATATCTTGCTCCACAAGGTTTTGCTATGTTAACTGTCGATTTACCAACCGTTGGATATAGTCGTAATTTTGTATTGAGCCAAAATAGTAGCCAAATTCATCAAGCAGTGATCGAACAACTATCATCGGTTCCATGGGTAGATAGCAATCGAGTGATTGTTGCTGGGTTCCGCTTTGGTTCACATATTGCAACACGGCTTGCTTATCTAATGCCTAATAAAATTAAAGGGTTATTTAATTTTACTCCATTTGTACACCAACTCTTTGTTGATAAGGCATTACAACAAAATCTACCTAATAGCTATAAAGATATGCTAGCCAGTCGTTTAGGTTTAACTTCTGTATCAAATCAAAAATTAGCAGCCGAATTGAATTATTTTTCTCTTAAGAATCAAGGATTATTAACCCATTCTTGCCCTATACCAGTTATGAATATTATCTTTGAAGATGATAAATTAAGTAATTTGAGTGAAGCGAAATTAATTCAATCAGCAAAACAAAGCAAAATTGTCACAATCCCCAAAACACCATTGCAAAAAGGTTTACAAAACGCCTTTGCTCAATCAGTTAAATGGATGGAGTCTATTTTGTAATAGCTAATTTAAATAAGAGTATTGTTATGAATAATAAAAAACAACAAACTGTCGTTGTTAAACTCGGTACCAGTGTTTTAACTGGAGGAACTAAACAGTTAGACCGTGCGAGAATAGTAGAACTGATTCGACAATGTTCTTATTTACATCAAACTGGTCATAAAATTATTATCGTGACATCGGGCGCTATTGCTGCTGGTCGAGAATACCTCAACTATCCTAACCTACCCAATACTGTTGCCACAAAACAATTACTTGCTTCAGTCGGTCAAAGCAAATTAATCCAACTTTGGGAACAGCTGTTTTCGATATATAAAATTTATATTGGACAAATGCTATTAACTCGCGCAGATCTAGAAGATCGTGAACGCTTTTTAAATGCCCAAGATGTATTAAAAGCGATGTTAGAGAATAATATTGTCCCAGTGATCAATGAAAATGATGCTGTCGCTACGGCTGAAATTAAAGTTGGTGATAACGATAATTTATCAGCTCTTGCCGCAATTTTAGCCGAAGCAGATAAATTGATATTACTTACCGATATCGAAGGTTTATATACCGCCGATCCAAGAAGCGATAGCAATGCACAATTAATAAAAGAAGTAACTCAGATTAATGATGATCTGCGCAGTATCGCAGGTGATAGTGTTTCAGGTTTAGGGACCGGTGGCATGAGTACCAAAATTCAAGCTGCCGAAGTAGCCGGGAGTGCTGGCATAGAAGTAATTATAGCTGCAGGAAATAAAGCCAATGTGATTGTTGATGCAGTCAATAATCAATCGGTTGGTACCCGTTTTTTACCGCAAAAAACCCCATTAGAACATCGTAAACATTGGCTATATGGCGCACCAAACGTAGGCAAAGTGATACTTGATGATGGTGCGATTAATGCTATTTTAAATAATGGTAGTTCGTTATTACCAAAAGGCATTATCGCAGTCGAAAAAGATTTTTCACGTGGTGAAGTCATTAATATTTGTGATAAATCTGGTAAACAAATAGCTCGAGGAGTCAGCCGTTATAATAGTGATGCATTACGACAAATAGCTGGACATCATTCACAAGAAATTAGCCAAATAATTGGCTATGAATATGGTCCTGTTGCCGTACACCGAGATGATATGCTGATTAAATAATAGATTTAGAATAGAGACATTCGGCCAAATCGTTACAAAAACTTACTCTATAGCGTTGTGTTCAGTACTATCTTTACTAATAGTAATAATGCCTACAATCAGGCTTTTGTCTATACAAAAACCAACATCAGATAAGGTCATTATTGGCATGTTTATATTTTTCATAATACAAAATGATTTATAATAAAACTAGACAAGTTTTTATTACATTAAAAATAGCTTTTAGAAAAATTGAGCAAACTGCTCCTTTAGAAAATAAAATCGATACAATAGTAAATCAAATGGGTTTAGAGGAATTATTTTAGTAAAATTAGAAATGCATAGTTAAATTACAAAAATATATTGATGATTTAATATATAACATAGCGTTCTGGATAGATTACCTATCTTATCGATAAATAAAAAAACAGATGAATAAGATAAAAGGCTTATAAAATTGAGTATTGAAGTTAATAGCTATCACGAAAAATGGCAAAAAGATGAGCAGGATTTAGTCTTTTATAGACGTAAATATATTGAACCACTTATAATAATTTTACTTACCTGCTTTATAGCATTCTTTATATTCTCTCACATAATCGAAATCCCTTTTCAACTCGGTCTCATTTTATTATTAATGATTGTTTTTTTGTTATTACAATGGGCTGAAAAATATATCATTTTGGGTAAAACATTTATTAGTATTAGGAATAGTCAGTTTACCGTTGCGGATCTTATCCTATTTACCCTGTTTTTTATT
Organism: Gilliamella sp. W8126; assembly: GCF_016102185.1. Classification (NCBI taxonomy): domain Bacteria; kingdom Pseudomonadati; phylum Pseudomonadota; class Gammaproteobacteria; order Orbales; family Orbaceae; genus Gilliamella; species Gilliamella sp. W8126. The sequence continues at coordinate 557,327 of NZ_JACFPE010000001.1, read as the reverse complement.
GTTTATGTCTTTTTAAAAAGAAAAGATAAAAATAAAATGACCTGTATCCTATTTAAGAATATTATTAATATCTCAGAAAAAAATCCTAATACCATGATAATAAAATATAAGACAAACGATATTATTGAGGATTATGTTATCGACCTAAATATGATGTTGGAGTCAGAAAAGCAGTTATATTTAGAAAAAATGCAATCTATTAAAAAACTCTGTGGACAAAATCAATAAAGGTTAAGCAATGATAAACGAAATGGGTAAAGCAGCCAAACTTGCTTCATATCAATTAGCACAATGCTCAACAAAAATTAAAAATCAGGCTTTATCTCATATCGCCGATTTATTAGAACTAAATGCTAATAAGATTCTTGATGCTAATCAGAAAGATATGGCTATGGCAAAAGAACAAGGATTGACTGAGGCAATACTTGATCGTTTGTTATTAACTTCCGAACGATTATCATCTATTGCTAATGATGTTCGAAATGTTATTTCTTTAACCGATCCAATTGGCCAAGTTATTGATGGTTCGACATTAGCAAGCGGATTAAAGTTACAACGTCACAGAATTCCATTAGGTGTGATTGGCGTTATCTATGAAGCTCGTCCAAATGTGACTATTGATATTGCGGCTCTCTGCTTAAAAACCGGCAATGCAGCGATACTACGTGGTGGTAAAGAGACGGTTAATACCAATGCCGCTATCATAGCTATCATTCAGCAAGCTTTAAAACAAGTCGGTCTACCTGAAACAGCAATTCAATCTATTGATAATCCTGATCGCAAATATATCACTGAATTACTTAAACTTGATAAATATGTTGATATGATTATTCCTCGAGGTGGCGCAGCATTACACAAACTTTGTCGAGAACATTCAACCATACCTGTTATTACTGGTGGTATTGGTGTTTGCCATATTTTTGTCGATGAAAATGCTGATTTTGATAAAGCGCTATCAATAATACTTAATGCAAAAACTCAGCGACCAAGTACCTGTAATACTGTTGAAACATTACTTGTTCATACTGAAATTGCCAATACTTTTTTACCAAAACTTAGTCAAATCATGGCCGATAATCAGGTGATATTGCATGCCGATCCTGATGCTTATAAGATTTTGAATGCTGGGGTGGCAAATGTTTTTGTCGTCGAGGATGATGAACTAAGACAAGAATGGCTTTCCAAAGATCTGAATATTGTTATTGTTGATTCATTGGAATTGGCGGTGGAACATATTCGCGAATATGGTAGTGGTCATTCAGAAGCCATTCTAACGCGTAGCCTTGTAAATGCAGAACAATTCGTTAAGTTAGTCGATGCTGCTGCAGTTTATGTTAATGCATCAACCCGATTCACCGATGGCGCACAATTCGGTTTAGGTGCTGAAGTTGCAGTTAGTACACAAAAATTACATGCCAGAGGACCAATGGGCCTTGAAGCGTTAACGACGTATAAATGGATTGGTTATGGCGAAGATTTAATTCGTCAGTAGTGATAATAACTAACTATTCATAAACCTGAACAGTTAGTTATATAGTTATATAGTTATTAGTTATATAAGTTAAATAGATTAATCAAAATTACGCATTAAAAGCGCATAATTTAAATCAATATCTTCGGCGATTGGAATATAAACAATGTGACCATCACCAAGTCCTGCTGGAACTGGTTGACCTTTTTTATTTTCCATTCGTTCAATAATAAAGGTCATATTACCTTTAGGGGTCATCATTTCAACACTATCCCCTACTGAAAATTTATTTTTAACAATAATTTCAGCTAAGCCATTTAGACGTTGACCACTAAACTCACCAACAAATTGTTGTCGATCAGATACAGAATGACTATGCACATAGTTTTGCATATCTTCATGTTTATGGCGACGTAAAAAGCCTTCGGTATATCCTCTATGAGCTAAAGAATCAAGTTCCGCCAATAAGCGTGGATCAAATGGTTTACCTTCACTGGCGACATCAATAGCTTGACGATAGACTTGCGCAGTTCGAGCACAGTAATAAAACGATTTGGTTCGACCTTCAATTTTTAATGAATGTACGCCAATCTTTGTCAGATCTTCGACTAATTCAACTGCTCTTAAATCTTTTGAATTCATGATATAAGTACCATGTTCATCTTCAAAAGCTTGCATATATTCGCCAGGACGACCAGATTCTTCTAACATAAAGACCTGATTGGTTGTTGTACCAACACCTAATGTTGGTTCAACTTGTTGTACAGGAATCGGCTCGCATTTATGGACTATTTGCCCTACTTCGTCCTCTTTTCCCTCAGATACTTTATATTCCCAACGACAAGCATTAGTACAAGTACCTTGATTTGAGTCACGTTTATTAATATAACCAGATAATAAGCAGCGTCCTGAATAGGCCATACATAGCGCACCATGAATAAAAACCTCAAGTTCCATTTCTGGTACTTTTTCACGGATCTCTTTAATTTCATCCAGAGATAATTCTCGAGATAGCACCACCCGAGTTAATCCCATTTTGTGCCAGAATTTTACCGTTGCCCAGTTAACCGCATTTGATTGTACGGATAAATGAATTTCCATTTCCGGAAAATGTTCACGAACCAACATGATTAAACCAGGATCAGACATGATAAACGCATCCGGTTTCATGTTAACAATTGGTTCTAAATCACGAATAAAGGTTTTTAATTTTGAATTATGAGGGGCAATATTAACTACCACATAAAACTTTTTACCTTGAGCATGGGCTTCGTTGATCCCAATAGCGAGATTTTCGTGATTAAATTCATTATTGCGCACTCGCAAACTGTAGCGTGGTTGCCCTGCATAAACTGCATCAGCACCATAAGCAAATGCGTAACGCATATTTTTAAGAGAACCAGCTGGTGAAAGTAATTCTGGTTTTGGATATAACATTGTCATTAAAAAATGCCTCTGATTTCAAGTCAGTATTACCTTATAAGGCAATAGGTTAAGCAAAATAGGATGGGCATTTTACGCTTTAGCTATCAGATTGGCAAATTTATTGTAACCATAATAAAGAACAACAATATCTCAATTATAAATAAGGAATAATAATCTGTTGAATAAGGCGTTATTTGGTAAGTTAAAATAAAACTTGTGAAATATTTCTTTTTTAAAAATCCGATGAAAACATAAACAAAATTATACAGACAAATCCGCTAAATTTGTGATTAATATCACATAAAACTATTATAACGCCCAATATTTTTTAGCTTTTATTGCTCACATTTGTGCAAAACCACATAGCCTAGCAAACAAATTCAATAATAAAATTAGAACAATATTTTTTGATAGTCATAGAAAGAAATGAGGAAAATTTAAATGACTGAATTCATAAGTTGGTATGGAGCGATAATAGGACTTTTTCTTGCTATTTTTTTAATTCTACGCGGAATAAATCCAGTTTATTCGTTATTTTTTGGTGCGATAATAGGTGCATTTATTGGGGGGGCAAATCTAGTACAAACTATTTCGATTTTAACTACCGGTACACAAAGTATAATGGGAACCGTAATCAGAGTATTGGCCGCAGGGATTTTAGCTGGGGTGATGATGGAATCAGGCGCAGCTGAAACAATCGCACAAGCTGTTGTAAAAAAATTAGGTGAAAAAAAGGCATTACTCGCTTTAGCACTAGCCACCGGTATTATTACTGCATCAGGCGTATTTATTCCGGTTGCTGTATTAATTGTTGCGCCAATTGCTTTATCTGTTGGTAATAAAATGGGGATTTCTCGATTAGCATTATTATTAGCGCTTTCTGGTGGTGGTAAAGCTGGCAATATTATTTCCCCTAACCCTAATACTATTGCGGTTGCCAATGGTTTCAATTTAAGTCTAAGTGATGTAATGATAGCTGGTTTTATCCCTGCACTATTTGGTTTAATTGCAACTGTTGTAATTGCTTCATTAATCAAAAATAAAGGCGACAAAGTAACTATTGAAGAAGTCGTTGCTTTGCAAAAAAATGATGCAGAACAAAAAAATAACAATCCTTCTCTCAGTAAAGCAATTGTTGCACCTGTAACTGCTATTTTGTTATTAATGATCAACCCTATCGGTAATATTTTTCATATTGAAGCATTAGCTAATTTAAAGATAGATGCGCTATATGTACTTCCCGTTGCAGGAATCATCGGTATGTTAGCCATGGGGCAACATCGTAACATTGCTATGTATACTAAATCCGGGATTGAAAAAATGACACCAACCGTACTCATCCTTGTCGGTGCAGGAGCTATTGCTGGTTTAATTGGTTCATCAAACTTAGCAACTCAAGTTATCAATATCATTGATTATATGGGCATCTCAGGTTATTACTTATCACCAATTTCTGGTGTGTTAATGGCAGCCGCCACCGCGTCAACCTCCACTGGTGTTATTTTAGCTACTGGAACTTTTGGTTCAACCATTACAGACATAGGAATACCGGCTATTAGTGCTGCAGTGATGATGCATACAGGTGCAACTGTTATTGATTCATTACCACAAGGGAATTACTTCCATGTCACTGGTGGTAGTATGAATATGACAATTAAACAACGTATGAAATTGATCCCATATGAAGCTATGGTTGGTGGCACTATGACACTCGTTGCCACAATTTTCTATCAATTTATTATGTAATATTAAGAGTAATTTTTATGAAACAAAAAACATTTGTACTTGCTCCTGACTCGTTTAAGGAAAGCTTAACCGCAAAAGAGGTATGTCAGGCAATCGAATCTGGATTAAAAAAAGTTTTTCCTGATGCTAAATATATTCATGTACCGATGGCTGATGGTGGTGAAGGCACAACACAATCATTAGTCGACGCGACTAATGGAACATTACATACTTGTGAAGTCACTGGCCCTCTTGGTAACAAAGTCACTGCCTATTATGGAATTCTAGGTGATAACACGACTGCGGTCATTGAAATGGCCTCAGCAAGTGGTATCCATCTTGTACCCAAAGAACAACGCAATCCATTGATTACCACAACATTTGGTACGGGCGAATTAATCCTTGCCAGCTTAAAACATGGTATTAAAAAAATCATTTTAGGTATTGGTGGTAGCGCCACAAATGATGGTGGCGCAGGAATGGCACAAGCCTTAGGAGTGAAGTTTTATGATAAAAATAATCAAATAATTGCTAAAGGTGGCGGCGCATTAGAGCATTTAGCTAGAATTGATATATCTGAAGTCAATCCTCAATTAGATAAAGTTGAATTTATCGTTGCTAGTGACGTCACTAACCCTCTATGTGGAGAAAAAGGAGCTTCAAGAGTATTTGGGCCTCAAAAAGGGGCTACATCTGAAATGATTAAACAATTGGATGATAACTTACAGCATTATGCATCCATTATAAAATCTCAGCTAAATAAAGATGTCGCAACTATTCCAGGTGCTGGTGCCGCTGGTGGATTAGGTGCCGGATTAATGGCGTTTACCAATAGTAAAATGGAAAAAGGCATCGATATTGTTATCAAGTATAGTAATTTAGAAAATCAATTAATCGGCGCAGATTTTTGTTTTACTGGTGAAGGTGGGATTGATTTTCAAACCAAATTCGGTAAAACACCTTATGGTGTTGCCCAAACGGCCCAAAAACACAATATTCCAGTTATTGCATTAGCCGGAATGATTGGCGAAAACATCGAGGAACTTTATCCAGAAGGTATTAACGCAATTTTCGGTATTATCCCTTCGATATCTAAAATTGAGGATCTATTGGCTGATGGGTTTAAAAATATTGAACGAACCAGTGAAAATATTGGTCGCTTAATTAATATAGCTCAAATTTAACATTTCTAGACAACTAAAAATATGGGGAAATAAAAGATTATTCTTTATTCCCCAATCATGAAATCTTACGAATAAAGTATAAGCTCTGTAGTTTGCTATAATTAAAAAATTTTAACAGGTTTCAAAAAAATCATAGTAATAAAATTATTATCAATGCGATATAAATTATTACTTGATTATAATAAAAAGGTTTATTGCTATGAAAGTTCAAAGTATCTCTCCAATACTTGCTCAATCGATTGTTGATAAAACCATGCGCATTATCAATTGTAATGTCAATATAATGAATAATCGGGGAGAAATTATCGGTAGTGGTGATTTAGAACGAATTGGCGAATTACATGAAGGTGCTGTATTAGCCATATCACAAGGCAGAGTAGTGACAATTGACAGTCCAACTGCAAAAAAACTTAAAGGAGTTAAACCGGGTGTTAATTTTCCATTAAAACTTAAAGAAGAAATTGTTGGTGTGATTGGAGTAACGGGTGAACCAACTAAAATTATCCAATTTGCTGAATTAGTGAGTATGACGGCAGAGATGATGATGGAACAAGCATTATTACTCAATCAACTCTCTCAAGATAATCGTTTAAAAGAAGAGTTTATATTATCGATAATTCAATCAGACAAAACTGTCTCCAATATAACTGAATGGAGTCGAAAATTAAACATTGATTTATCTTTATCCTATGTAACTGTCATTATTGAAATCGAAAGTGGCCAACTTGGAATTCAAACCGCAATGAGTGAATTACAACAAATTCAAAATGAACTCGAAACATTAACAAAACTAGTAGCGATAAAATCACTAACCGAAATTGTTATATTACTTCCTGCTTTAAATAAATTTAATCGATGGGATTTAACAGAACATAAAACAAAATTAGAAAAGTTAGTTAGTCAGGCAAAACTGCTCAGTCAATTTAAAATAAAAATATCTTTAGGAAATTATTTTCATCAAGGTAACGATACCATAGCAAGATCTTATCAAACAGCCAAAACCGCCTTAGAAATCGGCAAAAAAAGATTTCCACATTGTCGTAATTATTATTATCAAGATCTCATATTACCTGTTTTGTTGGATGGTTTAAATAAAGATTGGCAAGCAGAAGAGTTACTTTCACCGTTAAATAAATTAAAAGCGTCTGATTCAAACGGCTTATTGCAAAATACTCTCGAAACTTGGTTTATCCATAACTTACAGAACAATAATACGGCAAAAGCTCTCTTCATACATCGCAATACATTAGAATATCGATTAAACAATATAACCAAACTAACTGGATTAGATTTGTCAAAATTTGACGATCGAGTACTGCTTTATATTGCATTACAACTCGATAAATAACCTTATATACCACTCCCAAAAAATCACTTCGATTGATCATCAGAACTAATCAATGGGAGATATTCTTGCCAACGATATTCCCTTATCGGCATTGGATTAGCGTTGTCAAAATATAAAACTAATGCGGGTTTGATACCGTTCCAATTATCGACAAACTCATAGCGAACCAGATAGCCTTGTGAGATCAGTTTTTTGGCTTTAGCGTGATAATTAAAATAAGCCATATTTTATCTTATCCTATTTTTTGATAAACACTATAAATGGACATAATTCAATAAATAGCAATACTAAATGATGAGTTATTATTTGATTGTTTAATTAATCATTTAATAAATAACATTAAAAATTGAAAAAGTTTTTACAATTACAAAAGATGCCTGAACTACAAATGGATTTTAACGATGATATTCAGTTTTAGGATTACTAAAGAATGGTTATTTTGAATCATCCTTTAACATCTCTAAACAATCTTTACTATTTATAGTAAAAGAAAATAAATGTTTACCATTTTCTTCACTATACATGTATTTAAAAATCGCCCCTTTAGATATTGCTTTTTTTGTACTTTCTTCAGTACAAAGAAGGTTTCTTACAGTTAAAAAAAGTTTATTTTTAACAAAACCCATTTCTGAATCTTCAAAATTAACATTAAAAATTGTCATTTTGTAAACTATTGTATTTTTATATGCGATAGTTGAATCTAAAATGGTGAACTGATCTAACTGATATGGAGTATTTTTATTTATTTCTTTTGACATGGTAACTAACTGATTTTCAATATTTTTACCAAATAAGTCAAATTGATTCATAAAAAAGAAAACTGCTACTGAAGCAATAATAAATGATAACCAATATCGAAGTTTTTCTACCGTCATAATAATACTCAATTCGCTATAATTATCATTAACTATATCATATAAAAAATAATTCTCTCTATTGACTTGGTACTTTATTCGAGGAAGTATTGTGGGTAACTTATTGTTTTTTATGGAGGCGCGTCCCGGAGTCGAACCGAGGTAGACGGATTTGCAATCCGCAGCATGGCCACTCTGCCAACGCGCCGATGAGGTCTATCTGAATAGGTGGCAAATATTAGCATTGGCTTACCTTATCGTCAAGTTTTAATAGGTTATAAATACAGCAGTCGTATAGAATATTTAAAATGTCCTAAATATCGGACACAAATAAAAACAATAAACTTAATTTATATAACTTTTTTACACTTAAAATCAAAAAATTTTAAAGAACAGGCTTTTCAAATGTAAAATCAGACACAATATTAAGAAGAAATTTTATTTTTGATAAAAAACAAAAATTTGACCTAACTCACAACTTTTAAATTTAAATAGATAAAGTAATAGATTATTTTCAATTAAAATGCATTTATTGCTTGAAAATTAACTTTTTTAGTATAAAAATAGCCCTGCTTTTAATAATATTTATTTTTAAGGAATGGAAATGTTTAAAAAACTATTAGCAGTATCATTATTAAGTTTTGCGTTAATTGGTTGTGGTGATGATGCAGCTAAAATTGATTTTACCACACAAGATACTTTTACTAGTTCTGTTAAAAAAGCTAGTGAAAAATTAAGTGATGCAGATAAAATTGCTTTCGCGCGTGCTATTGTTAAAGCAACAGCTGCAGCGGCAACTAATCCAGACAATGCTGGTGATGAAGCGAAAGTAAAAGAAGATCTCAAAAACAAACTTAATGGTAAAACAGCTAAAGAAATTATTAGCGAATTTGATAAATAATCTTATCTAATTAGTTCTAAAGCCCGCATTAGCGGGTTTTTTTATAAATAAACTTAACATTATTGAGTAAATTTTTCTTAAAATAGTTATCGAGATAAAGAAAAATTACCATTATTTTAATTTAATTACTTTTGATAATGACAATTTAATTTGTATATAATTTAGACTTTAAATATTAATTTTTTTTAATTTCCTGACTAAATTTTATATACTTGCAGAAATATAACAGTACATTTGAGGTGTCTAGTGATTGAGTTAAAGCTTAGAGAAGTAAAAAAAGACTTATCAACTAAAGAACTTAAAGTTGCTTATTTTATTATTGAAAATACCCAAGCACTCAAGAATATGAGTATCCAAACGTTAGCAAAACTCAATCACGTAAGTACCACAACTATATTACGTCTATGTAATAAATTAGGATACAAAGGATTCAGTGATTTTAAAGTCGATCTTATTGGCTCAATCCCCAAAAAACTTAATAATGAAATATTACAAGATGATATCAATTTGAATGATTCTCTTGCTGATGTTAATAGTAAAGTCCAAGCAATGGAAAAATCCTCAATCGATGAAACTCACTCCATTGTTAATATTCATGCACTCAATAATGCCATTGATTTAATTATTAATTGTCAAAAAATAGTTATATTTGGTGTAGGCAGTAGTGGTTTAGTTGGTAAAGAACTTGAATATCAACTAATTAAAATAAAGAAAGATGTCAATTGTCACTTCGATGCTCACGTTACACGTAGTCTTATCAGCACATTAGATAAGAATGATCTTGTCATTATTATTTCACATTCAGGAGAAACACCTGATTGTGTTGAATTACTAAAACTAGCCGATCAATCTTTGGTTCCATCTATTGCTATTACCAAAATGGGACAAAGCCAAATTTCATCCTTAGCTACCTTTGTTTTACATACTACTTCTATGGAGCATGCTTCAAGATTAATACCGATACGTTCTAAAATATCACAAATATCTGTTGTAAATATGCTATTGACTAATTTATTTATTCGTCAATATGACGAACGATTACTATTACAAACCCAAAACAGAGAAAAGCGTAAATATCCGGCAAAAACAACAAAATAATCTCCAAAAATAAAATACTAGTCATAAGAACAAACTTGTTGGTTATCTCTTCCCTCTTTCTTTGCATAAATTTGATCTTGTTCACAAAATCATAAAAATTTCTTAAAAAATGGATGACTATTTCCCTCTGTGGATGTAACTTTGTTACTAAATAAATAACAATATTTAGTAATAAAATTACATGATAAGGAAATTTTTATGCCACATCCTTTACCCATCATTTTAGCTAGTCATGGTCCATTTGCTCAAGGCGCTTTAGAGTGTGCTCAAATGCTTATGGGCGAACAAGACAATATTCATGTTATATCAGTTTTAATTGATAGTAATATCGATAATTTACGTCAGGAAATGCAAAGTAGTTATAAAAAACTTAATCAAGGCAATGGCGTAATTATATTGGTAGATATTATGGGAGGAACGCCCTGCAATCTAGCCACTGAACTGCTCATATCTCATGATGATGTATTGCTATTTTGTGGTTTTAATATTCCAGTATTACTTGAAGTTTTAAATAATCGTGAAGGAACATTAAATGATGCCAAATTAGCTATTGAGGAAACTTTTCCTGAAAGCTGTAAAGATGTTCGGCAGATTTTAAATGTTCAACAAGAACAATCTAATGAGTTGTAAGGAGAAGACCAATGCCAATAAATGTAGCCAGAATTGATGACCGTTTGATTCATGGACAAGTTATTACTACTTGGGTAAAAAACTATGACATAGAACAAGTATTAGTTATTAATGACAAAGTCGCTGGTGATAAAGTTCAGCAATCAGTACTCACTATGTCGGCACCGCCTGGGCTAAAAGTTTTAGTGTTTGGTGTACAACAATTTATCGAAATTTTAAAGAAAACCCCGATCAAAAAAAGAACCATGTTACTTTTCACAAATAGTATTGATGTTAATGCGTTAGTTGAAGGTGGATTATCACTGGAAAAAGTGAATGTGGGCGGTATGCGAATGCAAGATGGTCGACATCAATTATCAAGAGCTGTTTCAGTAACACCAGAAGAGGAACAAGCATTCAAAAACCTTATTGCTAAAAATATTCCAGTTGAGGTACAGATGGTGCCTAAAGATCCAATAGTCGATCTGCAATCACTACTTAACTAAATAATGTTTGAAAGTATTTATTTATAATTTGGAGGTTAACATATGTTAACGCAAGCTATTCTTGTCGCCATTTGGGCGGGAATTTGTTCATTGGATGATGTTGGTCCGCAGATGTTACGTCGCCCATTATTAACAGGTACCGTTGCAGGTATTATTATGGGTGATATGGTTCAAGGGTTAGCAATTAGCGCCACGCTAGAGTTAATGTGGATGGGTATTGGTAACGTAGGTGCATATTCCGCACCAGACATTGTTGCCGGTGCCATTATCGGGGTTTCACTAGGTATTACTACTGGCGGAGGTATTGCTACCGGTATTGCATTAGGCGTACCTGTATCATTGTTATGCCAACAATTGCTTATTATATGGCGCTCATTTGCCTGTTTTTTAAATCCTTGGGCAGAACGTTCTGTTTTAAATGGTGATTATAAAGCGCTGGCTAAAGTTCACTTTTTTTCAACACCACTTTGGTTTTTAATTCGAGCTGTTCCATGTTTTATTGCAATTTATTTTGGTAGTGATTTAGTTAAAACTATTTTAGATGCGATTCCAAAAAGTATCATTGATGGTATGGGCGTTGCTTCCAAATTAATTCCAGCAGTAGGTATTTGTATTTTATTACTGATGTTACTCAAAGGCAGAATGTGGTTCTTTTTCCTATTAGGTTTCATGCTAACAACCTATTTAAAATTACCAATTATTCCTGTGACATTTATTGCTCTAGCTTTCGCAGTCTTATATGACATGGCGTCAACTAATGGCAGAATCAGTAATAATAATGAATCATCCGACAACCAAACATCAATGAATAGCAACACTGAAGAGGAATATGATCTATGAGTACTCTACATAAAATTACTAAAAAAGATCTAAATCGTATCTTTTGGAACCTACAAACCATGTCATTTTCATATAACTATGAAAAAATGCAAATGATAGGATTTGCCCATTGTATGGCCCCAGTATTAGATCGCCTTTATAAGGATGCTGATAAAGAAACGCGTATCCGTGCAATGAAGCGTCATTTAGAATTTTTTAATACTCAAATTAATGCTGGTGCGTTAATTTTAGGGGTTACCGCTGCAATGGAAGAGAAAACCAGTGAAGAAGAAAAAGATGCGGTAGTCTCTGTTAAAGCTGGTTTAATGGGCCCTTTTGCAGGTTTAGGTGATAGTTTACTTAAATTCACTTGGATGCCAATTTGCGGCAGTATTGGCGCTGCTTTCGCGTTGCAAGGCAATATCATTGGTCCTATATTAATGTTTTTAATTTATAACCTTGTTAATGTATTAAGCAAATATTTCTTTATTCATTATGGCTATAACAAGGGTGTAGATTTAATTGAGCAATCAAAAAATTCAAATATTATTCAAAGAATAAGTAACTTGGCTAATGTTGTTGGTGTCATGGTCTTAGGCTCGCTCATTGCATCAACGGTCAAAGTTGCTACCCCCCTAACAATTAATGTTGGCGAACAATCGATTAAAGTCCAAGAGATGTTCGATAAAGTCATGCCAAATTTTTTAACCTTACTTTTTGCGTTAGCCACATTCTTCATCGTTAGGAAGTTTCAAGGAAAATACACAGTTAGCTTAATACTAGCGGTAATGGTAATTGGGGTAATATTTTCAATGTTTGGTATTTTAAAGTAAGGAATAAATATGGTAGTTAAAATTAAAACAGCTTTATTAAACCGCAATAAGCAAGGTCAATTAACTGTCTCATTTGAAAACAATTCAGATCATCGTGTAGATTTATACTGGACTGAAGAAGCAAATGTTAATACAACAAATAAAACATTAATCAGTGAAGATATAAAATCGCCGTTTAGTTTTGAAGATCCTTTACAAGCAAAACGTCGTATTTATCTGATTTTACAAATCGGTAATGATTTTTCATATTTAGTTGCTGAACGAACTTTACCAATTACAGGTCTAAATAATTTCCGTGATTTTGGTGGTTATATTGGTGCAAATGGGAAACGGGTAAAATGGGGATTATTATACCGTTCTAATCATCTTCATGGTTTAAAACCAGATGCGCAACAGTATATTAAAACATTAAACATTCAAACAATTATAGATTATCGTTGTGAAAATGAAATTAAAACTAGTCCGAATTCTTCAATTGGTGAAAAGCAAACCTTTAATTTTGATGCTTCAGCACAAACAGCAGAACTTGCAGCTCAATTTGCAGCCGATCCCAGCAATGAAGATCGAGCTCTAATTGAGAGTGTGTTGAGAGATATTCCGAAAGAATTAGTCAATGGCGAAGGAATTCAAGTTCTTGAGCAATATCGTAACTTTGTATTGAGTGAAAAGTCGAAGAATGCTTATCGACAAATGCTAAGAGTAGTATTAGATGGCAACAATAGTCCAAGTATTCAACACTGTCGTGGAGGTAAAGATAGGACTGGCTATGGCGTGTTACTTATCCAGATAATGTTAGGTGTATCTGAATCAGATATTATTTATGATTATATGCTAACTCACGATAACCGATTAGAACGTAATAAAATCAAAATGGAAGCTTATCGAAAAATAACCGATAATGAGGATGTTTTAGGATATTTGCTAAGTCTAATTGATACTCGTGAAAGTTTCGTATTAGAAATACTTAATACGATGAAAAAAGTTGCTGGAACACCAAGCAATTATATTAAACAAGAACTTGGTTTCACCGATCAAGATTTTGAAAAAATGCAGGCTATTTATCTAGAATCTTAACTTAATAACCTCTATCAAAAAGCGTAATTATTCCATTACGCTTTTTTTAAATCTACTCTCTTATTTGTTTTGTCAGAGGCAATTTTTAAATAATAAACGAACTGAACCGTGACTAATTAAACGTGATTTTATTATAAACCTTCCAGCATTAATTATTTAGTTGTCCGGATAACTATATATCCAAGTGATTTCAGAATAATTGGCAAAAGCGCTCGGAAATAGATAATGACCACGCAATAAAGGGAAATTAGCATATTTCCATTCTGGGTTAAAATCAGATTTATATTTGATAATAACGTCATACAATAACGTAGTACAATATAAATGGTCTTCCTCACGAGAAGCCAGTTTAAACAGCTCTCCTTGTTTAGTTAACAGCTCGGCAATAATTTGAGACTTTTGCTCGTCTGTTAAAAAGTTTGGCCGCGCTATGGCATATTTCTCAGCTAATTCTGGAGCGGTAAAATCAGCCAAACTTGAAATAATAACTTGATTTGGAGTATTTTCATCATCAGTAGTCGTGGCATGAATAACTTTTATTTCCGGTTCAATCGCGACAACCATGCCAATATGAGAAAATATACCGCCATCAAGTTTTTTTACAATAAGACTATCTGTCTGAACACCACTACGAAAAATCCAATCCCCAACATGAATTAATGAACTCATTTCTTTATAGGAATTATCGAAATTTGCTGATTCTTGAGCATAAACTGGATTTTTTATAAAAAGAAAAAGAATAAAAATATAATAGGAAAATTTCATAAAGTTTGAATTTTTTCATTATTAATTTAAAAAGTTCAAAGATGAGACTCGCCTTTTTAAATTATCAAATAATTATAAGAGCTATTCCATATTAATTAACCATTTACCATCAACTTTTATTAATGAAAAATCTGACTTATTATCAGTTCCATTTTTAAAGATAATGGTTGTTTTGATATTAGCTCTAGTGTGATCATTATTATATTCGGTGGAAGATAATTCTACTCGATCAATACCACCATTTTCTTTTGTAGTAGCAACTGCTTTGTCGATAGCAATTTTCAATTTACTTTTTATTAAATCGTTAACATCTACACCTTTGGTTTTTAATTCATTAGGAATATATACAGCACCAGGAATATGGAAATAAGGAACATATAAAGCATCAAAAGTACCTTCAATATCGCCACTATAAGCATCTTTAATAAATTTCTCAGCTACCACTTCAGGCGTATTGTCATCTGAAAAACAGGCGGTAAGCATTAAAGCTAACAAAAATACACTTAAAAATTTAACTAACAATTTCATATTGTATTTCCCTATTTGATATTGTATTCAATATGTTCCTATATTTATTTAACTACAAAAAAGTAAAATAACCTTTATTTTCCTGTATATTTAAACAACCAAAATTGTGATCTTAAAAACTAAAAACCGACTTCAATAAACCAATTACCATCAACTTTGGTTAATTTAAGGTCTTCATTTTTATTAGCATTATCTTTGAAGATTACATTTATTCCAATGATAGCACGGCTTTTATCATCATTTAGATATTTAGTTGGTTGATATTCAACTTTATCAATGCCACCATGTTCCTCAGCATAAGCTTTAGCTCTTTTTGCTCCGTCTTGCAATTTACCGGTAATCATTGTGCTAGCACCTGCAGATTTGTCTTCCTCTGGAATATAAATCATTTTTATTACAGCATCTGCATCGCCACTATAAATAGCTGATACATATTTTTCTGCGACTTTTTCTGGTGAGCTTTCACCTGATGAACACGCAATAGCGAATAAAGTTAAAAAGAAGATACTTACATACTGAGTTAATCGTTTCATTGTTTTTCCTAAATAATTTACTAAATTTAATTATTATTAATGCCTGAAAATGTTAACAATACTTTGAAAACATGAAGATAAGTGCTTTGCAAATCTTGTTAACGATTTAGATATGCGGTTTAAGGTTATAGTAACTCAGTTGATAATGCAATAAAATTTGTTTTGCAAATAAAAAAATTAAATACCACTAATAAATTGAAATTAATTATCAATAAAGCCATTAACTTTATCTAAAGTTTTTTAATATTGTTAACCACTCTTGACTTAAGTTTGCATGGATAGTTAATGGTTCATGGGTGACGGGGTGCATCATTTTGATAGTGCTAGCATGTAACATAAGACGTTTAACAGCGAAATAATGACTAAAAGCACGATTTTGATGGAGATCACCATGTTTACTATCACCAATAATTGGATGGAAAATATGTTTTAAATGGCGACGCAATTGATGTTTTCGACCGGTCTGCGGTTTTAACTCAACAAAACTGTACCTAGCTGTTGAATATTTGCCTACTGCGATAGGTAATTCTATTTTACTAAGGCCTTTATAAAAGGTTATTGCTTCTTGAGCTGGCTTATCTTTGCTGGCAAATTTATCAGCAATTTTATCTAACTCTTCAGCTAATGGATAGTCAATAGTATCTTCACCATCAACATAACCTCGTACAATAGCATGATAAGTTTTTTCAATCTGTTTTTCAGCAAACTGTTGTGATAATAAACGAGCGATATCGCTAGATAGCGCAAAAATTAATACTCCAGAGGTTGGTCGATCTAAACGATGGATAGGATAAACATGTTGCCCTATTTGATCTCGTAATGTTTGCATTACAAACACTGTTTCATTTTTATCAAGCCAGCTACGATGTACCAACCACCCTTCTGGCTTGTTTATTGCTATTAAATCATTGTCCTGATAAAGAACCTCAAAAACCATGCTTAATTAACCTATTTGACTATAAAAATAATTTTTCAAGTTCATTAGCAATACTAGGGCTATTGTTATCGCCAATCGTATAACTAGCTTTGGCTTTAACTTCATCATCGGCATTGCCCATAGCAATACCTAGTCCTGCAATAGCAAACATACTAATATCATTATAACTATCACCAAAAGCAACGATTTCACTTAGTTTAATATTTTCATGTTCAGCCCAATGTTTTAATCCATTGCCTTTTGTATTACCTTTAACTGCAATATCGGCACGATTCGACCATGACCATTCACAAGAAAACTCTTCAAGTGCATCAACTGCATCTGAAAATTGTTTTAAGGCAGATAAATTATGGCTACTGGTAGCAAATTTGAAAATCATATTGGCCTGTTCAATGACTTGTTCAAAATTATCAACTTTTTTAACTTCTGGTTGTAAAAATTCTGGTAATGAGTTCAACCATCCAAAGAATCCTTCTAAATGATCATCAAGAATTTCATAATTCATAACTTGATCTGTGTAAATCATGGTATGAATACCAAACTGATTGACTAAGTTCAATAAAGTTTTTGCTTGCTGTTTAGTCATCGGTTTTGCAGCAAAATTTTGTTGTTGTTTGAAATCATATAAGTAAGATCCATTACAACAAATTGCCGGTGTTGATAATTTGAGTTGATAATAATAAGGATGTATTACCGTATGATGACGACCAGAGACTAAAATAACTTTAATGCCTTTATCCATAATTTTTTGGATCATCTCTACTGTTTCAGGAAGGATTAAACGATTACTCGCCAGTAAAGTACCATCCATATCAAAAGCAACTGCTTTATATTTCATAACATCTCTCTTTCTAATTTTTGCTGAAATCCACGAATATTTACTAAATAATCTATTTATCTATTGATATTAACCATAAAATAACACTAAAAGTCTATCTTTTGTCGACCAACAAATGAATGCGATAAGGTAGTTCCATCCACCATTTCAAGTTCACCACCTACAGGAACGCCATGGGCAATACGAGTCGCAACGATATTAAACTCATTACACATCTGAGCAATGTAATTAGCTGTTGCATCACCTTCAACTGTTGGATTGGTTGCTAAAATAACCTCATGAATCGATTCTGACGCTAATCGGCTTTTTAGTAAATCAAGACCAATATCGCTTGGTCCAATGCCATCTAGTGGCGATAAATGGCCAAGTAAAACAAAATAACGACCACTATACTGTCCAGTTTGCTCAATGGCAAAAATATCTGCTGGAGATTCAACCACACAGAGCTGATCACTACTTTGACGGCGAACATTAGCACAAATAGTGCAGATCTCTTGCTCAGTAAAAGTTCTACATGCTTTACAATGGCCAATGTTATTCATTGCCTCGTTTAGCTCATGAGCTAAATGAAGTCCTGCTTGACGGTTACGTTGTAATAGATGATAAGCCATTCGTTGTGCTGATTTTGGACCAACACCAGGTAAACAGCGCAGTGCACTAATAAGTGATTCGAGTAAAGGACTGATTTGCATGAATTATTTTGTTACCATATAGTTATAATAATTAATCAATAATACCTTGTTTCAATTATGTATAAAACAAGAAATATTCTATTATTTCAATTCCAAATTAATTAAACTTTAAAAAATCTAACGTGAAATTAGTTGTTTTATACTTTTTAAATTTTCATCATTAATAATGATTAGCAGTTAAAAATAAATATCCCATTAAGCTATTTTTTGTTATGCCTAGCATAGCTTTTTGGCTCTTCACCTTTAAATAGCCGCATAATATTACTACTATGACGAATAATGATTAAGCAAGAGAGCATTGTCACAGGTAACGTCAACTCGGGCTTGAAAAACCAGACAAATAGAGGTGCAAAAAGAAAGCCAACAATTGCAGCCACAGATGAATAGCCAGTAATAATTAGCGCCAAAAACCACGTTAAGAGAAAACAACCAGTAAAATCAAGTCCAATAGGCGCCATCATGCCTAAAGCAGTTGCAACGCCTTTACCACCACGAAAATGAAAGAAGCAAGGGAAAATATGACCAAGACAAGCTGAAATACCAATTATGCCTAAAAAGAAAGGTGATATCCCTAGTCGATAAGCAATATAAACAGGAATCGCTCCTTTTAACATATCAAATATTAATACGATAACGGCAGGTAAACGGCCATTAATTCTTAATACATTGGTTGCGCCCGGATTATGAGAGCCATGCAAGGAAGGATCATGTAACTTCATCACATGGCAAATAATCATGGCGCCAGACAGTGAACCACAGAGATAAGCAATGATGATCATTAATATAATTTGTAATGTCAAAATACCTCTCCTATGGTTACCGTAGTTTTAGTCCAGATTATTTATCTTTTTGTCGTTGCAATAATGGTTTTAAATATTGACCTGTATAGGATTTTTTCGATTTAGCAACATCTTCAGGGGTACCTTCAGCAATGATCTCACCACCACCACTTCCTCCTTCAGGACCTAGATCGACAATCCAATCAGCAGTTTTGACAACATCTAAATTATGTTCAATCACGACTATAGTATTGCCTTTATCTCTTAAAGAATGTAATTGAGCGAGCAATTGTTTTACATCGGCAAAATGTAAACCTGTAGTTGGCTCATCAAGTATGTAAAGTGTGCTACCAGTATCTCGCTTAGATAATTCTTTTGCAAGTTTCACCCGTTGTGCTTCACCACCAGATAAAGTAGTTGCTGATTGACCAATGGTAATGTAAGCAAGACCAACATCAATTAAAGTCTGTAATTTACGTGAAATCATAGGTACTGCATCAAAGAACTCACGCCCTTCTTCAACCGTCATATTTAGGATTTCATTAATCGATTTACCTTTATATTTAATCTCTAATGTTTCTCGATTATATCTTGCACCATGGCACTGATCACAAGGTACATAAATATCCGGTAAAAAATGCATTTCGACTTTTATTAGACCATCACCTTGACAAGCTTCACAGCGTCCACCTTTGACATTAAAACTAAACCTTCCTGGATTATAACCTCGTGCTCTAGCTTCTGGCACACCAGCATAAAGTTCCCGAATTGACGTAAAAAATCCAGTATATGTAGCAGGGTTTGAACGTGGTGTTCGACCTATAGGACTCTGATCAATTGCGATGACTTTATCAAAATAATTTAATCCTTTGATTGCTTCATAAGGTGCAATGTCACTTTTTTCTGCACCATTAAGTTCATTTTGGGCTAAAGGATACAAAGTGTCATTAATCAAAGTTGATTTACCGGAACCAGATACACCAGTAATACACGTAAATAAGCCAACTGGGATATTCAAGGTAACATTTTTAAGATTATTTCCCGTCGCACCAATAAGTGATAACATTTTTTTCTTATCGATTTTGGTTCGCTCAGCAGGAATTTCAATTTTTTCCTCACCAGAAAGGTATTTACCCGTTAATGAATTTTTACATTCCATTATCTGTTTTGGCGTACCTTGTGCAACAACCTCACCACCATGAACACCTGCACCAGGACCAATATCAATAACATAATCAGCAGCCATAATCGCTTCTTCATCATGTTCAACGACAATAACGGTATTACCTAAATCACGTAAGTGAGTCAATGTGTCAATCAAGCGACTATTATCACGTTGATGTAAACCAATCGACGGTTCATCAAGAACATACATCACACCAACTAATCCGGCACCAATTTGGCTAGCCAGTCGAATACGTTGCGCTTCACCACCCGATAAGGTTTCAGCAGAACGAGATAAAGTTAAATAATTTAAACCGACATTAATCAAAAATTGCAGCCGATCATTTATTTCTTTTAAAATCTTTTCAGCTATTTGCGCCCGTTGTCCGGTCAATGTTAACTTATCAAAAAAGTCCTTCGCTTGTTGGGTACTTAAATTACTAATAGTTGGTAAATTAGTATCGTTAATAAATACATGTCGAGCTGTTTTACATAACCTTGAACCTTCACAACATGGGCAAGGTCGATGGCTAATATATTTAGCTAACTCTTCACGAATTGTTTGCGAATCGGTTTCTTTATAGCGACGAGAAAGATTATTGATAATACCTTCAAAAGCATGTTTACGCTTCACAACGTCACCACGATCATTAGTGTAAACAAACTGTATTTCGTCTCCACCAGAACCATTTAATAAAATATCTTTCACTTTTGCAGATAATTTTTGATATGGTTGATCGATATCAAATTTATAGTGTTCAGCTAACGATTTTAACATCTGAAAGTAATAAAAATTACGTCTATCCCAACCTTTAATCGCGCCTGCAGCTAAAGAAACTTCTGGCATTTGTACAATTCGATTGGGATCAAAATATTGTTGTACCCCCAACCCATCACATTCAGGGCAAGCACCAGCTGGATTGTTAAATGAAAACAGTCTTGGTTCAAGTTCCGAAATACTATAGCCACATATTGGGCAAGCAAAATTGGCTGAGAATAGATGTTCTTCAGCTTTTGGATCATCCAAATTCGCGACTTTAACAATACCATTGGTAATTGAAAGTACTGTTTCAATTGACTCAGCTAAACGTAGTTTCAAATCATCACGAATACGAAAACGATCGACAACCACTTCAATAGTATGTTTTTTCTGTAGCTCAAGTGTCGGAGGATCGGAGAGATCATAAACATCACCATCAACCCGAACTCGAATATAACCGCTAGCAGCAAGTTGTTCGAATAATTTCACAAACTCACCCTTACGCTCAGTAACCACTGGCGCAAGTAACATATAACGATTTTCTGCAGGTAATGCCATAATACTGTCAACCATTTGCGAAACTGTTTGCGCAGCTAATGGTAAATTATGATTTGGACAACGTGGCTCACCAATTCGAGCAAATAACAGACGTAAATAATCATAAATTTCGGTGATTGTACCGACCGTTGATCGCGGATTATGTGATGTTGATTTTTGCTCAATCGAAATAGCTGGCGACAAACCTTCAATATGATCAACATCAGGTTTTTCCATTAGTGATAAAAATTGACGAGCATAAGCTGATAACGACTCAACATATCGTCTTTGTCCTTCAGCATATAAGGTATCAAACGCTAGTGATGATTTACCAGACCCAGACAGACCAGTAATTACAACCAATTTATCTCTTGGAATAACTACATTGATATTTTTTAAGTTGTGTGTTCTTGCACCACGAATATCGATATCTTTAATTGACATAGATCTCTTCTTATATGTGTGTTTAGATAAATAGACAAAAGATTAACTGTATATTATACCAGTATGGAATGATTAAATATACAACTATATAGCTCAATAGGGTCGGTTAGTAAAATTTCAATAATATAAACCAAATTTGTTCATTAAATAATAAAAATAAAGCACTTTTTAATCATTCAAAAACCCCGTTCCTCAAAATTTTTCTTAATAGATTAGAACTAAAAATTATATTTCTATAACTTAAAATTATTTGTTTAACAAATATAACCATTTTACAATAAACAAGTAATTGTGTTTTATAGTGTGAGGAATAGTTTTGAATAACGATGTATTACAAGCTTTAAATTTATTAAAATCAAAAAAATGGATTGATTTGACCCATGCATTTGATCACAATTCACCACATTTTTTTATGTTTAATCCAGCCGAAATCAAAACGCTATTTGATCATAATGATGGTTTTTTAGCACAAAACTTTATTTTTGCTGGACAATATGGCACTCACTTAGATGCGCCTATTCATTTTGTGCCTAACACTCGCTATTTGCATGAATTACAATTACAAGAACTGGTATTACCGTTAATTGTTATCGATCAATCGCAACGAGCACAACAAGATCCTAATTTCTCTTTTTCAGTAGCAGACGTATTAAGCTTTGAACAGCAGCATGGACAAATTGAAGCTGGTAGCTTTGTTGCATTACGAACTGATTGGAGTAAAAAATGGCCATCACAAACGGCAATGGAAAATAAAGATGCCGATGGCAATAACCAAATTCCGGGATGGGGACTTGATGCACTGAAATTTTTATTTGAAGAACGAAAAATTAAAGCTATTGGTCATGAAACTTTTGATACTGATTCAGCCAAAGCATTTAGGGAAAATAATGCTTTAAAAGGCGAATACTATGTTTTAGAGCAAGATACTTATCAAGTTGAATTAATGACCAATTTAGATCAATTGCCAGCTAAAGGAGCAGTTATCTTTAATATTGTAGCCAAACCTAATAATGCATCAGGTTTTCCGGTTCGTTCTTTTGCTATATTACCTTAATTTATTCATCATGCCCTACTATCTATTTTGGTTAGATATTAAGGGCTAATATTTCGGTAAATATTGATTTGCAATAAAAAACGGTCATTAAGACCGTTTTATTTATTAATTCTCAATTAATTTTGGTGTAGCGTCCAAAGGTATTATAGCACCACGATACTGAATCACAGTTCCTGCCACTAGATGACCTTGACTGGCTGATTGTGAAGGAGTTTTACCACTTAAACGAGCAGCTAAATAACCAGCACTAAATGAATCACCAGCAGCTGTAGTATCGATAACATCTTCTTTAGCAATTTTATTAGCTGGAACTTCAAAACGACCTTCCAAAGAATCAATGATGCAACTATCACTACCACGTTTTATCACTATTTCCGAAACACCAAAGTTTTTAGTACGCTCAATAACTTGTTCATAAGGTAATTTACCCCATAATAAATCTTCATCATCTAAAGTTAAAAAGGCAATATCAGTGTATGACAAAATATCTGAATAAACGCTACGAGCTAAATCAAAGCTACTCCACAAACGAGGACGGAAGTTATTATCAAAAATAACTTTACCACCATTCGCCTTAACTTGTTTTAATAACGCTAATAATTTAACGATACTTTCTGCATCTAAAATTGCGATACTAATACCACTTAAATAAACATAATCACATTTAGCAATTTGTTCAGTAACTTTGGCTGTTTCGGCTGTTTTTAACCAAAATTTAGCTGCTGCATCATTACGCCAATAATAAAAAGAACGTTCACCTTGCTCGTCAGTCACAATTGAGTAAAGCCCTGGCATTTTATCAGCCATTCTTTGAACTAGATCAGTTGAGATATGCTCTTTTTGCCAACTATCAAGCATTTCTTGACTAAAAGGATCGGTTCCTAAGCCTGTCACATAGTGAATCGAAAAATCTTTATTGGTCAACAAACGCGATAAATAAACCGAGGTATTAAGCGTGTCACCACCAAAATTACGGGTTGTTGAATCTTGTTTTATTGAAAGCTCAATCATACATTCGCCAATAACAGCGATATTTGTAGTCATAGTGTTACCTAAAATCCTTACTCTATCTATAAATAATTCAATGCAATTTTTACCACAACTTTACGAACCGTAGCAATCTTATTATCAACAGCACAAAGCGGTTTATGAACTTCATTGGGTAAAAAAACAATAAAATCGTCAGGCTGTAATATTAACATAGTTTCTTCGTTAGGCGTTTTGATAAAAGCAATATCATTTTCTGCTATTTTATCATCTAAAACTTGAGTGTGTGGAGGCAAAGTACAAATAGCCATACCTTCCTGCCCTTCTAAAACAATTTGTACATCAATATACTTTTTATGATATTCAGGATTAGCGTCATGAATATATCTTAATGAATTATCTGACACCATAAAAAACATATTGTCACCATCGATATCATAACGACCAGCTGGTGTATTGCTATTAACATTGTCCTTTACGTATTCAATCGATTGTTTAATTTTGGCCGGCAAGTATGGAACTAAATCCAAATGATTAACATTACCTAAAATCATACTCAATGCTCCTTCACTTATAAATTGATGCAATAACTATTCACTATACTCTTCTACATACAACTATATGGAAGAATAAAATCTTTAGGCAAGAGTATATACTCAAGCAATAATTTTTTATAGTTCATTTATTAAAAATTAGGAAAAACAATCTATTATCGAAATCACGTAAATATTAAAAAACCGCAATTATGCGGTTTTAAAAAAGAAAATTTATAAGAATATATTTAGATCAAATTATTTCTCTTTGGCAATTTTATCCAATGCCAATGGTAAAAATTTATCTAATTGTTTTTCTACTTTGATATAAGCAGATAATGGTAATTTGTATGGGTCAGAAAGATCTTCATTTTTACCTGTGGCAAATTCAGATAATGTAAATACTTTATCTTTCGATTCTGGGAATTTATCCAAAATTTTATCTTTATGTTTTTGCGTCATTGTCAGTAAATATTTTGATTTATCGATATCCTCTTTCACTAATTGCGTTGCTTTATGTGAAGATATATCAATATTTCTATCTTTTAATACCTTAACTGTACCTTCTTCTGGTGTTAATTCACTTGGATCAACATTAACACCCCGTGATCGAACCTCAATATTGAGATTATGTTTGTCAACATAATCCTTAGCCAATGCTTCGGCCATAGGGCTACGGCCTGTGTTACCTGTACAAACAAAAGTAACAACATGATCGAATGCATAGCAAGAAACACTAAACAATGCCAATAAACCAACTAAATATTTTTTTAAATTAAACATGTTTTACCTTAATAATTAACTAAAAATTCGATTTTATAATAACAAAAATAATATAAAATTCTAATTTAGCTTTATTTCAATGTTTAGGTCTATAACATCCTATTTATTTCATTATTTAGATCCTATTTAATCTGCAAAAATAAACAAGAATAACCACTGTCTAGCGATATAATAGGATTATTAAAAGAAAACTATTCATAATTTTTATCAATAACGTTGTAATTAAAATGATAAACAATAACCCTACTCTGCAGAGGATTAGCTTCTCCAATATCTTTTAATTTTAGGTAATATCCCATTTTAATTTTAGCATTTGACGATTGAAAGCCTATTTAAACAATCTTAATTTTACTTATTTTCATTATTTTCCTTTAACAAGGTTATTAAATGACTACGACTTTGTTGTAAAAGTTCAATTTGTTTATCAAGTTTTAAAAGTGTTTCACTCAAGCCATTTTTAAACTCCTTACAAGGAGAAAATTTGTTACTTTGATATTGCCAACAAGGAAGGATCTTACGTATAACTTTTAATGTTAATCCGGCACTACTTAATTTATGAATGAGTTTAACTCGGTCAATGTCCTCTATTTCAAACTGACGATAACCTGAAACTGTGCGTTTTGGTGAAAGAAGTCTTTCTTCTTCATAATATCTAAGCATTCTAACACTGATCTGACTTAATTTTGATAATTCACCAATTTTCATAACACCTCCTATTGACTCTAACAGCTCTGTCATACTTTACCATATGGTTTTATTTATTAAAGGAGATATTAAATGATCAAATTAATTACGTTAGTTAAACGCAAAAAGACATTAAGTTATCAAGAATTTGATAACTATTGGCATAACCATCATGCAAATTTGGTTAATTCACAAAAAGAAGCGCTAGGAATTCTTCATTATGTCCAAAGTGTTCCATTACAGGATAAAAAACCGGGAAATGCTATGCGCAATAGCAGAGGTGCACCTATTTTTGATTTTGATGGAATGGCTGAAATTTACTGGCAAAGTAAAGAAAAAATGTTAAGTATCAGAACTTCACCTGAAGCCAAAAGAGCCATCCAATTATTATTAGATGATGAAAATCAATTTGTCGATCACTCACAATCGCTAATCTGGTATGCAACAGAGCGAATAATCATCTAAATGTAAAATGAATGATTATTGTTAGCTGTACGTTTAGTTTAATAATTTTTTAAAATCTTACAATAAAAAAGCCATTCGATATGGAATGGCTTTTAGATATTAATTGAAGATAACAACTGAGAAAGTGCTACTCCCACTCTATTGTAAACAAGACATTTTTATCTTTTATATTCAATGGCTTATTTTCCTGCTAATTGGTAATACCATGAAAAATACCATGCTCAGAAAAGGCTTAACAATATTTTGAAAAATTGCCTACTGAGCGCTGCCGCACAGCTCCATAGGCCGCTTTCCTTGCTTTGCTTCCAGATGTATGCTATTCTGCTCCTGCAGCTAATGGATCACCGCAAACAGGTTACTCGCCTGGGGATTCCCTTTCGACCCGAGCATCCGTATGAGACTCATGCTCGATTATTATTATTATAGAGGCCCCCATGAATAAATCGCTCATCATTTTCGGCATCGTCAACATAACCTCGGACAGTTTCTCCGATGGAGGCCGGTATCTGGCGCCAGACGCAGCCATTGCGCAGGCGCGTAAGCTGATGGCCGAGGGGGCAGATGTGATCGACCTCGGTCCGGCATCCAGCAATCCCGACGCCGCGCCTGTTTCGTCCGACACAGAAATCGCGCGTATCGCGCCGGTGCTGGACGCGCTCAAGGCAGATGGCATTCCCGTCTCGCTCGACAGTTATCAACCCGCGACGCAAGCCTATGCCTTGTCGCGTGGTGTGGCCTATCTCAATGATATTCGCGGTTTTCCAGACGCTGCGTTCTATCCGCAATTGGCGAAATCATCTGCCAAACTCGTCGTTATGCATTCGGTGCAAGACGGGCAGGCAGATCGGCGCGAGGCACCCGCTGGCGACATCATGGATCACATTGCGGCGTTCTTTGACGCGCGCATCGCGGCGCTGACGGGTGCCGGTATCAAACGCAACCGCCTTGTCCTTGATCCCGGCATGGGGTTTTTTCTGGGGGCTGCTCCCGAAACCTCGCTCTCGGTGCTGGCGCGGTTCGATGAATTGCGGCTGCGCTTCGATTTGCCGGTGCTTCTGTCTGTTTCGCGCAAATCCTTTCTGCGCGCGCTCACAGGCCGTGGTCCGGGGGATGTCGGGGCCGCGACACTCGCTGCAGAGCTTGCCGCCGCCGCAGGTGGAGCTGACTTCATCCGCACACACGAGCCGCGCCCCTTGCGCGACGGGCTGGCGGTATTGGCGGCGCTGAAAGAAACCGCAAGAATTCGTTAACTGCACATTCGGGATATTTCTCTATATTCGCGCTTCATCAGAAAACTGAAGGAACCTCCATTGAATCGAACTAATATTTTTTTTGGTGAATCGCATTCTGACTGGTTGCCTGTCAGAGGCGGAGAATCTGGTGATTTTGTTTTTCGACGTGGTGACGGGCATGCCTTCGCGAAAATCGCACCTGCTTCCCGCCGCGGTGAGCTCGCTGGAGAGCGTGACCGCCTCATTTGGCTCAAAGGTCGAGGTGTGGCTTGCCCCGAGGTCATCAACTGGCAGGAGGAACAGGAGGGTGCATGCTTGGTGATAACGGCAATTCCGGGAGTACCGGCGGCTGATCTGTCTGGAGCGGATTTGCTCAAAGCGTGGCCGTCAATGGGGCAGCAACTTGGCGCTGTTCACAGCCTATCGGTTGATCAATGTCCGTTTGAGCGCAGGCTGTCGCGAATGTTCGGACGCGCCGTTGATGTGGTGTCCCGCAATGCCGTCAATCCCGACTTCTTACCGGACGAGGACAAGAGTACGCCGCAGCTCGATCTTTTGGCTCGTGTCGAACGAGAGCTACCGGTGCGGCTCGACCAAGAGCGCACCGATATGGTTGTTTGCCATGGTGATCCCTGCATGCCGAACTTCATGGTGGACCCTAAAACTCTTCAATGCACGGGTCTGATCGACCTTGGGCGGCTCGGAACAGCAGATCGCTATGCCGATTTGGCACTCATGATTGCTAACGCCGAAGAGAACTGGGCAGCGCCAGATGAAGCAGAGCGCGCCTTCGCTGTCCTATTCAATGTATTGGGGATCGAAGCCCCCGACCGCGAACGCCTTGCCTTCTATCTGCGATTGGACCCTCTGACTTGGGGTTGATGTTCATGCCGCCTGTTTTTCCTGCTCATTGGCACGTTTCGCAACCTGTTCTCATTGCGGACACCTTTTCCAGCCTCGTTTGGAAAGTTTCATTGCCAGACGGGACTCCTGCAATCGTCAAGGGATTGAAACCTATAGAAGACATTGCTGATGAACTGCGCGGGGCCGACTATCTGGTATGGCGCAATGGGAGGGGAGCAGTCCGGTTGCTCGGTCGTGAGAACAATCTGATGTTGCTCGAATATGCCGGGGAGCGAATGCTCTCTCACATCGTTGCCGAGCACGGCGACTACCAGGCGACCGAAATTGCAGCGGAACTAATGGCGAAGCTGTATGCCGCATCTGAGGAACCCCTGCCTTCTGCCCTTCTCCCGATCCGGGATCGCTTTGCAGCTTTGTTTCAGCGGGCGCGCGATGATCAAAACGCAGGTTGTCAAACTGACTACGTCCACGCGGCGATTATAGCCGATCAAATGATGAGCAATGCCTCGGAACTGCGTGGGCTACATGGCGATCTGCATCATGAAAACATCATGTTCTCCAGTCGCGGCTGGCTGGTGATAGATCCCGTCGGTCTGGTCGGTGAAGTGGGCTTTGGCGCCGCCAATATGTTCTACGATCCGGCTGACAGAGACGACCTTTGTCTCGATCCTAGACGCATTGCACAGATGGCGGACGCATTCTCTCGTGCGCTGGACGTCGATCCGCGTCGCCTGCTCGACCAGGCGTACGCTTATGGGTGCCTTTCCGCAGCTTGGAACGCGGATGGAGAAGAGGAGCAACGCGATCTAGCTATCGCGGCCGCGATCAAGCAGGTGCGACAGACGTCATACTAGATATCAAGCGACTTCTCCTATCCCCTGGGAACACATCAATCTCACCGGAGAATATCGCTGGCCAAAGCCTTAGCGTAGGATTCCGCCCCTTCCCGCAAACGACCCCAAACAGGAAACGCAGCTGAAACGGGAAGCTCAACACCCACTGACGCATGGGTTGTTCAGGCAGTACTTCATCAACCAGCAAGGCGGCACTTTCGGCCATCCGCCGCGCCCCACAGCTCGGGCAGAAACCGCGACGCTTACAGCTGAAAGCGACCAGGTGCTCGGCGTGGCAAGACTCGCAGCGAACCCGTAGAAAGCCATGCTCCAGCCGCCCGCATTGGAGAAATTCTTCAAATTCCCGTTGCACATAGCCCGGCAATTCCTTTCCCTGCTCTGCCATAAGCGCAGCGAATGCCGGGTAATACTCGTCAACGATCTGATAGAGAAGGGTTTGCTCGGGTCGGTGGCTCTGGTAACGACCAGTATCCCGATCCCGGCTGGCCGTCCTGGCCGCCACATGAGGCATGTTCCGCGTCCTTGCAATACTGTGTTTACATACAGTCTATCGCTTAGCGGAAAGTTCTTTTACCCTCAGCCGAAATGCCTGCCGTTGCTAGACATTGCCAGCCAGTGCCCGTCACTCCCACTCGATTGTAAACAAGCACACAAAACCCTTTAGTGACAACAATTTGCAAGAACTATCAGGCTCAGTGCCATGAAAAATACCATGACCAGATCATGAGGTTGAACACGGCTTGCGCCGGCAGCGTTCACGCTCCTGGTCGGCGATCTCGCCCGGCTGCAATGCTAGCTCAGCATCGGTCATGCGCTCCAGCACGTCGCGTAGGCGGATGGTGCAAGGAATGGGCGGCAGCTCGAACTCATAGCCGCCGGCGATCATTTCGGCCGCAATCTCCTCGGTGATGAAAAACGGCTCGTCGTCTTGGTTCGGCTTCTTCATGCCCTTTCCTCCTGGCGCTCATCCTGGCCGACAGCGGCCAGGGCATCGGCTTCCGTCAATGCGTCCTCCACGAACGCGCCGTGCTGCTTCGCTTCGGCCTGGCTGACCTCGGCCCATATCCGTTTCACCTGGGCCGCACTGTACCCGGCCAGCTCGGCGGTCTTGTTGATGCTGTAGCCGGACTTGCGCAGCGCGACAACTTGGGCGCGGCGCTTCGGATCAGCACGGCGGCCCTTGTACCGCCCGGCCTGGCGGGCCAACTCAATGCCTTGGCGCTGGCGTTCGCGCCTGTCCTCGTAGTCGTCGCGGGCCATCTGCAAGGCCAGGCGAAAAAGCATGATCTGCACGGCTTCCAGCACGATCTTGGCGACGCCCTGGGCCTCGGCCGCCAGGTCGGATAGATCGACCACGCCAGGGACGGCCAGGCGTGCGCCTTTGGCCTGTATCGAGGCCACCAGGCGCTCGGCCTCGGGCAAAGGTAGGCGGCTGATGCGGTCGATCTTCTCGGCAATGACCACCTCGCCGGGCTGTAGGTCGCCGATCATGCGCAGCAGCTCAGGCCGGTCGGCGCGTGCGCCGGATGCCTTCTCACGGTAGATGCCGGCGACGTAGTAGCCGGCGGCCTTCGCGGCCGTAGTGATCGCCTCTTGGCGTTCCAAGTCCTGCGCGTCGGTGCTGACGCGCAGATAGACCCGCGCCACCATCGGCGCGGCTACTGGCTTCGTCCTGCGCATACTTGCGGGCTCCTTTGGGCATACTCAAATGCACCCATCTTAAACTGGCAGGCCAATTTATCACATATCGATCTAAATGCGCCTAGCTCATTTTTACAGCTTAAATGAGCTATTGAGCACACTCCATATTTCGACTATTATTGAAACATGGAAACGATAAATGCTGTAGCCGCCCTGGCGGCCATCGCTCAAGAATCGCGCCTCGCGGTGTTCCGGCTTCTCGTCCAGGCCGGCCCCGCCGGCATGGCCGCCGGAAAAATCAGCGAAGCGGCCGGCATCCCGCCGTCTTCGCTATCCTTCCACCTGAAAGAGCTGGCACACGCCGGCATGGTCACGTCGCGGCAAGAAGGCCGATTTGTGATCTACGAGGCGAACTTTTCGACGGCCACTAACCTGGTGGCCTTTCTCACGGAAAACTGCTGCGGCGGCCAGGTGTGCAACCTGTCTTGCACCACGGAAGCCGGGAAGGTGTTGGCATGAGACTTCGCCATCTTTCCGACCCCGATTCTTTGCCCGCTTTGGACAAATCCTTTGCCATCGAGCGCCCGGCGCTCGGGCTGGCACCCGACGCCCCGCCGGTGCGTATCCTGCTGCTGTATGGCTCGCTGCGCGCCCGCTCGTTCTCACGGCTGGCCGTCGAGGAAGCGGCCCGGCTGCTGCAATTCTTTGGCGCAGAAACACGCATCTTCGACCCGTCCGATTTGCCGTTGCCCGATCAAGTGCAAAGCGACGATCACCCGGCCGTCAAGGAGCTGCGCGCCCTGTCCGAGTGGTCAGAGGGACAAGTCTGGTGCAGCCCGGAACGCCACGGTCAGATTACCAGTGTCATGAAGGCGCAGATTGACCATCTGCCGCTTGAAATGGCCGGCATCCGGCCGACCCAAGGCCGCACCCTGGCCGTGATGCAGGTATCCGGCGGCTCGCAGAGCTTCAACGCCGTGAACACCTTGCGTCTGCTCGGCCGCTGGATGCGAATGTTCACCATTCCGAACCAGTCGAGTATCGCCAAAGCGTTCCAAGAGTTCGACGCGGCGGGCCGCATGAAGCCCTCGCCGTACTACGACCGAATAGCCGATGTGATGGAAGAACTGGTGCGCTTCACGGCGCTGGTACGGCCGCACCGTGAAGCACTGACAGACCGCTATTCCGAACGGAAAGCGGCCGGCCACGTCATCGACGAGGCCACCGATCTTTCATCCATCGCCATTGCTCCCCAGCCACTACCAGAAAGCGAAACATCATGACCGAAAGAATCTATAACGTCCTCATCCTCTGCACCGGCAATTCGGCGCGCAGCATCATGGCCGAAGCTCTCATCAACACGATGGGGCAAGGGCGCTTCCGCGCCTACAGCGCCGGCAGTCACCCAACCGGCAAGGTCAATCCCTTCGCCGTCGAAAAGGTGGAGTCGGTGAATTACCCGACCGAGAATCTGCGCAGCAAGAGCTGGGACGAGTACGCCACGCCCGACGCACCGAAGATGGACTTCATCATCACCGTCTGCGACAACGCCGCCGGCGAAATGTGTCCGGTGTGGCCTGGTCAGCCGATCTCGGCGCATTGGGGATTTGAAGACCCGGCCGCCGTCGAAGGCACTGACGCCGAGAAGCGCCGGGCCTTCGAACAAACCTTCCGGCACATGATGAACCGCGTCCGCCTGTTCGTGAATCTGCCTCTCAAAATGCTTGACCAGACGGCCATCAAGCGCGAGCTGGCGAACATCGGCAAGACCGAGCAGGAAGCATGAGCGCCGGCGCACAGGCCATCGCCGCGAAGCCGCGCCAGGCCCCGATGAGCGGCTTCGAGCGTTACCTGACGCTGTGGGTGGCCCTGTGCATCGTCGCCGGTGTTGCGCTCGGCCAGGGCCTTCCTGACGTGTTCCAGGCCATAGGCCGCATGGAAGTGGCCCAGGTCAATTTGCCGGTGGGCCTGCTGATTTGGGTAATGATCGTCCCGATGCTGGTCAAGATCGACTTCGGGGCGCTGCACCAGGTCAAAGAGCATTGGCGCGGCATCGGCGTCACGCTGTTCGTGAATTGGGCCGTCAAGCCATTCTCGATGGCCCTGCTGGGGTGGCTGTTCATCCGACAAGTGTTCGCTCCGTTCCTGCCGGCCGATCAACTGGACAGCTACATCGCGGGCTTGATCTTGCTGGCCGCCGCGCCCTGCACGGCAATGGTGTTCGTGTGGAGCCGCCTTACCAACGGCGACCCGCTTTTCACGCTCTCGCAAGTGGCTCTGAACGACGCCATCATGATCGTGGCCTTCGCGCCCATCGTCGGCCTGCTGCTGGGCATGTCCTCGATCTCGGTGCCTTGGGACACGCTGCTGATTTCGGTCGTGCTCTACATCATCGTGCCGGTGATCCTGGCGCAGCTCTTGCGGCGGCATCTGCTCAAGCAAGGACAGGCCGCCTTTGAACGGGCCATGCAGAAGATCGGGCCGTGGTCGATGGCCGCGCTGCTGCTGACGTTGGTTCTACTGTTCGCCTTCCAGGGCGAGGCCATCATCCGGCAGCCGTTAGTGATCGCCATGCTAGCCGTGCCGATCTTGATTCAAGTGTTCTTCAATTCCGGGTTAGCCTACTGGCTGAACAAGCGGGCGGGGGAAAAGCACTCTGTCGCCTGTCCTTCGGCCCTGATCGGTGCCAGCAACTTCTTCGAGCTGGCCGTGGCGGCCGCCATCAGCTTGTTCGGTCTGCACTCCGGCGCTGCATTGGCAACCGTGGTCGGCGTCCTGGTCGAAGTGCCGGTGATGCTGCTGGTCGTGCGCGTGGTGAATCGCTCGAAGAGCTGGTACGAACGAGGTTGAACATGAGTAGGAAAAAACTGAGGAAATGATTGCAGATTGCCGCGCCGGCCGCTTCCTGGCGCATTCGATCACTGACCTGGAACACCTAGTATCCATGCTTGCTGAGGTCGCCCGATGACAGACCCAAAGAACCTAGAGAACAGGCTGCATGAGAAGGCCGACCCGGCCCGCGCCGTTTCCACTGGTCGGGTGCGCTACACACTGGCCGAACTACTGGCCGACGCGGAAGCATCCGGGGCTTACCCGCTGCCGCCGGAGGAACGCGAATGGATGGATGCGCCGTCTGTGGGTCGGGAATGGCCAAACAGTGAAGATTGAAAAAGGCGGCCAGTTCGAGTGGCCGCCCTTTCGTCATTAGCTGCACGCTTGGCGCAAGGCGTTCATTGCTTCTTGAAAATCAGCCTGTGTCGCCCGGCCCGTTTCAGCTTGGTAGTACACCACCATAAAAGCATTAGCGACGGCTTCGGCCAATGGCCCAAGGCTCCGCGCTTCCGCTTGGTTGATGTACTCCAAAGAAGAAAGAATAGCCGCTGCTTGATGCACTGCTTGCCCTGGTTCGATAATATGTTGTGTTGTCATAATTCACCTCTCCAGTAGGTGTTGATTGAAAGTGCCGGGCTGGTTGTGGCCAGCCCGGTGCGCCTACAGGTACAGCCCCGCCGCCTCCGCGAATGCTGACCGCTCATTCCTGCCGCCATTAACCTCAATACTTATCGGCTTAGTTTCGCTCTCTCTCATAGGGTCTGGCCGTGATACAAAAGCGGCTGTTTCTGTCTCTGCATCGACCTCGGTCGATTGATCACCCAGCGGCGAAATAAATACCTGGCTGACTTCTTCCCTTGGCGCTTCATCCAGGGCCGCCAATGCGGCCATGTATGTTGATGTCGTCATCGTGCTAACTCCTGACTTCGTTACTATCTGGGCCAGAATCGGCGCCCAAGCTATTGCCCTCGAACTGGCCAGATTGGCTTGCTTCTTTCGGCTCCATGCTTTCGCGTATCGAAGCAGCCAGTTTTCCGCCTGTGGTTTCGCTCACTCGCTCCTGGAATCCCTGCTTCACTTGAGAGCCGACACCCTTGGCTAACTCGGAGGCCGTGCCTGTGGCCAGCTTCGCGGCCTTGGCAAAGCCGCCACCGCTTGAGCTACTGCCGCTGTCACCAAAGCCAGCCGCTTGGGCGAATGGGCTACTGCCAGCAGTACCCGCTTCACCACCACCGTTTCCGCCACTGCTGACAACTGACCCCATGCTGGACATGTCACCGCCGGTTTCCATACTCGCTGATGCTTTCTGAAAAGCCGCTTGGAGTGCACTTGCACCTCCGGCTGCACCGGCTGCGGCACCCATAACCGCTTTACCTGCCAGGGCAGCGCCGCCAGTTGCCATACTGGCCGCCGTCACCGCCGCCCCAACTGCCGCACCCGCACCGAAGTTTCCAATTCCACCGGCTGCGCCAATACCACCACCAGACACAAGACCAGAAATCATCGGCGGAACTTTGTTGACCAAGAAAAGCAAGATGACCGATATAACCAACATCACGGCCAGTTCCTGGGATGCCATGTTCTCGCTGATTTGCGTGTAGTAGTGATTGATGAACTCTTTGCCAATCGCAACCAGAAGCACCATTGCCATAAGCTGTGCGGCCAGGCCCAGCACGGTCTTGTAGTAATTGATCGCCATGTCGGAAGTCCAACGACTTCCACCAAAGCCAAGGAAGAACACACCGGCATACAACAGAATCCAGGCTGATGCGAGCAACAGCAACAGGTTGACCGCAATCAACGCCAGGACAAACAAAACAGCCAGGGCCATTAGCTCCATGACCAGAGCAGTTGCCATCTGCCGCCATCCCAGCTCCGAGGTGGCCTGTACTGTGCGGTTGTATAACTCGAAACCAAGATCAAGGATGCTGGAGGGCCCAAGATTGCTATTGGAAAGTCCCCCCGCCTGCGCGCCCAGAGTTTGCAATGACTGAACAATCGTACCGGCGATATTCATGCCCTGGTTCGCATTCGTCAGCAACCACCAGAAAAAGCCGGTGAAGATCGTGAAGCGAACGAACTCCGCGAAGAACTCGCCAATGTCGGCCTTGCGCAAAGCCATCATGCCGAATGTCCAGACCATCGAAATCACAACCAGCGTCCAGAACAAACGCGATGCAGCGGACTCAATAGCTGGCCCCCATGTTGCGGCAGCATCATGAAAACGCTTGAGCACATCATTCATAACACCGCTGCTACTTAGCTCCTGCGCCATTGCAGGTTCAGCCAGCACCATTGTGGCGACCATCATCAAGCCACCTAGAGCAATTTTCTTTCTCATGGCGACCACCTCAATAATCATCTTTAGGGCTGGGCTTGAACTCCCACTGACGCATCTGCTTGGCCTTCTGGAATGCTCTGCATTCCTCGGTAAAGGCCTCTCGGTTCGCTTCGCTGCGCATTTCATTCAGTGCTGCCTGGAACGCATCGGGGGCACACGTCGCCGCATTTGGTTCGGGCATCCTTTCCTGTTCACATCCAGCCAACAACAGCAACGTAGCCGCGGTAGTAAAAAAGATTTTTTTCATCTCACCGCCTCCCTAGTAGTTGTCTGCCGGACTCGGGCGAAACGTCCAGGTACGCATTTGCTCGGCCCTGGCATCACCTCGCGCCTCGGCATCGAGTTCTGCTGCAATCCGGGCTGCCTCCGCGTTGTGTTGGGCGGTCAACATGGTGCGAATCTGCAAGAGCTGATTGGCCTGCTGGCTGGCGAGCTGGTTGGCGTAGCCGATGGCCTGTAGCTGGCCAGTTGCACCCTGGGCCGCGCCTTGCAGCCGCTCCAGGGTACGGGCGTCATCCTTCAAAGCCTTTTGCTGGTCGGCAACGGTCTGGAACAGGGCATCGTTGGCCTTCTTTTGCGACTCTGACGCCAGGCGGCGGTTCTCTTCCATCGCTGCCTTTTCGGCCGGCGTGCATCCGCCGCTGCCGTTGAAGCATGGCGAGCTGCGGTAATAGGCCACGTCCTGAAACTTGGCCAGGTAACGATCCAGGCTGCCTAGCTGGTTCTCGTAATAGGCCAGCGTGTTTTGCGCGGCAATCAGCCGGTTGATCGTAGTCTGCGCCTGATCCCAGATATACGCGGCTGGGGCCATCGTGTTCTGGAGCTGATTTTCGTACTGCTGCAACTGGGTCTGGTACTGCTCAATCTGCTTGAGCGTCTGCGCCACCGACTCGATGGCCGTCATGATGTTCTGGGCCAGGTTGCCGCCGTCGATGACGGGGATACCAGCTTGCACAGGGGCGGTGGTAGTGGTGATAAAGCCGGTTGCGAGTGCAACGGCTAGAGCGGTTTTTTTAGCCGCTAAAATTTTGGACTTCATGGTCGTACTCCGTCGATGAAAAGAAGGCATTGCCTTGACCAAGCGTTGTGCTTGTTCTCGGCAACGTTTCATCGAAGAGCTACGCCACTAGCTGATCGGTATTGCCCTTGGCGCTGAGGCCCGGACTTACAAACGTAAAACTACTCTGTTTTTTTATCGCTTTCGGACAAGCCAACTTCCCGGCCAATCTCTTCAAGCTCTAGCGGCTGTACTGCCGCCGTCAGTATTTCGCGTATTTCCGCGTCGGTGCTCCTATCGTTGAGCGCTGCTCGAACTTTCAACGCACGGTGCACCTCGGCGGGTAAATTCCTGATAAGCACATTTGCCATATCAATACCCTTTTGGTGTACCCGACAACCATGCTATCAAAGATATTAAAAATAGCAAGACCTATACTCTTGCAACCGGCGGTAGCCGATCAGCCCCGCAGGGCAGGATTCCCGTTGAGTGCCCCCGGCGCGAATAAGGGACAGTGAAGATAGATAACCGGCTTGCCGGTTAGCTAACTTCACCCATCCTGCCCGCATTTCACCCACTATTGAAAATCTAGCGCATATCGAACGTAAAGCGTTTTATCGTCAAACAAACACCGATTCTTGGCAACATAACCGTAATCGTCACCAAATCGGCCTGCAATCGACATAGTCGCTTCAAAATCGCTGCTCAATCGGCTTTAAATCGGAACCTAAAATGCCAACAATCGACACAAACCATTCGCCCCGATGGGGCGAGTTGGACGCCAAAAAAGAAGGGCATAACCCGCCCCTCAAGTGTCAATGAACACAAGAAATTTGCCTCCCCTCCCGTCATACCACTAAGGCGACGTATTGATACTTGAGGGGCAACCTTTCCTGATGTTGACACCTTCACGCAGGTTACTGGTTATGGGCGTCCAACACACACGGCTCATTCCTGCTTGGTAATAATAAGAATAATAATCTTCTTATTATTCTTACCGAACGAATGGGCACTGCTTAGCCATTTCACGTTTCGAGCCAAGGTTTCAGTACAGATAACTACAAGTGCACACAGCGGCCCTCCAGCACCGTTAGACGCAGATTCTGCTTCAGCTCATGGAATAAGGGACTCCGGGTTGTTTTCCCCTCTCACAAGGCGTTTCAGCGGCCACTGAAGCCGCCTTCTCTTCTTGGCGTTAAACCATCGGCCTATGGCCGATTGATAAAGCCCGCCAGGGCTTTATTGGCAAGGTCAGAACGCGCCCTCAAGGCGCGAGCTGCACCGCGCATGATGGATTATCTTTAGATAATCTTGGATGGATTTCCCAAACTGCCCGCAAAGCAGCGCACCGTCTGGGTTTTCCAAATTGGGACGGGGAACGTTACGACGGCAGAAGGGGAGCGTTACGACGGTAACAAGGGAACGTTACGACGGTAAACGGGTGCAGTTGCCGTGGGGCCAGGCCTCTTGATCTCCCATTTTCCCTTGGCGTATTCGTTCACTACCCAACCCACGGCGGCAAGTTCGGCCAGTGCCTTCCGGGCAGTCTGACGGCGTTTTTTCATAGCTTCGGCATTGGCTTCATCTGGCCAGACATAGCCGCAAAGCGTGTCCAGTTCCACGCGCCCGGATTTGCCGGGGTCGATCCAGCCGCATAGCCGTTGGTGCATCAGCCGTGCCGGATCAGTCTGTAGCACCCGCACTTCCGCCATGTCGATACGGGCATATGGACGATGCCCCAGGATCGCTTCGGCAATACGCGGATTCAGGGCAACCCATAGCCTGCCGTCCGTCTCGTCAAAAGCATGACTCATCAGGTGGAACGCGGCTTGCCGCCGTCCCTTCGTCACAAGGATGGTGACGTTCGACATGCGCAGCAGGCTGGCTTTGAGCGCCTTGATGTTGTCGCCGCTATCCGTCATGCCCGTTTCTGAGAGCAGTTTGGTCAGGCTCTCACGAACCACCAAGCCGTCTTGCTCAATGGCTTCGAAACGGGGTTCAAGGAATAGCCGTAGCTGTCGCCCCGTCTCACTGGTCGGTTCCGGGGTTAGCAAGATGCCGTTCGGGCCGCCAAGGGCCACGATGCCTTGCAAAAGACGCATATCATCGGCCCCGAGAGGTTCGAATCCGACGAAACGCATGGATTCGTCCTCGCCAAAGGTGTAGGTCACGTCCAGCTTGCAGCGTTTGCGATCGCCACGCTTGAGGCTGCGGAACAGGCCAGGTGCCAAACAGTGCGCGGGATCATGTCGGACGTGGGTCAGGTCATGCTTAGGCTTCTTCACGCTGTCTCCTTTTCACCTTGCACTGCCGCTCCAGTACAGCAGGCTTCAACACGCCGCCGTCGTGCCGTCTAAACCAGAGTTCTTGAAAAGGTGCGCCATAGTTGGCCTTGCTGACGCCAAAGCGGACAAAATACCCACGCTGACAATCATCGACCCCCAGTATCTCGGCCTCGCCTTGCGTCATGCCGGATAGGTACGATTGCCAACGGATGTTATCAACCAGTACGGACGATCCACGACTGGCCTGCTGTTGATCGCCCGACCCCATCATGGCTGCGCTTTTACTCGCGTGGTGCAGAAACACAATGGAGCAGCCTGTATCAGCGGCTATGGCCTCCATGTGCCCAACAACCTGCGCCATCGGCCCGCTAGCGTTCTCCTCCTCAATGTGGAAGCGCCGCAAAGTGTCCAAGATCATCAAGCGACGACCTTCAGCGGCTCGTTTGAGAGCATCGAACCAGCTAGCAGCCATGATGTTTGGGCATTTACCGATCAAGGGTTCAATGAGCAAACCATCAGCCACGGCTTGCCGTTCCGCTGCGCTGAGGTGTGCCCCAAGGGCGTGCAGACGATGGTGAATAGCGGCCGGTGGATCTTCA
Organism: Gilliamella sp. W8126; assembly: GCF_016102185.1. NCBI lineage: Bacteria > Pseudomonadati > Pseudomonadota > Gammaproteobacteria > Orbales > Orbaceae > Gilliamella > Gilliamella sp. W8126. Next base: position 517,352 of record NZ_JACFPE010000001.1, on the reverse strand, counting down.
GCAGGCAGATAGACCACTTGCCCGGTGGGAAACTCGCCTATTTCAAGTAAATCAGGCCCGCCTGCAATCTGTGCAGCCAATTGAAGGGCCAACATGGATTTACCAGCCCCACCAGGCGACACAAGAGCACCAACAGTGCCAGCAACCATATTAGGCAGAACATAATCAATGGGTGGCGGCAATTCCGTGAAAGCCGCCATAAGATCAAGAGCCATATAACTAGCCCTCTATAGGGCCAGGTCGCGCAGCTTGATCACCCGATGATTTACGTGCCTCAATCCACTCTTCGACCTCTGACAAATCCCAGGCGACATTTCTACTGGTTAACGCGATACGGCGTGGAAAATCCCCTCGCTGCTCCAGGTTATAAATTGTTCGTGTCGAAAGCGGGATCATCTCCAGGAGCTTCTTCCTGTTGATGAGGGTCTTTATATTTTGCATGGGTCAATACCTCTCAAATGAATAGTTGCTATTCATCGAGTAGCTGCGCGAAGCAGCTAATCGGTAATTGACCTGCCCGATGCCAATGGCGGCCTTATTTATAAATTCACGGCATCAACTTCAATGCTATCAAAGATAGCAAAAACATCAACCCTTACTGCCTCCCGAAGTCCACTCATCAATCATATCGGCCCAATCCTGCAACATCGCCGCCCGCTGCTCGCGGTACTCAGCCTTGTTGTAGACAGCCCTCACGCCCTTCTGCTCGTGCGCCAGGCACTTCTCGATCCAGTCGGTGTTGTAGCCGGCCTCATGCAACAGCGTGCTGGCTGTGCGCCGCAAATCATGCGGTCCGAACTTGGTAAGTGACTTCCCATCTTTCTGCGCCGCCTTGTAAGTCAGCGTCAGCACCTGGTTAAGTGTGGCAGCGCTCATCGGCGCATCCGAGTCGTACCGTGATGGCAAAACGAAGTCGGAACCACCGGCAAAGGTTTTCATGGCAATGAAAATATCCAGAGCCTGCTGGGACAGAAATACCAGGTGCGGGTTACGGCGTTTCATCCGCTCCTTTGGAATCGTCCACAACGCTTCGCTGAAATTGATCTCGCTCCAGGTCGCATTGGTCAGCTCGCTCTTGCGCACCATCGTCAGCAATAACAGCTTGGCCGCCGCACGGTTTGTTGGGCTTGTGCCCACTCGCTCCATGTACTGGTACATCAGCCCAATTTCTTCTGGCGTCAACGCTCGGTCACGTGGCTCGAATCGAGCGATGCTTGTTGGGCGCACCAGTTCTGCCGGGTTTTCGACCTTCTGCCCACGCTCGATGGCCCAGCGAAATACCTGCAACACGATTTCACGCACATGAACGGCGGTGGCCGGTGCGCCTCGCTCAACAATGGCATCAGCCAGCGCCCGCAAGTCTTCGTGGGTGATCTCCACCAGCTTCTGATTGCTGAATTTCGGCTTCAGCTCACGCTCATAAACCGAGCGGCGCATATCGCGGGTGGAGTCGGCCATCTGGTAGCCACGCAGCCACTTCTCCGCCCAGGCACCGAACGTCTCTGCATCTTTCACCCGCGCCTTGTCTCGGGCTTTCTCCTTGGCCGGCGACTTGCCCGCCGCAACCATCTTCTTGGCGTCACCCAACAGCTCGCGGGCTTCGGCCAGGGTGATGCCACCGACACCATAACGCCCAAAGGTGATGGTCTCCTGCCGACCGTTGATTGAGTAGTTGTAACGGAACGAGATGGAGCCGGCTGGAGTCACTGCCACATAGAGACCTTCCCGGTCATTCACTTTGTAGAGTTTGTCCCTGGGCTTGAGATTGCGCAGCTTGGTATCGGTCAGCATGTACCTTGTCCTTCTTCGTCTCCGATACCATGCTGAAAAAATCTCGAATTTATCGTATTTTTTCTTACGAAACAGTAACTTATAGAATATTAATACCATGAACACACAAAAGAACGCAGCATGGTATCGGCATCAATCATGGCATCGCCAAACCATAATACCAGCTTTAATGCCATGCTCAAACGGTGCTTGGCGCTTCCTCCCGTTGCCAGATCGTGCCAAACACAAACAAAAAAAAGCCCGCAATTACGCGGGCTTAGCGGCATTTCATGCCATCAGGTGCCTGGCTGTGCCAGACGCGGAATCATTCCCACTCAATAGTCGCTGGCGGTTTGCCGCTGATGTCATATACAACTCGTGATATGCCATTAACTTCGTTGATGATACGGTTTGATACTCTTCCTAAAAAGTCGTAAGGAAGATGCGCCCAATGGGCGGTCATAAAGTCGATGGTTTCTACGGCTCGTAGCGAGACAACCCAATCATAGCGACGACCATCGCCCATAACACCAACTGAACGTACCGGTAGGAATACGGTAAATGCTTGGCTAACTTTGTGGTATAGTTCAGCTTTGTAAAGTTCTTCGATAAAGATAGCATCCGCTTGTCTTAATAAATCACAGTACTCTTTTTTCACTTCACCTAATACGCGTACGCCTAAACCTGGTCCAGGGAATGGATGACGATATAGCATATCGTATGGTAAACCGAGTTCTAAACCAACTTTACGTACTTCATCTTTGAATAATTCACGTAATGGTTCAACTAAGCCCATTTTCATATCTTCTGGTAGACCACCGACATTGTGGTGAGATTTGATAACATGCGCTTTACCTGTGTCAGCGGCGGCTGATTCAATAACATCGGGATAAATAGTCCCTTGAGCTAGCCATTTTACATCTTTAAGTTTTGCTGCTTCTTCATCAAAAACTGCAACAAACTCTCGGCCAATGATTTTACGTTTAGCTTCAGGATCTGCTTCACCTTTTAATGCCGCCATAAAGCGATCTTCAGCATTAACCGCGATAATATTTAAACCAAATTTATCACCAAACATGTCCATTACTTGTTGTGCTTCATTTAAACGTAATAAACCATGATCAACAAAAACACAGGTTAATTGATCGCCAATTGCTTGATGTAATAATAGTGCAGTAACCGAAGAGTCAACACCACCAGATAGGCCCAACAATACTTTATCTTGGCCAACTTTCTCTTTAATACGTGCCACGGCATCAGTAATAATTGAAGAAGGTGTCCACAATTTTTCACAATGACAAATATCGATAACAAAGCGTTGTAATAGTTCAAATCCTTTAACAGTATGAGTAACTTCAGGATGAAACTGTACACCATAAAATTGTTTTTCATCATTTGCCATAATAGCAAATGGACAGGTTTCTGTTTGACCGATTAAATTAAATGTGTCTGGTAATGAGGTTACTTTATCACCATGGCTCATCCAAACATCAAGCTGATTAATACCTTGATCATTAATGCTATCTAAAATTCCGTCTGTTAATTTTGATTTTGCAACAATATCTACTTTAGCATAACCAAATTCACGTTGATTAGATGCAGTAACGACTCCGCCCTTACCTAACTGGATCGCCATTGTTTGCATACCATAGCAAATACCTAATACCGGCACTCCTGCATTAAATACATATTCAGGTGCACGAGGGCTATTTTGCTCGGTAGTACTTTCGGGACCACCCGATAAAATGATACCTTTAGGATTAAATTGTTTAATTTTTTCTTCCGAAACATCCCATGGCCAAAGTTCACAATAAACACCGATTTCACGAACTCGTCGAGCAATTAACTGCGTTACTTGTGAGCCAAAATCCAAAATTAATATACGCTGCTGGTGGATGTCTTTATTCATCAATCTTAATTCCTAAAATATGGGCTAATATAAAAGTTGGTGGCTATTGTATCATCTAATTATTAAGCTTAAATAGCGTATAAACATTTTTTTTGTATATTCATCCTACGACATAAAGGTTTATAATCTTATTTTGTACATGACTATCTTAATCAAGATGAGAAAATAGCCGTTTGCAAAGTGAGGTATAAATTATTTAGCTTATTAAGAAAATTCATAGCGTCTTAACTTCAATAAAGGTCATTAAAAATCGAACTATATCGCAAAACTCAATGTTGTTACTTTAAAATTCGTTATTATTAATGCAAAAATAACTCGAATTTATCTATAGATAATAGTTTAAACAGATAGTAAATTCACATTTATATAATTTATATCACATAAATATAAACCCTAAAGAGCTAAAAACCAGTCCCAAAAGTATTTTGTCATTTATTGAATTGCAATCAAAAAACCGTATTTAAAAATAAGAGGATTGGTAGGTGAAATAAAAATGAGAGGTTATTAATAACCTCTCATAAATTGCCGTATAAATACTAACTATTTAGCAGCATTTTGTTCTTGTGCTGATTGAATAGCTGTTAATGCGATAGTATAAACAATATCATCTACCAATGCACCACGTGATAAGTCGTTCACAGGTTTACGCATACCTTGTAACATAGGACCAATTGAGACAAGATCTGCTGAACGTTGTACCGCTTTGTAAGTAGTGTTACCAGTATTTAAATCAGGGAAGATAAATACGGTTGCTTTACCCGCTACTTGTGAATTTGGTGCTTTAGATTTTGCCACATCAGGCATAACGGCAGCATCATATTGTAATGGACCATCGATCATTAGATCAGGGCGTTTTTCTTGTGCTATTCGAGTTGCTTCTTTCACTTTCTCAACATCGGCACCTTGTCCAGAACTTCCGGTTGAATAAGAGATCATTGCAACGCGTGGTTCAATACCAAAGGCAATTGCAGTATCAGCAGATTGGATAGCAATTTCCGCAAGCTCTTGCGCATTTGGATCTGGATTGATTGCACAGTCACCATAAATATAAACTTGATCAGGCATTAACATAAAGAACACTGATGATACAAGTGAGCTTCCTGGTGCAGTTTTGATTAATTGTAATGGTGGGCGAATTGTATTAGCCGTAGTGTGTACCGCACCTGAAACTAAACCATCAACTTCGTTTGCTTCAAGCATCATTGTACCAAGTACCACATTATCCGCTAATTGCTCACGAGCAATGACTTCTGTCATACCTTTGTTTTTACGCAATTCGACTAAACGTGGTACATATTTTTCACGAATACTATCTGGATCAACGATTTCAACACCGGCGCCTAACGTAACACCTTGTGATGCAGCCACTTTACGAACTTCATCTGGATTACCAATCAGCACACATTTTGCAATGTTGCGCTCTGCACAAATTGCAGCAGCTTTGATAGTTCTTGGTTCGTCACCTTCTGGTAATACCACAACTTTTTTTGCATTACGAGCAAGTTCAGTTAATTGATAGCGGAATGCTGGTGGAGATAAACGTCGAGTAGAACTTACAACTTCGTTTAATGATTTAATCCAATTTGTATCGATATGGTCAGCAACAAAGTTTTGAGTATTATCCATACGCTCTTTGTCATCAACTGGAATTTCTAAATTAAATTGTTGTAAATTAATTGAAGTTTGGAATGTATTGGTTTTAACCGTAAATATCGGTAAACCAGTGTCAAATGCTGGTTGACATAACTTATACACTTTTTCATCAATATCGTAACCACCAGTTAACAGTACCCCACCAATGGCAACACCATTCATCGCTGCTAAACTAATAGTAACCAATACATCAGCGCGGTCGGCAGAAGTCACTAAAAGCGCATTAGGTTGCAGGTGATTGATAATATTTTGAACGCTGCGAGAACAGAAAGAAACATGTTTAATTCGACGATTTTTAATTGCACCTTCATTAATAATTTTTGCATCAAAATGTTTAGCAATATCGATTGCTCGGCAAGCACTTAAATCAATATTCCACGGAATACAGCCAAGAACTGGTAACGGGCTATGTTCGCTTAACTCTTTAATAGTGATTTTTTTATTATCAAATTTTGGCGTATGATAAATTTCGGCCACATCAGGACGAGCAAGGTTTTGCTCTTCAACTGGAGCATTTACTTTATTAACAATGACACCAATAATCTTATCATTTTTAATGCCACCAAAATTAGAACGGGCAATCTCAATACGATCTTTTAACTGTTCAGGATTATCTTTACCCATATTTACAACAAAAATAATTTCAGCGCCAAGTGTTTTAGCAATGTTATTATTTAATTCATTAGCAAATGGATAATCAGTTGTTGGTACAATACCTTCAACTAAAACAACATCAGCACCTTTGGTATTTTCAGCATACAGAGCGACAATTTCTTCCATTAATACATCTTGTTGATTTAAACCTAATAGGTTCTCAACATGACTCATTTTTAACGGTTTTAAAGTAGGAATGGATGTGTTTGTGCTAACTAAAGTAGTTGTATTATCAGGGGCATCGCCACCTGCTCTTGGTTGCGCAACAGGTTTAAATACATTTAAATTAATACCTTGACGCTCCATCGCTCGAATAACACCTAGACTTACACCTGTTAAACCAACATTGGTACCTGTTGGAATCAGCATAATGGTACGAGACATAATTTGTTTCCTCTTAATTCTTTATTAAATCCAAAAAACAAACCGCCTTATAGGCGGTTTTAAAAACTTTTAAGCTGTTAAACGTGCAGCATCTTGGGCAATGACGAGTTCTTCATTGGTTGGAATTACCATCGCGATTACTGAACCATCTTTAGTAATTGTACCGCCTTTACCAAAACGAGCCGCTAAGTTGCGTTCTTGATCAAGTTCAATACCAAGTAAGCTTAATTTTTGTAAAGCCATACGACGAACTTCTTCAGAATTTTCACCGATACCACCAGTAAATACGATTGCATCTAAACGACCGTCTAATAACATTGCATAACCACCAATGTATTTTACTAAACGATGAACAAAAACATCTAAGGCATTTTTTGCATTTTCATCTTTATCGTAATTATCGGTTACATAACGACAATCACTGCTAACACCCGTTAAACCTAGTAAACCAGATTTTTTATTTAATAAGTTGTTAATATCAGCAACAGACATTTTTAAGTTGTCATGTAAGAAGAACATAATAGCAGGATCAATATCACCACTACGTGTACCCATAACTAGGCCTTCAAGTGGCGTTAACCCCATTGAAGTTTCAACACATTTACCATTTTTAACCGCAGTAATAGAGGCACCATTACCTAAGTGACAAGTGATCACGTTAGTTTCTTCAACTGGTTTATTTAATAATTTAGCTGCTTCACGGCTAACATAATAATGGCTTGTACCATGAGCACCATAACGACGAATACCATGTTTAGTATATAATTCATTAGGGATTGCGTATAAATATGCTTCTTTAGGCATTGTAGTATGGAATGCGGTATCAAATACTGCGACGTTTTTATCTTTTAAATGAGGAAAAGCGGCATAAGCTTCACGAATACCAATTAAATGCGCAGGATTATGTAAAGGTGCGAAAGCCGCTGCTTCTTCAATTCCTTTTAATACTGAATCATCAATTACAACTGATTGGGTATATTTCTCACCGCCATGAACAATACGGTGTCCAATTGATTTAATACTATCCAATAATTCTGGTTTTTGTGGAAAAATACTGTTAACAATAAAACGGATTGCTTCGCTATGCGCTGCACCAGCACCTAAAGAAGCTTCTTTCTTTTCACCATCTAATTTCCATTTAATACGAGCATCAGGAAGGTGAAAACATTCAGCTAAGCCAGATAAAAATTCATCACCATTTTCAGGGTTTATGATTGCAAATTTTAAAGATGAACTTCCACAATTCAGAACAAGAGCGTTATTACTTGATGACATAGTAATTCCTATAAATTGAATAAAAAGATATATACCAATCAAAATTGGTAACTCTACACATGATTAAATAATCAATGTGATATACAAGGCGACTTCTGATATCTTGGTTTTTAAGATAAAATAAAGAGAGCCCCCAATTTGAATGACACTATTTTAAGACATTAAAATGTGAATGTCGAGGAATCCAAATCAGATGAATTTAGTTAAAAAATTTAAGGCAGGTCAAACATATATGGATCTTTGCCCCAAAGATAAGGCGCTTTCATATTCATTTCCGGAATTAAAAATTATTAACCACATAAAAACCGCAAAAAAAATATTACCACCAATCATTATTGGCTTAATTGTTTGGCAATATTATCTGCCAGCACAATTAGCAGTAACGATTGTTACTATTCTATTTGCCTTGAGCTTACCTATTCAAGGAATATTATGGTTAGGCTATCGTTCTCAATCGCCACTACCATTATATTTGGTTGATGGTTATAACCGAATTAAATCACAACTAATTGAAAAAAAAATAATCAGTCCAAACCGAAATCCTAATGAAAAATTAACGTTTGAAGCACTAATGAAATTGATGAATCTATCTAAAATTCATCTAGGCAACTATTTTGGACAAGATGATGATACATCGAACCAACCATGAAAATATATCTATGCAGAATTTTTTAGAAAAATTAAAAGAGCAGATCAATCAACTTGAGCAACAGATCAACCTATCTGATCAACCCGCTTATCAAGAACACTATTTTGATGAACATCTGTTTAATAGCAGTAAGATTGAGGTCGATTTTCAATTTTATATCGATAAGATAAAGCTTACTTATCATTCTCTCTGTGATGCAGCTTTAACCGAAAAAATGAGTCAAATTGAATTCTTATCGGAAAAACTTATTGACCAAATTACTGCACTAAGTCGTGAGCTTGCTACTGTACATTTACGCAAGCAACCAACAAGTTATGTAATTCAAGAAACCGTTGCAGAAAAACATTCCAGACATTTAGATTATCTGCGACGATTGCAAGAGATGAAATATGAATTAGAACTATCGCCTGAGGCTATTGATTATACAAAAATAGCAGCATTAGATAATCGGATATATCGTTGTGAACAAGCAATAAAAAAGATTGAGTTAGATATGGAAAATGAGGTCTTCGATTAAAGTCGAATTATTTTATCAATGCAAATTTGAGATATTAACAGTGACCATCACTGCATGTTGGTGGCATATTGATTATTTATCTAAACCATGATTGTTAAATGATACACTTTAGCCTATCTAAAGCTAAATAATGCTCGTTTATAACAAATATAACAATATATATAAACTAAAACTTTTTAAATTAAAATTATGAATACATCATTTTGGTAAAAATTTAAACATGATAGCTATTAATTGATAATTTAAAGAAAAGTGAGTAGATATTATTAAATACCCCCCTCATAGCTAGTTATCATAAATGATTACGAATCAAATAGATAAAAAGATGTTATTTCCTCAAATTAAATAAATGATAAAATACGAAAAATCCTTCATATTTACTAAGTTAATTTTATACTTTAAGTACACTAATAAATAATTCGTGTAGCTTACGACTAAATTCCGAATTTTCCAATTCCTCTGGTAGAACTAGAACATAGTAGTATAAGTCTTTAAGATGTAGATTAATATTGTAAGGTTCGAAATTCGTTTCCCTTTCAAATTCAATCAAAGTTGCAACCGCGTTCAATGAAACTTTTTTAGCTTCTATCGTTACACAGCCTTCACCTTGCATATCAATGTTATAACCATTCTCATAGTGATATTCAAGCATTTCATTATTCTTATAACTAAATAACCACTCGTCTCCCATCCAAGGGTTATAATAACTTTTGTAGTTAATAGCTATCATTTTTTTTCTCCATTCGGAGAAAACAACATTTATAGGTTTAGTTGAATAAAAAGAGTTCCAAGAACCAGTCCAATCCATAAATACCCCAAAAATATTTCTTTTATTCAAAAAATGTGAGTAAACATTATAAATCAGAAGATAAAAACACCCAAATTAATGTACAAACATCAAAGAAATAGTATCGATTTTTTATAGATATATCTCTAAGAGTTTTTTATCAAACAATTTGTTGCCTAATATTCTTTTTCTTTTACTAAATATCAATTCCATCTCTTTATCTGTTAAAGACCTATTATGTTTTTTGCTTAGGTATAAAATTGTCAAAAAAGGATAAGCATAATAGTTTGGGAATAATATGATATCTTTTATCGTTTCAGGCTTTAACTCAATAAGATTGATAGCTCTTGGCAAATAAATATCTCTCACCTTAGTAAAAATCCATTCACAAGTTTTTTTTCTTTCTTCTTCATTTCTGGGTAAATCTACAGTACCACCCAAATTAGGAGCGAATGATTTAAAACCAATCTCCATTGAAGTATTCATTGCATAAACGACGCCTTCGGGGTTATTTGATCTATATGGTGGATTTATTTTATTAAAAAAAACAATTAATTCTGGAGAATCAACACTTGTACTGAGACAGTATCCCTGAGCATTATTTAAAAACCTGAAACCTATACGGCCACTTGCTTGATTATCTTTTGTTTTTTTTATGGATATTTCCGTTTTTAAACATTTGATATTTGGGCTATATATGATGTTTTCCTTTAAATAATTATACAATTCAAATTCAAACAATTTTCTTAATTCAGCTGTCACCGACATTTTTGCTCCTTAAAACATCATACATGAATACCTATATTATAGAAGCTTACTCATATATCTTTATCTCACATAATATATTGATTTTTTAGCAACCTATCTTTATTAATCTCATTAACAATAATTTTATAACTATCCTGTTTTATAAATTAAAAATTTTATCTGTTTAATTTATACGTTATTAATCTTCTAAAATACTTAAAGCCATTTCAGTAGCGCCCTTAATATCAATATCATTCGATTTTAGTGATATATTAAGGTCTTTCCTTAATCTTTCGTCGCGAAAAGCAACTGCTACTTGAGTAGTCCAGTACCTAACACTATCAACAATAGTTTCATCCTCCAATCAAACATACAGAGTAAGGAATAAACATAATTGATTATCAATACGATGATTTAATTGAATTAGAATCTAGATGGAACTAATTAAATAGTCATTAGAATGACTAAGGTGAGTAGCTAAGTATGATCCAATTATAAAATAATTTTTTGAGTTATTTCCCTAATTTGCGAATAATATGCTGATACATCTCTGGCTTTGAAATCTTTACCGTAATTACTAATTGTAAAGAAATCATGTTCAACAAAATGAGTAAATAATAAAAAAAGTGTATGTTCGAAAATAACGAATAGACCTTTAATCACCTCATTATAGTTATCAGTTTTACCAAATTCACCATACGCTTTTGCCAAACTATCACAAATATTTAACAATATTGAAAATTTTTCTTTATCAAAATAAGAATTTTCATGCAGTTGATATAAAAATGTCTGACTATCTTTCGCTTGAAATTCATTCAAAATATATTTTTCAAGCTTTATCCGTTTATCCATATTGCTTTTCTTACTGACATTACATGATAAAAATTATCAAAAATTTAATTTTATTTTCCGACATTTAAATTATCTAAATTTATAATACATAATATTTATAACTAACTGCATCATATATTATTTCACATTCCAAATCGTTTATTATATTCATTTGAATATTCAGTATCGACTATGAGTTTGCAGTAGCATTTATATAATTTAAATAACTATGAATTAGTAATAATATATCTTTATGAGCTAAATCAACAAGATATAAATCTACAATTCGCTTATTATCAATAATATACCATTGCCTATTTGTCGGTATTTGACATGGAAAATTATTGTTCTGTAAATAGAATTATTTGATAGCTTCGATTATTATACACTTCAATGTGTTCAAAACTCATAGATGATAGTTTAATTACGTTTGCTTACAATGCGGTCAAATAAGGTTAGTGACCATATTAAATTTACCTGATTAAAATCACGTTTTAATAAAATATAAATTTCAGTTAACTTTCTATTTAATATAGGTTTGAATAGGAGCGTGGTTCAATATTGCGCTTGCCGAGTTTGTCTACCTTTTCTAAAATCAGATCATAACAATAGGAAATATCATCGTTTTGTTTTAAATGTACGCCTTCTAAACAAACTCTATATATCCCTTTAGGAATACTTGAATTATGCCAACCAGTATATTCTTCCCATTGCCAAAAAACTGCCATATCGGCAATATATAAACTACCTGTTACATTAAGAAAAAAATATTTATCACTGAATATAACATTCCGATTGTCATTACTAGGAATTTCATTTAAAAACAATCTAACTATATACCCACCATCATCAATACCCATAATAGGTAATGCAATACCCTGATCTAAAACAGAATCTCCTTTATCGGTTGTTGTAAATTGTTGAAGTATATTCTCTCCATCATTTATTTTTCCATCAAAAGGGCCCAGTATCCCAGGATAATCAAAAATAATTATGCCATTAAAATCAACATCAACATCTATAGTTTTAATCACACTTACTTCCTGCTTTTCTATTATTTTCACTATTTGTTCATTTTACTCAATGCATTATAAATTTATAAAATCACACTAATAGATTTTATACACAAATTACTCATATTGTTCTAATTCGTTTTCTATTAGCGCTTTTAATTGCAAAGGAGAAATGATAATACTCTCTTTTTCCTTTACCGGAAAAAGGACTATATCAATTTTATCTTTTGCTAATCCATTTATCCATTTATCTAAAAATAATATAAATCGATTTTTTTAGCAAAATAGTCATATTTATGAGTTATATTGTATTCATTAACAAATTCTTTTTCAGGCCAAAAAGGTGTTATTCTTCTACCATTTTCATCAGATAATAGTAACCAGCCATTATCTCCATAACTGCTCCAAATTAATTCAAAATCTGCTACTTTTCTAATTAAGTATTCAAGTCTTTTATGCGAATCGAGTGATTGTACATTTAATAATTTTATATTATCCATATTCTCTGCCCCTAATAAAGAGTCAGTCACCTCTGATTTAGTTAAATCGAGATGCATTCTATTTTCAATATTGGTTATCTCACAACAAGCATGGACATGCTATTAACATTTTACCCATCTTATATAATTCTTTAGATATGAACATTTAATTTGACCGGCGCTGATAAATGAAATCAAAGCAAAAAGTTTTACTTGTGTCAAAAAAAGCCTGAATAATGAAATTCAGGCTTATATGGCAGATTATTACAAAGTTTATTACTATCTTTATATTGATCTCAAAATTTAAATATTCCTATATATTTAAGACCATTATAATTTTCTTTATAAGGTTTTTTAAGTACCGCTTCACTTGCTTTATACCAAACTAAAGCATTTGCTTTGGTTATGCCCATTTTATAACATTGATCTATAATTTTCTGTCTACAATCTATTCCTGGTGAAATTAATTTATCAATCAGTTCTCCAACATCAATCTCTTTTTTCAATGGTTCAGGATATCCGATAAAATCTTCATCATACCAATTAGTGCCTATATCTTTACAAAAACCACAAATCTTATACTCAGGGCTATCTAATTCCTCAGTAGTATAATCCAGTTCAAAATATTCCTCATATTTTTCAACTGGCATAAAATTTGACCCTATCCATAAATATTGATCCGATGATAGATCTTTATTAAATTGAGATTGGTATTTAGTCTCAGCACTAAATTCACCTATATACTTAAGTCCGTTATAATTTTCTTTATAGGGTTTCTTGACCTCTAGATTTAACATTGGATCATTATTTATATACCAAAATACAGAATTAGCCGTTGTGATACCTAATTTAATACATTGTTCATAAATCTTTTTCTTTTCACCTTCATTTACTTCTATTTTATCAATAATCGAATTGATATCTTGAGGTGTAGAAAACCTGTCGGGCATAATAAGCTGCTCTGACATATACACTACATCACCTATATCAGCACAGAATATGCATGATGGTGTAAGGAAATCATTAATTGGTATATTTTCATTCTGTTCAAAATATTGTTTATATTTTTTCTCTGAAGAAAAATTATTACCTATCCATAGCAGAATAGTCACTTTATCTACATCAATTTTACTCATGATAATCCTTTCTTAATTAACATTTAGATTTATATCTCATTTAGTAGAATGCTAAATACTTTTAAATTGATTAACTTCGCATCGTTTCAATATATCATATTGAAAGATATTAATTTACTATTCAACTACAGACGGTTTTCTGTGGAATAATATGCTATTAATGAGATACATCGAAAGATCGCGTACTTTCAGTAATATATTATTGGAATTCTAAAAAAGCATCGTTTTCATAATAAAAAATAAATGCTTCAAATAATTCATCTAATGACGGAACACCTAATTGTTGTTTTGCGTTTGCTACAATTTCCTCGATCGTTCCTCCATCTAAAACTTCAACCCAACCATCATTTTTAACTTGTTCTGGTAAATATTCATCAGAATCAGGAGGAAAATCCCTAGCATCTAAAGTAAAAACTCCTTTTGTAGACAATGTCCAGTTGTTTTTATTTGGAGGTAAACAAAAAAACTCTGTATTATTTTCTGGAGAAGATAAAACATCGCCAATGGAAATAAGATCCATAAACCACCTCGTTAAATATTTTCAATAATTACTGACCTGAAACTTGATACAGCTATCAGCTCGACCGGTTACATATTTACCAATTAAAATTCCACGGCCCACCTGAGTTTTCGTCAATTTGGTGCACACACTGATACAAATTAAATTCGCCAGCTAACCAAATCTGGGCCAGCAGAATAAAGCGCTCTATATCTGGATCATAATAACTGAAATTATTGTAGTGGAGTTAAATTTTTATCTAATTATTGGCCTTAACCCTTTAAATCTTATTAGATTAAGATATGTGAGGTTTTCTGTATTGGTTTATACCATAATTGGGAAGAGCATTCCCTGAGAATTTCATCAGCCTCATCAGTCAACTATTCCTGATTGCTGATAAAGACAAAAAATAATTTATTATTTTTATATGAATTCTTTATTTATGAATATAATACAGATGAATATCATATTCATTATCGCTTAAAGCAATTACTCTATCTGGGGACGTGAATACCAATGAAAAATCATATGTCCTATTGATTGAAAACAAGCTTAATATGAAGTCTGAAAAACTTTCGACATAAAAAGATATACTCACATTTCCGGAATAGAACATATTACACATAATATCCTTTTTTATATTCAATATACTTTCAACTTCCCTAGCTAGGATATTTCTATTTATAGGTAAATTAAAAAAATTTTTTTAATATCATTATCAATTTTATTTATTTCTTTTAACATTTTTCTATGCCATATAAATTCATTATCATGTAAAAATGATACATTAAATGAACTAACACCATTTAATTTGGTTGCATAATCTCTTGCTCTAAATAAATTTAATTTATCTTTTAAACTCGTTTTCATATTTTTATGCAGGCATAACTATATCAGTTGCAATTATATTTATAACATCACCTGATTGCATTTCTATCTCTATATATTTGTATTTCGTATCATCTTTAAGATTAAATTGATTTACGCTTACACTTTCGCCCCATTTATCCCATTTTGGTATATTAATGCCTTTAATACCTTTGCATATAATATCCATAGGAATAGAAGAATTATTAAGGAACTTAATTATAAGAGTACTTTCTTGCCAATCAAGAATCAAAGATACTAATGTCCAATCATGCATATTTAAAATTCTTTATTATTTAGTGTTTAATGGCATATGTGCCTCAAATGTTTTCTTTGATAGAACTTTATCATCAATACTATGACCTTTTCCTACAACAATTATTTACCAGATAATGTGTATCTTAGTTGAATATAAACTAAGACACTCTTTTTGCCAGTAATAGGATCTAAATTTGCATCTTTCCTATCACTGCTTTTGGCTTGTTTGAAATTTAACTTTGATTTCTATCGTCCCTATCAATTTTAAAAAACTTCTGACCGCAAATATTTTTAAGATTAATATGTAGTGATTTTTATAACATCTATAAGATATAAAAATCTATATATACATACTTACTTTTTAATTTCGCTAATTAACAAGGTAAGGCCTCACATATATAAACTAAATTAAATGTTTTATTAAAAATTACATTGATTATATAAATTAGTTAATCATAAGAAACCAAGTTTAAGTGCTTTATCTTTTTCGCCGCCCCAAGGATCATCAATCAGGTATCTGGCAACTATTGGGCTTTCTGCTGGAACAAAAGTAAATTTGTAAAAAACCTCATCATTTTCGCAAATTTCATAATAAAGATCATATAAAGATCTATCAAATGCTATGTTTATTTTGAATTTTTCTGCAGCTGATGCAACTTCTACATTATCACTATTATTAATATAAAAAGGAGTCACAATACACCGTTGTGTATTTTCATCCATAACAAAATTATCTGTTAGATTTAAAACAACATTAGCTCCAAAAGCTTCGTCAGGTAAAGGATCAAATATAACATAATCTTTATGAATGACGGCACCTTGTTCAATATTCTCTTTACCCCATTGAGATAATTTTTCAGAATAAGCTCTAGATCGAACTAAAATTTGATTATGGGAAATCAACAAATCAACTACTTGATTGTTAGGGTTTTCCATGCACTACCTCCATTTGAATTTTACTTTTTGTCAGACAACCCCCAACATAACTATTCGATTGCTTTACTATGAGCCTGATTATTATGCAGATCAATGTGCCTAACATGCGCTATTAGACCTTTTTAAATAAATCCATTAATCATTTCAATCAGGTCTGATTTCGTTTTAACTTTTTTTTATTTTTAATAACTATTTAATAAAAAATCTATTTATCTTCTTTCATCGCACTTACTAATCGAATCGTTTTTCCAGAATCAACAAGCATCATCTCCATACATGGCTCTGCTCCACTATATAACCTGAATAATAGATAGCTAGAATTATTTGCTTTCGTTATACAATAAAGCAAGGAGCCCTACCCATCAGATCAATTAGGTGCAGATATTAGCTGATCATTATTCACACATGGATAATAAAAAACACCTACAATAGGAAAATTACCTCCTTTGCGAAGGTCCAAATGTATCTCTTCGACCCTATTTCGGCTTGCTATTGGTTCGAGGGAGCAATTTAATTCTTTTTTAAGTATTGTTTCTATCTCAGTGAGATTGCTATTATTCACTATGCTAAACGCTATCATTTTATTTTCCAATTGATAGGTCACTTAAACATTATCTGTTCTTTTATTAGATTATATTGAACATCTTGTCTATTTTATTTGCATTTTATTACACGTCTTTGGCCACAAAATAGGCAAAGGCATGGTTAGTTAAATAATGCCCATCTTCCCCATTAAATTTCTTCGCAGCGTCCGGCCAGGCAAAAAAACGTGTCTCAGGTTTATCCGCAATCTGCCCCGTTTCCTGATTAATTAAATAAACTTTCTTGGCGCCTTTTTTAAATATTTTCCATACCGCTTTTACAAATTTATCGGTCTCAGGTTGTTTTACCACATCATAAGAAGCAGTTAATCGACCATTTCTTAAAGACTCAGTATCATAATTGGCTAATTCAGAACATGAAAAGCGGACAAGACCTTCTCCAACCATAGCACCATCATAATTTGACCCTGGATAATGTATAACGTATTTTTTTTATAATCTTCAATACTTAAAATATCGGTATTTATAATACTAAAATCTATATTTTTAGCTATTTCCATATCCAGTACATCTGAAATTGGTATATTCAGATCTGGCCAAATATATTGTGTAATAAATTTAACCGACTCAATCTGATCTTTTAAAACTTTGGAGAACTCTACTGCATCCACTGCAGTCATGAAGATTTCTAAAGCAGGCAGTTTAATTTTACCAGTCATATAATTTCACTTTAATAGTTAAAATAATTAGATAACATGTTAATCTATTTTATTTTATATATTTTTCCAGATTCCATTTTGATATATCAAGTGCTCCCGAAGAGGGTATAGTTCCTTTTGGTACGGCAATCACAACTGCATCATGATCTTGCTTAAGAATGCGATTGGCATTTTATAAATAAAATCAAAATTATTTAGATCGTCAGAATAAAAAATCAGCAATAGCTATTTTATTTGCATTTTATTACACGTCTTTGGCCACAAAATAGGCAAAGGCATGGTTAGTTAAATAATGCCCATTTTCCCCATTAAATTTTTTCGCTGCATCAGGCCAGGCAAAAAAACGTGTCTCAGGTTTATCCGCAATCTGCCCCGTTTCCCGATTAATTAAATAAACCTTCTTGGCGCCTTTTTTAAATATTTTCCATACCGCTTTTACAAATTTATCGGTTTCGGGTTGTTTTACTACATCATAAGAAGCAGTTAACCGACCGTTCATTAAAGATCCAGGTGCATAACCAGCCATTGTTGAACATGAAAAACGGACAAGACCTTCTCCAACCATAGCACCATCATAATTTGCCCCTGGATAATGTATAACATATTTTTTTTTATAATCTTCAATACTTAAAATATCGGTATTTATAATACTAAAATCTATATTTTTAGCTATTTCTATATCCAGTACATCTGATATTGGTATATTCAAATCAGGCCATCTATATTGTGTAATAAATTTAACCGATTCAATCTGATCTTTTAAAACTTTGGAGAACTCTACTGCATCCACTGCAGTCATAAAGATTTCTAAAGCAGGTAGTTTAATTTTACCAGTCATATAATTTCACTTTAATAGTTAAAATAATTAGATAACATGTTAATCTACTCTATTTTATATATTTCCAGATTCCATTTTCAATACATCAAGCCCTCCCAGAGAAAATATGCTGATGGAAAACTATTATTTAATATATAAGCTGCGCCAAAACTTTATTAATCTAAATACTTGAGCTATTAAGGATTAAAGATATGCGTTTTTAAAGAATTAAACATCAGGTAAAATTATATCATCAACGCATTCTAAAATTTCTTCCGTTGTATTATTTTTGTTATGTTTTTCTCTCCATTTTTCTAAATCTTTTAGGCATAATTTAATATTTTCACGTCTAGAGTATAAGTAAATATCATCCATTGCGAATATTGCAAAAAATTTATTATCGTAAATATCACTATGGATAAATATTTTAGTTAATAAAATCCATAATTCCTTAACTAAATTAGGGCTAACAATCGGCGTTGATATATAAGGTGATGAAAACACATCTCTGATAGAACCAATTAGTTCATACATATCAGAATCTTTAGTATCTATTGCGTATTTTATTTCCTGTATTTGTTAGAGCAGGAAGGTGCTGTAATATCAATATCATGAATTCGAACGACTATTAAAGTTCCATTTGCATTCTGCCATTTATACTCATAGCCATAGTTTCCAGTATAGCCTTTTGGAGAAAATAATTTACGAATCTGAGCATTACTTGAAATAGTGATGAGATTTGAACCATCAGCGCGATTGATTGTATTACCAGATAATGTACAAGGATTAAAACCTAGTGGATCAAACCAAGTTAACGGATTCGGCGCATACTGATACAGATTCAAATCGCCCAGCAACCCAATCGGGTCTGGCTGAGTAAATCTACCTATATCCGGATCATAATACCTGAAAGTATTGTAATGTAAGCCGGTTTCTCTGTCTAAATATTGTCCCTGATATCTGAGGTTTTGCTCTATGGATTCGTGTTCGATTTCATGAATCCGCTTTCCCCATAACTGAAAGCTACATTCCCATAGTATTTTACCGTTTGCATCGGTAAGTTCTTCCGGACAGCCATTCAGGTCGGTGTGGAAGTAGCGGATATGTTGTTCTTGGTTGCCGTCTGTGTCTATCCGCGCCAGTGGTTCGTAGCTGTTCTGGTCGGTATAGATATACAGGCTGGTGGGGTGATTCTAGCCGGTTTCCTGAATCATTCTTAAGCCGTCCCACAGGAAGCGGGTACGGTTGTAGGGTTGGCCTTCGCGGTCTATCTGATGTTTTTCGATACGCCGGCCAAGTGCGTCGTAGACGTAGCCGTAACGCTGACTGCGGCCTATTTGTTCGATGCGTACTTCGCTCAGGCGGTGTTCAGCATCGTAGTGGTAGTGCTGGGTTGTGCCGATGGTCTGTTTGCTGGCAGTTCTGCCGTGCTCGTCGTAGCGGTAGTGGTGTCCTCTGAAATGCAGGAGCTGGTTACAGCGAATCAGGTTGTGATTGCTGTAGTCTTCTCTGTATTTGCTGTCCAGCAGGTTGGCAGCGGCATCGTATTGCAGGGTTTCCCAGTATCTCTGATTACGGCAGCCTTCGATTCTGCCAGTGTGATCATAGCGGTAATCGGTCTGCCCGTGTTTGCTGTGTTTTTTGCCTACCAGCCGGTCGAGGTTGTCGTACTGGTAGCTGCGTTCGAGCAGGATATCAGGCAGGATGGGATTCTGATTGCGCTGTATCTGTTTGCGTTGCAGCCGGCTGTTGCGGTCGTATTTGAACTGGGTGTTCAGGCGTCCCTGAGTGCGTGATACTTCGCGGTGCAGTTAGATAGTTATGTTAAAATAATTATGCCGTTTGAGCAAAAAAAAGACCCGCATTATTAAAATCATCAATTTTCTTTTTTAAAAATAAATACCCAATAGCATCAGATAAAAATAATGCTCCACCATCATGAACTGGAATATCTGATGAATATAATTGACCAATAAAATCATATTCATGCATTAATTTTTCACAAGCAACAATTCCATTGGGTATTTTATTTGACAAAAAAGAAAATGTTGGATAATCACTATTCTCTAATTGTGTTTTTTTTAATTCAAGATATTGAGGAACAAGGTTATTACTATTTTCGCATAGCTTTGATATGTCTGTTAGCGTTACTCTTGTAAATCCTGATTTTAAGTGATCAAGTTCTGCATCATCACCGGAATAAACAATATCGTCCAAGAAATATCTATTTTCATTATATGTTGAAAATACGGAAATATATTTAGCTTTAGGAAGATTAATTCCACTAATAGAGTCAGATAATTTATCATTATCAATTGTGAATAATAATGTTAAATTTTCACCTAATGGATTTTGGGGCCACTGGCCATCAATAAATGCTCCTCCACCAAATTTGATACCACTATTTTCATTTGATGAAGGTATAAGTTCATATACTTGTTGCATGATATCTCCATTAACATTTGCTAATTTTTTTATAAAATCTCTCTGATTTTTTTCTCAGTATACCAATTTTCTCTTCAGGAACACCAGCTCTTCTCAGAGCTTCAGATGTTATATCCAATTCTTCTTTGATTGTTGACGCGAATTGATTAGGACCTAATCCTTTCTCTGCCCTAATTTGTGCTTCATGGTAATGTACTCCTCCAATTCCTCGTGAATCTTTAGAAGGATTTCTAGTATGATGATCAAGATCTAGCGCAATCGAAGGATTCGAAGACAATCGTGCTTTATCAGCCAGACCTAATTGTTTCAGATATTCATGGCGAATAAGTTCATGGGCTTGTAGGTTATCACCTACATGTTTTGTTCCATTTAAGCTGCCATATGTACCTATATCATAAAGTGCTGCAAGTCCTAACGGATCAATCCAAGTAAATCCATTAGGCGCATACTGATACAGATTAAATCCACCCAGCAACCCAATCGGATCCGGCTGAGTAAATCTACCTATATCCGGATCATAATACCTGAAAGTATTGTAATGTAAGCCGGTTTCTCTGTCTAAATATTGTCCCTGATATCTGAGGTTTTGCTCTATGGGTTCGTGTTCGATTTCATGAATCCGCTTTCCCCATAACTGAAAGCTACATTCCCACAGTATTTTACCGTTTGCATCGGTAAGTTCTTCCGGACAGCCATTCAGGTCGGTGTGGAAGTAGCGGATATGTTGTTCTTGGTTGCCGTCTGTGTCTATCCGCGCCAGTGGTTCGTAGCTGTTCTGGTCGGTATAGATATACAGGCTGGTGGTAAATCGGTATCCTGATAAATTATAGTACTTCCACTACAGAAACATATTTCCATTTGTTCTATATTATTTATATGATTTACTTTATACTCTGGTAGTAATTGGATGATGTTGGACTGTAATATATTATTGAAATTCATTGTCATTATTCCATGCATATCATGAATAGCTATATAATTAGAATCCTTTTTATCGTCAGATAAATTAATTATTTCGTAGTTATTATATTCCTTTTTATAAATACCTATTTCTATATCAAAGAATCCTATTTTAGCAGTATACAAAGTTGCTGATTTCATCGTTTCTATTTGACAACAATGAAAAAAAATGTCTCTCTTTAAAGACGGTAGACACTTTAAAAAACTGCCATTGTTAATAATATCAATAATATCTATATTTAACATTTCCATATTTAACACCCTATCTTTTTCATTTTGCCAAGTTTTCCTTTTACTATGTCATGTTTTTTCAATGCTTTTTGTAAATGGTTCCATTCAGCTCCCTTACGTGGCCACCTGACCTTGGCATTTTCCAAATAGTCGACAACTTTTGCTTTATTTCTAGGATTTGATAAATAATCATCTAATTTATTAGTAGCTTTTTTCCAAGCAATTGATTCTGCATTCGTATTGCTAAATACAGGTTTGTAAATTATTTCACCATTTTTTCCAGGTTTTATTGCAATCTCCATTTTGTCAATATGAGCATGGGCACCTTTAGTTGCCCAGTCATCAGCGAGAACATCAATTCCGTGTGATACATGTAATCCAAGTGGATCAATCCAAGTAAATCCATTCGGCGTATACTGATACAGATTATAGCCACTCAGCAATCCAATCGGATAAGGCGAGCGGCCTGTATCCGGATCATAGTACCTGAAAGTATTGTAGTGCAGTTCGGTTTCTCTGTCCAAATACTGTCCCAGATATCTCAGGTTCTGCTGTATCTCTTCATGGGCAGTCTCCTGTACCGTTTTGCCCCATAGCTGGTATGAGTATTACCACACAATTTCACCGGCTTCATCCGTCAGCTACTCCGGTATGCCGTTCTGGTTGGTTATGCCAGCTCCCGTCACAAAACAGTAAAAGAGGCATGACCACATATTCTTTACAACACTCTAGCCGCCATCTTAGAGGCGCCTACTCGCTGAGGTGGGATTTGATACTTGGATAATTGTTATGGTGAAGATTTCTGAGGGATGTCTGATCCTGCTTGCAGACAGTAACAATATTTAAGGAATTTCGTATTCAAGAAAGAGAAATCATTCCTACTTTTCCATCCGGTGATAAACAAATAACTATTCCTTTTCCTTCCAGTCGAACTACATCACAAATTTTATTTACATTCCAATTTTTTATTTTAGCTAGCTCTAGCCAATTATTAAGTTTCCAGCTATTTATTCTACCAAGAATTACCATCTTTTTTCTAAAACCATGCATGTCAATA
Source organism: Gilliamella sp. W8126 (assembly GCF_016102185.1). Taxonomy (NCBI): domain Bacteria; kingdom Pseudomonadati; phylum Pseudomonadota; class Gammaproteobacteria; order Orbales; family Orbaceae; genus Gilliamella; species Gilliamella sp. W8126. The sequence continues at coordinate 494,217 of NZ_JACFPE010000001.1, read as the reverse complement.
TCTATACTTATTACAGTGTTATTTTTAGATAAAATATTGACATTGCCATATAGATGGCTAAATATTTTTGATTTTCTGTTCAGTCTTGCTACAGGTAATTCTGGTTCTCCCATCGTTTCATAAATAAGAGAATCAGATGATCCGACATGCAATTTTTTGATGTGTAGACTGTTAATAATATCCATTAACTCTATTTGAAATATGGGGTTCCATTCTTCATTCATTATGAGTAACCTATTTTAACATTATAGCTTTGTTCATTACGTCCAATCTCAATATTACCCAAAGATTTGTAGCTTATGATATCTGCATTAAAATCTATCATTTAGATGATCCTTTTTAATAAAATTATCCCTTTTTTACCTTATAAGCCCTTCTCTTTTAAATTTCGCTATCAACTCACGTCCTTTTTCAGAAAGTTCTAATTTTTTTAAACGCACCTGAATTATTTTTTTCGAAGACATAAAAAAGTATTTAGAATCGTTCATCAAAAAATCTATATAATCATCAGAATAAGGAACATTAGGATCAAAACCTTCGATTTCGGTTTTAATAATTTTTGTTAAAAATTCATCAAAGGAATTAGCGACAAGTTTTAAATCTAGATTCTGCTCTAAATAACCATTTCTGACTGTCATATCAAAATATAGGTCATTAACTTCATGATCCCAATGATAAACTTTGCCATTTGGATACAAACAAAGTAAATCTCCGAAATTTAGAGATGCTATAGCAATGGACCGTTTAGGGATTCTATTTAAATACATCCAGTTATTAGCAATTACATCTTCCCGATCTAGTTTCCTAGAGAATCCGAACATTACTTCAAGCGGAAGTAATTCACCTTGACAGTCAATGGAGTAATCAAACAGATCCTCATCAAAAGCAATGACATTATATTTCTTTAAAAATTTAATATAAGAATTATGAGAATCTGTTGTAATTTTTAATTTAGAAATAAGCTTATCAATATTTCTTGGCACAGCATATTTTGATTCAAACATTCGATTTCCTTTAATACCATTCATAATTAAGAACTAATTTACTAGCAACTTAATAGTCCTTGTTTTATAGTTTTGCGTTATTAAAAGTTACCAATCTATCAGATAATTATGAATTTTTATACTACGATGAGATCTAATTAACTTAACTTAAATTATTTACTATTTTATGATCACATTTTTAGTTATCAATGATAATTAAACCTTTTCTTATATCAAAAACGAATATTGTTATAATTATTAATTAGTTTTATCTTTTATAGTTATATTTATAATGATATTAATATTAACAAAGTGATACTATTTATCATTAGGCAATAAAAAAGGATTCAAACATGAGTAAAATATTTGATGATAATTCACAGACCATTGGCCATACACCTTTAGTTCGTTTAAAACATTTCGGACAAGGAAATATATTAGCCAAGGTAGAATCTCGTAATCCTAGCTTCAGTATCAAGTGTCGCATTGCATCAAATATGATTTGGGATGCTGAGAAACGTGGTTTATTAAACCCTGATGTTGAACTTATCGAGCCAACCAGTGGTAATACTGGTATCGCACTTGCCGCGGTTGCAGCTGCTCGTGGATATAAATTAACCTTAACCATGCCTGAAAGCATGAGCATTGAACGCCGTAAACTTTTAAAAGCTTTAGGTGCTAATCTCGTGTTAACCGACGCAGCTAAAGGAATGAAAGGCGCAATCGAAAAAGCGGAAGAGATTGTTGCTAGTAATCCTAAACACAATATTATGCTTCAACAATTCAGTAATGCCGCTAATCCAGAAATTCATGAAAAAACTACTGGGCCAGAAATCTGGCTTGATACTGACGGACAAGTCGATATTTTTGTTGCTGGGGTCGGTACTGGTGGGACTTTTACTGGTGTAACTAAATACATTAAAAAAACTCAAGGTAAAAACATCACTGCAGTAGCAGTTGAACCAAGTACTTCACCTGTTATTAGCCAAGCACTTGCTGGTGAGCCAATCAAACCAGGACCACATAAAATACAAGGTATTGGTGCAGGATTCATTCCTGATAATTTAGATTTAAGTTTGATTGATTTGGTCGAAAAAGTAAGCAATGAAGATGCTATCGATACTGCGCGGCTATTAATGGAAAAAGAAGGTATTTTAGCAGGAATTTCTTCTGGTGCCGCCGTATTTGCCGCCGACCGCTTAGCTCGTTTGCCTGAAAATGCCGATAAAACTATTGTGGTGATACTACCATCATCAGGCGAACGTTATCTTAGTACTGATCTATTTAGTGGGATTTTCACCGAGAAAGAACTCGGTTAATTCCGTTAGGTTATTGAATAAAAAAAACACCGCTGTTAAGCGGTGTTTTATTAAATGATAAAGAGTTAAGCTATTATCTTATTCGATCAAATTTAAACGTCTTGAATAATACCAAAATGTCGATAAGCATGAGGCGTAGCAATTCGGCCTCTCGGTGTTCTTTGGATATAACCTTGTTGAATCAAAAATGGTTCTAACACATCTTCAATGGTTTCACGTTCTTCACCTATTGCAGCTGCAATATTATCTAATCCTACCGGCCCACCCATAAATTTTTCGATAATAGCCAGAAGTAACTTACGATCCATATAATCAAAGCCTTCATTATCTACATCTAACATATCTAATGCTTGAGTGGCAATTCGTTCATCAATAACGCCTTTAGATTTGACATCTGCATAATCCCTAACTCGCCGTAATAAACGGTTAGCAATCCGTGGCGTACCTCGCGAACGTTTAGCAATTAAGTAAGCACCTTCTTTAGAAAGATCCATACCTAAAAATTTTGCACTACGGCTAACAATATATTCCAAATCTTCTACACGATAAAACTCAAGCCGTTGCACAATACCAAAACGATCACGTAATGGCGAGGTTAATGAACCGGCTCGAGTTGTTGCGCCAATAAGGGTAAAAGGTGGCAGATCAATTTTAATTGAACGTGCAGCAGGCCCTTCACCAATCATAATATCAAGTTGATAATCTTCCATTGCTGGATATAAGATTTCTTCAACAACTGGCGATAATCGATGGATTTCATCAATAAATAACACATCATTAGGTTCTAAATTGGTTAGCATAGCAGCTAAATCACCCGCTTTTTCTAACACCGGGCCTGATGTGGTACGTAAATTAACATTCATTTCATTAGCAACAATGTTTGCCAATGTCGTTTTACCTAGGCCTGGAGGGCCAAATATTAAAACATGATCGAGTGCGTCACTACGCTGTTTAGCAGCTTGAATAAAAATTTTCATCTGCTCACGAACTTGAGGTTGTCCAATATATTCATCCAAATACTTAGGACGAATAGCTCGATCTAAAGACTCTTCTTCTTTTTGTGCCTGTGGAGCAATTAAACGATCCGCTTCAATCATTATCAATACCTACTTTACAATACTGACTTTAATGCTTCACGTATTAGCATTTCACAATCCATTTCTGGTCTAATGACTTTACTAATAATACGGCTGGCTTCTTGTGGTTTATAACCCAAAGCAATAAGTGCTGAAACAGCTTCACTTTCAATTTGATTTGATGATTTTTTAATATCACCAATATCAATAGCTGGGTTAACATTTGATAGTTCTTCACCAAAGCGTTTAACACGATCTTTCATTTCAACAATTAATCGTTCAGCGGTTTTAGTCCCCACACCTGGTAATTTGACCAATGTTTTAATTTCACCTTGTTCAACAGCATTAATAAATTGTGCTGCTGACATTCCAGATAAAATCGCCAGCGCTAATTTTGGGCCAACGCCATTAACTTTAATTAATTCGCGAAATAACTCTCGCTCTTGTTCATGATTAAAACCATAAAGTACTTGAGCATCTTCTCGAACAGCAAAATGCGTTAACACAATCACTTCTTTGCCATTGTCGGGTAACGCATAAAAACAGGTCATTGGCATAAAAACTTCATAGCCAACACCACCAACTTCAATTAATACTTTGGGTGGTTGTTTCTCAATAATGATTCCACGTAAACGACCTATCACAATATATCCTTAATAAGTTAATATTGATTACATAAGTTTGATTAAAATAACCCTAAATTAAATAATATTTAAGATTCTAGATTAATCAAATTGATATGATCAACATTGAAAGTGAATTGAATGTAATTGTCAGTTAGTTTACCTGATAGGAAAAAATTAATAAAGAAAAACTGTATAAATAGACAGGAGATAAAAAGAAATTTTGCCGACCATGTCGGCAAAATGGATAAGACGATATCGGATTAGTTTTTCAACTTAAAATGGCATTTTAAAGCCTGGTGGTAATTGCATGCCGCCAGTTACTTGAGCCATTCTTTCTTTTTGCGCTTCTTCTAAACGACGAGTTGCATCATTGTAAGCAGCTGCAATCAAATCTTCTAACATTTCTTTATCATCTTCAGTTAATAAAGATGGATCAATTTCCACACGTTTACAACTATGTGCACCATTTACAGTCACTTTAACGATACCAGCACCAGACTCGCCGGTAACTTCTAATTTAGCAATTTCTTCCTGAGCTTGCTGCATTTTGGCTTGCATCTGTTGGGCTTGCTTCATCAAATTACCCAAGCCACCTTTTCCACCTGAAAACATAATTATTCCTCGTTAATAATATTTAGCCCGTAATTATACAGGACGAATACTCGCTTCATCAATCTTCGCATCAAAATATTGACAAATCATTTCGACTTTAGCGTCTTGATTAATAGTCTGTTTAGCTTGTTCAAGCTTTTGTTGATATAAATCTTCACGCATTTCTAACGGCGTTTTATTTTCTGGATTATCATCAATAACAATTTTTAAGTTTAATGGTTTTTGACGATATGCAGATAAAGCAGATTCAAGTTTTGTGCAATTTGCCGGTGATTTTATCAAGTGTTTTACTGACGAACGCATATGCAAAACAATATTATTGTCATCAATTTGTTCAAAATAAGAGTTAATTGCGATTTGTTTAATTAATGGCGCAAGTTCTAATTGTTCAATTTCAGCACACCACGCGTCTTTTTCAGCCATTTCAACAATTAGTTTTTTAGTCATTTCTGGCGTTTTATCAACTTTTAAAGAATCGCATAATGTTTTTGCATCAAGTGCAGGTTCATTTTTCGTTTCAACTAAGCCACAAGCTTGCCATTGATAATTTTCGGCAGTTATCTCTTCTTGTTTTGCTTCCTCATCATTTTTTTCAATATTATTGCCTAACTTGTTGGCAAGCTGCTGAGCGTCATCCCGTTTACTGTTAATTAAAGAATTAGATGGTTGATGGTGATCAACCAATTCAGGCTTTTTTGGTTTTTGTTCCTCTTTAATTAACTGCATTCGCATCTCTAAAATATTTTTAGTGATTGATGATGCATCATCGGGAAGTGATATTTCTGGTTGTGAAACAGTATTTTCATCACTAGTAACTGGTCTTACTATTGTATTGTCATTCAATTGCTGATTTTCAATAGCTGGCTTAACAGTTTGCCTAAGAGACGCGGCTTCATTTACGCTTTGTGATGAAGGTGTCACAACCTGATCTGATTGTGTTCTAATAGGCGATTCAGCTTTTTTTGTCGGTATAGTAGCTGTTGCAGCTGGTGGCTTAATTGCATCGACATTTTTAGGCATAAATGCTAAAGCGCGTAAAAAACTCATTTCAACACCCATTTTTTTATCTGGTGCAAAAGCAAGTTCTTTTCGGCCCATTAATAAAATTTGATAAAACAGTTGCACATCATTAGGAGCCATATATTGAGCTAAGAAGCGTAACTGTTCTTCATTGTCTGTATAATCACCCAATGCTGTCGGCACAACTTGTAATAAGGCAATTTGATGTAACAAAGCAATAGATTCGGCTAATAAATTATCCCAATCCGCACCTTGTAAAGCAGCTGCTTCAATCTGTTGCATCAAAGTATTACCATCATTTTGATAAAGAGCATTGATTAATGAAAAAGGAATTGATTTATCTAAAGTACCAAGCATAGAGGCTGCTGACACAGCATCGATTTTACCATTACCAAGCGCTATTGCTTGATCGGTTAAACTTAATGCATCGCGCATACTACCATTTGCTGCTTTAGCTAACAGCTGTATTGCTCGCGGTTCACTTTCAATTTGTTCTAATTGCAAAATATGTTTTAGTTGCTCAGCAATTAATGATGTATCAAGCACATTTAAATGCAGATGCAAACAGCGAGATAAAATAGTGATAGGTAATTTTTGCGGATCAGTTGTTGCTAATAAAAACTTAACGTGTTCTGGTGGCTCTTCCAATGTTTTTAATAAAGCATTGAAGCTACTACGAGAGAGCATATGGACTTCATCGATTAAGTAAACTTTAAAACGTCCTTTGCTTGGCAAATATTGAATATTATCTAAAATTTCCCGAGTATCTTCGACTTTAGTACGTGATGCGGCATCAATTTCGAGTAAGTCAACAAATCGACCCTGTTCAATCTCACGACAATTATCACAAACACCACAAGGGGTTGCCGTTATACCACTTTCACAATTTAAACCTTTGGCTAATAATCGAGCAATCGAAGTTTTACCTACACCTCGAGTACCAGAGAACAGATAAGCGTGATGAACTCGACCAAGAGAAAGAGCATTAGATAAAATTTTTAAAACATGCTGCTGTCCTACTACTTCAGAAAATGATTTTGGTCGCCACTTACGTGCTAAGACTTGATAACTCATAATCACCGTTACTTATTACTAATAAATTTTGCTAATCATACCATAAAGTGTCAATGTAGTCTTTAAGATGCCGATAACCGATTCGATATTAGGTGAGATTTTTAAGCAATAAAATACCCTTTGCACAAATTTTGAAACTATTAGGCTGTTTTGAAGGATTAATTATTGAAAAATGATTTATCAACCTTCAAACAGTCAATCGAAGGTTGATAAGTAAAGGAAATAATCAATTGATGATTAATCATGAATGGTTAATCTTGATTTAAAAAAGCCCATGCATATTGTGCATAAAATTCTGCACCTAATGCCATGCCATCTTCGTCGACATTAAAACAGCCATGGTGATGTGGCCATTGAGTATCTTTTTCAGGATTACCTGATCCGACTAGAGCAAATGCACCAGGAATGTTTTGCGTATAATAACTAAAATCTTCACCGCCGGTAGTTGGTGCTTCAAAATACAATGCATCTTCGCCAAATGATTCAACAATGACTTTTTGTGCTAATAGAGCGCTTTCTTTATCGTTAATAACCGGTAAAGTACCATAGATATACTCAACTTCAGCTGTCGCTCTATACATGGCTGCAACTTGGTTAGCATAACGTCTAATTGCAGCTTCAATTTTCTCACGCACTGCAACATTAAAGCATCTCACCGTTCCTTCTAAAACCGCATTTTCAGCAATTACGTTAAAGCGCGTACCCACATCCATTCGACCTATAGTAACAACCGCAGGATCGAGAGGCGATATTTCACGAGAAACAATTGATTGAACATTCATAACAAATGCAGATGCAACCATAACCGCATCCACTGTGTCATGAGGCATTGAACCATGACCTCCACGCCCTTTAAATCTAACTGTTAATAGATCTGCTGAAGCAAAGCTTGAACCAACAACACAAGATACTTTACCTACCGGCATTTGTGACCATATATGCATACCAAAAGCGCTATCAACACCTTCAAGTACACCTTGTTCGATCATCCCTTTTGCCCCTTGAGCAATTTCTTCAGCCGGCTGAAATACTAACCGTACATTACCTTTTAACTGTTCACGGATAGAATATAACGTTTTAGCAGCCGTTAGCAACATAGCTGTATGAGTATCATGTCCACAAGCATGCATTTTGCCATCAATAGTGGATTGATAATCAATATTGGTACTTAATTCCTTAACCGGTAAAGCATCAATATCTGCCCTAAGTAAGATTGTTTTACCTGGTTTACCGCCTTGAATATCAGCAATAATTCCAGTCGGCTTAGTGCGTCGATAAGTAATACCAATTTTATCAAGTTCTTCAGCAATTCTATCGGTGGTTCTAAATTCTTCCCACGGTAGTTCTGGATGACGATGTAAATCACGACGAAACGCGATCATGTCGTTAATATTCTGTTTTATTGAATCTTTAATAGTTTGATTAATCATGTTACTACCTTTTATATATTTCATATGTATTCATTTAATAGTGCACATATTTGCACAAATCTACAAGTTGAATCTGATAATTAAATTTCCAACTATTTTATTGGTGTTAACGGGCCAACAATCATATTAACCATGATGCCAGCTAATACAACTGATACCATCGTTACTGAAATAAATCCGCCAATTAACATTGGTGGTAACATATGGCTGGTTAATACCTCTTTTTCTTTTGGATCTTTGGTTAAGTTATTAATGACCTCGTTAGTGATAATATAATCGGCCGGAAATCCATATAATGCAGTTAAGGCGATCGAAAAAGCCATTTCTTTACTTACTTTTAAAACTTTACCGACAATAACCGAGAAAATAAACATCCCAATAACGGCAGAAAGAATAAAAATAATTAAAGGTGTGATAAGCCTAATTAACATATCAGGCGTTGCTCGACTCAAAGTATCAAAAATAAATAACATCAATCCCATTACTGCCAGCCCGAAACCACCGGCTTTCTTTAAAGGATGACGCTCTAAAAAACCTAAAGAAGCAGCAACAACACCAAATAATAAACATAAGACAAATGGACTAATACTGACGACGGGTTTTAATACTTCCGACACTGAATAAGCTAAAAAACCGACTATTGCAATACGCAAAAAGATAAAGTACGAAGAATTATAACTCGCTGGAATTTTAGCAAACAGACTAGGCATTGGATTTTCATCAGTAGTTGCAGTTTGCTTATCCATAGTAGTAACATCTTTTTCAACTACCCAAGTCCCTTCATGATATTTTTTCAATACACGGCGGCCTTCTTTTTTCAGCATAATTGATGTTAATGGATAACCAATAAAACCTTGCATTACATAAATTATAATTGCAAATACAGCCAAATCTGGCAATCCAGCTTCGGTTGCCCCTTTAGCCATAATAATAGCTGAAACAATACCACCGACTAATGGTGGAATAGCGACAATAATGGTATTGAGATCAAAAAATAGATATCCAACAATAATAGCAATAACAATAATACCCACAATCCCAGAAAGCGATATGAGTATTGTCTTCCATTGTAGTATCAACTCATTTATTGATAACAAAGTTCCCATGTTCACAATCAATAAATACATAAACATAACAGCTACCACATTTGGAATACCTGCTCGAGCAACAATATCAGTTGGAAAAAATGTCCAATAACCTAATAAAAACAGTACCGCGCAAATAAAAACTGAAGGTACCCAAGCTTTAGTTCGTGTTGAAACAACATCACCTAGATATAAAATAATAAGCAATAAAACTAATGCCAACATCTGTGGCATATCATTCATAACGGACATATAAACTCCATTTTTAATAAAAAATTAAATTATCAAAATAATTAAAATGATATCAAAATGGCTATTATAGATAATATTTTAAACATTGTTATATGTTTTTTATCATAAAATCATTAATTTCGTCTAAGAAAAGATTACCATATTTTTCTAATTTGATTTTACCAACACCAGTAACATTAATCAGTTGTTTCTTACTTTCAGGTTTGATTTGCACCATCTCAAGCAAGGTTGCATCACTGAATACAACATAAGGGGCAATATCCTCCATATCAGCAATTTCTTTGCGTAACCGCTTAAGATTATTGAATAATATTCGTTCTTCATAAGATAATATCGTGGTTAAATTAATCGCTCGAGCATAACGATTTAAGCGACTTTTCTTCACAATTTCTAAACGTGGTTTTGCTAAAGATAAAGCGACTTGACCTTTAAGAATCGCACGTGCTTGTTCGGTCAATTGTAACGTAGTAAAGGTGGAAATATTTTGACTCACATATCCCAAATAAATTAATTGTCTAATTACACTAAGCCAATAATCAGAAGAATGCGCTTTTCCTATTCCATAAACCGATAATTTATCATGACCATTTTCTTTAATTTGTGAGCGAGAAGAACCACGTAACACATCGACAACATATTGAGCACCATAACGTTGCTCAACTCGGTATATGCAAGAAAGTATTTTTTGTGCATCAATTAATCCATCATAATGCTCGGGTGGATAAAGACAGATATCACAGTTGTTGCAAGGTTCGGTTCTATTCTCACCAAAATAGTTAAGTAATACGGTACGCCGACAAGTCATACTTTGGGCGAATGACTCCATGGATTGAATCTTATGTAACTCAACTTGCTTATGTTTATTCTCTGGTTTATCAGCAATTTGTCGATGATACCAGTTTAGATCTTTACTATTAAATAATAAAAGAGCCTCTGCCGGAACGCCATCACGTCCTGCTCGACCAGTTTCTTGATAATATGCCTCAATCGTTCTTGGGCAATCAGCATGTACCACAAAACGAACATTGGGTTTATTAATTCCCATCCCGAAAGCGACAGTAGCAACAATAATTTGCACATTATCTTTCAAAAAACTTTCTTGTGCTTGTTGACGCTCAGCAGTGGTTAAACCAGCATGATAAGCAACGACAGAGAATCCTCTCGCAGCCAGTCTGGTTGTCATATCCTCAACTTTGGAACGACTAGAACAGTAGACAATACCACTATTCCCTTTTTGGGTTTCAATAAAAGAGACAACTTGCTCAGTAAGATTAAATTTTTCAACTACCGTATAACGTATATTTGGCCGATCAAAACTACGCACCACCACTAACGGATCGATTAAATTAAGCTGATTAATCACATCTGCTTGAGTCAATTTATCGGCGGTTGCTGTTAACGCGATAATTGGAACTTCGGGAAAACGCAATGATAAATGGTTTAATTGACGATAGTCAGGCCTAAAGTCATGCCCCCATTGTGAAATGCAATGCGCCTCATCAATAGCGATTAATGATGGAGGATGAGCAGTAATTAATGAAGAAAAGGACGACACGGCCAGTCGCTCAGGTGAAATATATAATAATTTAATTGTGTGATTTAAATACTGTTCAATAATGTTTTGTTGCTCTTCTGGAGATTGAGTCGCATTTAAAAAAGCCGCCGAAATTCCATTAACGATTAATTGATCAACTTGATCCTTCATTAACGAAATAAGTGGCGAAATAACCAACGCAGTACCAGGCAATACTACTGCCGGAATCTGATAACAAAGCGATTTACCGCCACCTGTTGGAATAATGGTTAAAGTATCTCGTCCGGCAATAACTGATTCGATAATATCTCTTTGCTGATTTCTAAACGATTTGTACCCAAAAACATTATGTAAAACGTCTTCAATCTGATCTTTAAATGACATACTAACCTAAACCAGTAATACCTTATCTATTTTCAAGGAGTATAACGAATTTGAAATTAACAAACCACCGTGAATTTACATTTATTTACAATTCATAAAAAATTGCACTATCCCTAAACGATTATCATCGGGAAATAAAATTGGTAAAAATCGGATTTTGTATATTATTTGATTAATAACATTGACTGTTTTTCCAACAAACAAACTCAAAAGATTAAAAAAACAGCTATTTTTGATTTTTTTACTTGAAACAAAACAGTTTGCCAGCTAATATTTGCGTGTTTCAAATGTACGCCCGTAGCTCAGTTGGTTAGAGCATCACCTTGACATGGTGGGGGTCAGTGGTTCGAGTCCACCCGGGCGTACCAATTTAAAGCCTTATTCCACAAGAATTACAACAAATTTAAATCACCTTTTAAAAAACCGCTGGGGTAAAATAGGGGTAAAACCTCTACCAGTAAGTTTGTATTTTTAATATTAAAATTTCTAAATTTTCGATCTGCTTGCCAATATTTAATGTCACAAATTCACATAAAAATATTTTTTATTTATGATAAATAAACCCAATTGTACAAAAATTTGTATTTAAAACGTTAAACATTAAATTCCCGCAAAATTTTGTTTTATTTTTTTAATTAGTCAACTGAGGTAAATTAGTTTAATGATTCTAAATATCGTGTGATAGTAGCTAAATGAAATACGTATAAATACCACAATGTTTTTTGTTTTCTAGTTTGTGTGCATTTAGTTTGGCGATAACGAATCAAATATAGATAAAATGGAATTGATAAACAAAATGAACTAAACCCTACAGCTTCTAAATTAATAACATTTACTGATAGCAAAAAAACCAAAATTACCTACTAGTTGATTTAACATTGCTATTTTTACTACCAGTTATTAAATTATTTACGCGATAAATTGCATAAAGCGAAACACAATAGTTGTGCAAATATAAACAAATTAAATGCTGTCATATATTAAATTATAGGAAAAGCATTAGCTAAATTTTCTTAAATGATAATAACAATATTGCAACATGCAAAAAACAGTTTAATGATAAAAAAAGATGCGCAAAAAACCCCTTTCCTCACTTTTTTATTAATTAAATTCTACTAATCCAAACCCTATTCCAATTTAGCTTTCGTCAATAATTTCTACTTCTTGGGGTAATTGGGGCGTCCGTCCATAATAGGTATAAGACTTATTTGGTTTTATTCTTTTTTTGAATTCAGGACTTTGTGGATCATCAAACAACAATGGATCTCTTTTACGATTCATTTCTCTAAAAGCATAGTCCTCATCAGCATGCATATGTCGCCATGAATTTCGATAACCTAAGGTTGCATAGATACGATTGTTTATAAATGAAGAACGCATACCCAATAAAATAAAGCAGATAACAACAAAAGAAGCATAAATAACCAAAAATAACAGAGTAATAAAAATAAAATCACTACCATCATCAAAAATAGCTATTATCATAAAAATAATATAAGGAAATATCAGTAGGCAACAAATCAATAGACAACCCTTAAATAATTCTAAGGTTGATGAACAATTCCCTTTAGGAAAAAACAAAGCATGGTATTTGGGCATTCGCACAGCATAAACAAAATACTTATTTTTTTCGGTCTGTTCGACAACCATTTCAACATAGTCGCCATTCTTAAAAATAATATCTTCTAATTTTCCTTCAACTTTAATATTACCAACATAACAATAAAAGTATGTACCTTTAATAAGCTTTCTTTGTAGAGTTTTAGAAGGTATGACAATAACAACCATGTCTCTTATAATTGTATAAAATAATAAAAAAATGGCCCTAATGAGCCCACCGTATTCATCAATAAATGCTTTTGTAAGATCGCCTGAGTGCTGTTCAACTTTAGTTTTAGTCTTTTCGAATACCGTTAAATAATTAACTCTACCTTTTAATAAACAATAATATTTAGCCATTAAAGTCCCTAAATCCATCTAGTTAATTGTTCCATAAGCCATTCAATGGATGATTATTTAAATGAGTTATATTACTATATTATTTACAATCTTATCACTTAAATCGAAATAAAATAATTTTATAAATTGAACAATTAGGTGGTTTATTGAGGAAGAAAAGAGATAAGTAAGTTAATACAACTTTGACCCCAGTAGGAATCGAACCTACAACTAGCCCTTAGGAGGGGCTTGTTATATCCATTTAACTATGAGGTCATCAAGGACGTTTATTCTAATAAATTTACCAAGGCAATATCAATCAAATAATGAAAAATTTTCTATTTCAAGCAAACATGATACAATCGTTACATTCAACACTTTATCATTTGTATTCGGTAGCATTATGAGAAAAAAAATTATAGGTATGATGTTCTCGGTTTTAGCGTTGACAGGTTGTGCGACCTATCAGGCTGAAACAAATAGTTATAGTGACCCATTATCGGGTTTTAATAAAACAATGTTTAATGTTAACTACTATGCGCTTGATCCTTATATTTTGCGCCCAGCTGCCGTAGCGTGGAAAGATTATGTTCCAACACCAGTACGTAAAGGAGTTGTTAATTTTTCCTCTAACCTTTCTGAACCTGCATCGATGGTAAATAGTGCTTTACAAGGTGAAGGACATGAAGCAGGTAAACATTTGGCAAGGTTCTTTATTAACACTGTTTTTGGTGTTGTCGGTTTATTTGATGTTGCAAGTGTGGCAGATCCTCAATTACAAAAAGGTCCTAAACGTGGTTTTGGTGATACATTAGGTCATTACGATGTCCCTTATGGCCCTTATGTTGTATTACCTTTCTATGGTTCAGCAACACTTCGTCAAGAAGGTGGTGATCTGGTTGATACTTTATATCCACCACTTGTTTGGATTGATTGGCAATGGGCACTGGTTCGTGGTGTATTTGATGGCATTGAAGCTCGTGCTGTGGCTATTGAGTATGAAGATTTAATTAAAAATAGTGATGATCCATACAACTTTATGCGTAATGCTTACTTCCAGCGCAATGATTTTAATGCTTCTGGCGGTAAAGTTGATGAACAAAAAGAACAACAACGTCAACAAAGCATTAATGGCATTCTTGATGAAATTGATGCCCAATAAATAGTAAGATTTATTAAATAATTAACGCCGATTTATTCGGCGTTTTTTATTTGCCTTGCATTTCGGGTAAATGGTGCCAGAACCGTCTAGGCATATTTTGCCTTTGTAATCTTGGATTGATTCGTTCTTTTATGGTTAAGGCCTGACAATAACGATTCCACATGGTTTGAAACAATTTTTCATCATCAGTTAGATAATCTTGGTTAATTTGCTTATTAACGATAAGAGGATCATTATTGTTCAACCAGATTTGCTCAATCTTATCTAAATCATAAAAATAACCATATTGGCGTTTTTCATCATAAATTGCCCATTTTTGATCGGCATAACGATCTTTAAAAAATCGAGTAGTTAACGGTAAAGCGTTATATATAGGCTCTATAACCGCAAAGTAAATTTTGTCATTATTATCACAACTGTTTGCTGGATTTTGGATACTATTGAAGCGAACAAATTGCTGAATATGATGTTTTTCTTTATTTACCTTTTTAGCTATATCATAAACAGCTAACACATCCGCATCAGCAAAATCAGTTTCAATCGAATTGGTTGACTTGAATACTTTACAAATATAGCGAAAGATAATTAAATCACTTTCAGGTAATTCTGATAGCCAAGTAAACAAGAGTTGATTTAGCGCAATCTGTGATAATTTTTTTTGCAGTGCAGTATAAACACGCTCATATTTACTGTTTCGATACTCAACTTGATGAAAATCAGTAACCAAAAGTGGCACATCTTCGCCCTCAGCTAATAAACATTCAGGCATTTTTTTTAGTTTAAATGCATCAAACACCGCACACATTAGTCCTTCGAAAGACTTATCATAATAGAACGCCAGCATAAATTACCATCCCATAACTAGTTGCTGTGGAAGGGATTGTTGTTTTACTTCAAGACGAGGCAAATCTTGTAAACTAAGACGGATATATTCGGCAGATGAATCAAGTACTTTAAATGTATTCATTTCATGACAAATAATAAAAAACTGCGCTCGTTTTAGCACCACACCAATACGTTTGAGCGCCTCTTTATTGAGTTTTCGATGTCGCCTTGCCATAACAATTAATTTTGCTGATTTAACGCCAATACCTGGCACCCGTAGAATTTTTTGATAACTATCCCGATTGATATCAACCGGAAAAAATTGTGGATTACGAATCGCCCAAGATAATTTGGGATCAACAGTCAAATCAAGATCTGGATGTTCATCATTTACAATTTCATCGACACTGAAATCATAAAAACGAAGTAACCAATCTGCCTGATATAAACGATTTTCTCGCACTCTTGGTACTTCTTGCAAAACAGGTAATCGCTTATCATAACTATTCACAGGAATAAATCCCGAATAGTAAACCCGCTTCATACTTGGTCGCTTATATAGTTTGGCGGTGAGCTGTAAAATTTGATTATCAGTTTCATCTGTCGCGCCAATAATCACCTGAGTACTTTGCCCAGCAGGAACAAATTTTGGTGTTGATTTGATTTTTTTACGATCTTCAATATTTTCTAGCAAATTTTGCTGAATATGTCGCATTGGTTGATAAATGGTTTGATGATCTTTATCTGGCGCCAATAATTTTAAATTTCGCTCGGTAGGGATCTCTAAATTGACACTCATTCGATCAACGAGTAAACCTGCTTCACGAATTAATTCATTACTTGCACCTGGAATCGCCTTCATATGAATATAACCATTAAAGTTATATTCTTGCCGTAATATTTTGACCACACGAATCATTTTTTCCATCGTGTGATCAGCACTACGTACAATACCCGAGCTTAAAAACAGCCCTTCAATATAATTGCGACGATAAAATTCAATCGTCAGTTCCGCTAACTCTTTTGGTGTAAATCCTGCACGAGGAATATCATTACTCTGGCGATTGATACAATAAGCACAGTCAAACATGCAATAATTCGTTAACATGATTTTCAACAGTGAAACACAGCGACCATCAGCAGTAAATGAATGGCAAATACCACAGCGAGAAGCACTACCAATACCTTTATTTTTATTACTGCGTGAAGTACCACTTGAGGCACATGAAATGTCATATTTTGCAGATTCGGCTAAGATCTCAAGCTTTGAGATCATTTTTTCTTGAATCATAACTATCACCAACAACTGTATATACTTACAGTATTATAATTATTTTATTGCCGTTAGCAAGTTAATAATCAGATCGAATTTAAAAATTTTTGTTCAATAAACTTGCGATTAAGACTGATTTAATCAAAATTTCATTAATAGAATGTAAATATATTCATATTGATTGATTTATTGACCGGTTATCCCAATTTTATTTATTAACTTAACAAATAAAATCAATCTGGGGGTATTGTTCAGCTTACAAGTGTACGCTATAATCAGACCAATTTTTCATATGAAGCCAGTTAACTTAGGAGTAGAGCATTAGATGAAACGTGTAGTAATTACAGGATTAGGTATTCTTTCAAGCATTGGGAATAATACCAAAGAAGTTTTAGAATCGTTAAGAGTAGGCCGAAGTGGTATTACTTTTTCGCAAGAAATGAAAGATAGCGGAATGCGTAGTCATGTTTGTGGTAATGTCAAATTAGATACAACTGGATTAATCGATCGAAAAGTCGTCCGTTTTATGAACGATGCTTCTATTTATGGATATCTTGCGCTACAACAAGCAATCGAAGATGCAAAATTAACCCCAGAGCAAGTATCTAATCCACGCACAGGTCTTATCGCTGGTTATGGTGGCTCAACCAAAACTCAATATAATGTTGTTGCCGGCATGAAAGAAAAAGGTTTAAGAGGTGTTGGGCCTTATGCAGTAACAAAATCTATGTCATCGGCAATTTCTGCATGTTTAGCGACACCATTTAAAATTAAAGGAGTTAGCTACTCAATGACTTCAGCTTGTGCAACATCAGTACACTGTATTGGCCATGCAGCTGAACTTATTCAACTTGGTAAACAAGATATCGTGTTTGCTGGTGGTGGTGAAGAGCTATGTTGGGAAATGTCATGCGAATTTGATGCTATGGGGGCATTATCAACTAAATATAACGACACACCAGAAAAAGCATCACGTGCTTATGATAAAAACCGTGATGGTTTTGTAATCGCAGGCGGTGCCGGAATGGTAGTAGTTGAAGAACTTGAGCATGCTCTTGCCCGTGGTGCACATATCTATGGTGAACTCGTTGGTTATGGGGCAACATCTGATGGTTATGACATGGTTGCGCCATCTGGTGAAGGGGCAATGCGTTGTATGCAGCTTGCTATTCAAGATCTTGATG
Organism: Gilliamella sp. W8126; assembly: GCF_016102185.1. NCBI lineage: Bacteria > Pseudomonadati > Pseudomonadota > Gammaproteobacteria > Orbales > Orbaceae > Gilliamella > Gilliamella sp. W8126. The sequence goes on along the minus strand of NZ_JACFPE010000001.1, from coordinate 476,440 downwards.
GACCAGTTGATTATATCAATACTCATGGTACCTCAACCCCAGTTGGTGATGTCAAAGAATTATGGGCAATCAAACAAGTATTTGGTGATAACATCCCTGCTATCTCTTCAACTAAATCCATGACTGGTCACTCATTAAGTGCTACCGGCGCACAAGAATTGATTTATTCATTACTTATGCTTGAACACGGCTTTATTACACCAAGTATCAATATTGACGAACTTGCAGATGAAGCAGTAGGCATGAACATTATTACCGAGCCAACTGAACGTGAATTAACCACAGTAATGTCTAATAGTTTTGGTTTCGGCGGTACTAATGCGTCAATTGTCATGAAAAAATACCAAGCATAATTGTAAAATTATCTAACCAATAATAAAAAACCGTTCATAACTAGAACGGTTTTTTATTTGACAACGCTATAACTAATTTAGATTTTTAGCTTTTTGAAATGCTTTTGCTTGTCTTTTTAGAAATAATTAATATTTTAATCTACCTACACGGCAGTGAACTAGAATCCCATATACTATAAATGTTGTTGGCAAAAAGACAAAGTCTATTTTTACCAGTAAAAAAAAGTTTTTTGAGCCCCTCCTAATATATTGATTTTTAATAACTTTTCTATAGCGCAATAAGAGGTAAGAATTATAATATTTTAGCTTTGCCCACTTCTCCAAATATTTTATTTAAGTATAAAGTTAGATATTATTTTTTCACGCCACTGTAAATAACAGCTTAAATCAAAATCACCTATTAATTGAAATCCCCACTCAGTTTCAACCGAATTTGGAAAACGCTTTGTCACACTGGTTATGGGAATACCACAACTTATGACAACTTGATGATTGATTTTCTTTATCGTTTTAGCTCTTAACTTTAAATCATAATGTAATAATTCAGTAACTATATAGGCTGACTGATTGTATAAACCACAAAATAGTCCACTATCTTTGATAAAACTAATCTGGTTTGTTTGTTGACTGAGTTTTAATTTCTGCTGTATATCCATAAGGTAACTACAAAGTGCTTATATTAACAATATATTAAATGATGGTATTTTGTACAATTTTTCGAATCTTATAGTGCTTAGCACCTTAAGATTCGAATCCTTTTTTCCATTTGCCATCAAAGTTTTAGCTATAGATTTTTATAACATCAATTTAAATCAAGGCGTTACACAGACGGCTGCAGCAGCAATGGAATCTGTGGTTGTAGCATAAGCCCATCTAAAACCTAACTCTGCATCAACCATTAATCCTCTCCTCTTATTCCGACCTTCTACTCTAACATCTGTTGTCCAATACATATAAGAGTTCCAATCAGAACCTTGATAGCCATTACATATATTAGAAGAAGTAGTAATACAGCCCCATTCATTAACTATTCCGCCTCTAAATTCATTATTAATATTATAACCAACACTACGAGTATGTGGTTCTCGACCTATGATAATAACTCCATCACCAATAAAAAATATCTCTTTCTCATTGGGCAAATGATAGTTATTACCTAGACCTGAACAATAATTTTTTGCTTGCTGCTGGTATCCTAAGCCCTTATCCACCATAATACCACCGCCGTTACCAGTTGTTTTATTACCATATAACACATCTGGCTGTGCGATATACCATCGCTCTAATTTAAATTCATACAATAAACGCTGCTTAGCACTATCGGCATATATTCTAAAGGTCGTCGGACTAAAACTTTTATCCGCTGAATTATAACGAGGACCATTCAAAGTCACTTTTAATGCTGGTTCTATCTTTCCATAAGGATTAGGCACATTACTTTGTTTATGTCGCCATAGCTCTGTATTACCGGCACTTAACGATAAGCTCACTGTTCCACCTTCTACTGATCTCACCGTTTTACCGTTAGCTGATACGACAGCATTTGGAGTAATTCCCTCTAGCAATAGATAAAAATATAAACCATGTGAACCTGTAGTTGGAAAATTACTGTAGTTATGATTATTATTCAAAGGATCATGCCCACTGTTAGCTGCTCGTAGTATGATAAACCCCTTACTTGGTGAACCTCTATAATTATTTTTAAAAAAATTATTGGCCGAATCCCATCTAAAACTATCGAACATATAAGTTATCTTAGTTGGAGCAACAGAAGCATTATCAAAATATAGATTAGGTTGGGCATAACACGCTGCAGGCGATTCACTATTTGCCTTGATATAGTAACTATGACTGCCACCAATAAAATCACTCTTATTGGGTTGACCATACATAGTCTTCAGCTCACCATTACTTGCACTGATGGTTAAACGATATGGCTTATGACAAGCATTAATTAAGGTATTAGGTTCACTTCCCACTGTTTCAGTAATATCATAAAACGCATCACTAGCGTTGGTATCACTAAATCCAGGTCTAAGTACTTCCCACTTTAAACTTACCTGACCACTCGCTGTAGCAATTACACTACCACTTTGATCATAACCATCACCATCATCATCACCATAGTAGTTATACGGTGCTTTTAATAAATCTGTGATATTGGCTGTTGGATAATTATTATTACCTGACTTTGGTAGTGGAACAATAGTTTGAATATTGGCATAAGTATCATAAGCACTCGGCAACTCTATTGGGTTTGTTGGGCTTGATTTATCTTCTAAAGCCGTTATAACGGTACCATCTGATAAAGTTATTCCTAATAGACTTTCTAGACTATCTGCTTTATTGATACCACCATCATAAGTAAGATAAGGTGCACTACCATGAATTTCATTGGCAGTACTTGCATTTAATGCATAAGCTGATTTTGTTGAAATACTTAATAGACTACTTAGAACCAATATCCACAATAATATCGGTTTTAAACTTAAAAATCGTTGTTTTAAATTTGAATTTGAATTTGAATTAATCGAATAAGATTTTAAAAAATATAAATCTTTAAATAAGAAAAATAATGTTTGATTCTGAAATAAATAACCTAACTTTCGTCGGCTAAATAATCCTAAATTATGGCTGGCTGGCTGGCTGGCTGGCTGGCTGGCTGGCTGGCTGGCTGGCTGGCTGGCTGGCTGGCTGGCTGGCTGGCTGGCTGGCCTCTAAACAACTGTATTTTAACATTTTTTCAATCCTTTGTCACGATATCCGATTGTTTTGTTTCAATAAAAATATATTTTATTATATTCGAAAAGTATAAATAAACTCATTAATTTTAGCAATTCTTGTTTTGCTGATTTTGTTAAGATATGTAAATAACTGAATATAAATAATCATGATTCGTTAAATAAAAGTATTAGACATAATAAGAAGAGCAATTTTTTTATACCATCCCCTTTTTAGTTAATGGTATGTTATTTAAGGGTTAAGAGCAATAAAAAACCGTTCCAAGGTGGTTTGAGTGAATTTAGTGACTACCTACCTTGCAAGCAATGACGTAATTACCATTTCTAAACTGCCTATACGGCAGTGAACCGAATTAACGCGATATTGACTAAATACACTCATTTCTAAACTACCTATACGGCAGTGAACAAAGACTTAACGGTTATTGAACGTCCGCTGTGTTTCTAAACTACCTATACGGCAGTGAACTTTATCTAAACGTGATTTATTTTCTGGCTATTTTTCTAAACTACCTATACGGCAGTGAACAAGCTTTGGCGTAGAAAGACTAATCAACCCAATTTCTAAACTACCTATACGGCAGTGAACGATGACGGATCAACGTATATTAGATTAACAGATTTCTAAACTACCTATACGGCAGTGAACGAAGAGATTTTAAACGTGCATGTACGTTATCATTTCTAAACTACCTATACGGCAGTGAACTAGAATCCCATATACTATAAATGTTGTTGGCAAAAAGACAAAGCGTAATTTTACTATTAAAACCCCTTTTTTTAAGCCATTTTTTAATGTATTGATTTTTTAGAAATTTTATTTTAAGTAAAAAAAAGGGTTAATGATGGGATGTCTTTAGATTTCAAAAAACCCGTTCCTCAAATTTTTTATAATCGACCTTTATTATTTACTCTATGGTCAATCATTTCTTCATAATGAGATATATTATTAAATTAATTTACCTAGAAATCTCAATTAATTAATGGTATGCATTTTTAGAATAATTGAATACTTTGCTCTTTTATCCAATAAGCAAAAAACAACTATCTTTTTGAATAAAAAATCTTTATAAAATATCGACTAAATATTAAAGAAAACAACAAATTTATCCCAGAAAAACTGTACAAAAAGTAAGAAGAATAAAATTGGATTTTATTTTTCAAATTCAGATGTGCAGGCATATAAAGCATTAATATTATAAAAACAATAATAGTGCTTATCAAAGCACTTAAAAAAATTGTTCCAAGAAGAGTTAATATTAATTTTTTAAATTTAACTTGTGAATCAAATTCTCCAAAACAATTTATAAGAATTATATTGAAAAGCTTATATAAAATTCCCCATCCTAAAAAGGTTAACAATACAAATAGTAGCATTACAGTAATACTTGAATCAAATAATTCGTTGATTGCATAAACATTTAGCAAAATAGTTTTAAGTGAAATATAAGACAAGAAAAAGCTATATATTTGAATGTGAATTCTTTTTATTACTATAGAATTAAACTCGATTACTGAAGAATAAAAAGGTATTATTTTAAATAATATAATTAAAATAATTAATATTGATATAATATCAAACCATTCTAGAAATCTAAGACATAAGGGAATATAATCATGATCGAAAAAACGAAAAATTATATTGCTTAAAATATAGTGTTCTAATATATAAAAAACATATCTAATTAAGGTATAAACGGTAATTAACAAACATATTCTTACCAAATTTTTTGACAAGTCATATATACGATATTTTTGAAAAAAATACAAAGCAATCATATAAACTAACAAATAATAAGTTAGACTTCCCAATGTTATATGATAGACAAAAATATTATCATATCTATAACGTATAGTAATGTTGGCAAAATCGAAAAAATTAATCATTGGAACTATCAACCAAATGAAATAACAAGCAAAAGTAAAAAATAAAGGCAGTTTAAAGTAAGACTGATTTTGATTATCCATTATATCCCTATATTATATCCTAATTATGATCTGACAAAATCATAACTACGTTTAACAATAGTTGCAAAGAACCATTTAAAAAAAATTTCAATTAGTTAAATACTAGATATTATATTGGTTTTTTTATGTTTTTTATGCAATATATTAATAAAAAACCAATACTCTAATAACTGTTAAAATACATCAAAAACTAACAGTGACTATAACTTGCGTTTATTATATTTTAGGATTAACACAATTAACACTTAAGGTGTAACACATGCGGCACGAATTGGCCACAAAATAGATTGAAGTATCTCGATAACTCCATCGGGATCAAATAAAAATGGTTTTCCTTCATCCTTAGGTCGCGCAGTATTTGTTGCTACATTATTCGTCCAATAATCATATGCCTTCCAGTCTGTGCTTCTATAAGATGGGCAACTAGCGTCACTATCATCCTCACTCATAGGCATACATCCCCATTCATTGGCAATTCCACCAATCCATTTTCCATTCTCCTGATAACTTAATTGTCGACGAGCATACATTCCATACCCATTAATATTGGTAAAATCATTCACATCTGGCAATCGATAACCACTACCTAAACTTTTACAATAATCCCTTGCCTTAGATTGATAACTTAACATTTCTTTATTTTCATCAGATGATGGAAATCCATGTTCCTTATTAAAAAAAATCTCAGGATTAGCAATAAACCAACGCATTAATTTAAATTCGTAAATTAGCGTACTTTTATTACTATCAGCATATAATCTGAAAGTCATAGGTCTAAAACTCTTATCTGCTGAATTATAGCGTGGACCAACTAATGTTACTTTTATAGCTGGTTCAGCCAATCCATATGGACTGGGTCCATGCTCACCATGCTCCCATTCAGTGGTTTTACTTACACTTAATGATAAACTAACATTTCCCCCCTCTATAGATTGTATAGTACTGCCATTGGCAGCTAATACCGCTTCAGGTGTTATACCGCCAAATAGTAAATAAAAATACAATCCATGTGACCCGGTCGTTGGAAAGTTATTTTTAGTTATTGAAGTTTCACCTTGATAATTACCACTATTGGTTGCTCGTAATACCTTAATACCTTTACTTGGATACCCTCGATAAACACCATAATCATGGTCACTCTCGATTTGTGCGGCATCCCATAAAATGCCATCTATCTCATAATCACGACCGGCTAAACTAGCGTTATCAGGATACAAATTTGGCTGGGCATAACACACTTTTGGATCTAATTTTGGTGTTAAATAATAACTATGTGAACCTTCTTGAAAATGATTTGTATTGGGATCACCATAAGGTGTAGTTAACTCACTATCACTAGCGCTAATGGTTATTTTATGTATCCCATCACATAAATCTGGAATGGCATCAGGATGACTTTTCACCTTCGATGTAATATCTATAAATGCGTTTTTAGCATTAATATCTGCTACGGCAGGATTACGGGCTTCCCATTTTATCTTAATGTCACCTGTTGCGGTTGCGGTAATAAGGTCACTATCATCAAATCCATCACCATCATCATCTGCAAAATAATTATACGGTGCAGCAAGTAAATCAGTCATATTTATTACAGGAAACTGATTATTGCCTGATATAGGTAATGGAACAATCGTTTGTACACTGGCATATATATTGTTCTTATCAGGTAACTCGATCGGATTGGTTATACTTGATACATCATTTTGCGGGGTTATCACAGTACCATTAGGTAATTTAATTGCCAGTAGCTCTTCTGTACTCGTTATTTTACTAACACCATCATCTAGTGTTAAATATGGTGCACTACCTTTTATACTTTCTGTGGTAAATGCACTTAACGCGTATACAGGGCTAAATATAGTTGAAAAAGTCATAGAACATAAACAAATCTTTTTCAAGAATTTCACTATTGTTTGGCAAAATGAGGATGAATATTTAAGTAGTGTTTTATTAAACGTTGAATTTCGCTTTATTGGCTGATTAATGAATAATTGCTGTATTGAAGGGGCGTGACTCAATATATTTTTTTTACTGGTCAATGTTGTATTAACAATTAAATTAGAAATAGCGCCTAAATAAGGGTATCTCAACATGCTCTTAATCCTTTAATTTATAATTTTTATCTAAAAATATGCAATCCTTGCAGAAAAAAGTATAGATATATTAGGTAATTATAGCAAATTCAGATTGGTAAATAATTGTTAAGACTTTTGTCATACCTACAAGGTAGTGAATGTTGGGTTAAATCTTGTACTAGAGTTGTTTATTTTCTAAACTACCTACACGGTAGTGAACCAGATAGAGAAACTTAACGAGTTATTTAATCATTTCTAAACTACCTACACGGTAGTGAACATTCTGTAGGGCGAATTGTTGGGATTTCATAATTTCTAAACTACCTACACGGTAGTGAACTGCACCACGCACATTTTTGAGAGCGTTTCGCTTTTCTAAACTACCTACACGGTAGTGAACAAGTTAGAGCTAATCAAGCTATTGTTCGAAATTTTCTAAACTACCTACACGGTAGTGAACTAGAACACAACATACTATAAATGCAGTTGGCAAAAAGACAAAGCGTAATTTTACTATTAAAAACCCTTTTTTTGAATAACTTCTTAATATTTTGATTTTTAATCATTTTATTTTAAGTCAAAAAAAAGGGTTAGAAATGGGTACAAATTTAAGTTTTAAAAAACCCTTTCCTCAACTTTTTTGTTCTTTTAATTTCGGACGTTTTGTTGTTTGGTAGCTAGCTTTATATGGTGATTACATCCGAGCAAAGAGGGTTTACGCGAACCCTCTTTACCAACTCCCGCGGCGACCACGCAAGTGGTCACTGCATGACTGCCTTCCGCCTGCGTTCGCTTTAACGCACCAGCTGTGATTTGTTCCTGACAAAACACAGCCTTGCCAAACATCCCTGTTTGCCATGCTAATCTCTCTCAGTTGTCAGCACATTGCTCATGTCGCTAAATGAAGCACTCCAATCTGATTTTCTAGAAATAAACTTTTATAATTAGAGCGAACTGATTTTAGTTTTAAAGCCAATTTCGGTGAATTGTGGCTAGATTTAGGTTTTAAAAAACCCCGTTCCTCAACTTTTTTAGTTCTTTTAGTTTCGGACGTTTTGTTGTTTGGTAGCTAGCTTTATATGGTGATTACATCCGAGCAAAGAGGGTTTACGCGAACCCTCTTTACCAACTCCCGCGGCGACCACGCAAGTGGTCACTGCATGACTGCCTTCCGCCTGCGTTCGCTTTAACGCACCAGCTGTGATTTGTTCCTGACAAAACACAGCCTTGCCAAACATCACTATTTGCCATGCTAATCTCTCTCTGTTGTCAGCACATTGCTAATGTCGCTAAATGAAGCACTCCAATCTGATTGTCTAGAAATAAACTTTTATATTTAGAGCGAACTGATTTTAGTTTTAAAGCCAATTTCGGTGAATTGTGGCTAGATTTAGGCTTTAAAAAACCCCGTTCCTCAACTTTTTTGTTCTTTTAGTTTCGGACGTTTTGTTGTTTGGTAGCTAGTTCTATATGGCGTTTACGTCCGAGTAAAGAGGGTTTGCGCGAACCCTCTTTACCAACTCCCGCGGCGACCACGCAAGTGGTCACGATGTGACTGCCTTCCACCTTCGTTCGCTGTTAACGCACCGGCTGTGATTTGTTCCTGACAAACAACAGCCTTGCCAAACATCCCTGTTTGCCATGCTAACCTCTCTCAGTTGTCAGCACATTGCTCATGTCGCTAAATGAAGCACTCCAATCTGATTTTCTAGAAATAAACTTTTATATTTAGAGCTAACTGATTTTAGTTTTAAAGCCAATTTCGGTGAATTGTGGCTAGATTTAGGCTTTAAAAACCCCGTTCCTCAACTTTTTTTAGAATAAACTATTTTCTCAATGTAAAAAAATACTCAAACTTAGTTTGAGTATTTTTATGATTTGTTAGATCGAAAATCTATTTCTATGCTTAAATATTCATTTTTTTGATGAAAAAAGTCAAAATTGCCGAGCTAATTAGCGCTATTACCATAAATATAAAAGCATGATTATAACCACCGTTAGCGTTATCGATTAAGAATCCAATGATAAATGGAGATAATACCCCTGCAACTTGACCACCAAAATTAACAATGCTTGAAGCTTTACCCATAATCACTGGAGGGATCATATGCATTAACATTCCCCAGAAGATCGCAAAAGCAATAAACATAAATAGTGCTGATAGACATTGGAAAATAATGGCCGCTTGCAGATTATCAACTTGGAACATAAAGAAGAGAAATATGCCAGATATAAAAGCAGTTAAGCCATAAACATATTTTAATTTATGTTCAAATTTATCAGCAAAATATCCACCTACTAATGTGCCTAATGCACCAAATAGGAAAGGAATTGCCGCTAAAATCCCGGTTTTTGAAAGGGATAATCCTCTTGCTTCGAGTAAATAACTTGGTAACCAAGTTGTGAAGCCCCAAAATGTGATATCAAACAAAAACCAGATAAGCGATAACTTCCATAGTATTGGCATCTTCAATACGTTTATTAACGAAGATGAGCTGTTATCTACTACTGAATTATTGTTATCTTGACTATTGCTAACTTCCAACTCTTGCAATTCGTTAGCATCAAGCAAACTATTTTCAGTCGGATTGTTGCGGATAAATTTATAAATAAGTACACCTAATATGAATCCAGGAATACTTAATATAATAAATACATCACGCCAACCCAGCCATTCAATTATAGCGACAGCAACAATAACTGAAATTGCTGGCCCTAAAGTATTAACTGATGATTGAATTGCTGTTGCTCTGCCTCGTTCTTTAGCAGGAAAATAAGTTGCAATTGTTTTCCAAGATGATGCAGGGAAACATCCTTCACCGGCACCAAATAAAAATCGAGTCAATAACATCAGAGGTAATACATAAATTAATCCAGTAAACAGAGTAAATATTGACCACCATACAATAGCAAAAGCCATCACTTTACGAGGACCAAATTTATCTGATAAATATCCCCCTGGAATTTGAAATAACGCATAACCAACAAAGAAAGCACTGATAATCGAACCTTGTACTGTTTTGTCGATACCGAGATCTTGACCTATAAAGGGTAGCGATACATTCATTACCATTCGGTCAAGAAATGAGAGTAACCAACCTGACCATAAAAGTAATAGTATTGTATATCGCCCTTTCCATTTTTTTTGTTTATATCCAGAGTTAGGAATTTTATTGTGTAACTGATTCATTAAATTTCCTTTTGTTTAAATAGTGTTATCTTGATTAACTTGAAACAAAAGTTAATATTTGTAGCAATAGTAATCTATTGTTGATTTTTATCATTTAATCAATAGATTACTATTTATTAATTTAAATCAAACGCTCAATATCCAAAGGATATAATTTATTTCACTTAAGTGAATTTTTTATAATTATCAAATATCTACTACTTATTTATTGTAGACATTCCAAGCGGCTTCTAAACCTGCTCCTTGGGTTGTTTTAAAGCCAACACGATTTAATACTGCTTCAAACGCAGTAAGGGTTTGCATTACACAAGATTTTCTTGCATTGTATCCCATAGTACCGATACGCCATACATTACCTTTAAGTGGCCCAAAAGAGGCGCCAATTTCAATACCAAAATCATTGAGCATTAAATTGCGAACTTCAAGATCATTAATATGATCAGGTCGTACAACACCAACAACATTATTCATCTTATGAGATAAATCACCAAATAAGTTCAGACCCATTGCTTGTAAACCAGCAACCATCGCTGCACCATTGATACGGTGACGCTCAATAACATTATCTAAACCTTCTTGTAACACGATTCGAGCACATTCTCGTGCAGCATAAAGCATTGATGTGGCTTCGGTGTGATGATTAATACGCTCAGATCCCCAGTAACGAATAATCATATCGATATCGAAATAGTTAGAATAGATCATCTCATCATTGCCACTGGTGTCATTATCAGATCTTATACCTAATTCAACACATTTACGTGCTTGGATGATTTCGACCATTTTCGGACTTAATGTGAGAGGAGCAACACCTGGAGGCCCACTTAAACATTTTTGTAAACTGACTGAAACACCATCAAGTTGCCATTTATCAACTTCAAGCGGGTTACCAACAATTGAAGCTGTAGCATCAACATAAGATAATACGCCATGTCGACGGCAAATTTCACCAATATTATCTAATGGTTGTAACAATGTTGTTGAAGTATCACCCTGAACACAAAGCAATAATTTTGGTTTAACTTTTTTAATCGCATCTTCGATAACATTAGGATCAAAAACTTCACCCCATGGCACTTCAATAGTATGAACATCAGCACGACAACGATGAGCAATTTCACATAGTAATAAGCCAAAGCGACCAAACACGGGTATTAAGACTTTATCACCAGGTTTAATCGTTGATACTAATACTGCTTCAATACCTGCCCTTGCTGTTCCATCGATAACAAAAGTTTGTTCATTTTTGGTTTTGAAAATATCCCGATAAAGTGACATGGTTTGATTCATATAATCAGTCATAATAGGGTCAAATTGACCAATTAAAGGGGCAGCCATCGCTCTAGTTACACGAGGATCTGCATTAATTGGACCGGGACCCATTAATAGCCGTGAAGGCGGATTAATTTGATCATATTTATTTAGATCTAACATTATTTTTTCCTTTATTAATATCGAATTAATTAGTTGATGATCACACTAATTGGTAATTCATCTTCTTTTATCTATATTTTTTAAAAAATTATTGGCAAGGGGATGATGAAATCTAAATAGATTTACAATTTCATTCATCACTTTACCCATATGCGTTTTTTTCCATGCTAAGGACAATGGCGATGGTTTACGTTCATTAATAACTCGGCAAGCAATCAATTCACCTGAATCCAAATAAGATTGACAGATTGATTTTGGCAAGAAACCGATCCCGAGTCCCCTTAAGTGGCAAGCCAACTTGGTTGAAATATTGGGAACAATAATCTCTGATTGACTCGGTAATAACCATGCCACTCGTTTATTCATATGAACAGATGTATCTTCAACATTAATTGCTGGGTATTTGCGTAATGTTTCATTCGATAACGCCCCCTCAATTTGAGAAATAGGATGATGTTTTGCCGCAACGAATACCCAACTAACTTCACCAAGCGGAAGTATATTTATCATAGTATCAAGCGATTCAGTACCTGTTGCACCGATGGCTAAATGGCATTCACCATGCAATAACGAGTCCCATACCCCCATATACACTTGTCGATTCACATTAAAATGGGTGAAAGGGAATTTTTCTTTCAGAAAAGCCAATAAATCGGCAACAGCTTCAACATCATACAATAAATTATTGATAGTAATGTTAATTTTACGTTCAACACCATCACGGATTTGTTGAAGCTCATCGGGCATAGTCGATAACCAAAGCAACCATTGGCTACACTGTTCATAAAGGTGTTGCCCTGCTAATGTAAGTGTCACGGTTCGAGTGGTTCGTTCAAAAAGTTGGGTATTGAGATCGGCTTCCAATGATTTAATGCGATAACTAATTGCGGCAGGTGTTTTGTAAAGTAGTTTTGCGGCTTTTGAAAAGCTATTACTTTCTACTACTTTGATAAAGGTTCGCATGGTTTCTGTATCTAACATGATTTAATCCCTTAAAACAAAACGATCAATACCTAACCATATACCAAGTAAAAGATCTGATCCAGAGGTGTGACCATAATTCATTAAGTTTTTTATCGATGAATGATGATAGTGACCTTTTACAAATGAGTTAATGACTTGTAATACCAGTAACGAAAATTTGCCTTGTAATGCATAATTTAAGAAGGCAACACTAACTGTTGTAGTTAATAAATCTAATGATAACTTTGCAAAGGCTGTTTTAAATCGTTGCATTCGATCAACAAAACAAGGATCACTTGAGGTGACTGCTAAAATGCCAACAATAATGTCATCAAAGCTTGGTGTTAAACCGGGACCTAAACCAATAAACGGCGAGATATCATCAACATTGCCTTCCATTAAATTCATCATAATATTGCATAACTGATTTAATTGCTGTGGATAATGACCATTTACATTATTGCTTAATTGGCCAAATAATCCCGTAGGATTGTGAATTTGCTTTAACTGATTAGCAACTTGCAATTTACTCATGTTATTTAGTGAATACTTTTTTGAATGAAGTTGGCAAAAATGTGTATCAAATGAAATGAGAAACATGCCGATTTGTAAGTCACCAGTCGACAATTGATAAAGTGATATCTTATTATTATCCAATAATAGCGACATAAGGAAATCAAAATCAGACGATTTAAACACGACACCCATTGGTGATAAACCACTGTTAAAGCGATGTAATGTGATTAATTGCTGATTTGCTGTGATTAAATTAATGGTATGTTGATAACAACTAAATAGCGATAATTCGCCCTCTTTTATTGGAATATCGGCACTAATTAGTAGTGGTTTGATGATATGCGATGATTGAGCTATAAATAGACCATACTGTTGACAATAATCAATAGCATGGGTACTTAACTTAGATCGGTTAATCGGTTTATTTAAGCATTCATCATCTGCATATATCAATTTCATAATCTACACTTCTAATTTTTTAGCTAATGCTTCGAGTGCTTTTTCAAAACATGCTAATGGAGCTCTTACCGTTCCTGCACCGATTTGGCCGACACCTGCTTGTTTATGAGCTATACCAGTATTAATTAATGGTGTAATACCAGTTTCGACCACCAAACGAAGATCTAAACCTAAACAACAGCCTTGGAAATTCCAAGTTGGAATTTGGAATAGCATATTATGTTCTAAATAAATTTCACTCATCTCTTCTGATACTTCATAAGCAACATCTGTGCCACCTGCACCAACAAAACGAGTTACGCCTGGTGCTGCAACCATGGCGGCGCCACCAATACCAAAAGTTTCAGTAATAGCACTATCACCAATATCTGGATTGGCGTCTTGTTGGGAATACCCAGTAAAGAAAAGACCTTGAGGGGTATTAACTGGTGCAGTAAACCACTGATCACCAAGTCCACTGACTTTAATTCCAAATTCTTTGCCATTACGAGTCATTGCAGTAACAATGGTACCTTCTTTGATTTGCGCTGCACTATCCATAATGGATTTACAAAATGCCATAGCAACATTTAAAAAGAACTGATCTGTCACACTTAAAAAGCTGAAGATTTTTTCCATTTCTGCTTTACTACGGTCAAGTAAAATTAATTTTGGTGAAAGCGTTCGTAACAACAATGCTGAAGCAGCAATATTACGTTGATGGAATTCATCACCCATGGTTATGGCTTGCGCCATAAGAGCCGTTAAATCGATACCATTATCAAATAGTTTTAATGCTTCATTTAATGCAGGCCCTAATGACTCTTTCATCCAACGATGACGGTCTAAAACTTCTTGTCCATAAGCACCAAAACGCATTACTTTACCAATGCCCTCATTTAAATTGCAGTAAGCTCGATTACCATGAGTAACATTTTCAACAACAATCATTGGCATATTGGCTGAGGTTATCCCCCCCATTGGACCAACGGCATTGACTGAGTGACATGGAATAAATTCTACTTGTCCAAACTCTAACAGATGCAAAGCTTGCTTTTCATCTTGTGCCCAACCTTCAAACAAGCATGCACCAATACAGGCACCTTGCATTGGTCCAGTCATATCATGCCAAACAATTGGAGGACCAGCATGTAATAATTTTTTACCTTGCGCCAATGTTGGTACGGCTTCTTTAGCAGCAATAACACCTACCCAATGTGGTCTAGCCGCTTTAATTCGTTCAATAATTTTTTGGTTTGCTTCATTTATTGCGGTACTTAACATATCAAAACCTCTTAATTTAATTTTTGCAAAATAGCCGCTAATCTTTTATTGCCGCCGGCTATTGGCGCCCATTGATAATGCACAACAGGAATATTCGATGCCTGAAGATCTTCAGCAAAACCTCTTAAACCAGCATTAATAACACTAATATGACTTAATAAAGGATAAGGTTTAACTAAATTGGCAGATTTATTTGTTGTAATGAGTTTTTTAGCTAGCAAGATAGCTTCGGGTAAATTATTCATCACAACAATATTTGCTGATTTTAATGCTTCAATTTGCTTACTACGGCACTGAGGATCTTGTTCAGAACCAGTCACAGTTGCGATAGCAATTAATGGATGATTATCATCACGTTTAGCGCAAGCTTTTTGATAACCAGAAATCACTGATTCGGCAGGATCAGCATTTGCACCATAACCGATTACTAAATCAATAAGTAATACACCAACATCAGGTTTATTGCCGAGTTGAGCGATTTCATCTTCGCGGATTGAAGGATCGATCATCGGATGAGGTTTACCTACTGTATAGAAATCATCACCTAAATCGATAATTTTATGGCCATTTTGCTCTAACATAACCCCTTTATCATGATGATGACTTGTTGTTAGATTCAGTTCCTCTGCCAATAACATCGCCGCTTCTGAGGCTAACGTTCCGCCAGTATACAATCCTGTAATAGTTTTGTTAGCTAAATTAGGTAAATTACTTGCTATTGCTTCGACTGGGCTTAATAAACAGGCTAATCGAGCCGCTTCATCTAATGTTCTGGCAAAATAGATATTATCATCTTTAGGTTTATCAATTTTAGAGCCCAAAAATAGTGCTACTACAGGTTTATCAATTAACTTCATAGCCGAAATAACTTTTTCCCTGACACTTTCCGCAGGCGGTTTCGAGATAAAGGTAATAACTTGAGTTTCGGGATCAGCCGCTAACATTTTTAAGGCTGTGAGTGCACTAATTCCCCCAACTTCTAAAGATAAATCACGTCCTCCAAGACCAATAGCTTGGGTAATTCCCTGATTTAATAAAGCGATTTGCGAAACCACCTCTTGAATACCGGTGCCAGATGCACCGATTACCCCAATGTTTCCTTTTGGAATAACATTGGAAAACGCCAATGGAGCACCAGCAATAAATGCAGTCCCACAATCTGGCCCCATGACAATTAAATCTTTTTCAGCTGCTTTTGTTTTCAACCGGATTTCATCTTCAATTGATACATTATCAGAAAAGATCATAACGTTTTTATTATCATCTAAAGCGCGATCGGCTAACTCAGCAGCATATTCACCCGCTATCGAAATTAAAACCAAATTGGCATCAGATAATTTTTTGGTCGCACTGGCTAGGCGTCTGGCTTTGAGCAGCTTTGCGCCACCTTGCTGAGCTTGAGCTATATTTTTTAAGGCATCTTCAAGTTGTTGACTGATTAACTCGACAACATCGGCAGAATCGTCGTTGGTTTTAATCGCCACACAAATATCATTTGGTGTAGCATCATTAAAATGATCACTCCAAAAACCAGTTGCGGTTAATAAAGACTTATTGGCAGGAGTACCCATCATGACAGATACTTCATCAACCTCATCAAGATTACTGAGTTTTTTGGATATCAACATCAAACTAACGGAATCTTGAAAGCTTCCCTTTTTTATAAAAGATTGAATCATGAAAACAGGCCTCTCAAATATGATAAATGCTGTTAATTTTGAACCTCATTAAGCTCATTATAAAAATTTAACAATGAGATTGTATTTATATATTACGGAAAAAATCAGTAATAAGCAGTTTATACATCACAAAACAATTACAATAACAAAAATATAATATTATTTAAAATCAGTATTATAAAAGATTATTAAAAAATTTTTTATAATAGTAACTAATTAATTTAATTAAATTTCACAAACATAAAAAAGCTAGTTTGATCACATTATTATTTGTTATTAATAGTATGGTAAACAAATATAAAAAAACGTTTAAAATGCTCCTGAGTATCGAAACAATACGATATGTGTAGTTAATATTAATCATGATTGATGTTAATAATGGATGGCGAGTTTTAAAAAATAGGTAAATATTAATGAATATTTTATATGATGATGTTGCTGATGCAGTTAAATGGATATCCAGTTTTGGTGGTTTAGAACAAGGTGGCACAACACGATTACTTTATACTACCGAGTGGCTGGCGGCCCAAAATTCGCTTAAAGAAAAACTTACGCAAATCGGCATGGATACCTATTTTGATGATGTAGGGAACTTATATGGCCGATTTGAAGGTAGCAAATACAAAGAACAGGTGATTATGTCTGGCTCCCATGTTGATACGGTCGTAAATGGCGGAAAACTTGACGGACAATTAGGCATTATTGCAGCTATGCTTGCCATGAAATATTTAAAAGAAAACTATGGCCAACCATTACGCAGTTTAGAACTTATCTCAATGGCCG
The DNA here is from genome assembly GCF_016102185.1 of Gilliamella sp. W8126. Lineage (NCBI taxonomy): Bacteria > Pseudomonadati > Pseudomonadota > Gammaproteobacteria > Orbales > Orbaceae > Gilliamella > Gilliamella sp. W8126. The sequence continues at coordinate 459,016 of NZ_JACFPE010000001.1, read as the reverse complement.
AAGAAGAAGGTAGCCGTTTTCCTTATGTCTTTTGGGGAAGTAAAAACGTCTTTGCCATAGCGAACAATGACGATGTAGCCACAATTCAAGATAATAATGGAATCAAGTTTGTTGATGCTATGAGCAGCTGTGGTTTTAAATTTAACAGCCAAAAAGCACGAACTGATATCAAAGCCTTTTTAGAACTTCATATCGAACAAGGTGGTGTGCTTGAAAGAGAACAAAAAAGCATTGGTGTTGTCACCAGCATCGTAGGCCAACGCCGTTATAATGTTCGCCTAGTTGGTGAAGCCAATCATGCAGGCACCACACCAATGAGTTACCGTAAAGATGCTATCTATGCCTTTAGCCGAATTTGCCACGAATCAATCAATAAAGCGATCAAGATAGGCGATCCATTAGTATTAACCTTTGGTCATGTTGATCCTAAACCCAATGTAGTTAATGTGGTGCCTGGTGAAGTGATGTTTACGATAGACTGTCGTCATACTGATCAAGCTGAACTCAAAAAATTTACTGAAGAATTGGAAGCCGATATGCTCGGTATCGCTAAACAACTCGGTCTTGAGATCGAAATAAATCGTTGGATGGATGAAGCGCCAATCCCAATGGATGATCAATTAATCAAGATGTTCAAAGACATCTGTCAACAAGAAAACCTTAACTATCGTGTTATGCACAGCGGTGCTGGTCACGACTCACAAATTTTTGCACCACGAGTACCTACTGCCATGTTATTTGTTCCAAGTATCAAAGGTATAAGCCACAATCCAGCAGAAGATACTAAAACTGAAGACTTAGTCGAAGGAATAAAAGCATTAACCTATGCACTTTACCAATTGGCTTATCAAGAATAATAAGGAAGTAAAATGACAACAGTAGAAACAAAAGGCGGCATTCAGTACTGGCATAAAATTGTTGCTTTACTATTCCTTGGTTGGTTAGTAATGTGGATATATCGCCCTGTTCTAGCTGCGCTTTTTCCAGAAATTCAACAAACTGTAGGTCCACAATCAAATACTGAACTAGGTTTAATTGCTAGTTGTTACTTTTTTTCTTATACCCTGATGCAAATCCCAGCAGGGATCTTAGTCGATAAATATGGTAAAAAAGCCGTGGTTATACCAGGCTTTATTTTGTTCACTATTGCAGCGGTAATAATTGGTAATGCTCATTCGATGATGATGATTTATATCGGCAGCTTACTTGCTGGTTTAGGTTGTGGTTCTTATTATGGTTCTGCATGGTCACTATCAGCAGAAAATATTCCTGCTGAACATCGTAGCTTTGCCTCGGCAATTATCAATACTGGTGCAGCATTAGGTATGGGGATTTGTTTACTATCCACCAGCTTTTTAGTTAAATCATTAGATATGCCATGGCAATATATGCTCTTCATTATTGCAGCATTAACTCTCGCTTTAATAGCTGGATTTGCCATAATCATTAAAGAGCCATCGATTAAAACAGTTATAGCACGCAACAAACAGCAAAAACATAAAACCGTAACCGAAACGACAACAAAACAAAAACACAGCTTTTTTACAAGCCCAATGGTTGCTTGTTATATCATGTACTTTGCCACTTGTTATGGCTATTACATGGTAGTAAGTTGGTTACCCAACTTTCTTGAAACTGAACGGGGTTTTTCCGGCGGTAGTGTTGGTTCAGCATCCTCATTGGTTGCCTTTGCTGCTATTCCTGGTGCATTAGTTATCAGCAAAATTTCTGATAAATTTAGATCTAAACGACTGATGTTTATTATCGTATTAGAGCTGCTTTCAGCGTTAACACTGTTAATGGCAGTCCAATCAGCTACCATCACATTGTTGCTAATCGGCTTAATCTTATATGGATTGTTTGGCAAATTTGTAGTTGAACCGATTTTAATTTCTCACGTTGCTGACATTGCCCCAAAAAACAGTTATGGCACTGCATTTGGTGTATTTAACTTTTTTGGTATGAGTTCATCCGTTATTGCACCACCGTTGACAGGCTTACTAGCGGATATAACCGGTACCAAAATTACTGGTTTTTACGTTGCTATAGCAATATTAATCATTGCAACGGCGTTATTCTTTTTAATTAATTTGCGTAAACATATAACTTACTGATTGCGCAAAATGTCGACTATTTATCGATCTATAGCCCGAGTAAATGGTCGACCAATTAAAAATTAGTACACCAAGTTATGCTTTTAGGTTCACGCTCGTTGCACCTAAAAACCATAGCAGACCGAACATTATATGTTCCAAGGAGATCATTATGGGATATATCAATAATAATACCGGTTACCCAAAAGACCTATTAGCATCACGCGCAGTTATCAAACGTCAAAACTTCGCTTTAATTCCTCCAGATGGTTTAGTTAAAAATATTATTCCTGGTTTTGAAAATTGTGACATAACTATCTTAGCTACCCCTAAATTAGGCGCTTCGTTTGTTGATTATCTGGTTACCATGTATCAAGGTGGTCATAACTTACAAGGATTTGGTGATGATGGTATTGAGGTATTTGCTTATGTGATTGAAGGTGAAGTCAAGGTTAAAGCAAATGAACAATCATATGATCTGCATGCTGGCGGATATATCTATTGCCCTGCTGGCGTTAAACTTTACTTACAAAATTTAGTTTCTTCATCACGCTTATTTTTATATAAGCGTCGCTACAATCCTATTTTAGGTTACCAAACACGAGTTATTGTCAATCATGTTGAGCAATTAGAACGGGTTAATTATGAAAATATGAATAACGTATTTATTCAAGACCTACTACCTAAAGAGCTCGGTTTTGATATGAACTTTCACATTCTGACTTTTTTACCCGGTGCCAGCCATGGCTATATTGAGACTCATGTACAAGAACATGGCGCCTATCTACTTAGCGGTGAAGGAATGTACCTACTTGATAATCAATGGATTCCAGTAAAAAAGGATGATTATATCTTTATGGGTGCTTATGCATTGCAAGCTTGTTATGCGGTAGGCCAACAGCCTTTGAGTTATATCTATTCCAAAGATTGTCATCGCGATGTAAATATCTAAACAATAAACTATATTAGCTAAATATCTCAAAGGATACCATATGGAACTGATAGTTATTGCACTAGGTGGTAATGCAATTTCAAAACGAAACGAATTACTTTCTATTGATAATCAATATCAAAATATCAACAGCACCACCAAATTTATTGCAAAATTAGCCAATAAATATCGACTGGTAATTGTCCATGGCAATGGGCCTCAAGTTGGATTACTTGCCTTACAAAATGCCAGTTATCCAAGCGTGCCAGCCTATCCTCTCGATGTCCTAGTTGCACAAACCCAAGGTATGTTAGGTTATATGATACAACGCAGCTTACAACAATATGAAAATGTCGACCAAGTCGCCTGCGTATTAACCCAAGTTGAGGTCGACAATAACGATCCGTCATTTAAAGATCCAACCAAATATATTGGTCCTGTATATAAACCAGAAGAACAACAGAATCTACAAAATCAATACGGTTGGCAATTCAAGCAAGATGGTAAATATGTTCGTCGAGTTGTGGCATCGCCAAAACCGAAAAAAATAATCGAGCTTGATACTATTAAAGAATTGCTAAGCCAGAATACTATCGTTATCTGTAACGGTGGTGGTGGTATACCTGTAATAAAAGATAATACTGGTTATAAAGGTATTGAAGCTGTCATTGACAAAGATCATAGTGCCGCACAGCTCGCTATTGAATTAAAAGCTGACCATCTAATGATATTAACCGATACAGATGCAGTGTATGAAAATTGGGGTACGCCACAACAAAAAGCTTTAGGAAAAGTCGATACCAAACGTATACAACCAATGGCTATTGATGATGGCGCCATGGGACCAAAAATAAAATCAGTGATTGAATTTGTTGAGCAAACAGGTAACACCGCTTATATCGGTAATTTAACCGATATTGAATCGCTATTAGCAAAAACCAAAGGTACCATTATCAGCCAATAGCACCTATAAAACTCAGCAGTAACGGATAGATAGCTTGGACAGGAGTTTAAATATGAGATTAGACAGACAAACACTACATAACTTGATTGCCAAAAAGTTACATAAAGCTGGATTAACTCAAGAGCATGCCGATATCGCCGCAGATACACTGGCATTTGCCGATGCCAGAGGTATTCACTCGCACGGCGCCGTACGAGTTGAATATTACGCGGAACGGATTACCAAAGGTGGCATGACTCCCTATCCTAATGTCACTTATAAAGAGACTGGCCCATCGTCAGCAATCTTAGATTTTGATAATGGTTGTGGATTAGTTGCTGCTAAGGTCGGTATGGACAAAGCGATAGCAATGGCGAAGAAAAATGGTGTTGCAGTAGTTGGGATTCGTCGAATGTCACACAGTGGTTCACTGTGCTATTTTACCGAGATGGCAGCCAAACAAAACTTAGTCGCCATATCCATGTGCCAATCTGATCCAATGGCAGTTCCATATGGTGGCGCTGAAGAATTTTTTGGTACCAATCCTATTGCATTTGCTGCTCCCACCAATAACGAGCGAATTGTCTCATTCGATATGGCAACCACAGTTCAAGCTTGGGGAAAAGTATTATATGCTAGATCCAAAGGTGCCCAAATTCCACCTACATGGGCGGTTGATGAATTAGGTGAGCCTACTACTGATCCATATAAAGTAAATGCACTATTACCGATTGCCGATGCTAAAGGTTATGGATTAATGATGATGGTTGATGTACTTTCTGGCATATTACTTGGCTTACCATTTGGTAAAAATGTTTCATCCATGTATGCTGATTTATCCAAAGGCCGTGACCTTGGCCATCTGCATATTGTTATCAATCCTGAATATTTTATTGGCCTTGATATATTTAAACAAAGTATGTCTGCTATGCTTGACCAACTAAAACAAACTAAACCAGCCAAAGGTAATAGTGAAGTCTTCTTCCCAGGAGAACGAAGCAGAAAACGTGAAGCCGATTATCAAATAAATGGTATAGAAATTGTCGATGATATTTATAACTATTTAATTAGCGATGATATTCACTATAATCGATATGATCATAAAAATAAATTTGCGGAATAGTATCGAGGTTAAAAAACCCCGTTCCTCAAATTTTTTTATTCGCTGAGTTTCGGACGTTTTGTTGTTTGGTAGCTAGTTCTATACGGCGATTACGTCCGAGCAAAGCGGGTTGGCGCAACCCGCTTTACCATCTCCCGCGGCGACCTCGCAAGTGGTCACGATGTGACTGCCTTCCGCCTTCGTTCGCTCTTAACGCACCGGCTGTGATTTGTTCCTGACAAAACACAGCCTTGTCAAACTTCCCTGTTTGCCATGCTAACCTCACTCAGTTGTCAGCTCGTTGCTAAGGTCGCTAAATAAAACACACCAAACTGATTGGCAAACAATAAACTTTTATGTTTAGTGTGAGCTGATTTAATAACTAAGTGGTCCTGACACTAATTATTAGCAATAGATAAAAGATAATTAGTTTGTAAAAACATCATAAATAGTTATTAGTAAAAATATATTTTAGAAGTAATTGAGATAGTTTTTGATCTTTAGTTTAAGCCAGTTAACTAAACTTGCATATTTCTGCTTTCTAGTTTAATTTAACAACACAAATTTTTTTATATTTCGAGACTAAACATGACAATATCATTTAAAGAGCAGCAACAACGAATCAATTTTGTTAAACAATTTTTTGCCGAGCAATTAGCAAATAATCTATCATTAATTGAAGTTCAAGCACCAATATTGAGTCAAATTGGTGACGGCGTTCAAGATAATTTGTCAGGTACCGAAAAAGCCGTTCAAGTTAATATTAAAAGTATTCCAAATGCACAATTCGAAGTTGTTCATTCACTAGCTAAATGGAAACGTAAAACGTTAAGTCAGCACAATTTTCCTGTTGGTGAAGGCATTTATACCAATATGAAGGCTCTGCGCCCGGATGAAGATAAACTTTCGCCTATTCACTCTGTTTATGTTGATCAATGGGATTGGGAAAAAGTGATTCGTCCCGAAGATCGCAATTTAGCTTATTTAAAACAAACGGTTGAAAAAATTTATAGTGCAATTAAAGCGACTGAAAAAGCAGTCTCTGAAAAATATCATCTATCACGTTTTTTACCCGAAACAATTACCTTTATGGATAGTGAACAACTGTTAAAACGTTATCCAAATTTATCACCGAAAGAGCGTGAAAATGCAATTACCAAAGAGTTAGGCGCCGTATTTTTAATTGGTATTGGTGGTGAATTATCAAATAATGAAAAACATGATGTCCGTGCTCCTGATTATGATGATTGGAGTAGTGATAATGAAATGGGTTCAAAAGGCTTAAATGGTGACATTTTAGTTTGGAATCCTGTGCTAAATAGTGGTTTTGAAATCTCATCAATGGGAGTCCGTGTCGATCCAGAAACCTTAAAACGACAATTAAAACTGACTAATAATGAAGATCGCCTTCAATATGCGTGGCATAAAGCATTAGCTAATGGTGATTTTTTACAAACAATTGGTGGTGGAATTGGCCAATCACGATTAACCATGTTACTTTTACAGCAACAACATATTGGCCAAGTACAAGCAAGCGTTTGGGACGATGCCACCAAACGAGATTATTCAAAACTACTTTAGTTTAAACATTGTTTAAATATAGTTCAAATTCAGCATACTTTACCCAGAGTGGTAAAGTATGCTTATTATTTAAATACTTTTATCTAATCCCATTTGCCAGAAACCAGTTTCAAGTTTAGTTGCTTGCCTGAATAATTTTGTTAAATGTTCAATGCGACTAGCATCTAAATTTACTAAGCGCTGATCAATCCACGCAATTTCATTTTGCATTGTTTGTTGGAATTCCTTACTAGCATACATGTTAACCCAACTGTTATATCTATTGTTGTTAGCATCATACCAATGTTGTTTGGTTAGCCAATCAGCAATCATACTGTAACCAATTAAACAAGGCGCTAATACAATATGCAAATCTAATATATCCCCATGTAATCCGACATCCAATACATAACCCGTATATTCACTATTTGCTTTGGCTTCAGTTAATAGGTTAAGTTCGTTCTCAGTTATTTGCCACTTTTTACAATATTCAATATGTAAGTCTAGTTCAACTTCAACAATTGCTTTCAAGCTATTTAAAGATTGTTTGATTTCAATCAGATCATGACTTTTATACACTGCTAATCCCCATGCTCGGGAAAAATTGATAAGGAAAAGATAATCTTGTTTTAAGTAGTGTTGAAAGCAGGCAATATCTAATGTACCTTTACCTAATTGTTGAATAAACTCATGTTGAATATAGTTATCCCAATCACTTTGGCATGATTGAATAAGTGAATAAAATGATGACATGATGACTCCTTTTTATAAAAATTAGTAATTAAGGAGTACAACAGACTTGCAGAAAAGCGTGTTTTATACTCCCTTCGTCGGTACTAACCGAATCAGGTTCAACGGGTATAATCTCAGCCTAAGGCACCCCGGATAAATATAGATGAATAATAGCTCAGAAAATAAATAACAATTTTTGTAAAAATAATAGTTTATTAACCGTTACTATTTATTCAAATATTCTTCATTAATTAACCGATAGATCTTCTATAACTGTAGCTAATAATCAGTAATTATTCTGTCTTCGAGTCAATTTGCTGATTATCTTCTGAAGATGGCGCTACTATTTCTTGTTGAGAAGATTTCTCTAATTCAGCTTTTTCGGCTTGCTGATTAGAAATTGAAGACTCTTGTTGTTTTGCTTCAGTTGTTACCGAATTATCTTGTGAACGAATATATACAATCTTTTGTTGACCTCGGTCACACGATCCGACAATTTTACCTGCAACGCCTTGCTCAGCTTGTTCTGATGGAACTAAATTTAATTGAAAACTGTTTTCATCAACACCATTGTTTTTGATTTTCTCAGCGATACTGGCACTAATTTCTTCACAATTAGAAGCAGCGGCAACCATTGGAAGACCTAACAATAAAACCACGACTAACTTTTTCATACCCTTTCCTATAAATTATAAATAATAAGTCTTGTTGCATTGTAAAACGATTGATAAAACTTTCCATATCGTTATAAGCAATATGATAAATAAATTTTATCAGTTTATTAATGAAGTTAGCGCAAGATTCTAACCGATTAATCTTGCTTATGCTGGCTTTCAAGTACTTTCAATTTATCTAAAACCCAACAGCGAATATCGGCTAATTCAGTTTCAGACAATCGATTAACAAAATCTCTTTTTTCATGAAGTTGTTTACGATCTTCATCAGTCAAAACAACCCCTTTTAAATTTAATAATACTTCTTTACGGTACATAGAATAGATAAAATCTTTTATCAAATCGTCAGAAAGATTAATGTTAGTCATTTTGATTTCCTTATTTTATATCTTTAACGCTCATACGATTAAGTCGACATCTAAATTAATAACATCACCACTTAATATAAAAGAGTATTAAAAAATAAACTCTGTTTAATAAACAGCCGGATCTCCAATATAATCGAATCGCAAATAGATGACAATGATTGAATCAAATAACACAAACTAAAACTTTTTCATTTATTCAAAACTAACTTGTGAATTATTCACTTAATTATTTGATAAGTATTTAACAAACCTGTTGATAACTCTATAACAAATTGATATTTATGAATTTAATTTCAAGGTTAAAATTTAATCTGCAATATAAAAACCTATTTTTGAAAATAAATACTCTATATTTGTCAATAGAAATCATCTAACAATTTGATAAAATTTTGATAAAAAAATACAGCATAAGGTTTAAATTATGCTGTATTGAAATAATACAAAGAAGTATAACAATATATTTACAATGCCGTAAAAAACGCAATTAAACCAAACAAAACACCAGGGGAATTAGCTATAGCAATCGGCCAATCTTTTTTAGGTTGTAATAATCCATAACAAACCCATAATGAACAGTTAATTGCTGCTGCTAATGGTTGAGTTGGATTGGTTTTAAAACCATGAAGATTGTCGATAATTTGTGGGATATATGACACATACATGCCTAATGATGCAATCGTTGCAACGACGCCTAAATAATGGAAAGCTTTAGGGGAAAGATTCAAGATCAACCTGCCTGCTTAAATGTGAATGGAGAAATTAATCTATCATAGATAATCAGCGAATTAAACCTTGTGCTACCTAGCTTTTAGACAATTTTATGTAAATAAAATGATAAAAAATAACTGGCAAAATTAGTAATATTTTGAAAATAAAAAATAAAAAAATTTACTTTGGTTTGCCAAATTGCTTTGCTGAATTTTTTTGCTTTTATATTATCGTTAAGCTTAACAAGCAATGTACAAAAACTGATTACGACAGTAGCAGTATTAACAACTGAGTAAGGTTAGCATGACAAACATGGATGTTTGACAAGGCTGTGTTTTGTCAGGAATAAATAACAGTACAGCAGGAAATTTGCGCCTAAAACAGGGAAATGACGATAAATAGTCACTTATCTAGAGGTATTTAGGTCTAAATATAACCCCTAATGCCTCAAAAAAGCGCGGTTAGGAATTTAGTTTAAGTGAAGATTTATCGTACAAAGGCCACAATAAAAATCAAAGTGTTTTATACATATGGTAATTTATCAGTACCTGATTTTTTCTGTATATTTTGTTAGCTCGCTTTATTATAAAACCCCATTTTTGGAAAATTGGCATGGCCACTTTTGATGCATCTACACTTAATTGTGAAAAATTTTTCTGGTGGGCCAAATCGAGCACATGGTTATAGAGTTTTCTAGCTACGCCTCGTTTTTGAAAGTCAGGATGCACGTAAAAACAGTCTATGTAACCATCATCTTTAAGTTCAATAAATCCCGCAAGGCGTGAGCCAAAGATAGCTATCCAAGGCTGAGTGTTATCTAAACGTTTTAGCCACATCTGATAATCTGGTGGTGTTGGGCACCATGCTTCTTGCTCTGCTTTGCTATAAATATCGGTATCAATAGCATGAATAGTCGAATGAAACAAATCGCATATTTCAATGGCATAGAGTGAAGAGTATGCTTTTATTTCAATTTTAGATGTAGAATTATCCAATGTGTTTCCTATTTTCATTATGATTTACTTCAACAACTTCATTATCGCCAACATTGACAAGACTGGCTGTAGTTGGTAAAGAGGGTTTGCGCAAACCCTCTTTGCTCGGACGTAATCGCCATACAGAACTAGTCATAATATAATAAAACGTCCACAACTAAAACAACTAAGGTGGTTAATTAGTTATAAAAGACGAGTTTGTTTGGTCTCTTTGCCAAGCAATAATATTGCTAAAATAGCAACCAGAATTGATAAACTAAATAGCGCAAATATCATGCTTACACCAACTTGGTTAGCCATTAAGAATCCAACCATTAATGGACCTAATATGCCACCAATTCGACCAATAGATGCAGCCATACCAGCACCGGTAGCACGAATATTGGTGCTATATTGTTCTGGTGTATAAGCATACATTGCTCCCCATGCTCCTAAATTGAAAAATGATAATAATGCTCCACTGATAAGCAATTGGTTAATTGAGTCAGCAATACCAAATAAATAAGCACTGATTAAAGTACCCAATAAATATGCTATTAATACCCATTTACGCCCTACTCGTTCAATCAACCACGCAACTGTAAAATAGCCGGGTAATTGGGCTAAGGTCATCATGAGAATATAACCAAAGCTTTTTACCATATCAAAGCCTTTAAGCATCATTACGCTTGGTAACCATAAGAACATGCCATAGTATGAAAATACTACACAAAACCATACTATCCATAACATTATCGTTTGACGTCGGAATGAGTTTGATAATAGTGATTGTATTTTTTTGATAACTGGCTCTGTTTGAGCATGGCTATTTTGATGTTGATACGATTGTGAGTCCGGTAAATTAAAGCGTAAGTAAAGCGCGTAAAAAGCTGGTATTGCACATAATATCATTGCGCCACGCCAACCAACGGCAGGCAGAGGAATTAGAAAATAAGCAATTAGCGCAGCTAAAATCCAACCTACAGCCCAAAAGCTTTCAAGTAATACCACAATGCGCCCGCGTACTTCAGGCTCAACACTTTCACTAACTAGCGTCGATGCAACGGGTAATTCACCGCCTAGCCCCATACCAATGAAGAATCGTAAAACGAATAAACTACCTAACCCCCAAGCAAAAGCACTTAAGCCACTGGCAATACTAAACATTAATAAAGTGAATAGAAAAGCTGATTTGCGACCTTTTTTATCAGCATAAATACCAAATAAAAAGGCACCAACAGCCATACCAATTGAATTAACACTGCCAATCCAACCAAGTTGTGATGGTGTTAATCCCCAATCTTGCTTTAAAGCAGCTAATATAAAAGATAATAATCCAACATCCATTGCATCAAAAAGCCAGCCAGTGCCGGCAATAAGCAATAATTTATTGGTAGATAATAATGCGGTTTTAGAACTTTCCATAATCAATAATTTAACGCAGATTTTAGTATGTGTGATCAAAGCAATTTTTTTTCAAAATGTCCATAACTTAATCGGATAGAACCCACATTATCGCCAAAGTCAGTACCTTGCGAAACAATAATATGTTTTGACAACAATTGATTTAATATTGTCAGTTCTTGTGCAGCATTATTAACTGGTAAATGAGCATATAAATGAAAACCTCCGGTTGGGACTCGGTAAATAACATCACCATTAAAATAATCATCAAGCCAATCCATTAATTGATTAGCTTTATTCTGCAATTGTTGGCGGAGCCATTTTTGATGTGTTTGATAATGGTGACTTAAATATTCCTCAGCTAATAGTTGCGGTAAAATACTTAAGCCAGAGTCAATATGATGCCGGATATTGGCTAATTTTTCGATAATTTCACTTGGTGCTATCATCCAACCAATACGTATATTACGGCCGATATATTTGGATAAAGATCCTAAATAGACCACTTGATTACTTACATCAAATTTTTTAATCGGTAAAATATTGGTCTTTTCATCAAAAGCTAATCCACTATAGGCATCATCTTCAACAATACCAATACATTGTTTTCGACAAAATGCCAGTACCTGCTTCTTGCGCTGATTACTCATCACACAACCAATTGGATTTTGAAAGATAGGATTTAGAAATAACCATTTTATTTGTCGCTCTAAGGTAACTTTTTGTAAACTCTCTAAAGTAATACCCTCTTCATCACATTCAATACCGTATAAACGCAATCCTGCAGCTTGAAATAATGGTAATGAATAAAAATATGATGGTGATTCAATACCTATCGCATCGCCAGGTTTTAATAATCCTTGGGTAATCAAAAAAAGAGATTGTTGAGTGCCTGAGGTAATAAGAATTTGTTCGGTATCAACCACCATAGCAAATTGTTTCTTCATATAATGCGCAATTTGCTGCTTAAGCGAAGGAAGCCCTAATTGCAACATGTCGCTTTTCTTTTCGTAAGCAACCATTTCATGGGAAGTAATATTTGGTAATATTAATTTAGGGATCATATTAGTGGGCAAGTCACCATTAGCTAAATCACAAATATGATCCATTTGATGCCGAACCTGTGCCACTTTTTGGTGATATACATTTTGACGATGATGATAAAAATTGGCTGGCAATCGCCAATTAATAGTCGAATAAGCTTGCAGCCCCCACTTTTGTTCATTAACAAAAGTCCCACAGCCCTGCTTTCGCACTAATATACCTCGTTCAGTCAAACTATCTAGCGCATGCACAATAGTTGAACGGTTAACTTGTAGATCTTTGGCTAAATTACGCTCAGATGGTAATCGTTCACCGGCTATTAATACTCCTTGTTCGATATAGTTCTCAATCAATTGCGTGACTTTTTTAAATAATGCGCCATTAAAAAGGCTCAATTTTTGTTTATTCCACATCTTTTATTTTTTAAGTTTTCTAGAACTTATTACCTTAAAAGCAAAATTGGATGGGTTAATTATAGTCCAATTGGCTGTTTATTGCAGTGATTTAATTTTGAATAATAGTCCTGACATTAGACAACTAACATTAATTAATCAGGAGTAGCAATGAAACAACATACTGGTACACAAACTGTAAAACGCGGAATGGCACAAATGCAAAAAGGCGGCGTGATAATGGATGTCGTCAATGCCGAACAAGCAAAAATCGCTGAACAAGCGGGTGCCGTAGCTGTTATGGCTTTAGAACGTGTTCCTTCCGATATTCGTGCTGCTGGTGGCGTCGCAAGAATGGCCGATCCGACCATTGTTGAAGAAGTAATGAAAGCAGTAACAATTCCTGTTATGGCCAAAGCAAGAATTGGCCATATTGTTGAAGCACGTATTTTAGAATCAATGGGGGTGGATTATATTGATGAAAGTGAAGTGTTGACTCCTGCTGATGAACAATATCACTTATTGAAAGATGAATTCACTGTGCCTTTTGTCTGTGGCTGTCGAGATTTGGGAGAAGCATTACGCCGAATTGGTGAAGGTGCATCTATGTTACGAACCAAAGGTGAGCCAGGAACAGGCAATATTGTTGAAGCGGTTAGACATATGCGCCGTGTCAATGAACAAATTCGTTTAGTCGTTGGTAAATCAAAGGATGAACTCATGACATTTGCCAAAGAAATTGGCGCGCCATATGAATTAGTATTACAAATTAAACAACTTGGTAAATTACCAGTCGTAAACTTTGCTGCCGGTGGTGTAGCCACACCAGCTGATGCTGCATTAATGATGCAACTTGGTGCTGATGGTGTATTTGTCGGTTCAGGTATTTTTAAATCACAAAATCCAGAAAAATTTGCCAAAGCGATTGTTCAAGCAACAACTTATTTTGATGATTATCCAAGATTAGCTGAATTATCCAAAGGATTGGGTGAAGCAATGAAAGGGATTGAAATCAGTAAATTAACCGAATCAGAAAGAATGCAAGATCGAGGCTGGTAATGACAACAATTGCCAACTTAAAAGCTAACAAAATCATTGGGGTGCTTAATTTACAAGGTGCCGTAACTGAACATTTAAACATACTTGCTAGCATTGATTTTGTGTGCCCTATTGCAGTTAAAAAAACCGAACAATTGCGTCAACTTGATGGCTTAATTATTCCGGGAGGTGAATCAACAGCAATAAGTCGTTTAATTAGACAAAATGATTTATTCGAACCAATCCAAGCATTTGCTAAACAAGGTAAAGGTATTTTTGGCACCTGCGCTGGATTAGTACTTTGTGGCACTGAAACGAGTCATAATGAGGTTGAACAACTGGGACTAATAGATATTATTGTTGAAAGAAATGGCTTTGGGCGGCAAATAAATAGCTTCGAAACACTGTTAGATATTGCACCTATCGGTCAGCAAATTCCGGCGGTATTTATTCGTGCCCCCTATATTGCCAAAGCAGGTAAACAAGTAAAACAACTCGCTTTTGTTGATAATCATTGTGTAATGGCGGAACAAGATAATATTTTGGTATGTTCATTCCACCCAGAACTAACTACTGATAACCGCATAATGCGCTATTTTGTTGAAAAATGTTAATGCTTAAAATATAGTCCATTTTTAAACTATAAAAATGGCAAATTTTAGTAATATTTGATTATTGGCACTAATTATTAGTGCCATTTTTTTGTCTTAAAAACCTCGTTCCTCAAATTTTTTATTCGGTGAATTTCGGACTTTTTGTTGTTTGGTGATTAGTTCTATATGGCGTTTACGTCCGAGTAAAGAGGGTTTACGCGAACCCTCTTTACCAACTCTCGCGGCGACTACGCAAATGGTCACTGCGTGACTGCCTTCCGCCTGCGTTCGCTTTAACGCACCAGCTGTGATTTGTTCCTGACAAACACCAGCCTTGCCAAACATCACTGTTTGCCATGCTAATCTCTCTCAGTTATCAGCACATTGCTAATGTCGCTAAATGAAGTATTCCAGTCTGATTTGCTAGAAATAAACTTTTATGTTCAGAGCTAGCTGATTTTAGTTTTATAACCAATGTCAGTGAAATTGTGGCTAGATTTAGGCTTTAAAAACCCTCTCCTCAACTTTTTTGTTTTTTTAGTTTCGGACGTTTTGTTGTTTGGTCACTATTTCTATACTGCGATTACGTCCGAGTAAAGAGGGTTTGCGCGAACCCTCTTTACCAACTCCCGCGGCGACCACGCAAATGGTCACTTCGTGACTGCCTTCCGCCTGCGTTCGCTTTAACGCACCAGCTGTGATTTGTTCCTGACAAAACACAGCCTTGCCAAACATCCCTGTTTGCCATGCTAATCTCTCTCAGTTGTCAGCACATTGCTAATGTCGCTTAGATGAAGTATTCCAGTCTGATTTGCTAGAAATAAACTTTTATATTTAGAGCTAACTGATCTTAGTTTTAAAGCCAATTTCAGTGAAATTGTGGCTAGATTTAGGCTTTAAAAAACCCCGTTCCTCATATTTTTTGCTTTTTTAGTTTCGGACGTTTTGTTGTTTTGCAGTTATTTCTATTCGGCGATTACGTCCGAGTAAAGAGGGTTTGCGCGAACCTTCTTTACAAACTCCCGCGGCGACCACGCAAGTGGTCACTATGTGACAGCCTTCCGCCTGCGTTCGCTTTTAACGCACCGGCTGTATTTGTTCCTGACAAAACACAGCCTTGCCAAACATCCCTGTTTGCCATGCTAACCTCACTCAGTTGTCAGCATATTGCTAATGTCGCTTAGATGAAGTATTCCAGTCTGATTTGCTAGAAATAAACTTTTATGTTCAGAGCTAGCTGATTTTAGTTTTATAACCAATGTCAGTGAAATTGTGGCTAGATTTAGGCTTTAAAAACCCCGTTCCTCAAATTTTTGTGCTTTTGTTGAATTATGCTGATCATTTAGCTATCTATAGCTTATTTTAAATTTGCATGTAAAATGCGGTAATAATACGACTATAAATAATACAAGGAAATTAATCATGATGACAGGTAACTGCTTATGTGGCGAAATTGTCTATCAACTAAATAGTGATATCAAAGCGATTGTTTTTTGTCACTGTTCACGTTGTCGCAAACAAACCGGTTCAGCCTTTAATTCTGCCACACTCATTAACAAGGAAGATTTAACTTTTATCAAAGGGGAAGAAAATATAAAAGTTTTTTCTAACTTAGGTGTCAACCGTCATTTTTGTGGTAATTGTGGTTCACATCTATTTTCTAGTCGTGATAATGATAATAGTACTTACCGATTACGTATTGGATTGATTAATGAGCCAATTAATGCTGAAAAGCGTATACACATTTATATGGGTTCAAAAGCCAATTGGGATACTATTTGTGATGGTGATACTGAATATGAGGAAAATATCCCATCCAAGTTGTGATAACTCATTTTTGATTTAAGTTATTAGTGGGTTTTAGTTTGTGATTAGATAATGATTATGCTAAAACCTAACATACCATTTATCAAATTAATGATTTTTCAGATCTTCGTCTCGTTGCCAATAGCTTTTGTGCGCAAAACCAATCAGATTATTGGTCATCTTAATTTCTTGCAATCGTAGTGACCAAATCGGTGCTTTCATAACTCTTGCAAAAGGAAAGGCGGAATAATAAAGCTTATAAGCATTGCTAGCTTCATTATCAATGAGTTGTTCAGCTATAGCGCTAAATTGAATACCTTGAATTTTAGTTATCGATTTTGGATTAATACTTATAGTACCAGCAACATTTGGATTCTGTAGCATTGCTTGTGCATGCTTAGTTTTCAATTCCGATAAGAAATATAAACACCAATTCTCTTTGTCAAATACATAGAAGACATTACATGCCCATGGCTGGCTTTTAGCCAATATCACACATAAATTTAGTACATGTTGTTGCTGGATAAATTGCGCTATTTTAAACTCGTTTGTCTTCATGATATTACTTTTTATTCAGGCTTTTGATTAAGATTCCTATCTTCACCCCAGCGAGGTAAACAAGGTACATCAATATCAAACAGATCGAGCGCTCTAGCAACACTATGAGTAATAATATCATCAACACTTTCAATGTGTTGATATAGGGCAGGAACTGGTGGAAAAATAATCCCTCCCATTAAAGTCACTGCCTCCATGTTTTTGATATGACCTAAGTGTAATGGCGCTTCTCGCGTCATTAAAACTAATCGACGACGCTCTTTCAATACCACATCTGCTGCTCGAGTAAGTAAATTATCTGACAAACTATTCGCTATAGCTGCAAGTGTTCGCATTGAACATGGTGCAACTAACATTCCCATTGTTTTAAATGAGCCACTCGCTATCGCTGCACCAATATTATCGATCGCATATATAACATCAGCTAACCCTTGCAATTGCGTTAATTGTGATTTCGAATGCTCATAATGACCGGTAATTTTTGCCGCTTTTGAGATCACTAGATGTGTCTGAATATCCATTGGTTTTAATAGTTCTAAAGCTTTGATACCATAAGCAAAGCCTGTAGCACCACTTATTCCAATTACTATCCTTTTCGCAGCCATATTTATTCCTGTTATTTAATTGAATCCGAAAATTTGTTGATTAGTGTAGCTTAGAATAACATATTATAGATAATAATATTTTGAATCGACAGGATGATTAAAACTTTCTTTGAACAAGAAAAGATACCGCCAACAAAATTGTTAGCGGTATTTGTGAATGACTTATTCTTTTGCCATAGGCTCTTCAACTACTTTGGTCTGTTTGTTTCCTTGAATAGCCTTTATTTTAGCATCATAGTTTGCCACTTCTTCTTTATTTGACAATAGGCTATAAGTTAAAATAAATTCTGTACTTTTGCCCGCACCCAATTGAGGCACACGTTTTTGCTCACGCTCAATTGTAACTGGATAAGCAAAACTTGTTCCTGGTTCAATACCAGTTACATAGCCTTGTTTAAGCGTATCAGTATTTTTCCATAATGTCAGTACAGGTAATTGTTGAGTATTAAAAGCAATTCCAACCCCTTTATCACTTGCATTATTCGTCAACATAACTTGAGTCTGATTATTTGCATCTGAATAAGGGAAAATGTTATAAACCATTTCATCAAAGCCTTTGGTTGGCCCTTGATAAGTTTGCCAATTTTTCAAACCAGTTGCTGCATATTCATTGAAAGGTGAAATTTCTTTAACTGGTGCAACAAATTTAGCCCCTTGTTCTAAAATTGGCGTACCGAAATTGCTGTGATAAATAATTTGATAATCACGATCATAATCACTTAAATTAGTCAGGATATCATGTACGGTAAATTCTTTGCTGCCAGGAACATGTCGGATAGTAACCCAAGTTTCAAAATTGCTCTTCTTAAAAGTATTTTCTTTGATTAATCCCCTTATAGTAATCGTAAAAGGAGCTTGATCTTCAACCTCAACAAATAATTTTGACACAGGAGTATTTTGTGCACGACCATGAAGTGTATACATCATACCATCAGCTTGCACAGCATGCCCTGTCCATTCGAAACCACAACGAACCATCATTTCGTTAAAGCCATCTAGCCAACCTGCACCACCACGACTTTCTAAATTCATATATTTAGGATTAACAATCTCTTTAACCGGAGAGTCCCAACCTAAGCGAATCCCATTACCTTCAACGTTTACGATACCTAAACCACGAGTTGGGCTTAAATTAATTGTTAAGCCTTCACTCTTAATCGTTAATAGTTCAGATCCCTCTTGCTTCCCACCTTTGAGAATTACATTTTCAATAGTAAAAGAAGGTGCATCTGGACTAATATTTTTGTTTGATATTTGCCAATCACCTTTTTGAATTACTCTATCTCCATCGGTAATTACATAATCTTTTGCACTGGCGGAAGATGAAACTAAACCTAGTAAAATAGCTAATGATGTATTTTTAATTTTCATGAGATTAATTCCTTATAATAATTTAATATTTTTGCACATCAAAATATGAGCATTATTTTCTGATGCTAGAATATTTATCCAAATGCACAAGTAAATTTAATGATTTGGTCTTACCTGTCCAGCTTTCCAGTGTTTTCGACAAACTGAATGATACTCGCTATCACCAAGATGTATCGAATTTCCAAATTTCACTATTTGCCCATTTTCTCCCTCTAAAAGGATCATGGTGGCTTTTTTACCACACCAGCAAACCGTTTTAAGTTCTCTATAATTATCAGCAATTTCTAATAGGGTTTTCGAACCTTCAAATAAATGCCCCATGTAATCTGTTTTTAAACCAAAAAACATCATAGGAACACCGTATTCATCACAAACATCAGATAATTTCCAGATGGTATTAGATGATAAGAACTGACTTTCATCAATTAAAATACAAGCGTAATTATTTTGTTTGATGTGCTCAATTATGCCATCCACTGTACTATCGTCAAGTTGTAATGCTTTTTTACGTAAGCCAAGCCGAGATACAATTTCAACAGCGGAATCTCGAGTATCAACCGAAGATTTAAGCAATAATGTTTGCATATTATTACTTAAGTAGTTATGGTCGATTTGCAGTAATTCGGTAGATTTTCCGGCGTTCATTACGCCATAAATATAATAAATTTTCGACAAAATTAGCGTCTCAAAAAGTTAAATATTTATTCCCTGTGTTAGGAAATAAAAGGTAAGTTATTCAACTTACCCTTTAGATTAATTAATACTATTTTGCTTTACCTTGGTTCGCTACCGCAGCTTGTTTAGCGGCGATTTCATCAGCATTACCTAAGTAATAGTGTTTAACAACTTTCATGTTGTCATCAAATTCATAAACTAGTGGCACACCAGTTGGGATATTTAGATCGATAATATCATCATCACTGATGTTATCTAAATGCTTAACTAGTGCACGAAGTGAGTTACCGTGAGCAGCAATAATTACACGTTCACCTTTAGCAACACGAGGAGCAATAGTTGATTCCCAATAAGGAAGAACACGTTTAATCGTTAAAGCTAAGCTTTCAGTTAAAGGTAATTCAGATTCTGGTAATTTGCTATAACGTGAGTCATGCCCTGGGAAACGCTCATCAGATTTTTCAAGTGCAGGAGGAGTAATCGCAAAACCACGACGCCATAATTTAACTTGCTCATCACCATATTTAGCAGCAGTTTCAGCTTTATTTAGACCTTGTAGCGCACCATAATGGCGTTCATTTAATTTCCAGCTTTTTTCAACCGGTAACCATGCTTGATCAACTGCATCTAAAACGTGCCATAATGTGTGAATTGCACGTTTTAAAACAGAAGTATAAGCATAATCAAATTCGAAACCTTCTTGTTTTAATAATTGACCCGCTTCTGCTGCTTCTTTGTTACCTTTGTCAGATAAATCAACATCAGTCCAACCACAAAAACGGTTTTCTTGATTCCAAACGCTTTCTCCGTGACGAATAAGAACTAATTTTTTTACTGCCATGAATATAACTCCTTAAGTTACGTAAAATAAAATTGTTAAATCAAATTGGTTTGCAATAAAACACCTGATTAATTAGTCATAAGCCTCTATATTAATATAAAATACCGATTATTTTGTCGGTAAGTATTTTAACGGATCGACTGATTGTGCTTTATAACGAATTTCAAAATGTAATCTTACTGATGAAGTTCCTGTAGCCCCCATGGTAGCAATTTGTTCACCAGCACGAACATTTTGTTGTTCTTTAACTAAAATGGTTTGGTTATGTGCATACGCTGTCAAATAGTCATCGTTATGTTTTATAATAATTAAATTACCATAACCAGGTAATGCATTACCTGAATAAACCACTCGGCCATTAGCCGCAGCAACGACTTTAGCACCTAAATTACCTGAGATATCAATCCCTTTGCTAGCATTAGAAAATTTTTCAATAATTTTACCTTGTGCAGGCCATTGCCATACAATATTAGCTACGTTAGATGTAGTTGGTAGTTTAGTTGGCACTGCAGTATCAACTGGTTCAGTTACCGTTTCCGTAGTTTGAATCGTATTGGTTGGTTTATTTTTACCAGAAGTTGTAGTTGTAGTTGTTGTAACTGTCGTTACAACCGGTTTAGTTTTAGTCGTGGTATTGGTTACTGAACCGTTATTGTTATTATTTGTTGTGACAACAGGCATAGTAGAGGTGGTTTTTTTAGTTTCAACCACTGTTGTACCACCACTAACATCCAATACTTGCCCCACATTTACAGCAAATGGTTCTTTAATGTTATTTTTGGCTGCCAATGCTCTATAATCATTACCTGTTACCCAAGCGATATAAAAAAGTGTATCACCTCGTTTAACTGTATAAGTATCACCTTGATAACCACCTTTAGGTATATCATTGTAGTCACGATTGTAAACAATACGTTCATTGGAGGTAACCACACTTTGGCTATCTCTAGTGCTATTGTTATTGGCTGTAACTGGCGAGCGAGATGTTGTTGGTGTTGATGATGAATAAATTTGTGACGAAGAACGAGTCCCAGTAGAAATATTCGCCGGTGGTTTTGAATATACCGACGAAGTAGAACAACTGGAAGAGTCAGAAATATCTTCAATTTGAGCTGGATTAGTTTGTGTACATGCGGCGATCATCAAACTTAAACAACTTAATGTGAGAATTTTTTTCACAATAACACCTTTCATTAATTTATATTATATTATTTTGTTATGCACATTTTAACTTTTTTACAACAAAAAGCTATTATATTAATTACTTGTAAAGTAAATCAATAAAATCACTGGCAAAAATGTACAATTCTTGATTTAAAAGTTATTAATACATCTCATTTGATGGCTAATTGTTCACAGAATATATAAATAATTCCCGCATTCTAAATAACCTACTAACTATAGAACGAATAAATATCATCAATAAAAAAAAGCATTCAAGCAATATTTTTATCCAATAGTCATTAAAACTAATTTCACGGTAATGAGTATATACAATAAAACAAGGTTTGGTATAGTATATTTAATGTCTTACCATAAAATTTACAGTGATCAAAATAGAATGACTTTATATATTGTTGCAACACCCATCGGTAATTTAGATGATATTACACTAAGAGCCATTAATACACTTAAAAGTGTTGATCTTATTGCGGCTGAAGACACTAGACATAGTGGACTACTATTACAACACCTAGGTATTAAAGCTAAACTTTTTGCTTTACACGATCACAATGAACAAGAAAAAGCACAAGTTTTGATCGAAAAACTAAAATCAGGTTTATCAATTGCATTAATTTCAGATGCAGGCACACCGCTAATTAATGATCCTGGTTATCACCTAGTGAAAGCTTGTCGAGAAAATAATATTAATGTGGTACCAATTCCGGGCGCTTGTGCGGCTATTGCCGCATTATCGGTTGCTGGATTACCTTCTGACAAATTCAGTTATGAAGGTTTTTTACCGGCAAAAACCAAAGCTCGTCAAGATTATCTAACTACTTTATGCGAAGAGAGTCGAACAATGATTTTTTATGAATCAACTCATCGACTGTTAGAAACCCTAAATGATATGCAAACAATTTGGGGGTGCGATAAACATATTGTTTTAGCAAAAGAACTCACTAAAACATGGGAAACGATTGTCAACTATCCAGTAAATGAGTTAATTGACTGGTTACAAGAAGATAGTAATCGCCAAAAAGGCGAATTTGTTCTAATTGTTGAAGGACATAGCAAAACTGATAATGCTATTGATGCCAAAGTCATGACTACCTTAAAGTTATTAGTTAAAGAGTTACCATTGAAAAAAGCAGCGGCAATTACCGCAGAGATGTATGGGCTGAAGAAAAATCAATTATATCAGATCGGTTTATCACTGGAAAATTAATCAAAAAGGTAATTAATAGTTAATTATGATGATAGGAACAACAATTTTTAGTTCCTAAACTTAATACACTTGTTTTGCTCAATATTTTATATCAGTATCAACATTAGCATAATTAGCCTAATTTAGTATATAATTGCTGCCTATTTTTAAGATTTTTATAATACAAGGTAATAAACAGTATGGGATTTAAATGTGGAATTGTCGGACTACCTAATGTAGGTAAATCAACGCTTTTTAATGCACTAACCAAAGCAGGAATCGAAGCTGCTAACTTTCCGTTTTGTACGATTGAACCGAATACAGGTGTAGTGCCAATGCCAGATCCGCGTTTAGATCAACTTGCGGAAATTGTTAAACCACAGCGAACCTTACCTACTACAATGGAATTTGTTGATATTGCAGGATTAGTTAAAGGTGCATCGAAAGGTGAAGGCCTCGGTAATCAATTTTTAGCCAATATTCGTGAAACAGAAGCGATTGGCCACGTTGTTCGTTGTTTCGAAAATGAAAATATCGTTCATGTTGCAGGTAAAATCGATCCGGCTGAAGATATTGAAATCATTAATACTGAACTTGCGTTAGCTGATCTTGAGGCTTGCGAAAGAGCCATTACCCGTTTACAAAAACGTGCTAAAGGTGGTGATAAAGACGCAAAGTACGAACTTGAAATCTTAGATAAATGTTTACCTCATCTTGAACAAGGCAAAAAACTATTATTACTCGATTTTAGTAAAGAAGAATTAGATGCAATTAAATATTTAAGCTTTTTAACCCTAAAACCAACAATGTATATTGCTAATGTTAATGAAGATGGTTTTGAAAACAACCCATATTTAGAAAAAGTCAAAGCTATTGCTGAGCAAGAAAAAGCCGTCGTTGTACCTGTCTGTGCTGCTATTGAAGCTGAATTAGCTGAACTTGATGACGCTGATCGCGATGAATTTATGCAAGACCTTGGTTTAACTGAACCTGGCTTAAATAGAGTAATTCGCGCAGGTTATAGTTTACTTAATCTGCAAACTTACTTTACTGCTGGTGTTAAAGAAGTTCGGGCATGGACAATTTCTGTTGGAGATACTGCGCCACAAGCTGCCGGTAAAATTCATACCGATTTTGAAAAAGGCTTTATTCGAGCACAAACCATTGCTTTTGATGACTTCATTAAATATGGTGGTGAACAAGGCGCTAAAGAAGCAGGCAAAATGCGCTCTGAAGGGAAAGATTATATCGTACAAGATGGTGATATTATGAATTTCTTATTTAATGTTTAATCTTTGTTGATGCCGTATATTACGGCATCATTATCATATATTTATATAACTCAATAGATTATCTGCTATCAATTAACTACTTGTCTAACACCACGGAAAATCGATTATAAGGAGCTTCATTTATGTTATTAACCTTTGAACAAGCCAAAAAAAATATACTTGAAGCAACAAATAATCATAAACCGGCAATGGAAAAAGTAGCATTATTTGATGCCTTAGATCGAATCACTGCTGAACCTGTTATTTCTCCAATTAATGTACCTAGCTTTAATAATTCAGCTATGGATGGTTATGCTGTAAGATTATCTGATATCAATAAATCGACGTTATTACCGTTAGCAGGAGTCATTTATGCAGGTGACGATATCTCATCATTAAATTGGCCTAAAGGTAGTTGCTTACGAATTATGACTGGTGCACCAGTTCCTAACGAAGCTAGTGCAGTTGTAATGCAAGAAGAGACAGAACAAACTGAATCAGGAATTAAATTTTTACAGGAGATAAAACCAGCTAGTAATATTCGTTATATAGGTGAAGATGCTAAACAAGGTGCGGTTATTGTCGAAAAAGGTACTCGATTAACTATTCCGACCTTATCCAGTTTAGCAACACTTGGTATTGCTGAGTTAACAGTATATCGAAGAGTAAAAGTTGCAATATTTTCCACCGGTAATGAATTAACCGAGATTGGCAGCCCATTAGCAAATAATAGTGCAATTTATGATAGTAACCGATTTACCCTCAAATTATTATTAAACAAATTAAATTGTGAAATTATTGATTTAGGGATTATTGTCGATGATCCGAGCAAAATTAAGCAAACACTCGAAACCGCATCTAAACAAGCTGATTTAGTGATTAGTAGTGGCGGTGTTTCAGTCGGGGATGCTGATTATACTAAAATGGCACTAGAGGAACTGGGTAAAGTTAACTTCTGGAAAATTGCCATAAAACCAGGAAAACCGTTTGCCTTTGGCAATATAGGTAATGCGTTATTTTGCGGATTGCCGGGTAATCCTGTTTCAACTCTCGTCACTTTTTATCAATTGGTTCAGCCATTAATTTTGGCGCTTGCTGGACAAAATTTAACAGAAGTTGAGTTATCACTTAAAGTAAAAACAGCAACAAATCTGAAAAAAAGTATCGGTAGATTGGATTTTCAACGAGGTGTATTGCAAATTTCAACTAATGGCGAGTTAGAGGTTGTCTCAACTGGTCAACAAGGCTCCCATCTCACGCAATCGTTTAATCATGCTAATTGCTTTATCTTACTTGAAAAAGATAGAGGCAATGTAACCAAAGGTGAGATAGTAACTGTTGAGCTGTTTAATACACTATTAAAATAGTGCAACTAATATCGCCCCAGCAGCTATCATGGCAACGCCTATAGCCGAAAGAAATGAAATTTTTTCGCCAAATATGATGGCTGCAAAAATAACCGCAAAAACGACACTAAGTTTATCAATGGGGGCGACTTGCGATACTTTCCCTTCTTTTATTGCCATAAAGTAAAATAACCACGATAACGCCCCAGCAACGCCACTCAATGCAATAATAAGCAGTGCTTTTTTATCATTAAAAAAAGTATTAATTAAATTCAGTTTTCCCTGTACAACAACAACACCAACTAAAAATACTGCCATCACTATAGATCTAATTGCTGTCGCAGTATTAGCATCAAGATGTTGTAAACCAATTTTACCGAGAATTGCTACGCAAGCCGCAGTAATCGCCGATAATAATGCATAAATAAGCCAAGCACTCATATAAATTAATACCTATCAATTTGGAATAAATATTGTTGATTATTAGAATTTCTTTGACATTGCTCTGATTTATTCATTACACCACGGCAATCTTCGAGAACGCCATGAGCTTTTGACCAATGATATTGTTTACCTTCATCATTTTTGCCACCGCAAGCAGTTAAACCTAAACTAAGCGTTAAACAAGTTAATGCAATAATTACAGATTTCATTATATTTCCCCTCAGATATCAAAATGTAGTTTAAATTATTATTGCTAATTATTTTAGTTCATTATTGCGCTGATTGATAGCTAAGCTATCACCTATTTTTAATATATAAAAAGCTCTATCTTTCTTTAATGAATTTAATAATGTTGGTGGTTCATCTAATGGCTCATCAGCCAATTCAAAAGCCCCCCAGTGGATCGCAATGGCTGATTGGCAATTTAATTCATCATAAAGTTGTACAGCTTGTTGTGGATCTATATGCTGCGATTGCATAAACCAACGTGGTGCATAAGCACCAATTGGTATCAAAGCAAGGTCTATCTGCTTAAATTTATCGGTTATTTTCTTTAAGCTTGCGCAATAACCTGTATCCCCCATAAAGTAGACCGTTTTAGTTGATAATGGTTTATCAATATCTGTCTGCATAACCCATCCACTCCATAATGCTTTATTCACATCAAATGCACCTCGATTACTCCAATGTTTTGCTGGCGTAGCAGTAAAGGTAATTCCATTAACATTGGTCGATTGCCACCAATCTAACTCAATAACTTGCTTGGCCCCCCATTTTAATAATTTACTTTTAAGTCCCAAAGGCACCAGAATAGTAATTTGTGGAAACTGCGTGATAAGTTGGCAGATACTATTAAAATCAAGATGATCATAATGACTATGAGATATGACCACCACATTAATTGACGGTAATTTATTAATAGTGATTGCTGGTTTTGTTCGTCGTTTTGGCCCAATAAATTGAACCGGCGAAACCCGGTTAGAAAAAACTGGATCGGTTAATATCCATTGTTCATCAAGCTTTATCAAGGTAGTAGAATGTCCGATCCACCAAACTCTATCACCGCTTAAGCTAATATCAATTGAGCTAACCCAATTTTGGATGAATGCTTGATATCCGCCTTTCGGCGGTAACACTTTACGTTGCAGTCGCCAACGCAAAGCATCAGTTAATTTAATTGAAAAAGGTTCAGTATTATCAAAACCTTTCTTTTTATGATGTGACTGATCACATATTATTTTGTTCGCTTTACTCATTAAGGGATATCTAGTTGTAGTTATTTAGCGCTGCGTTCTATTAATACCGCAACGTTACCAGCATTAGCAATGGCATCAGGTTTTGACACTTTTATTTTCAACCATTGTACCGAGAATTGCTCAATGACTAACATTGCGACACGTTCAGCTACAGTTTCAATCAATTCAAATTTATTTCTTTCAATAAACGACGTTATTGATTGCGACACAACAAAATAGTCTAAACAAAACTTCACATCATCACTTTGCCCAGCAGGTTGATTATCCCATGCCATTTCAAGATCAAGAACTAACTTTTGTTTAATCGTTTTTTCCCAATCATAAACACCAATAGTGGTATAAACCGTTAGTGATTCAATGAATACTCTATCTTTAATTGTTAATGTCATATTCTATTCCAAATATAGATATTGTTTAAAATAGAGATTACCGAATCTTAATAAATTACGCTATAATTTATTTTAAATAATAGTAAATAATAGTTTATATGACGCGAATTTTTCAGCCTTACACAATCAATCAAAATAGTTTGATCACTTTGGATGATAATGCTTTTAATCACCTTATTCGAGTATTAAGAATGAAAACGGGGGAATCAATTACTCTTTTTGATGGTTCCAACCAAATTACGCCTGCCGTAATACATGAAGTTAATAAAAAAACGGTTATTGTTAAAACAGCAAACAGTATGTTAGATAATCGAGAATCACCATTGAACATTCATTTAGGACAAGTGATTTCTCGGGGTGATAAAATGGAGTTTACTATTCAAAAATCGGTAGAATTAGGTGTTAATACCATTACTCCCCTACTTTCAGAACGTTGTGGCGTCAAACTCGATCAAGAAAGACTCGAAAAGAAAGTTCAGCAATGGCAAAAAATTGTTATTTCGGCTTGTGAACAATGTGGACGAAATATCATCCCAAGCATCAATCCAGTAATGAAATTAGAAAATTGGTGTGCAAATTTAACCGATAGTTTAAAACTTAACTTACACCCTAAAGCCGAACAAGGAATAAATCAATTACCGAATGATAACAAAAATATTAGTTTATTAATTGGGCCGGAAGGCGGCCTATCTAATGAAGAAATTAGCATGACTCATCAATATCAATTTACTGATATTTTGCTTGGACCGAGAGTATTACGTACTGAAACAGCGGCGTTAACTGCAATAACAGCCCTTCAAGTTCGTTTAGGTGATTTAGGTTAGTCGCAAGAAATAAATAAGTTAACAAATGATTGCTTTGCTTATTAATCGGTAACGGGTATGATAGTTGAAAACTTGATTATTATTGCTAATACCTCTTTCTACCTTGATTTTATATAAATTATTAAATAGGTAGAGCAGCATGCAAATCATCAACACCGAATTCAGTAAAATCAAATATAATCAGTAAGGAGTTACCATGATCAAACTTGGTATTGTTATGGACCCCATTAGCCATATCAAATTAAAAAAAGATACTAGTTTTGCGATGCTACTTGAAGCACAAAAACGCGGCTATCAACTTTATTATATGGAAATGAATGATCTGTTTTTACGCAATGGAGAAGCTAGTGCAACAACACGTACAGTAACAGTTCATAACAATAGTGAGCATTGGTTTGATTTTGGAGACGAACAGACTATAGCATTAAGTGAACTTGATGTAATATTAATGCGCAAAGATCCGCCTTTTGATACTGAATTTATCTATGCAACCTATATATTAGAGCGTGCAGAAGAGAAAGGAGTATTGGTAGTAAACAAACCCCAAAGTCTGCGTGATTGTAACGAAAAATTATTTACGGCTTGGTTTGCTAATTTTACACCTGAAACCCTAGTTACTCGCCAGACATCACAAATTAAGGCTTTTCATCAACAATATCATGATATCATTTTAAAACCACTAGATGGCATGGGTGGTTCGTCAATTTTTAGAGTAAAACAAGATGATCCCAATGTTTCGGTGATTATTGAAACGCTTACTGAACATAATACCCGTTATTGCATGGCGCAAACATTTATTCCTGCAATCAAAGATGGAGATAAACGGGTTTTAGTTGTCGACGGTGTACCCGTGCCTTACTGCTTAGCAAGAATCCCACAAAAAGGGGAAACACGAGGAAACTTAGCAGCTGGTGGACATGGTGAAGTCAGACCATTAAGTGATAGTGATTGGCAAATCGCTAACAGTATCGGTCCTGTTTTGAAACAAAAAGGACTACTATTTGTGGGACTTGATATTATTGGTGACAAACTAACCGAAATTAACGTTACTAGCCCGACTTGTGTTCGAGAAATTGAAGCTGCCAACCCAGATTTATCAATCACAGGTTTATTAATGGATGCTATTGAATCAAGATTAAATATAAAGAGTTAAAAATGATTAGAGAATATCAAGCAAAAGATTTAGATGCCATAATGACAATTTGGCTTCAAGGTAATGAACAAGCACATAATTTTATCGATCCTGAGTTTTTTAAACAAAATTTTGAATTAGTGAAGATGTTGATCCCAATGTCAACAATATATGTTCAAGATATCAACGGCGTTGTTGTTGGTTTTATTGGCCTAACTGAAAATTATATCTCAGGTTTATATGTTGAAAAAAATTCTCGTCATCAAGGTACGGGGGCAGCATTAGTTGAAAAGGCCAAACAACGTCATAACGAATTAATGGTACATGTTTACAAACAAAATAGTGATGCAATTAACTTTTATTTATCACAAAATTTTGAAATTGTTGGTGAATCAATTAATGAAGAAACCAATCATCCTGAAATATTAATGCGCTGTAATGTTGAACATAAAGTCAAAATAGGTAAATGTGCATTATAAATTTAACGACAATGTGAGCATATGAATTTAAAAAATCATTTTATTATAGCCATGCCTACTGTTAATGACTCAATTTTTAGTCGTTCAGTAATATATATTTGTGAACATAATCGTGATGGTGCAATGGGGATTATTATTAATAAACCCATTGTTGATCTCAACGTAGAAACGGTATTATCCCGTTTAGAAATAACCGCATCAAAAAGTTGTGCTGAACTTGAACACCCCGTGTTTTGTGGCGGCCCGCTTGCAGAAGAGCAAGGATTTATTCTCCATACTCCTCATCAAGGGTTTGCTTCAAGTATAAAAATTTCTGATGATATCATGATTACCACATCTCTCGATGCATTAAAATCTATTGGCTCACCAGAACAACCAAAAGATCTTTTCTTAGCATTAGGTTATTCAAGTTGGCAATCATTACAACTTGAAAGTGAAGTAGCAAAAAATGATTGGTTAGTTACCGATGTTGATCCTGCAATTATCTTCGAGGTAGCTATTGAAGATCGTTGGCAGAAAGCAGCTGAATCATTGGGCATTAATATTAAAATGATTTCACCTCAAATGGGTAACGCATAAATTATGGCTACCATCATTGCATTTGATTTTGGTACAGCGAGCATCGGCGCAGCTATCGGTCAAGATATAACCAAGACTGCGAATCCACTTTGTTCATTCAAAGCTCGAGATGGCATCCCTAATTGGCAGTCAATAGAAAAAGTACTTAATGAATGGAAACCTGATTATTTAGTGGTAGGATTGCCACTAAATATGGATGGCACAGAGCAACCATTAACCGCAAGAGCACGCAAATTTGCAAACCGTCTGCATGGAATGTTTGGCTATCAAGTTCATTTACAAGATGAACGGTTATCAACCGTTGAAGCAAAATCACATATCTTTGCTTCACGTGGCTACCGAGCCCTTGAAAAAGGCCATGTTGATGCGACTTCGGCAATTATTATTTTAGAAAGTTGGTTCGAAAATAGCGAATCTTGATAATCAAGAAATTATTTTAACAATAATTAGTCGCCAATAAATTTCATCCTTGCTAAAATAACAAGCAATTTTTTCTATTGAAAGGACTGCTCCCCGTGTCAAATAATAAATCTCTTAGCTATAAAGATGCTGGTGTCGATATCGATGCTGGCAATGAATTGGTTGATCGTATTAAATCTGTCGTAAAAGAGACCAAACGTCCTGAAGTTATGGGTGGACTTGGTGGTTTTGGTGCATTATGTGCAATTCCGGAAAAATATAAACAACCTATTTTAGTTTCAGGTACTGATGGTGTTGGCACTAAATTACGCCTTGCAATGGATTTAAATCGCCATGAATCAATTGGTATTGATTTGGTTGCTATGTGCGTTAATGATTTAATTGTTCAAGGAGCTGAGCCTTTATTTTTCCTCGACTATTATGCTACAGGTAAATTAAATGTCGATGTTGCCGCAACAGTTGTTACGGGTATTGCGGAAGGTTGTAAACAATCTGGGTGTGCATTGGTTGGCGGTGAAACTGCAGAAATGCCTGGTATGTATCATGGCGATGATTATGACTTAGCCGGCTTTTGTGTCGGTGTAGTTGAAAAATCAGAAATGATTGATGGTAGTAAAGTTCAAGATGGCGATGCACTAATTGCCCTTGCATCAAATGGTGCGCATTCAAATGGTTATTCATTAGTACGTAAAATTATCGAAGTTAGTGGTGTTAATCCAGCAACAGAACAATTAGACGGAAAACCATTAGCAGATCACTTACTTGCGCCAACTAAGATTTATGTAAAATCAGTACTTGATTTGATTTCAAAAATCGATGTTCATGCTATTGCACACATTACTGGCGGTGGTTTTTGGGAAAACATTCCACGAGTTTTACCTGATAACACTCAAGCTGTTATTGATGAATCTAGTTGGCAATGGCCGGCCATCTTTAATTGGTTACAACAAGCAGGTAATGTAAGCCGTCATGAAATGTACCGTACTTTCAATTGTGGAGTAGGTTTAATCATCGCTTTACCAAAACAGTTAGCCGAACAAGCAATTAATTTACTTAATCAGCATGGTGAAAAAGCTTGGTTACTTGGCGAAATAAAACACTCTTCATCAACTGAACGAGTTGTTATTCAGTAATATATACAATATCAATTTTTGTCTAGTAATTGTAACTAATCAGCTAATATTACTGGACAAAAATTATTGATATAAAAATCTTCAAAGAAATTCCTTGCAGTATCAACCTAATATTTGCGTCTTATGTTTTTCTATACCAATACCCTTCCTTATTTATTTTTACTAAAAACGTATAGTTAGCCAAAAATTTAACTCAAAAATAACTAAAAGCTATCTTAGTTTCTGGTACAATATGCAAAATTATTATAACTAAGTAATGTCATAATACTCTAAGATACAAGGTTTTTTAATGATCATATCAGATGCTAATAGTGCGGTGTCATCTGTCGCATATCGTGCAAACGAAGTCATTGCTATTTATCCAATAACTCCAAGTTCATCTATGGCTGAACAAGCCAGCACGTGGGCGGAATTCAATAAACCTAATGTTTTTGGTGATACGCC
Source organism: Gilliamella sp. W8126 (assembly GCF_016102185.1). Lineage (NCBI taxonomy): Bacteria > Pseudomonadati > Pseudomonadota > Gammaproteobacteria > Orbales > Orbaceae > Gilliamella > Gilliamella sp. W8126. The sequence goes on along the minus strand of NZ_JACFPE010000001.1, from coordinate 426,519 downwards.
GAAAGTCGTTGAAATGCAATCCGAAGCAGGAGCAATATCAACCGTACATGGCGCATTAATGACTGGGGCATTAGCAACATCATTTACTTCATCGCAAGGTCTGTTATTAATGATTCCTTCGCTATATAAAATAGCTGGGGAATTAACACCATTTGTATTACATGTTGCTGCCCGTACTGTTGCAACTCATGCCTTGTCTATTTTTGGTGATCATTCTGATGTTATGTCTGTCAGGCAAACTGGTTTTGCCATGTTGTGTTCTAGCTCGGTACAAGAAGCACAAGATTTAGCCTTAATCTCGCAAATTGCAACACTCAATAGTAGAGTACCATTTATTCATTTTTTTGATGGTTTTAGAACTTCACACGAGGTAAATAAAATTTATCCAATCAGTGATGAACAGATTCGTAATTTGCTTCCCCATCAAGCTATTGATGCTTTTCGCCACCGCGCCTTAACGCCTGATAACCCAGTCATTCGTGGAACATCAGCTAATCCTGATACCTATTTCCAGTGCCGTGAAGCAGTTAATCCATATTATGAGAATACTTTCAATCATGTTGCTGATGCTATGCAAGCCTTTGAAAAAGAGACAGGTAGGAAGTATCAACCTTTCGAATATTATGGCGCAAAAGATGCTGAACGTATCATTGTCATTATGGGCTCCGGCGTCAGCACCACGAAGGAAGTTGTCGATCATCTGATTAAAAATGACGAAAAAGTTGGTGTCGTTATCGTAAGATTATTCCGACCATTTTCAGCAACTCATCTACTTGACGTTATTCCGCAAACTGTGAAAAAAATCGCAGTACTAGATCGTACTAAAGAACCTGGAGCACAAGCTGAACCTCTTTATCTAGATGTAATGACAGCCTTTGCTGAGAGTTTTTCACGTGGCGAACGAAACCATTTACCGCAAATTATTGGTGGTCGTTATGGTTTATCATCGAAAGAGTTCGATCCTCGCTGTGTATTAGCCATTTTTAATGAACTGACAACAGAGAAACCTAAACCTCGCTTTACCGTTGGGATTTATGACGATATAACCGGTTTGTCACTGCCATTACCAGAAAAATCCATCCCACAAAAATCAGCACTTGAAGCACTATTTTATGGTTTAGGCAGTGATGGTACGGTTTCAGCGACCAAAAATAATATCAAAATCATTGGTGATAGTTCGCCATTTTATGTACAAGGTTATTTTGTTTACGATTCGAAAAAAGCAGGTGGTTTAACCACGTCTCATCTTCGAGTTAACCTTGAACCAATAGATTCACCATATTTGATAACCAGTGCCCATTTTATCGGTTGTCATCAAGATCAGTTTATCGACAAATATCAAATAGTTGAAAGATTAAAAGATGATGGTATTTTCTTACTAAATACACCTTATAGTAAGGATGAGGTTTGGCATAGATTACCTAAAGAAGTGCAAATTCAATTAATTAAGAAAAAAGCACATTTTTATATTATTAATGCAGCTAAAATTGCTCGAGAATGTAATTTAGGTGCAAGAATTAATACGGTCATGCAAGCTGCATTCTTCCATTTATCAGAAATATTTAAAAATGACTTTAGCATTTCACAGCTAAAAGAAGTTATTGCCAAAAGTTACAGCAGTAAAGGACAAGATATTGTTGAAAATAACTGGAAAGCACTCGATTTAGCCATTGCATCTCTTGAGCAAATTCCATTAAGTTGCGTGGATGAAAGTAGTTCATCACGTCCGCCAGTTGTGCCAAGCAACGCCCCTGATTTTGTTAAAATGGTCACTGCAACTATGTTAGCTGGCTTAGGTGATAGTTTACCTGTTTCAGCCTTTCCACCCGATGGAACATGGCCAGTTGGCACCACCAAATGGGAAAAACGTAATATTGCTGAAGAAATACCAATCTGGCAATCTGAACTTTGTACTCAATGTAACCATTGTGCAGTTGCTTGTCCGCATGCAGCCATTCGAGCAAAAGTTGTTGAACCAGAAGATATGATCAATGCACCAGAATCACTAAGCTCACTTGAAGTAAAAGCTCGAGATATGAAAGGTCAACGTTATGTTTTACAAGTTGCGCCTGAAGATTGTACCGGATGTAATTTATGTGTTGAAGTTTGTCCTTCACGTGACCGTAATAACTTTGATGTTAAAGCCATTAACATGCGTTCACGAATTGACAATTTAGAAACTCAGCGTGCTAACTATAATTATTTCACCGACCTTCCTGATCGGGAAATCAAAACGCTAGAACGAATTGATGTACGTACATCACAACTATTAACACCTTTATTTGAATATTCTGGTGCTTGTGCCGGTTGTGGTGAAACACCATACATCAAACTACTAACCCAATTATATGGTGATCATCTCGCTATTGCTAATGCAACGGGTTGCTCGTCAATTTATGGTGGTAATTTACCATCTTCACCATATACAACCGATCGCAATGGCCGTGGACCGGCTTGGGCAAATTCACTATTTGAAGATAATGCCGAATTTGCACTTGGTTATCGTATTACTTATGATCAACATAAAAAACGAGCATTACGTTTGCTTGAACATGTTGCCGGTGAGATTTCGCCAGAGATTGTTATTAATTTACAATCACCAGATTTATCAATTGATGAAAAACGAACTCAAGTTAATTTATTACGTCAACAATTAGCGCATTTAACTTCAGCTGAAGCTAAGGAGTTAATGCAAGATGCTAATTATCTGATTGATAAATCAGTATGGGCTATTGGTGGTGATGGTTGGGCTTATGATATTGGCTTCGGTGGACTCGATCATGTAATGAGTTTAACCGAAAACGTTAACATCTTAGTGCTCGATACCCAATGCTACTCGAATACAGGAGGACAGCAATCTAAAGCAACACCGATGGGAGCTGTATCCAAATTTGCAGATTTAGGTAAACATAAAGCTCGTAAAGATCTTGGGGTCAGTGTAATGATGTATGGCCACGTTTATGTCGCTCAAGTTGCTTTAGGTTCGCAATTGAACCAAACACTTAAAGCATTACAAGAAGCCGAAGCTTATGATGGCCCTTCTCTGGTTATTGCTTATAGCCCTTGTGAAGAACATGGTTACGACTTATCTAAATCTCATGAACAGATGAAAGATTTAGTTAAATCTGGTTTCTGGCCGCTATATCGTTATGATCCACGCCGCATGCAAGAAGGAAAACCAGGTTTAGTGTTAGACTCTAAAGCACCAAACAGTCAATCATTAACGGATGTTTTACTTAAAGAGCAACGTTTCCGTCGTTTAGAAACACTTGAACCAGTTATTGCCAATACTTTACATGAGCAATCAACTAAAATGGTAAATTCTAAATATAAATTCTTGCAAATGCTGGCAACCTATTCTGATATTGAAACACCAGCAGATAGTTAATAACAAAGTAACTATCAGGCAAAAATAGTCTTAGTTATGAGGTCTTAAGATCATTGTTCGTATATTCATTAATAGTAGCAATGATCTTAAACATTGACATAATGCAGTGCAAATCCGAACTAAATTAGTGCGCTTTTCAATCTAGCTAATTAGTATTCAAACATCATAAATTCACCAATCTTTAATTTTATCAATTTGATATCAGTTATTTCTATTTGTTTATTAAATTGGTATGAATCTTGCTGTATTTTATATTTGTAAAAGCGGACTGAACGTGAGGTGAATTATGGTAACAAATTTAAACATTAGTCGTAGAACATTATTGGGTTTTTCTACTGCAGCTATTGCTGGGTTATCTGTAAATCAATTATTATCTAAAGCCTATGCTAGCGAGTTACAAAAAACGATTTCATTCTCACTTCCGGTAATGGATACAGCTGTTACACCTAGTCTAGATAATCCAGTTAGACTCAACTTTAATGAAAATGCCATAGGTATGTCGGGAACAGCCAAACAAGCAGCTATAGATGCGGTTCCGAAAGCTAATCGATATGCTAAAGCTGAAATACTGCTATTGAGTAAAAGATTAGCACAGTATCATAATGTTAGCGAGGAACATATTTTATTAACAGCAGGATCATCTGAGGGTATTCGTAGTGCCATTGCTGCTCATATAAATCCTAACACTCAACTAGTTATTCCAGAATTGACTTATGGTGATGGGGAGCATTTCGCTAAAACTTTTAATTTGAAAATAACTAAAGTTCCTTCATTAAAAGATTGGCAAATTGATATTAACGGTTTGCGCAAAGCGGTTGAAAATCATCAAGGATTTTCGATTGTTTATCTAGTAAATCCGAACAATCCTACATCTACGGTAATTGGTTACAAAGAAGTTGAATCGTGGATAACAAGTAAGCCTAAAAATACATTATTTATTATTGATGAAGCTTATGCCGAGTTTGTCAATGATCCGGTATTCCGTTCTGTTGATAGTTTAATTTTTCAAGGTTATAGCAATATTATTTTACTGAAAACTTTTTCAAAAATTCATGCTATGGCAGGTTTGCGAGTCGGTTATGTTGTCAGTTCGCCAGATAATATCAAAAATATTGGTCAGTATGTAGCAGGTGAAAAACTGAATTACTGTGGAGTTTGTGCAGCTCTTGCATCAATCGATGATAATCAATTTTTGACCTACTCAAAGAAAGCAACTGATGTATCACGTAATATTATGGAAAAAGTATTGTCAGAATTAGGATTACACTATCTTAAATCAGAAACAAACTTTATCTTTCATAAGAGCCCTATTGAGTTGGGACAATATCGTGAATTAATGAAGAAAAATTTTATATTAATAGGACGTGATTTTAATCCAGCTACCAACTGGTGCCGAATATCATTGGGAACACCTGGCGAAATGTTGTATGTTGCCAATGTGTTATATGGTTTAAGAGAAAAATCACTGATATAAAATTGGAAAAACTAAGGAAAGGAAACAAAGACTCACTGAATATATTTCATATCAGTGAGTCAAAATTTTATTTAACTTTAGTATCAATTACCCGACGAGTCATCCAATAATGTTTTTTCCAATAATCTTCTTTTAAATTAGAGAAAATAACACCTTTTGATGTCGAAGCATGTAGGAATTTACCATCAGCATAATAGATGCCAACATGCAAACCACTTCGACTACGGCCAGTTTTAAAAAATACTAAATCACCAGCTTTAGGGGTGGTAACTTTATAACCTAATTTAGCTTGTTCAGCAGCACTTCTTGGTAGCGTTTTTGCCAATCTATTTTTGTAGAAATTCATGACTAAAGCAGAACAATCACTACCGGCTAAAGTCGTCCCACCATAACGATATGGGGTTTTTTTCCATTTTTTATAATGTTGATCGATTTTTGCCAAAATAACTGGATCTGATTTATTTACAGCTACTTGCCCCTGACTACTACTACAACCAAACAATACAAACAGAGAAAAAATAAGTGAAATTACTAAACATCGTTTTCTAACACTGCTGCAATTGTTGCGCAACTTGATTAATAACCGACTGTCTTTTTTTATCATTTCTTTTTGATCCTTTATTTAAAGTCGACCACTGCGAATAACGTCTCGCTACCTTTAGACTTTTAGGTAACACACCTTTTTGCCACTCGTTTTTATCTAATCTAGATAACCTAATCGGGCTGGTGTTCGCGTGGCTGCGATAATTTAGACTCTCTTTTAGTTGAACTAATCGTAAAGAAAGAAAACAAATAATCACATCATCAACACTTAATTTACTATATCCAGAAAACTGATAGCGCATTCTAGATCCATAATGCTTTGCAGTTTGCATCAAACTACCCACCGCAGCGCCAATTAACGCAGCTGAACCAAAGGATAATCCACCGGTAGCTAAATCAATACTAGCTCCGATAGTTGCGCCAGACACAAATCCTTTGGTCAAATGCATACCCATCAATTTCAACGCATCTAAGTTAAACAAATCAGCATTATATCTACCTTTAATTAAAGGTAGATTCTCTTCACTCTCTTGAGTTGAATCAAATTGATATAGTTGCAATAAATCGTTAATTACTTTTTGTTCACGTAACCTGACTTTATTTTGCATATCAGTTACAGCTTGATTATCATCCGATTTTGCCATTTTATAAAAAGCAGTCACATCAACCAATGCTTCGGCAATAAGCTTATTTGCTGTATGATTACGCGATTCACGAATCCTCGTAATATTATCTAACCAATTATCCAATATTTTTTTAGCTGGTTCAATTAATAAAGCTAAACTTTTGTATAATTTTTCCTCACCATCTATGGGTGGAAACATAGCGTCGAACCCAATGATAGCATGGATCCCCATTCTTGAAAGCAATCTTTTCCATTCCTTTTCGTTTTGTTCTTTAGTTGAAGTGAAGTTAAGGACAGCAAGAATGGGTTTATCACTATTCGCTAAGATGGCTAATTCATCGTGATATTTAGGTAGCACAGGCTCTCTCACATCGATGACATAAATAGCTGCATCACAATTTAACACTTGTCTAATGACTTTTGCTTCTTGATTAAAAAGGTTTTCAGCCTCTGGACTTTGTAAAAAATTCGTTAATTTATCGATACCATCAAGCTTAGTATTTGCTGGTAAAAGTTGTGTTATATAATCATAAAGTGCCAAACTATCTTCAAAACCAGGAGTATCATAAAAAGTGATGTCAGTATCATTAGCCAACGGCAACTTAATCGACTCGACGTGTCTTGTGGTGCCAGGTTTATCTGAAACATCACCAAAATGACTATTGTACGATAATGCTCGTAAAAGCGAAGTTTTACCAAAATTTGCATGACCAACTATCGCTAATTTCAATGAAGTTATCATATTAATTATCCTGCTCTAACCAATTAGGATTAGCTAATGGTAAAGATAACGATTGCCAATTATGAAATTGCTTTCCTTGATTAATAAACCATATCCGAGATTGCTGTGATTTATTAATTAACTGTTGAATAAAGTTCAATAATCCTCGATCAGGTGCTCGATCAGTATCGATGGCAATTAATAATTTTTTCGCCGGTTTTAGTTGCAAATGATCTAATATAGCAATCCGTTGTTCACGGGTATTGAGAAATCCATAGAACGGAACAATAGTTGCCGGTTTCCAACTGTCAACGATGTCCACTGCAACCAAATAGATACCATGTCCTTCTTCAATTTGCGAAATCGGCAATTGCCATCTAATTTCACCTAATTTATCTTCATCTTCTACATTAGTGACTAATGGCTGCAATTGTCGTGCTAGTATTTGATAATCTGGATCATCTAAATTTAATTTAAGCTTACGACTGCTTACCATCCAGATGACACCACAAAAAATCATTAGAAATAAACGAACAATTAAGCCATAAAAAATAAAAACGCCAAGTAACCATATCGCCCATGAAGAACGAATATCACCAGCACTTAATGCATGTTCACTAAGTTTAATCACTTCATCTTTTGGAATAGAAAATCCAAACCAAGAAGGTAAATAACCTAAATAATGAGTCAATTGGGTAATTGAATCCGCACTTAATAAAGTTGTTTTCCATTCAAAACTATAATGTTGTGTAGAAAAAAGTACTAGCAAAACGATTAAAGCGCTAGTCAAAATAACTGTCCAAAACAGATTAAGAACAAAACCTAATAACCAACGAATTCGATAACCAAATAATGAAACAAAAGCGGGAACAAGTTGTTTTACGGTCTTTTTTTGGTAAAGTTTTTCTGCTATCCATAACCAACAGTGAATTAATAGGCTACCACCAAACCGAGAAAAAAATAACAATGAGCAAAGCCAGATAATTAGCGTAATAAAATGAACCCCCAATAAACTGAATAACGCCCAATATAAATTGATTGGATTTTGACTTAATGCGCCAAATGTCAACGAGCTACCGATAAAAAGCGAAAAAAACAATAATAGCAAAAATGAGAGCTTAATTGAGCGCAACATGACTTTTTGTGCCAAATATAAACCATTTTGTTTAGATAATAAGGTAGCTCGCATAACAATACGATTAACCAAAGATGTTGGCATAGCTTTAACTTGCCGATTAATATCTTGATCAGCAAAGCGTCCAGATTGTGACTCAATTAAATGAATAGTTTCAGTAAGCCATAAAGATTTTAGCTTTTCACGCATTTTAATTTAATTTTCACATATTGGTTCGTCATAAAAGAAACGCGACATAAGTCGCGTTTAAAATCGATTAAATCGCTTACTGGGTAATTTCACCAATTTTATTTAAAAGAGTTTGAATCCGTTGCTGCCAAATTTGTTGGTCTTGTTTTAATTTTTCATTTTCATCACGTAATGCTTTCATTTCATCAGAACTATCATTAATTAATTGTTCAAGTTCTTGATTGCCTTGTTTTAATCTAGCGATCTCTTGTTGCAATGTATTAATGGTGTTAACAGTGTTTTGAATTCTAGTTTCTAATTGATTCAATATTTCTAATGACATATTTTTCCTCAAGCTCAATTTATTTGGTGTATAATAAGTAGTATTATAACCAATTCATTCTGAAATCAACACCTTTTTAAATTTTAAGTTGGAGAAAAATATGCGAAAACCTCTCGTTATGGGTAACTGGAAACTCAATGGTAGTATCGGTATGGCAAAAGACTTAGTCACAGGATTAAGAAATGAGCTATCAACAGATGCCAACTGTGGCATTGCAATTGCACCGCCTAGCGTTTATTTAGATTTTGTAGCACACCAATTAGGTGGCTCAAACATTCTTTTAGGCGCTCAAGATGTCGGTATTCATCTTTCTGGTGCTTATACTGGTGAAGTATCAGCAACTATGTTAAAAGAAATCGGCGTAACTCACGTTATTATTGGACATTCTGAACGTCGTACTTATCACAAAGAATCTGATGAATTTATTGCGCAAAAATTTGGTGTATTAAAAGAAGCAGGTTTAGTACCAGTACTTTGTATTGGTGAAACTGAGGCTGAGAACGAAGCTGGCCAAACTCAAGCAGTATGTGCTCGTCAAATCGATGCTGTCATTAATGCATTAGGTGTACAAGCATTTAACGGTGCGGTAATTGCTTATGAACCAGTTTGGGCAATCGGTACAGGAAAATCTGCAACTCCTGCTCAAGCACAAGCTGTTCACAAATTTATCCGTGATCATATTGCTAAACAAGATGCAGCTGTAGCTGAACAAGTAATCATTCAATATGGTGGTTCAGTTAATGATAAAAATGCAGCTGAACTATTTACACAACCGGATATTGATGGTGCTTTGGTTGGTGGTGCTTCATTAAAAGTTGATGCATTTGCAGCAATCGTTAAAGCAGCAGAACAAGCTAAGAAATAAAACGTAAGACGCCTATCTTAGGCGTCTTTTTCTACTCAGTAATACAATTGTAACTTATTTTTTAACCTTCTTTTCGTATCTAGATGGCCAAATTTGCTCAACAGGTACTTGTAAATATTCAGAGATAATACGTTCATATTTAGGACAATGTCGATATAATGCATTACGTAAAGTATCAGCCTGTAAACCACTTGAACGTGAAAGAGCTCTTAAATTTCCACCTCGAATTTTAATCTCACCTACTACTCTTGATGGTGTCCAGTCTTGATCTTGTTCTCTCATTATGAGATCCTCTATTGGTTAAATTTTTTGCTATTGTAAAGATTATCGGTATTACGCGACTAAAGCGATAACAAGTTACCAACAAAGAATAACATATAAAAAAACGAATTAAAATAATAAAAACAAAAAAATATCTAGAAATGGAATAAAAAACAATGGAAAATAAAGTAAAAAAACAGTCAGATCAAGAAAAAACACGAGCACTAACCAGTACGGGAGTAATAAACTTTAAAAATCGATTAACTATTGTTTTAGAAGGTCTCTCAGGAAACGCTTTTGCAAAAAAAGTAGGAATGTCTGAAGCAGTAATACGAGATTATTTATGTGGTAAAACCTATCCATCGCTAAATAGATTGGCAACAATAGCTCAGAAATGCGATGTACCAATCGAGTGGCTTGTGACAGGAAAGGGAGAATGTCGTTTACTTCCAGAAAGCCAAGGTAAAGGTTCTATTGATATTCCATTTCATCATCTCAATGAAACAAATAGTGCATTTTCAGTTTTGGAAACAATTCCATTTGATATCACCTTAATCAAACATCATGGTTGTGAAGTTGATAATCTAGTCGCTGTTTGGGCTAAGGGTGATAGTATGGAACCAACTATATCAAATCATGATATCCTTATTATCAATAAAGCTTATGCTAAACCTATTGATGGTTTTCTTTATGCGGTACAGTATGATGAGCATATAAGTATCAAGCGTATTCAAAATCAAGGTGCTAACTTAGTTTTAATTTCAGATAACCCTAAATATCCAGCTATGGTGGTTGACAGAAAAGAACAGGACGATTTTAAAATAATCGGTCATGTAGTCTATTTACTAAAAGATCTTAATTAATATCACCATGATAAAGCTATTTCTAATTTTAACTCCATTGATATTATCAATGGAGTTTTAAACTATAATTATTTTTTTCTGCGAATAAACATCAGCAGACAACTATTAATCAAAATTTGTTAATCTAATCCATATCCCTCTTTTGCATAGCCTTATACATTTCATCATAATTATGCTAAAATTATCACAAAATTTTTGCCCATTGATTTAGTTATTATGCCAAATATAAACACTCGAAAAAAAGTCGTTGTCGGCATGTCTGGCGGCGTAGACTCTTCCGTTTCTGCTTATTTATTACAACAACAAGGTTACGATGTTGTTGGTTTATTTATGAAAAATTGGGAAGAAGATGACACTGAAGAATATTGTTCAGCGGCGATCGATTTAGCCGATGCGCAAGCAGTTTGTGATAAATTAAACATCAAATTACACACAATCAATTTTGCTGCCGAATACTGGGATAACGTATTTGAACATTTTTTATCCGAATATAAAGCGGGTAGAACGCCTAATCCTGATATCCTGTGCAATAAAGAGATCAAATTTAAAGCTTTTCTTGAATATGCAGCCGAAGATCTTGGCGCTGATTATATCGCTACCGGTCATTATGTTCGCAAGCGAGAAAATGGAAATAAAGTCGAATTACTGCGCGGTATAGATAACAATAAAGACCAAAGTTATTTTTTATATACGCTGAGTGAAAATCAAATTAGACAAAGCTTATTTCCTGTTGGTGAACTGGAAAAACCACAAGTACGAAAAATAGCCGAAAAACTGGGCCTAGCAACAGCAGCAAAAAAAGACTCAACAGGGATCTGTTTTATTGGTGAAAGAAAATTCAGTGACTTTTTAGCTCGTTATTTACCCGCACAATCAGGAGTGATTCGTACTGTAGACGGTGAAGTTATTGGTCAACATCAAGGTCTAATGTATCACACATTAGGACAACGTAAAGGACTTGGTATAGGTGGTCTAAAACAAGCCGATGATACGCCATGGTATGTTGTTGACAAAGACATAAAAAATAATGAATTAATTGTAGCCCAAGGTCATGATCATCCTGCTTTGTTTTCGGATGGATTAATTGCTCAACAACTACACTGGGTTGATCGTAAAGTTGTGACAAAACCTTTCCAATGCACAGTAAAAACTCGTTATCGTCAACAAGATATTGTTTGTAGTGTCACACCATTAGAACAAGATAAAATTCAAGTAATGTTTGAACAACCTGTTGCAGCAGTAACACCAGGGCAATCAGCGGTATTCTATCAAGATGAAGTCTGCCTTGGTGGCGGTATTATTGAGGAACGAATTGTAAGCAGTAAGGAGCATTAAAGTGAATAGTAAATACCATCATATTGCAATAGCCCTTGCCGGCGTAACACAAAGTGCGTCACTTATTCCCCAACTTGCTAATACAGGGGGTTGTAACAATACGCTTTATCAAATAGCAATTAAAAGCATATTTAATACATCACCAAAAACCACTGATGATGTTTATGATGGTATTATCAATATTAAAACTGGTCTTGAAACACTTATCTCACTACTATCATCCAATCAAAAGCAACAAGTTGAAATCATCCGTTATTTGTTTGGTGCATTAAGTGTCACTAGCAAACTTTTAAAAAATAATGATGCATTAGGAAAAATAGATCAACGTTTACAACGGATATCTGGACTTTATTCAGATATGAATCAGGAGACAATTGGTAATCATGTTGATGATCTCTCTTATTCATTAGCGGGAATCTATTCGGATATTATCAGTCCTCTATCAACCAAAATCAAAGTAGTAGGTAAAGCTGAGTATTTACAAAATTCATTAGTGCAAGCCAAAGTTAGAGCTTCACTACTAGGTTGTGTTCGTTCCGCCATTTTATGGTACCAAGTTGGTGGTAGTCGCTGGCAAATTTTGCTGGGTCGTAAACGAATATGTAATGCAGCACAAGAATTATTAAAAGATGTTAATCAACAAAGTTATTAAATTTAAAAAAATAGCAACGGAGTAAAACCGATGGAATTATCTGCTCTTACCGCCCTATCACCAATTGATGGTCGTTATGGTGACAAAACAACAGAATTACGCACCATTTTTAGTGAATATGGTTTGTTAAAATATCGTGTGCAAGTTGAAGTTCGATGGCTACAAAAACTCGCTAAACAAGCAGATATTCTTGAAGTACCAACGCTAAGTGAGCAAGCTACTAAGCACCTTAATGAAATTGTTGAAAACTTTAATGAACAAGATGCAATACGCATCAAAACAATCGAAAAGACAACAAATCATGATGTTAAAGCTGTTGAGTATTTCTTAAAAGAAAAAGTTAACACTAACGAAGAACTGCAAGCTATTAATGAATTTATCCACTTTGCCTGTACATCAGAAGATATCAACAATCTATCTTATGCTTTAATGTTAAAAACAGCCAGAGACACAGTTCTTATCCCTTACTGGAACAAATTAATTACTATCATCACTACGCAAGCTAAGACTTATCGTGACTTACCATTATTATCAAGAACACACGGACAACCAGCTACGCCTTCTACCATCGGTAAAGAATTTGCCAATGTTGCTTATCGATTAAAAAGACAGTTAAAACAATTAGAGTCAATTGAAATCCTAGGTAAAATCAATGGCGCTACAGGTAATTATAATGCGCATATGGTTGCTTATCCACAAATCAATTGGCATAAATTTAGTGAGGAATTTGTAACTTCATTAGGATTACAGTGGAATCCATATACTACCCAAATTGAACCACATGATTATATTGCTGAATATTTTGATTGTATTGCCCGTTTTAATACAATTATGATTGATTTTGATCGTGATGTTTGGGGGTATATCGCTTTAAATCATTTTAAACAGAAAACCGTTGCTGGTGAAATTGGTTCTTCAACTATGCCACATAAAGTTAACCCAATTGATTTTGAGAATTCAGAAGGCAATTTGGGCCTTGCTAATGCAATTATGAGTCATCTTGGTAGTAAATTACCTATTTCTCGTTGGCAACGAGATTTAACCGACTCAACGGTATTACGTAATCTCGGAGTAGGTATTGGTTATGCGATTATTGCTTATCAGTCAACACTCAAAGGTCTAAATAAACTTGAAGTAAATCAAGAGTATCTGCTTGATGAACTTAATCGAAATTGGGAAGTATTAGCTGAACCAATTCAAACCGTGATGCGTCGTTATGGTATCGAAAAACCATATGAAAAATTAAAAGAATTAACGCGAGGTAAACGTGTCAATGCACAAGGAATGCAACAATTTATCGATTCGTTAGCGTTACCTGAACATGAAAAAGCTCGTTTAAAACAGCTAACCCCAGCAAATTACATTGGTTTTGCCATTAATTTTGTTGATGAATTATAACTGACATAATGAGTGTCGCAGCCTAAATCTCAAACATAATGAGTTTTAGGCTAATCAATTTATGTTGAATGACTTATAACAACAAAAATATTTAAAATTCGGTAGATAGGGAGCATCATTGAAAATCCGCATCGCAACAAGAAAAAGTCCCTTGGCCCTTTGGCAAGCTAATTTTGTTAAACAACAATTAATGACTATCCACCAAGATTTAACCGTTGAACTAATCCCAATGGTAACTAAAGGTGATGTACTATTGGATAGTCCGCTATCGAAAATCGGTGGTAAAGGGTTATTTGTCAAACAATTAGAACAAGCCATAATAGATAATGAAGCTGATATTGCCGTTCATTCTATTAAAGACATTCCAGCTCAATTTCCTACAGGATTAACACTTGCTACAATTTGTCAACGAGATGATGTTCGCGATGCATTCATATCAAATCAATATCAATGTTTAGATGATTTACCTGATGGAGCTATCATTGGCACCTCAAGTTTAAGACGTCAATGTCAATTACGGGCTAAATATCCACATCTCATAATCAAGGATTTACGTGGTAATGTTGGTTCGCGCTTATCAAAATTGGATAATCAAGAATATGATGGCATAATTCTAGCTGCGGTTGGTTTAAAACGACTAGGATTACAGGAACGAATCAAGCAATACATTGATACTGACTTAATTTTACCCGCGGTAGGCCAAGGTGCAGTTGGTATCGAAACTCGAATCAATGATGAAACAATCTTGCAATTACTTGCGCCACTTGATGATAAACATAGCCGAATTTGTATTCAAGCCGAAAGAGCAATGAATCAGGCATTGCAAGGTGGCTGTCAAGTGCCTATTGCCTGTCAAAGTCTTTTAAATAACAATTTATTAACCTTAAATGGTTTAGTTGGCAGTCTAGATGGTTCAACAATTATTAAAGTTAGTATAACAGGAGCTGCCAAAGAAGCCGAGAGCTTAGGTGAAAAATTGGCTGCAAAATTATTAGCTAAAGGCGCTGATAAAATATTAGCGGAACTAATTAACTAATGATTTATATTACTCGCCCTTCCCCCGAAGGGGATAATTTAACCCGATTATTAAATCAAGCCAGTGTATCAGCAATACATCTCCCTTTTTTTAATATCTTAGCTGGTCAAGATCTGAGGCATTTACAGCAACAATTGGATAATCTTAATCTAGGTGATATGGTTATTATTGTTTCACCACAAGTCACTTATATGATTAAACAACATCTGCCCAATCTCAGGTTACCTAATCACCTTCGTTATTTTGCTATTGGCAAAAAATCTGCCGAATTATTTAGTCAGCAAAATAACGTTCATGTTGATTACCCTAATGAAGAAAATAGTGCCGGATTATTATCATTATTAAATCAACAAGCAATAAGTGGTCATAATGCATTAATTCTTTGTGGGGATAATGGCGGTCAACAATTATCTCAGCAGTTAAAATTGCAAACAGTTAATGTGAAAACAATTGCATGCTATACTCGTCAAACTATCACTTATAAACCAAACATATTAGCCGAAAATATTGCCCAACAAATCATATTAATTACAAGTGTTGATCACTTATTACAACTAGATATTTACTGCCAAAATAAACATAAGAATGAAGCGCAACTAATCGTAACCAGTGAGAGAATTTTTACAAAAGCTAAACAGTTAAATTGGCAAAAAGTTTTAAAAATTGTTAGTGCAAATAATCAATTTTTATTTAAAACAATGATAACTCTATGTCATAATGCCAAAAATATTTAAAAAATCTAAATGAGGTTAATTTATGCCAGCAAAATATTATGGTGCCAATGCAACACTTTCAAACATCAGCACCACTTCATTTAGTCAACCGCCTATACCTAATGCAAACAAAGAAGCGAAAAAGACGATGAACGTAGATAAAAAAGAACCAATCAAAAAAACTTCTAGTCCAAAAATCGAACAACCAACCAATTCATCGGTTAATAGCAGTAAATCCCAGACACCAGTATCAAAACTGTCGATACTTGCCATAGCATTAACAGTTTGTCTAAGTGGATTTGTTTATTTCCAAGGATATAAACAAATTGAAAATCAAATGCGAAAGATTGCCACCTTACAAACAGAAGTTGCAAACTTAAAGCAAAATACTAAAGCTAGCATAATTAATGACTTGCAAAGTAATATTAATGATGCCGTCAATCAACAAAACCAACAGTTTACATCTTTATCACAGCGTGTTGATCGCCAATTAAATGAAAACCAAAAGATTCAACAACAATTAAGCATACAAATTAACGATGCAACTAAGTTTAACGAACAAAACTTAAATACTATTAATGAACGTTTATCAGCCCTATCCACACTTGATAATAATGTTTGGTTAATTTCACAGGCTAACTATTTAGTCCATCTTGCTGGTAGAAAAATTTGGAATGACCAAGATTATACCAGTGCCCGTCTATTATTAAAAAGTGCTGACGAAAGTTTGGCCAAAACCAATGATCCAAGTCTATTAGCCGCAAGACAAGCCATTAGCAAAGATATTAATGCCTTATCACAAATAAGTTTTATTGATGCGGATGGAATTATTATTAAGCTATTAGGTTTATCTGAATCATTAACAGACCTACCTTTAGTCGGTAATTATAAAGAAGCTGCGCAGGCAGTTAACCAAAATGAAATTAAAACCGCAGATGAGGTTTCAACAAGTAATAAACCGTCATCGAACTTAGCTGAAAATGATAATGTTAGCTCATCAATAGATGATTGGTCAGATAATTTACTTGTCAATGCCGAAAAATTTATGGACAAATTTATCAAAATTGAAAAACTTGACGCAAAAGATAACCATTTTGCCACTTGTTTAGATAAGGCTGGTAATGATGAAAAGCAAATTGTTAGATGTCAAATTTTAAAAACACCTTTAAGTTTAGAACAGACTCTGTATCTTCGTGAAAATATTCGTTTCCGGTTATTAATTGCGGCACAGGCAGTACCAAGACATCAAGAACTCATATATCAACGTGCTTTACATGATGCTTCGACTTGGATTAATGCTTATTTCGATGGTAATGCATCAGCAGTTAAATTGTTCTTAAATGATCTTGATAGTTTACAAAAACAATCGATTAGTAATCAAAATATCCCCGATAAACTCGACAGCATTATTGAGCTTGAAAAATTAATGCAAACCCGAGTCAAATCAGCATTAGGTAAATAGGAGAATAATAATGTTAAAAATACTCATTATTTTCTTAGTATTAGTCGGTGGATTTTTCCTTGGCCCTATTTTTGAAGGCCATCAAGGGTCAGCGGTATTTGAAGTTGCTAAATATAGAATAAGTATGTCTTTTAACTCATTTGTCATATTACAATTGTTAGGATTACTTGTCCTGTATTTAGTTTATGAAATATGTAAAAAAATCTTCAACTCAAAAACTGCTCTAGGTGAATGGTTAAGATTAAAATCACCGAAAAAATCGGTTAAACGTGTTGAACAAGCGCAATTTTACCTTTTACAAGGTGATTATCAACAAGCCGCTAAACTATTTATGAAAAGTGCCAAAGGTGCAAAAAGCTCAACTTTATCTTATTTACTTGCAGCTCAAGCACAAATTGATGCAGACCAATTAATCGCCGCCAATCAATCTTTAGTCGAGGCGGCAAAATGTTGCCAACCAAAAGAGTTATTTGCTTTTCAACTGGTACAAATTCGTCTACAACTCAAAAATCATGAATATAGTGCAGCTAAAATCACAATTGAAAAATTATTAAACGAAAAACCGCGTAATGTTGAAATCTTGAGATTAGCAGATCAACTCTATTATGAAACGGAAGATTATCAATCGGTTATTGATTTATTACCGATCATGTATAAAACTAAAGCTTATCCAGACTCTCAACTTGATCAATTTAGACAAGCAGCCTATATTGGTCGTATCAAACAATTATCAACCAATAGTGATCCACTTGCTTTAATCAAATGGTGGAAACAACAACCAAAAGTTATCGTCAATAACTTAGCTAATCAGAAAGCAATGGCCAACTATTTAAATCAATTAGGTCAAACAGCCGAAGCGGAGAAGTTGACTAAAAGCATTATAAGATTAGAACAAAAAGAAAGAACCTAAAAAAAATTAAATAGTAAAACAGGGCAATAGCCCTGTTTTTGTTGGAATAAGAAAATCAACTTAGATAATAAAATAGCGAATTAATGCCATACTACTCATTCCAACAATAACGACCCACATTAGGTTACGAGTCAAAACAGCAATACCAATAGTTGGCACTGCAGCTAAGCAATATTCAACATTAAAACTAGGAAATTCGCCTTGTTTAACTATAAAAAGATTTTCAACAAATAGTGCAGTTAAAATACAAATAGGTACATAGGATAAAAAACGAATGACTACTTCAGGCAATTGCAATTTTCTGACTAATAAGAAAGGGATAACCCGAGGTAGCCAAGTCACCAAACCACTACCCAAAATGATTAATATACTATAAATACTCATGCTTTACGCTCCACAATAATCCCCATAAAGCAACCTGCAAAAGTACTAAATAATATCGCCATTTCTGATGAGATAAAACGTAATAAAAAAATCAATATCACACTGACTGTCAACATTGCAATAACACGATTAAGAACTGTTTTAGATTTATCACCTGTTAACTGTAAATAAAGTAAACCAATAAACATCGCCACTAATGCATAATCTAATCCAAATTGTGCTGGATTGGGTAACCATTCACCAATCAATGCCCCAACTAAGCATGATAATATCCACGCAGAATAAGCGGTTATATTTAGTCCATGCATCCAGGCTGGATTTACGGGTTGTTTATTAGCAATAGCATTCATGGCTACTGCAAAACTTTCATCAGTTAATAGACTGCCAATACCAACATTATTCAATAATGAGAAACGACGAAATGCCGGTGCGGTAGCCATACTCATCAAAAAATGCCGTGAATTAACTAAAAACACCGTAAAAATAATCGCTGTTATTGGTGTTGCTACCATCATTAAACCGGTGATGATAAATTGTGATGCACCAGCATAAATAATAATTGCCATGAGAGTCACTTCTAATACCGATAAGTTAGATGCTTTACCCACAACACCTGCGGCAATACCTATTCCAATATAACCCAATAAAGTTGGAATACACGCTTGTACACCATCTTTAAATGTTAAAGACATTTTCCTTTCCTTAATGAAATAAATTGCTATCTAATATATTTAATAATTGTAATAATGTTGATCCAATTTCTATACTACATTATTCGTTATATAATTGATTGCTAATAATAAAATCTAGATGTAACAATAAGCCACATACAATAAGCAAATTTTGCTATAATAGCGCCTATCGACTATTTGTGACAATAAAAATCACTCATTATCTTATTAAAAAACGGTAATATTATTTATGTATACGGGTACTTTATTCATTATCTCGGCACCAAGTGGTGCTGGTAAATCAAGTCTTATTCGTGCCTATTTAGCACAAGAAAATCGCCATCCAGCAAAAGTTTCTATTTCTCATACGACAAGAAAACCAAGACCTGGAGAACAGCCTGGTGAACATTACTATTTTGTTGATAATCAAGAATTTGAATCATTAATTGAACAGAATGCTTTCGTGGAATATGCGCATGTATTCGATCACTATTATGGAACATCTAAAGCCGAAATTGAGCAATCTTTAATGCAAGGTATTAATGTTTTTTTAGATATTGACTGGCAAGGGGCGAAACAAGTTAGGCAGCAAATGCCCGAATCAAAAAGTATTTTTATCTTACCGCCATCATTGAAAGAACTTGAAAATCGACTCATCAAACGAGGTCAAGACGATGCGCAGGTGATCAGCAAAAGAATGCATAAAGCTCAATCTGAAATTTCACATTACAATGAATATGATTATGTGATTATCAATGATGATTTTGATGAATCACTAAGGTCATTAAATGCCATTATGACTAGTGCTAGTCTTGAACAAAGCAAACAAGCTATAGCACATCAACAGCTATTAGCCGCTCTATTAGCTGCGAAATATTAACTCAATTTAACGAACCAATATCGCCGATAATTCGGCGATAGTTAAAATTAGCATAACTGAATTAATTGCCTAATGCTTTAGTCGCTTGGCTATTTTGAATTAACTCTATTTTATAACCATCGGGATCTTCAACAAAAGCAATAATCGTTTTTCCCCCTTTCACTGGACCAGCTTCACGAGTAACTCGACCGCCAGCTTGACGAACATCCTCACACATTTTAGCGACATTATCTACACCAATAGCAATATGACCGAAAGCTGTACCGTGATCATATTTTTCTGTTCCCCAATTATAAGTTAATTCAATTACTGAACTGGTTGATTCATCACCATAACCGACAAAAGCGAGTGAATATTGATATTCCGGATTTTCACTGGTTCTTAGCAGTGTCATTCCCATAACTCGAGTATAGAAATCAATTGAACGTTTTAAATCTCCGACTCGGATCATTGTATGTAATACACGCATTGCTATATAGTTCCTTATTACTATTAAAACATTTAGTTTGAGTTTAGCGATTTGTGATTAGACAGGCAAATTTTTATGTCGACTAAATAATCAATTAGCTGATGGGGATTAAATAGCTAATAAGATAATTAAAATTAAAAGAAGCTTTCACTTATAATAACTATAAGCGAAAGCAAATTCAGATAAAACTAGCCAGATTTAAATGATAAATTTGAAATAAATAAGATATTATTTACCACTATATCTTGGAGCTGCATTGATACGTTGACCATTAGTAATTAATTTAACAT
The DNA here is from genome assembly GCF_016102185.1 of Gilliamella sp. W8126. Lineage (NCBI taxonomy): Bacteria > Pseudomonadati > Pseudomonadota > Gammaproteobacteria > Orbales > Orbaceae > Gilliamella > Gilliamella sp. W8126. The sequence goes on along the minus strand of NZ_JACFPE010000001.1, from coordinate 405,933 downwards.
TTTGTCCAGCATAAAACTGTTTAGCATCACCTTTTTGTACGATAACAAAATTAGAACCATTTTCAGGTTTAATTTCTAATTCAACTGCATCAGCTTGACTAGATTTGTTTTCAATCGCATCACCTAATATTGCACCACCAATAGCGCCCGTTGCTGTAGCTAAAATTCTACCGGTACCATCACCAATCGTATTACCTAAAACACCACCAATTACAGCCCCACCTACAGTACCAGCTAAATTACCATTATTTTTACCATCAGAATTCGCTTGAATCTTAACTGCTCTTACCGATACAACTGTACCATAACTTACTTGTTGGACTTGTTTTGCTTGGTCGGCTGTATAAACATCGCCAGAGTAAATATCACTATTACTACATCCAGATAAAATAGCTGCTAGAATAGTTAATGTGACGATTTTTTTCATAATTTATTCCTCATATAATTTGAGTATACTTTTTTATACCATGTTTAGCATAATATTCTTTTTGAAAAACAACAATATCATTTTCATTTTTTTATCATTAGATAATATAATTTTTGGTTAACTTGAGTTATACTCAGCTCAATTGTTAATCTACCATACAACAAGTACATGAAACGGTTATTTTTTCCTTTACTATTATCAGTTATGATAACGGCCTGTCATGATGAAAATCAACAACCGACGACAAAAAACGAAACCGTCTCTCATCAATCTAAACTAGATTGTTTACAAGACAAACCAACTAAAAGTTTAAATTTTGACGCCATTCCCGTTGATGGTTGTCCGGTAAAATAATTTAATAGGCAAAGTAACAGAATGAAAACTATCGAAATCGACGAAGAACTTTATCAATTTATTGCAGGTCAAACTAAACATATTGGTGAAGATGCATCAAGTATTTTGCGACGTTTATTAAACTTTAATCAACCTCTATTAGCTAAAGCTGATCCTATATTAGCCAAAGAAAATCACTACCCTATTTTTAATGATCTACTTACTAGCGATACATTTAAAAATGAAAAATCGATCATTAGCCGTTTTTTATTACTACTTGGTGCCCTCTATAACTATAACCCGGCACTATTTTCAATTGCTGCAACATCACTACATGGTAGTAAACGACAATACTTAGCTAAAGATAAACAATCTTTAGAAACCTCAGGAAAAAACACTAAACCAAGAGAAATTGTTGGTACCCCATATTGGGTAATTAGTAATACAAATACAGCTAGAAAACTTTATATTATTGAATCAATTATGAGTGACATGGGTATCTCAGAAAGCATGATTAATCAAGTTATCCATGCTTTTTTACCGTAAACTATATAATAATTCACTAACATAATGATTATAAAAGTGAATATTAAAATAAAGTTATGAAAGAGGAGTAAAAAATGGCTAAGTCAAGCCGTGCAGGATTATTAGCTCAACCATCTGACCTAATTAATATCCAAGAATTACAAAATAACTATTATCAAATTCAACCAGATGTTGATAATGTTAGCCAATTAGTTATTTTTGGGACATCAGGTCATCGTGGTAGCTCAAATAAAGCAACCTTCAATGAAGTACACATATTAGCAATTGCCCAAGCAGTAGCCGAATATCGCAAAGCAAACAATATTACTGGACCATGTTTTATTGGTCAAGATACCCATGCTTTATCTGAACTTGCTTTAAAATCAGTGCTTGAAGTCTTTGTGGCGAATGAACAAACTGTAGTTATAGCGCAAAATTGGGGCTATACTCCCACACCAGTGATCTCTCATGCAATATTGACTTATAATCAGGATAAACAATCTCAATTAGCTGATGGCATAGTTATTACTCCATCACATAATCCACCTGAAGATGGCGGTATCAAATATAATCCGACTAATGGTGGTCCAGCTGATACTGATATAACTAAACAAATCGAAAATCGTGCTAATGAATTATTAAAAAATAACCTTAGTGGTGTTAAACGTGTTAGCTTAGAGAAAGCAATAAAATCAGACTACGTTCATACTAAAGAATATGAAACTGATTATGTTAACGATCTTGAAAATATTTTAGATCTGTCATTAATTAAAGCATCATCGCTAAAAATTGGTGTTGATCCACTTGGCGGTGCATGTATTACTTATTGGCCCCGCATTGCTGAAAAATACGGCATAAACCTTGAAATCGTCAACAATAAAATTGACCCAACATTTAGCTTTATGCACCTTGATCATGATGAAGTGATCCGTATGGATTGTTCAAGTCGCTGGGCAATGGCCGGTTTATTAAACCTCAAAGATAAATTTGATTTAGCTTTTGGTAACGATACTGATGCTGACCGTCACGGCATTGTTACACCAAAAGGGTTAATGAATCCGAATGCTTACCTTTCAACTTGCGTAAACTATTTATTTCAAAATCGTCCACAGTGGCATCAAAATATCGCTATTGGTAAAACGCTGGTCACTAGCTCAATGATCGATCGTGTTGCTAATAGCTTAAACAAAAAATACCTTGAATATCCAGTTGGCTTTAAATGGTATGCTGATGGACTTTATCATGGTAAACTCGGTTTTGCCGGTGAAGAAAGTGCAGGTGGTTCATTCTTAAGAACTAATGGCAAAGTTTGGGCAACGGATAAAGATGGCATCATTTTATGCTTATTAGCGGCGGAAATGACGGCTAAAACAGGCAAAAATCCACAGGAGCAATACCAAGAACTTGAAGCTAAATTTGGTGTTTCTTATTATGGTCGAATTCAAGCACCTGCATCATTTACTGAAAAACAAAAATTAGCCAAACTCGATGCCAGCCAATTAACCACAGATAAACTAGCTGGTGAGGAAATTACTCAATGCTTAACCACTGCTCCGGCGAATAATGCGCCAATTGGTGGTTTAAAAGTGATCACGCAAAATGGTTGGTTTGCTGCTCGTCCTTCTGGTACAGAAGATGCTTATAAGATTTATGCAGAAAGTTTTATCGGTAATGAGCATCTATTAACTCTTCAACAAGAAGCACAGCAAATAGTCGCTAAAGCAATTCAATAAACTAAACTTAGGTAGGTTAATCAAAATTAACCTACTTTTTATTTATAATCGTAATTAACACTTAAGGTGTAACACAAGCAGCACGAATTTCAAATGCATATATACGAAGTACCCGAGTTTTTCCTTCAACCTGATATAAAAATGGTTTTCCTTCATTTTCAGGTAGCTCAGTATTTGTTGCTACATTATTCGTCCAATAATTATATGCATTCCAATCTGTTTCTGTATAAGTTTGGCAATACACATTTTGACCCAGCTTACCAACTTCAGATAAGCAACCCCATTCATTCGCAATTCCACCAATCCACTTTCCATTCTCCTGATAACTTAATTGTCGACGAGCATTCGTATCATATCTATTAATATAACCGCCAATCCAACCATCGTCAGGATTGGTATTGGAAAAATCATTCACATCTGACAATCGATAACCACTACCTAAACTTTTACAATAATCCCTTGCCTTAGATTGATAACTTAAAGCCTCATCATTTGAACCAATAGGTGGTTTAAATGGACTTTCATTATTAAAAACAATCTCAGGATTAGCAATAAACCAACGCATTAATTTAAATTCATAAATTAGCGTACTTTTATTACTATCTGCATATAATCTAAATGTCATAGGTCTAAAACTCTTATCCGTAGAATTAAAACGTGGGCCGATTAAGGTTATTTTTATAGCTGGTTGAGCCAATCCATATGGATCCGGTCCATGACCACTATGATCCTCCCATTCAGTGGTTTTACTCACACTTAATGATAAACTGACATTACCCCCCTCTATAGATTGTACAGTACTGCCATTGGCAGCTAATACCGCTTCAGGTGTTATACCGCCAAATAGTAAATAAAAATATAATCCATGTGACCCGGTAGTTGGAAAGTTATTTTTAGTTATTGAAGTTTCACCTTGATAATTACCACTATTGGTTGCTCGCAATACCTTAATACCTTTACTTGGATACCCTCGATAATGACCATATTCAGTGCCATCGTCAACTTGTGCTGAATCCCATAAAATGCCATCTACCTCATAATCACGACCGGCTAAACTAGCGTTATCAGGATACAAATTTGGCTGGGCATAACACACTTTTGGATCTAATTTTGGCGTTAAATAATAACTATGTGAACCTTCTTGAAAATGATTTGTATTGGGATCACCATAAGGTGTAGTTAACTCACTATCACTAGCACTAATGGTTATTTTATGGACCCCATCACATAAATCTACAATGGTATCAGGATGACTTTTCACCTTCGATGTAATATCTATAAATGCGTTTTTAGCATTAATATCTGCTACAGCAGGATTACGGGCTTCCCATTTTATCTTAATGTCACCTGTCGCGGTTGCAGTAATAAGGTCACTATCATCAAATCCATCACCATCATCATCAGCAAAATAATTATACGGTGTAGCAAGTAAATCAGTCATATTTATTATAGGAAACTGATTATTGCCTGATATAGGTAATGGAACAATCGTTTGTACACTGGCATATGTATTTTTTTTATCAGGTAACTCAATCGGATTGGATATACTTGATACATCATTTTGCGGGGTTATCACAGTACCATTAGGTAATTTAATTGCCAGTAGCTCTTCTGTACTCGTTATTTTACTAACACCATCATCTAGCGTTAAATAAGGCGCTGAACCTTGAATAATATTGGTCGTTTTAGTGGTTAATGCATAATTAGAAAAAGAGATAGACTGTAAAACAAACACCATTAACACGAAAACTATCTGCCGAGATAAAAAGGCTAAACCAAGAAATTTTAAAAAATTTTGCCGAATTTGCTGGAGAAATGAATTGTAGTGAGATAATAAACTGCGCGTGCTTAACTTTACTAACGTTAAATTATAGGTTGGGCATGTTTGGTGTTTGGTGTTTGGTGTTGTAAATTATAATACATATCCGACATCCATGTCAACTAAATTAATGATTTATTTGCAATTTTATACCTATTGGCACAAAATTCATCCTGTTATATAAATAAGTTATAAAAGTATAGTGATTGAAAAAAACCATGCAACTTATTTCGACTGTTAAATTGTTAATTTTTGTAAAGTTTAATGTAATATTACACTTTAATTATTCCTTTAAAACCAATTTCGAAGAGGTTATTAGAGGATTTTTGGCTTTAAAAACCTTGTTCCTCAAATTTTTTATAATCGACCTTTATTATTTACTCTATGGTCAATCATTTCTTCATGATGAGATACCTTATTAAATTAATTTACCTAGAAATCTCAATTAATTATTGGTACGCATTTTTAGAATAATTGAATACTTTGCTCTTTTATCCAATAAGCAAAAACAATTACCTTTTTGAATAAAAAATCTCTATAAAATATCGACTAAAGAGTAAATTTATACCAGAGAAACTGAATAAAAAACAGCAAGAATAAAATTCAACTTTATTTTTTTAATTCAGATATGCAGATTAATGCTAGACAAATAATAGTACTTATAAAACCACTTAAAAAAATTTTAATTAGTTAAATACTAGGTATTATATTGGCTTTTTATCTTTTTTATGCAATATATTAATAAAAAACCAATACTCTAATAACTGTTAAAATACATCAAAAACTAACAGTGACTATAACTTGCATTTATTATATTTTAGGATTAACACAATTAACACTTAAGGTGTAACACAAGCAGCACGAATTTCAAATGCATTTAAATGAAGTACCCGAGTTTTTCCTTCAACCCGATATAAAAATGGTTTTCCTTCATTTTCAGGTAGCTCAGTATTTGTTGCTACATTATTCGTCCAATAATTATATGCATTCCAATCTGTTTCTGTATAAGTTTGGCAAAACATATTATGACCAGGATCATACAAATCATCTTCAGCCATACACCCCCATTCATTCGCAATTCCACCAATCCACTTTCTATTCTCCTGATAACTTAATTGTCGACGAGCATACGTTGCATACTCATTAATATAACCGCCAATCCAACCATCGTCAGGATTGGTATTGGAAAACTCATTCACATCTGGCAATCGATAACCACTACCTAAACTTTTACAATAATCCCTTGCCTTAGATTGATAACTTAAAGCTTCATCATTTGAACCAATAGGTGGTTCAAATCGAGTTTCATTATTAAAAACAATCTCAGGATTAGCAATAAACCAACGCATTAATTTAAATTCATAAATTAGCGTACTTTTATTACTATCAGCATATAATCTGAAAGTCATTGGTCTAAAATTCTTATCCGTAGAATTGAAACGTGGCCCGATTAAGGTTATTTTTATAGCAGGTTCAGCCAATCCATATGGTATCGGTCCATGCTCACCATGCTCCCATTCAGTGGTTTTACTTACACTTAATGATAAACTAACATTGCCCCCCTCTATAGATTGTACAGTACTGCCATTGGCAGCTAATACCGCTTCAGGTGTTATACCGCCTAATAGTAAATAAAAATACAATCCATGTGATCCGGTCGTTGGAAAGTTATTTTTAGTTATTGAAGTTTCACCTTGATAATTACCACTATTGGTTGCTCGTAATACCTTAATACCTTTACTTGGATACCCTCGATAATCCCCATAATCATGGACACTCTCGACTTGTGCGGCATCCCATAAAATGCCATCTATCTCATAATCACGACCGCCTAAACTAGCGTTATCAGGATACAAATTTGGCTGGGCATAACACACTTTTGGATCTAATTTTGGCGTTAAATAATAACTATGTGAACCTTCTTGAAAATGATTTGTATTGGGATCACCATAAGGTGTAGTTAACTCACTATTACTAGCGCTAATGGTTATTTTATGTACCCCATCACATAAATCCGGAATGGCATCAGGATGACTTTTCACCTTCGATGTAATATCTATAAATGCGTTTTTAGCATTAATATCTGCTACGGCAGGATTACGGGCTTCCCATTTTATCTTAATGTCACCTGTTGCGGTTGCGGTAATAAGGTCACTATCATCAAATCCATCACCATCATCATCAGCAAAATAATTATACGGTGCAGCAAGTAAATCCGTCATATTTATTACAGGAAACTGATTATTGCCTGATATAGGTAATGGAACAATCGTTTGTACACTGGCATATGTATTGTTCTTATCAAGTAACTCGATCGGATTGGTTATACTTGATACATCATTTTGCGGGGTTATCACAGTACCATTAGGTAATTTAATTGCCAGTAGCTCTTCTGTACTCGTTATTTTGTTGACACCATCATCTAGCGTTAAATATGGTGCACTACCTTTTATACTTTCTGTGGTAAATGAACTTAACGCGTATACAGGGCTAAATATAGTTGAAAAAGTCATAGAACATAAACAAATCTTTTTCAAGAATTTCACTATTGTTTGGCCAAATGAGGATGAATATTTGAGTAGTGTTTTATTAAACGTTGAATTTCGCTTTATTGGCTGATTAATGAATAATTGCTGTATTGAAGGGACGTGACTTGATATATTTTCTTTATTGGTCAATGTTGTATTAACAATTAAATTAGAAATAGCGCCTAAATAAGGGTATCTCAACATGCTCTTAATCCTTTAATTTATAATTTTTATCTAAAAATATGCAATCCTTGCAGAAAAAAGTATAGATATATTAGGTAATTATAGCAAATTCAGATTGGTAAATAATTGTTAAGACTTTTGTCATACCTACAAGGTAGTGAACGTTGGGTTAAATCTTGTACTAGAGTTGTTTATTTTCTAAACCACCTGCACGGTAGTGAACGGTGAAAGTAATGGAAATGTTAAAAGTTTATCATTTCTAAACTACCTACACGGTAGTGAACCTGTGGTTCTAACCCTGTTAATAATTACATTTTTTCTAAACTACCTACACGGTAGTGAACAAAATTGATAATTGATATAGCTGAAGCGCACATTTCTAAACTACCTACACGGTAGTGAACTTCCTTAGTTCTTTGGTAGCATTTGATGAAAATTTCTAAACTACCTACACGGTAGTGAACCAGCAACTAAGGCGCTTGAGATAGACCCCACATTTCTAAACTACCTACACGGTAGTGAACGAAAAAGCACTAAGTTATTTAACTCGCGCTTTTTTCTAAACTACCTACACGGTAGTGAACTAGAACACAACATACTATAAATGCAGTTGGCAAAAAGACAAAGCGTAATTTTACTATTAAAAACCCTTTTTTTGAGTAACTTTTTAATATTTTGATTTTTAATCATTTTATTTTAAGTCAAAAAAAAGGGTTAGAAATGGGTACAAATTTAAGTTTCAAAAAACCCCGTTCCTCAACTTTTTTAGTTCTTTTAGTTTCGGACGTTTTGTTGTTTGGTAGCTAGTTCTATATGGCGTTTACGTCCGAGTAAAGAGGGTTTGCGCGAACCCTCTTTACCAACTACCATGGCGACCGCGCAAGTGGTCACTAAGTGACTGCCTTTCCGCCTTCGTTCGCTGTTAACGCACCGACTGTGATTTGTTCCTGACAAACTACAGCCTTGCCAAACATCCCTGTTTGCCATGCTAATCTCTCTCAGTTGTCAGCACATTGCTAATGTCGCTAAATGAAGCACTCCAATCTGATTTTCTAGAAATAAACTTTTATATTTAGAGCTAACTTATTTTAGTTTTAAAGCCAATTTCAGTAAAATTGTGGCTAGATTTAGGCTTTAAAAAACCCCGTTCCTCAACTTTTTTAGTTCTTTTAGTTTCGGACGTTTTGTTGTTTGGTGATTAGTTCTATATGGCGTTTACGTCCGAGTAAAGAGGGTTTGCGCGAACCCTCTTTACCAACTCTCGCGGCGACCACCAAGTGGTCACTGCGTGACTGCCTTCCGTCTTCGTTCGCTTTTAACGCACCGGCTGTATTTGTTCCTGACAAAACACAGCCTTGCCAAACATCCCTGTTTGCCATGCTAACCTCGCTCAGTTGTCAGCACATTGCTAATGTCGCTAAATGAAGCACTCCAATCTGATTGTCTAGAAATAAACTTTTATATTTAGAGCGAACTGATTTTAGTTTTAAAGCCAATTTCAGTGAAATTGAGGCTAGATTTAGGTTTTAAAAAACCCCTTTCCTCAACTTTTTTGTTCTTTTAATTTCGGACGTTTTGTTGTTTAGTGGTTAGTTCTATATGGTGATTACGTCCGAGTAAAGAGCATTTGAGCGAACTCTCTTTATCAATTCACGCGGCGACTACGCAAATGGTCACAATGTAACTGCCTTCCGCCTTCGTTCGCTGTTAACGCACTGACTGTTATTTGTTCCTGACAAATTACAACCCAACCAAACATCCCTGTTTACCATGCTAATTTCTCTCAGTTGTCAGTAGGTTGTTGATGTCGCTAAACGATGATAAAAACAATACCGCATTATCTTTATTTACTAATAACAATAATTGACCCAACTATATAAATAGTAATTATTACTTAATTTAATCGATTAAGTTAAATTAAAATAGGAAGGATGATGAAAAACTTAAAAGTGATAGGACTTATATTAATAGCCGGATTAGGTTTGACAGAATGTGAAGAAAAGAATCAAGAGTATTATTTAAAACATATTGATTCTGCTAAAGAAAAATTAGAAGAATGTCGTAATGATTTAAATAAAGCTTTTAGACAAAATGCTGAGAAATTATTCGAAAAAATAAAAAATGATACCAAATGTCAAGCTGTAGAGAATGCTATTAAAGAAGATCGAATCCTAAAAGCTAAATTAGAACAAGAACGTAAAGCAGCTGAGGAAAAACTAGCTTTAGAAACAGAAATGGTAGCAATTAAAAACCAAATAGCGGACAAATCATGGCAAAAGTCAATCAATGAATATCTGAAAGTTGAAGGGTGTAATGTATTATTCTCCGCACCGTCTCCTAAATGTAAAGCTTGGGAAATTGTTTATAATGAGAAAGTTGATGAGGGTAAAAAAGAATTAAAACAACTTTCATTCGAAGCTATTAAAGAGCAAATGATGTCTCTATGTAAATTAGAGCAACGTCGAGGTTCAAATTGTGCCGTTGCTCAATCGGCTTTAGAAGAAAACGCCACTGAAGATCTGGCTAACGCCGATATTCAAACAATTGAATCACAAAAACCACTTTATTGTGCTGAAGATATCTACTCTTTAAAGGCCTTTAGAAAAAGTTGGGAAAAGCTTTTGATAGAGAAAACGCAAAACATATAAAATTCTTTACCAATAATGATGATGAATTTATTAAAACATTTAACTCATGTGCTGATAAAATCGCAGACATTGAAGCACAAAATTTAAAATGGAACGAAAAAAATACTTTAGAACGTAAAATAACAGGAACCTATCCTTGCTATCAAGCAAAGGAAGCTTATATTAAAAGAGGAATGGGTTATTCTGTCAATTTTGAAAAGAAAATTGCAAAATAATTAAAATTAGGTGCACATTTTAAGATGTAGTGCTTGTCAGTAAAACTCATGATAAGTTAATCTGATTACAAGACCGAGACAACTAACAACTCGGTCTTGTTTATAAGTTGAAAATAAAACTTGCCACACCTAATAGTTAAAATAAAGCTCTCTGATATATAAACAATTTACTGTCTTGATTTCAGTATCATTCCTATTGAGATATGGGTTATTAGATGTATTTTGATAAGATTCAATATTTTCTTTTAAACTATAAGCCATCTATGTCATCATAAAAAACAATAAATCAAAGCTTAAAAATACTTCACCCAAAATTGCAGATAAACGCATTCTGTTTTTTACTGCGTAGCATTAGTCTATTATTTAACAAATGATATTTCATTTTATAATATCATAGCTTTGTTATTTCTTACGCTTCTTGTCAATGTAAATAACATCTATTTTGAGTTAACGGATTTGATCAAGCATTGGTATCAATAATCCATAACATAGTTTAATAAAATGTTATTTTCTACAAGCTATAAACGCAAAATCATTACCTGCGAAATCACCCGGCGTACGAGGAGAAGGCAATAGTCCACCATCATGTAGGTAAATAATGAAGTATTGTGTATCAGAATTAGGATCTTTAGTAAAATAAGTCGTTTCATCCCACTCCCATTTAGAATTTGGATAAGTACGACGATTTATATATCCCCATTCAGGATAAAGTCCTTGATTAATAGCACGAGTAGAAAAATTCCATTTCCCATGACGTTGCCAATTAGGACCAACATTAACTACAGGTGAGTTAGAATAATCTTTGCGAGATGGGAATCCATCAATTCCACCACAAAATCGGTTAAATGCAGTACGCCAATCATAACTACCCACATTTTGAGGTTCTATCCAAACAGAAGTTGGATTAAATTTATAATCAAAATGTTTGTTAGGAGATGATTTTAATGTAGCTCGAATAACAATATCACCATTACCTTCTGGTGGTTTAGCTTTTAAAAGAACATTACCTGTTTGATCAACTGTTGCCACATTACCAGGATTAACTGCTACATTATAAGTATAACTATCTTGAGAATAATTCATTATTAATTGAAATTCTGCACCCGGGAAGCCTGTAGTAGGAAAGGGTTTATCTGAAACAATTGGCCTAGCTCTAAATCCTTTATCAACAATAAAATCTTCATTATAACCTCCTCCACTTTCGGGATCTGGTTTTATTGGGCCTGTATTCCATGGGTACATAGTCCCTTGAGCATCACTACCACGCCATTGATTTAAAGGTAAAACTTTAGTTGAATTTGGTTTCAGATAACATACATCACCTGTAGGTGCAATTTTATATATTTTAGTTATCTCTACTGACTCACTTTCATTTGGGTTACCATATTCAGAATAGGTTTTTACTGAAGTTTTTAATGTCAATGACAAAGGCATTGCATAATTGCTTCCACAACCTATGATATTACCTATATCACTATCAGGAATTTTTTCACCATTATTATCAAACCAATTGTAAACCGTTTGTTCAACGATAAATGGCTTATTATTACGAATATTATCACCATCAGAATCATCATAATTAGATGAATTATCTAAATCATTTTCAGTATAGTTCTTAATAATAAAATCACTAAATTTTGTTAAACCATCAAATTCGTTAATATCCGTATCGTTTAAATTATGAGAGCTTGAACTATAAAAAACACCATTTAAGATAAAACCATGTTTGTTTGAAGCAGCTTCTATATTAACAATTTTTGGTTTACTACCAATAATGGTATTTACGGTATTAGCTAAGATTGCTTGGCTTTTTTGACTAATGGTTAAAAAACATAACATTAACAAAAGTAAACAGTTTAGTTTATTACTAAAATTAACCAAATTTAAATAATTATTTAGGCAGGTTTCAAATTTAAATTTATTATACATCGTGACTACCATGTCAATTAACCTGATGTTTGATATAATTTTTTACTCATAAAAGGATAAATACCAATCTGATTTCGTATTAGGAATCGTCAGCAAGTATAGTGACAGAAGAAAATCTATGCAATAAATTTTAATATTTAACTATTAACTTTCATTAATATTATTAAATTAAGCATTTAAAATAAAGCTTTGGATTTTTACAAAAACTTGTCTAAACTTTTTGGATAACAAATGATACAAATAAAAAAGGGATTGTATTCAATCCCTTTTAAATCATACTTATTAGCCAGCTCGATAGTTAGGTGGCTCTTTGGTGATAAGAACATCATGAACATGACTTTCTTTCATACCCGCACCAGTTATACGATAAAACTTCGATTTTGTGCGAAGTTCATCGATAGTTCCACAGCCAGTTAATCCCATACATGAACGTAAACCACCCATTTGTTGGTGGATAATTTCTTTTAACAAGCCTTTATATGCGATTCGACCTTCAATACCTTCTGGTACTAACTTATCAGCAGCATTGTCAGATTGGAAATAACGATCAGATGACCCTTTTGCCATTGCCCCTAACGATCCCATACCACGATAAGATTTATAAGCACGACCTTGGAATAATTCAATCTCGCCGGGAGCTTCTTCTGTACCGGCAAACATTGAACCAACCATAACACAAGATGCGCCAGCAGCAATTGCTTTAGCGATATCACCTGAAAAACGAATACCGCCATCAGCAATAACAGGAATATTATGTTGTTTGGCTACCTCAACAGCATCCATAATCGCACTAATTTGTGGTACCCCTACCCCAGTAACAATACGTGTAGTACAAATTGAACCTGGCCCAATACCGACTTTGACTGCGCTTACTCCGGCATCAATCAGTGCTTTAGCACCTTCACCGGTTGCCACATTGCCACCAACAATTTGCAAGTTTGGATAAGCTTGTCTTGTTTGGCGAATACGTTCAAGTACACCTTCTGAATGACCATGCGATGAATCGATAAGTAACACATCAACACCCGCTTCTACCAATGCAGCAATACGTTCTTCATTACCTGCTCCTGCGCCAACAGCAGCGCCCACTCGTAAACGACCTTTTTCATCTTTACAAGCATTTGGTTTTTGTTCGGCTTTATTGTAGTCTTTGACTGTTATCATGCCTTTTAAGTGAAAACGATCATCAACAACTAATACTTTTTCAACACGGTGTTCATGCATCTTTTTCAAAACACTTTCCCGAGATTCTCCTTCTTTAACAGTAACTAAGCGTTCTTTAGGCGTCATTACGGCTGTAACAGATAGTGATAAATCAGTAGCAAATCGAACATCACGAGCAGTAATAATGCCAACTAATTCTTGCGATTCTGTTATAACAGGGAAACCAGCAAAACCATATTCTTTGGCTAGTTCAATCACTTCTTTAATCGTTGCTGTAGGTAATACTGATACGGGATCTTGTACGATTCCGCTTTCATGTTTTTTTACCCGTTTGACATGTTCAGCCTGAACTTCAATTGGCATATTTTTATGAATAAAACCAATACCACCTTCTTGAGCAAGTGCAATAGCAAGTTCGGCTTCGGTAACGGTATCCATTGCCGCAGATAACATTGGAATATTTAATTGGATGGTTTGCGTCAGTTGAGTTGTAATATTAGCAGTATTAGGTAAAACAGTTGAATGGGCTGGAACTAATAAAACATCATCGAACGTGAGGGCTTCTTTAACTATACGAGACATGACAATATTCACCATTGAGTTGAATTGTTGATAAAATATTGCCGATGTATTCTACTCACTTTCAATATAAAAGACCAGTAAAATTTTATATTTATATTTCAGCAGATAAGTATAGCGCAAACTAATCTCTGTTACTTCCCATCGCTTTTTTGTGCCATTAAGATGTAATTGACATCAACATTTTTACCTAAGCGAAATTGATTACTGAGCAAATGATACTCCATACCAATTATTCCTTTTACAGTCAAATTAGCTTGTTCAACCCAAGTCATTAATTCAGAAGGACGAATAAAACGATTAAAATCATGAGTACCTTTCGGCACTAAGCGTGCAATATATTCCGCACCATAAATCAACATTAATTTTGCTTTATGATTGCGGTTAATGGTCGATAAATAGAGTTGTCCATTAGGCTTAAGCAATTTTGCACAAGCATGAATAATTGAAAACGGATCGGGAACATGTTCTAACATTTCCATACAAGTAATAACATCATAGTGCGCAGGGAATTGTTCAGCATGCTGCTCTACTGTTTGATTCTGGTAGTTTATTTCTAAACTATTTTGCTCGGCATGTAATTTTGCCACTGCTAATGACTCTTCAGCAAGATCAATTGCAGTTACATTAGCCGCGAGTTTTGCAAGACTCTCTGACAAAATACCACCGCCACAGCCAACATCTAATACATGTTTTCCATTTAGATCACCTGACAATTGTTTTATATAATCTACTCGTAATGGATTAATAATATGTAATGGTTTGCATTGGCCGTTGGGATCCCACCATTGCGAAGCAAGTTTTGCAAACTTATCTATTTCGTTCAAATCGATGTTTTGTGTCATGGCTATTCTTTTTAGAGAAGTAAATATTTTATGTAATATATGCGATGGGCTGATGATTAGCAATATCAAAGATTTCATGCTCCCTTTTTCTCAACTTTTTGTCATATTGAATTGTTTTAGCTCACTAACGTTTAGAGGTTTAAATAATTTCTGAGGGGATTTTAATACAAAGGATATTTTCGAATAAGGGGTTACACACAGCCACTAGTTTTTGCCATCGACAGCGAAACTAGCTGGTCATTACGCGACTAGTTTTTTTCACGTTAATTATTTATAGATTATCAATTATTTGTTTTAGAACATAAATAGCCTTGTCAAAAAAGCATATTTGACATGACCTTCAATCTCTTTCGTCAACATAATGTAATGACTTAAAATTTAAATCTACCTACACGGCAGTGAACTGAATTTTTATCCATTAAATATGTGTTAATCGTTTCTAAACTACCTACACGGCAGTGAACGAGCGGTAAAAAAATCGGGCGATACAATGACATTTCTAAACTACCTACACGGCAGTGAACATTTTAGTATATTAAGGCACTTCTAAGCCGTATTTCTAAACTACCTACACGGCAGTGAACGTATCGGTAAATTTGTTCGATTACAGGAAATATTTCTAAACTACCTACACGGCAGTGAACAGGCGATCGAATCAGCAAATGATTTAATTCACTTTCTAAACTACCTACACGGCAGTGAACTAGATGTAATGATTCACTGATAATAAAAATTAGGGAATATATAAAAATTTGCGGGAATAAATGGGATTAAGCTTGGTGGTGAAAGGGATTGTAGAGAATTGAAAAAAATAAAACGGCTAAAAAGTCAAAATGAAAATAGAATATAAAACGGCTTGAATTTTCGTTGAATATAGTAAAGCGAGTCAGCCGTTTAAATTGCATTTAAAAATAATTTAAAAATCTATTTTTTTGATAATACTCTTTCTAGTTTTGCAATTACTTTAAAGCTTGGTTCTTCTTTTGGGGTTACGGTAAATGTGTCGTAATGCTGATTATCACTTATAACGTTATACGATGCTTGGACTGGATTATATTGCAGTCTTTTTACCATTATAACGCCATTGAATAATATAATATAAATACCATCTAGCACTTTTGATTGTTCTGTATCATTGTGAATACTAACCAACAATGTGTCCCCGTTCTTAATTGTGTCTGACATGCTATCGTCTATCGCTGTGAGAGTTGCTAGCTTAACGTTTGATAACCCTTGTCTCTCAATGAACTCATTAGATAATATTATCCATGCTTTACCGTTAGTTGATATTTTGATATTTTCGATATTTGACGTGTCAACTTTTAGCTCACTAATTATTGTATGGTCTTTGAAAAAATCATCCACGGGCTTTTTTAATTGTCGGTTTTCATCCATATTATAATCTTCAATAAATTCATCCATTTTTTTATTTCGCTTATTTAGAATGGCTGATACCTCATACTCATAGACTCGCCCTTTTACTCCTGAAACTCTTCGGCGTACCCAATTTTCAGTTTTTGCTTTATAAGTTACACCTTGAATTGTAGACGGCATTCCATACTTTCCTACGATATCTTTCAATTGAATCCACAACTCTTTCATTCAAGCCCCTTTAATTTAAAGAACTCTTTACATCAAAAAATAAAATTTTATATTGAGTTTTGTTTAATATAAACAAAAATATAAAAAGATATTTGCAAATAAAGCACGCTTTTTTGATTTAAAGAGTATTGATTTAAAATTTAATTTGATTTAAAGTATCTTTAAATCAAACCGTAACACAACTTAAAAACATTGTGATTTAACTTTATATATTTACATAAATCTAGGGAGAAATAAACATGAGCAAAAAAGATTGGCATCCAGAAGATATTAAATGTGCACTTCGTAAAAAAAGGATTTCTTTAAGATCGCTTTCAATAAAGGCTGGACTTGCACCGTGCACATTAAATAATGCTTTGAGGATATCTTACCCTAAAGCTGAACGCATTATTGCGGAAGCTCTTGATTTAGACCCTAGAGATATCTGGCCATCCCGTTATCAATATAAATAAGGGTGTATTTATGTGGATTACAGCACAAGATTTAATACAAGTTTCAGGAATGCCAACAACGGTTCAGGGGATTGCATACAAAGCAAAATCTGAGGATTGGGAGCGACGCAGGGTCGAGGGGGTTAAAGGTAGGGTTTATGAATACAATGTCTCTTCTTTGTCTATCTATGACCAAGCTCGTATTTTGAAATCGAAAAACAAAATCATGATTAGCGATCAGATTTTAGATAAACCCGAACCAAAAGAGAAAAGCTATAGTGCTGATGCCCTTTGGGCGAAATGGGAAAAGGCAACTGATAAGCAAAAAGACAAAGCTAAAATCAAAGTTGGGGTTGTCCTTGCTGTTAAAGCTATTGTTGATGCTGGCACTAGCCCAGTAGAAGCATTTGATGTTGTCGCTCAAAGTCATGGATGCAATCCATCTGCTGCTCGTCGTTGGTATTATACAGCAATTAAAGTTGAGCAGCATGATTATCTTCCAATATTGCTAGATCGGCATGCAGATCGAAATTATTTATCTCGTCAGTGTGAAATGACCGCAGAGGCATGGGATTTTTTTGTTGCCAATTATTTTCGTCCTGAACAGCCTGCATTCAATATGTGTTATCAGATGTTATGTGATGCAGCCAAGGAAAATCAATGGACGATTCCTCATAAATCTAGCCTTAGACGTAAAGTCGAACGTGAAATAACACCACAGCAGAAAATCCTATGGCGCAAGGGCGAGCATGCACTAATGCAGTTGTATCCTGCTCAACAACGTAGCGTTATTGAGCTTGATGCGCTTGAATGGATTAACGGAGATGGTTACCTGCATAACGTGTTTGTTAAATGGCATAACGGCGAGGTTTTACGCCCTAAAACATGGATTTGGCAAGATGTTCGTACCCGCAAAATTTTAGCTTACTACTGTGATATTTCAGAGAATAGCGATTCAATTCGTCTATCGCTATCCGATGTGATTGAAAATTTCGGCATACCAAAACATATCACTATCGATAACACGCGAGCGGCAGCAAATAAATGGTTGACTGGTGGCGTGCCAAATCGCTATCGATTCAAAGTCAAACCCGACGAACCAATTGGGATTATACCGATGTTGGGTATTCAGCTCCACTGGTCAAGTGTGATTTTTGGTAAGGGACACGGTCAAGCCAAACCCGTGGAAAGGGCTTTCTCGCACGGAGGGCTGGGTGAGCTTGTTGATAAGCACCCGCTTCTTGCGGGCGCATATACGGGAGCAAACGTACTTGAAAAGCCTGATAACTATAACAGCAAGAATGCTGTTGATGTTGATGTTTTTTTAAAGGCATTGGAACAAGGTATTGCTATGTTTAACAGCAAACCGAACCGTAATACCGAAGTCTGTGGTGGTGTGATGTCATTTGATGATGCATTTAATGCTAGCTATCAATCAAGTGTTATTAAAAAAGCTACAGCAGAACAACGCCGATTATTGTTACTTCCTTCGGAAGCGGTAACTGTTCGCTTTGATGGCACGTTTACAATTGATGCTGGCGGCTCAATTCGTGGCGCTAAAAATCGCTACTACAATGAAAAATTAATCGGCATTCGGCCTAATAAAATTGTTATTCGGTTTGACCCTCGCAATCTACACGACAGTGTGCTTGTTTATACGTTAGATGGCCGCTTTATTTGTGATGCTGAGTGTTTAGAACGTGTTGCATTCGGTGATACGCAAGCAGCTCGTGAGCATAAACGTCAGCGCACGCAGTTTGTTAAACGTCACAAGGGCGCAGCTGAAAATCAAAAACGTATGTCGATTTTAGAAGTTCAATCGCTCATGCCTGATATTGAATTGTCAGAAAAACCAGATTCAAAAGTCATAGAGATTTTAAAAGCCAGTCAATCAATAAGAGGAATTGAGGTAGATGTCGACACTGACAGGCCAAAGGCGGATGTACTTGATTTTGATTCAGCGTTTGAAATCGGTTTAAAAAAATTAGCAACTAGAAATGAGGATTAGATCATGTTTACTGGTATTAGAAATGAAATAAAAGCGGCTGTTGAAAATGGTGCGAAATATAGCGCTATTGCGAAACAAAGTGACGTTTCACCAGCTGCACTCAGTCAGTTTATGAATGATTTGTACGTTGGCGATAATCAGAAAATTGCTGATAAGTTGGCTGTCTGGCTTGATAACAAAAAGAAAGCAAACAACTTGAAAACTGTACCAAGTTTTGTTGAAACGCCAACCAGTAAAAAAATTTTTAATGCGCTTGATTATGCAAAAATCGCTGGCTGTTTTGTTGTTGTGTATGGCAATAGTGGTGTTGGTAAAACTAACGCAATCACTGAATACGCTAAACAGCCAAATACTTGGCTTATCACTGTCCGCCCTTCATCATCAAAACTCATTGAATGTTTATATGACATCGCTTGCGAACTTAATATTGATTATACGCCTAAAAGATTAGCGACATTAAGTAGCAGTATTTGTAAAAAGCTTCGTGAAACAAAAGGGTTACTGATAATCGATGAAGCAGACCACCTGCCTTATGATGCTCTCGAAGAGATTCGCTTGATTCAAGAGATGACAGGAGTCGGGGTTGTCCTTTGTGGTAATCATCAAATTTATTCTAAGCTTTCTGGGAATGGTTCAAGAAAAACTGATTTTGCCAGATTGTTTTCTCGTATAGCCAAAAAGGTCGCAATTTTAAATACAACAGCTGGTGATATTGATGCAATTGCAGACGCATGGGGTATTGAAGGCGCGCGTGAAAGAAGGCTTGTGCACGAACTAGGCAAGAAGGCTGGTGCACTTCGTATTATAAAAATGACGTTATCGCTAGCTGCAATTCTTGCAAACAGCAGTAACACATCAATCAATGAAACACATATCAATGCGGCAATTAGAGATTTAGAGGGAGTGTAATTATGCAGACACAGCAAACAAAAGAACAAAAAATGCGTCCCTATACGGGCGGTGAAATAGCACTAACAATGAATGATGTATCGATAATTGTAACGGAGTTAGCAAACGAGGGTTTTTTAGTTAATAAGGTTGTGATAGGCAATGCTCAGCGTCCCACTATTTTTTTATTTAGTAATGATAAGTGCCGTGACTTGATATCATCAGGTAAAGCATCGTATCAACACTTCAATAATGTTACATCCATTAAGCAAGGTGTTTTTGAGTATTCGGGCTGTCGTGTGGTGTGGTCTGAAAGCTTGATTTAATTTTTTGGGTGAACGAATGGGCAGAAAAAGAATTTAAGGAAAGAAAAATGAACAAGAATAAATTTGGCAAACAATACACTGATGAAACGGTAATCGCGGGATATTGGAAAGACGCAAAAGGTGCATTAATTCCCAAGGAAGTGATTAAAGATATTGATATGGAGCGTGAAATCGTTGTCGCTGATATTATTGAACATGCCAAAACTCTTAATAAGGAGTTGGCATTATTCAAAGCTAAAGCTTTTGGTGACATATCCTTTTTTGTAGAACTATCAGCCGATTGTTACGGCGTTAATATTGGAGGTAAAAAAGGCAATATCACTTTGTTTAGTTTTGATGGTAAATATAAAATCCAGCGCTCAATGCATGATTGTATCGCCCCAAATGAGTGCGTTTTAGCAGCAAAACAACTAATCATTGATTGCGTTAATGGATGGACTGAAAATGCAAGACCAGAATTGAAAGCGGTGGTCAACAGAGCTTTTACAACCGATAAAGATGGTAGTCTGAAATTGGGTCGGTTGCTTGAATTACGTCGCCTTGACATTAAAGATGAGCGTTGGCAAAAAGCGATGGATGCACTAACAGACTCATTACAGGTCGTTGGGAGCCGTTCTTACATCCGTGTTTATGAACGCATTGGCGATAGTAACGAGTATCGACCGATTACGCTAGATATTGCTGGAGTTTGATATGACGAGATCGCAATTAATTAAACTTATTCATATAGCCAAGCTTTCGCTTGGCTTAGATGATGAAACGTACCGCGCCTTGCTTGTCACTGAAACTAAAAAAAACACATGTTCAAAAATGCTAAAGCATGAACTTGAAAAAGTTTATGATGCTTTGAAGCGGAAAGGTTTTAATTACTCAGGTGTAAAAAAGGGGGCTGCACAAGCTGTCAAAACCGCAGATTGGCGAGGTGACATTAAAAAGATTCGCGCCATTTGGATTACCATGGGGCATCAAGGGTTTATTTCTGATTCACGTGATAATGCGCTTGATGCATTCGTCGAACGCATGACAAAAAAATTTACTGGCGGACTTGGCATTAAAACTCTTGCGTGGCTTGACTCTAATTTAGCTCAGCATGTTTTAGAATCTTTGAAGAACTGGCATACCCGTGAAATGGTTGATAAATTTTTGTTAGTCAGCAATGTAAGCTATCAAAATAATGTGCTTTATTTGCCAGATGGCACATCATACAGCGGGTATGATGAAATTAGAAAGCTTTATGAAGATGTGCTTAAAAAGAAATATAAAGAGAGGCAAAAATGAAATTAGGACGCTGCCCCATTTGTCATAGCGATATTCATCTTGACGCACTGATTGAAGATGAAGCTGGACGTGAAGTTATGTCAATGCTACTTAAATTTACACATAATTGCGCTCGTCCGCTTGTTGCTTATTTGGGTTTATTCCGCCCTGCTAAATCAAATCTTAGCAATTCAAGAACGGCCAAGCTAATGCAAGAAGTTCTTGAGCAATTCAAACCCAGCCGTCACTTATCTCACGCATTAAACGAAACAGTCAAACAAATTCAGAAAAAACGAGCAAGTGCTAATGAAATTAAACCGCTTGCAAATCATAATTATTTAAAAACAGTTTATAATTCAACTTCACACTTATTTTTATATACTGAAACAAGCAAAGAAACAACCCAAACAAAAGAAAGCAACGAAGTTTATTTTGAACAGATGTATTGTGCCAAAGCTGATTTTTCAAAAATCAATGTTGAAGGTGCGATGGAATGGTACAAAAAAAGGAGAGCAAAAGATGAGCGGAGATAATTTTAGCTTATTCGATGACGACCATGCTGCGCTTGGCGAGTTGATTGATAATATAGGTAACTTATCTTCTGAAGAGTGTAAGAGAGCGTGGCCAAGGATTTTAGCTGACATTGTTGATTTATTTCTTGCTGAGTTAATGCGTTCTGGAATGAACATAAATGACGCTACAAAATATGCGCCAAAGCTTGCTGCGACTTTGGGACATTACTTTGGTGGACGCTCATATTATATTCCAACTGGCGAGACGTTAAAGCTGGCATTGCGTGACAACATGCTTTTTCATGATTATCAGCGTGGCAACGGTGATATAAAAAAACTTGCAGAAAAATATAAATTAACAGACAGTCGAATTTATCTTATTATCAGGGAGCAAGTTGCACTTCATAGGAAACGATTTCAAATGGATATGTTTGGAGAAAAAAAATGAAGAAATATCTATTTATGTTATTTTTAATCTTCTCTTTTAATTGTGGTGCTGAGCAATTAATTTTTTGCCATGATGATGACATCATGGAGTCGGCAACGAAATTATTTGATGCACTAACACCTAAAAAAACAAATGACGAACAAATTAAAATGCACTCTGGCTGGGCTTTGGATTTTAATGAAGAAAGAAATTTATTGTCATGCCAAGCTACTTTGCAAACAATAAATAAAAAGACCAAAACAATAGAAGAAAAGCTAGTTTATTTTGATGTTCAGCAATATGATAAAAATGATTATAAAATCATTTTAAAATAGCCTGTATTCATTAAGCTAGCTACAATTGAAACTCTACAAACCCAACTAATCTTCAATCCCCTTTATCCTTTAATTATTAAAACAATTAAAGGATAAAAAATGGGAAACCAATTATCACCTCACTTTAAAAAATCCGAGTTCATGTGTAAATGTGGCTGCGGCAATGTTTTATATGCATATGAATTACTAGATGTGCTTGAAGATGTACGTGAGCATTTCAATGTGCCAGTTATCATTAATAGTGCTTATCGCTGCCTTACCCACAATAAAGCTGTTGGTGGTTCACCTCTTAGTCAACACATGAACGGAAATGCGGCCGACATTGTCGTTAGAGGCATTAATCCAAAATATGTTGCCGACTATCTAGAATCAAAGTACCCAGATAAATACGGTCTAGGCCGCTATAAATCATTTACTCATATTGATGTACGCAAAAACCGTAGTCGTTGGGGTGCTAATTAATGATTGAGTCAGCTCACTCAATTAATGATTACGTAAAAATATATCCTATTTTACGTAACCAAAGATTTTTAGAGCTTTTTGAGTTTGCTCGAGAGTGCGTAATGAACCGAGCAATAAATGGAGATAATTATAAGGTAGTTCCGTTTTACAGTTATGACGCCACTTATCAATCCGTTTTTACAAAAGGTTGGCTAAGCGTTAGTGAGCAAGATATTAGATTGCAAAAAGCGCTTATGAGGAAATCAAAACATGAAAAAAATAATTGAATTAATTACTAACCCAAAAACTGGCAAATTATCATCATCTGATTGTGCTATCTGTTTGGCATTTGTTGTATCTAGCATCGTGGTGCTTTACCAGTGCTTTAATTATCAGCAAAACGAGTTGCTACTTGGTACTTATTTGGCAGCATGGGTTGCACAATCACAAGCGAGCAAGCGGGCAGCAATTAAGCGTGATCTTGATCGTGATATTGAATTGAAGGATGATTCTGATGATTAAATTTTTTAAAAACTTATCACCAGCTGTAATTGCACTTATTGCCCTTTCGATAATTAGTTTTTATTGGATGCACCAAAGCCAAAAATTGGAGACCGAAATTGCAACGTTAAAAGAGAATTATGCTAGCGAAATGTTGGCAGTTGCTAACGCTCATAAAATCGAGTTACAGCGGCAATCGTCACTTAATGATGAATTAACTCGCCAGTTATTCGAAAAACAAAACCAAATCACAGAACAGTTACAACAATTAGAGAACACGATTGATGATGCGATTAAAAAAGATGGTAATGCTTATAACGGCATTGGTGTTGACAGCTTGTGCATCTACAAAAGAGCCTACGGTTACGATTGTAAATAATAAGCCGCCAACATCAGCTATGACGCTAGTAGCAAGGCCGTCACCACCAAAGAACGGCAGTCCAGCTGAGTTACTGAGATTTGCTGCACAATACGGCGCGTACTGCCAGCAATTAGAAAGCAACATAAAAATAATCACAAAATGGAGTGAGTCGCAAAATGGACTTAGTCGATAAAAGTGCAGAACAATTACTGCGTAACACAGAGATTGATAACCATATTAATAGAGTTCGTGCAATGAGAGTTAGTGATAATTGCATTGATTGTGATGAAGCAATACCCACCGAGCGACTAAATGCTGGTGGTTATATTGTTCGTTGTATCGATTGTCAATACATATACGAACTAAAGAAAAAACAGGGGCGATTATGATTGATTTTCTGCGCCAATATTGGTCGACACTGAGCTCAATCGGCGCATTATTATTTTCTTTTTTAGTTATGTTTTTAGCAACAAAATTTGCACGCCGTGAAGAATTGGATGCTATCGCTAGCGATGTTTCTCGTTTGAAGAGAGATGTATCAATAATTCAAGGACAACTTGAATCACTGCCTACGCAAGATGATATTCATAAATTAAATCTTGAGATATCAGGACTTCGCGGTGATATCAAAGAAATTAAACCGGAGCTTGCAAGTGTTAAGCGAATTAGTAATCTCCTTTTGGAAAATGAACTAAAGGAAAAACAAAAATGAGTTTTAGACAATTACTTGATGAAGATCGGCGATTGGTTGCGCTCCGTGCATTATGTGATTGCGGGGGTTCAGCTAATGAATCGGTATTACAAACATGCTTGGATCAGTACGGTCATCGCATCAGTCGTGACTTAATGCGCTCATACATGAGCTGGTTAGCTGAGCAAAATCTGGTAAAACTTCAAGATGTGGCCGGCTGCTTTGTTGCTGATATTACGGGACGCGGTGAAGATGTTGCAACTGGGCGAGCAACGGTTATTGGTGTAAAAAAACCACGAGCAAGCGACTATGACTAAACAAACACGCGGGCGACCGTCTAAAGTTGATTTGCTACCGCAAGCAATCAAAGATGAGCTACATAAGCTACTACGTGATAAAAGCATGACACAGCAAGATATTCGTGTAGCTATTAATGAGCTTATTGATGAGCATGGTCTTAGTGATGATATGAAACTAAGCCGCACCGGATTAAATCGCTATGCAACCCGCATGGAAGATATTGGCGCTAAAATCCGTCAATCGAGGGAGGTAGCAGAAGCATGGACGGCAAAGCTCGGGGATGCGCCGACGTCTGACGTCGGTAAATTGCTACAAGAAATTGTTAGAACATTAGCTTTTGAAACATCGATGCACATGAGTGAATCGGATAAGGCTGCAGAGCCGAAAGCACTGGCTCAGATAGCGCTAGCTATTCAACGTGTAGAACAAGCTGCAATGGCTAGTCATAAGCGAGAAAAAGAAATCCGTGCTGCATTTGCTGAAGAAGTTGCCGAATCAACTGAAAAGGCGGTAAGAACGGCTGGCATGAGTGCCGAAACAGCACAAAATATTAAACAGATGATTTTAGGTATTGCGTAATGACTGAGTTTAAAACTGATATAACAACTGTTTCAGCATCGGTTAATGCTATTTTAAATAATGAATTTAATCCTGATGATGTACTGCTTGGTTATCAAAAGCGTTGGATTGCTGATTCGTCCGTTTTAAAAGTCGCCGAAAAGTCTCGGCGTACAGGTCTTACGTGGGCAGAGGCTTGTGATGCAACATTAACTGGTGCGATGAGTCGTGAGGCTGGAGGACGTAATACGTTTTATGTCGGTTCTAGCAAAGATATGGCGCGTGAGTTTATCGATGCATGTGCAATGTGGGCTAAGGCATTTAATTATGTGGTCAGTGAAATTGTTGAAGAAGCACTGATTATTGAGAACGAACGCACGGACGTTTTAACATTTGTTATCTATTTTTCATCAGGTTTTAAAGTTCAAGCGCTTTCATCAAATCCGAAAAACCTGCGTGGCATGCAAGGTAACGTGGTAATAGATGAAGCAGCATTCCATGAATATTTGCCGGAGCTTTTGAAAGCAGCAATGGCGCTCACGATGTGGGGTGCCAAAGTGCGCATTATCTCAACACACAATGGCACTGATAATAATTTTAATGAGCTGATTCAGGAAATCAGAAAAGGCAAGCGTAAAGGGGCTGTTCATACCATTACGCTTGATGATGCTTGCTGTGATGGGCTTTATCGTCGAATTTGCCAAGTTAATCATATTGATTGGACGCAGGAAAAAGAAGATGAATGGAAAGCTGATCTATTAAAGGGTTGCTTTACTGAAGATGATGCGCTGGAAGAATATTATTGTGTGCCAAAAAATGGCGGAGGTGCTTATATCCCCCGTGTACTTGTGGATAACGCAGCCAAAGCTGAGTATGAAGTTGTGCGATACGAAATGCCAAAGGGGCACATGCTTTGGACTGAGCCAGCTAGAACAACTGAAATAACTACGTTTTTCAATGAAAAAATCAAACCAATACTTGATAAATTAAATAAAGAAACTCGCCATGCTTATGGTCAGGATTTCGCTCGTAATAGTGACCGCTCAACAATAGCGATTGAGAGTATAGAACAAAGCACAACTCGTAAGATGCGATTAACAATAGAGCTGCATGATGTGCCGTACAATCAGCAACGTGAACTGGCCTTCTTGGTTATTGACAATACCCCAAGGATGATAGGTATAGCAATTGATGCAACTGGGAATGGTGGTTTTTTGGGCGAAGCATTACTATTACGCTATGGTCAATCAATGGTTGATGCGGTGCATACCACTGAAAATTTTTATCGCGAATGGTCACCAAAATATAAAGCATTGTATGAATCGGGCTTTATCGAAATACCAAAAGACGAAGATATTATCATTGACCAGCGACATCTGCAGATAATTCGTGGGGTGCCAAAAATCGACAAATCACGAGATAAAGGTAGTGACGGTAAGAAGCGTCATGGTGATAGTTGTGTTGCATATATCATGGCTCTACGTGCCAGTCATCTTGATGGATTTGTCGCTGAGTTCACTCCAATACCGAGTAAGCACGAACGCGAACAAGCAAAAATAAGTCGAAATAATAGATATGATGATTTACCAAATTACGAAAAAGGATGCTGGTGATGCTAGGTTTATTAAAACGTAACAAATCAACACTTATTGAGCGAGTAGCTGAGCCCAAACTTAGTTTACCTTCTGTTGCTAAAAAACCACAAACCGAACGACAAAATGACAGTGCAATAATAATAAAGCATCATGAAAGCACTCACCCATCAATCGGTTTAACGCCAGCCCTTGCAGCTTCAATATTGTTAGATGCAGAGCGTGGGGTGCTCTACTCTCAATGCGAACTAGCTGAAGATATGGAAGAAAAGGACACACATCTACAATCCGAGCTTGGCAAACGTAGACGAGCAGTTCAAGGTTTGAATTGGCATATAGTCCCTCCGCCCCGTGCAACTAATGCAGAGCAGCGGGATGTGGAGTTGCTCACGGAAATTATAGAGTCTTTTACGTGGTTTGACGATTGTATTTATGATTCAACCGATGCGATTTTGAAAGGGTTTAGTTGTCAAGAGTTTATGGGGTGGGAACACGTGGACGGATTAATGTTGCCAACTGGTATTGAGTATCGCGACCCTAGCTGGTTTCAATGCCACCCCGATAATAAAAATGCACTTCGATTGCGTGATGGTTCTTACGAAGGGCAAGAGCTTGAGCCGTTCAACTGGATATTTCATACCGCAAAATCAAAAAGCGGATATTTATCACGAATAGGATTAATCCGCACTTTAGTCTGGCCGTTCATTTTTAAAAATTATTCAATCCGCGATTTGGCTGAGTTTATCGAAATTTACGGACTGCCGATTCGTGTTGGTAAATACCCAGCTGGCGCTACCGATAATGAAAAAAACACATTATTACAGGCAGTAATGCAAATCGGGCATAATGCCGGTGGTATTATCCCTACGGGAATGGAGCTGGATTTTAAAAACGCAGCCGAGGGGGGGGCCGAGCCATTCACCGCCATGGTGAATTGGGCTGAGCTTAGCATGTCTAAAGCAATACTTGGCGGAACGTTGACAAGCCAAGCTGGTAGTGTTGGCTCGCAAGCGCTCGGTAATGTGCACAATGAGGTGCGTTTTGAGGTTCGTGATAGTGATGCTAAACAGTTGGCCGCAACGTTAACCCGTGATTTAATTATGCCCTTGTACATGTTAAACGGTAAATCGTTTAGCGACCCAAATCGTCACCCTCGCTTTAAATTTGATCTAAGTGAGCCTGAGGATTTGGCCACTTATGCAGGCAATCTACCTACCCTCGTCAGAATGGGCATGAAAATATCGACGGCATGGGTGCATGACAAGTTGCAAATTCCAGTTGCTTCTGAGGAGGATGATATTTTAAAAGCAACTGAACCACAAGTGCCCGCATTTTTAAATACTAAAAACTCCACAGGATTTGTGGCATTAAATGCTAGTCAAGAGGCCGACCCATTAAGAGCAGCTCCAGCAGCTATTTCCGGTAATGATTGGCAACAAACAATTGACCCTGTTTTAAAGCCGATTATAGATATTATTATGCAAAACGATTTAGCAACAGCTAAAAATAAAATTGAAAATCTGTACAGTGATTTAGATAGCGAACAGCTGGAAGATATGATTGCCCGTGGCATCTTTGTTGCTCAGTTATGGGGGCGGTTAAATGCATGACGTGGATCTGGGTTATGCAATGAAGCTGGAACCAAAGCTGGCGGTCGACTACTTTCGTAGTAAAGGCTACAAAATCACGTGGAACTGGCAAGAGATGTCTACACAAGCGCATGCACAAGCATTTACTGTCGCTAAGGCGACATCACTTGATGTGCTTGAATCTATCCAGCTTGAGCTTGATAGAGCACTGGCGACAGGGACGACAGAGCGGGAGTTTAAAAAGAATTTAACGCCTGTTCTTCAAAAACTCGGATGGTGGGGTAAACAGATTAATGTCAGCAGTAATGGAGAAGCCGAAGAAGTGCAGCTTGGCAGTCCTCGGCGTCTAAGTACTATCTATCGAACAAATCTTGCTACAGCGTATCAAGCAGGCCGTTACCAACAACAATTAGCTAGCAGCGAAACTCACCCATACTGGCAGTATATTGCAACAATGGATGATAGAACGCGAGCGGCTCATGCCGCATTGCATTTAAAAGTTTTTCGATATGATGACCCCATCTGGCAAAAATTATACCCTCCTAACGGCTGGGGATG
Organism: Gilliamella sp. W8126; assembly: GCF_016102185.1. NCBI lineage: Bacteria > Pseudomonadati > Pseudomonadota > Gammaproteobacteria > Orbales > Orbaceae > Gilliamella > Gilliamella sp. W8126. Next base: position 376,628 of record NZ_JACFPE010000001.1, on the reverse strand, counting down.
CCGTTGCCGTGTTCGTGCGTTAACCAAGTCGCAAGTTGAACGTGAAGGGTTAATTGTTGAATCAAGCAAAGGGAAATTGGAAACGTATGAAGTCAGCACCGGCAATGATGATGAATATCAATCTGAGATTACACGGTTTAAATCAGGCAATCAAACAATGCGAACTGATGCCGGCTGGTCTGGGAATGTCGGTAGTGCCGCCATGGGTTCAGATGTTAATATCGCCAAAAAACTTACAGCACTTCAAAACAGAAAACTACGTCAGCAGGTTATTCAATCATTAAATAATGCGCCGGCGCGGCATGATGCATTTGCGCAATGGGTCGGCAATATTTTAACGACACGGCGAGCGAGTAACGCCATACAGCCACTCGGTTTTATGTCTGATGACATTGCAGAGAAAGTCAAAAAAATATCAGGCATTGAACCAGCTAGATTATTCGCTGTGAGCGAAAAAAATATATTGCATGCTGACAGTCTAAAGCATGGAAAAACCGGCGTTGGGTTAACATTAAAAGATTATCAATCATTGCCTAAATTGATTGCGGATGCGCAAGCAGTGCTGTGGGATAAGCAAAAAGGCAATTTGCTCTATATAGCTAAAGGCGACGATACAATGAAAATTGTTATCAATGCACCATATAATCTAAAAGGACAGAAAGACGCGCTAGATGTTGTAATTAACGCATATAAAGCCAGTATAGTTGATTTGCAAAAGAGCGTAAAAGGTGGACAGTATGCTGTTCTAAAGGGTGGGATTTAAATAACTAAACCCTGACACGCAGGGCTTAGTGCTGTGGTGGGATTTGAACCCACATAAACATGTGGCGCGACTGCGCTTATGCCGAATTACCGTTATCCGTACACAGCTTAATAATAACTATAAAACAAGATGAAATATTATGCAAATAGATTATAAGTTCAGTGATGAAGCAATCCGGGCTAGTATACAGCGCCTGCAAGAGCTCGGCACAGACATGACCCCTATCACGCGTGGCATAGCTGCAGTGCTCGCCAGCGAGGCGGATGATGCATTTCAAAAAGAAGCCGACCCTGCAACTGGGAAAAAATGGCAACAACTTACGCAGAATTATGCTGCACAGTTAGCCACGCGAGGGCTAACAGGTAAAATGCTGAATAGATCAATGGGTGGGTTGGCAATGTCATTAACTACTGATTTTGATGCGGTCAGCGCAGCTATCGGTTCAAATAAAGTTTATGCGGCGATTCATCAGCTCGGTGGTACACCTGGCATGCCCAATGCACCTGCCGCAATTCCTGCTCGTCCGTATATGGGGTTATCTCAAAACGGTATCAGTGATATTATCGATATAATTAATATAACGCTCTCTAACGCGATTAACGATAGACCTTAACAAACTATTGGCGTAATTTTTTTAAACAAGCCACGAGTTTTTTAAACGGGTTTTAAATGGGGTTCACCCCCTCTCCTTTCACTTTATTTATTTTCTTCACAAAAATGTTTGAAACACAACAAACCCAATAGTTTTTGCCGCCAGTTATTCTAGCAGCATGAAAACGAAAAATACACTCAACAAAAACAAGATTGCCATTTTATCCGCAGCATTAAATGCTGTTGGTGACGGCTGGTATCAATTGCTACCAGCGGGCGAATTTAAAGCACGGGATGGGCGCCCGTTTGATGTGGAGCGGGGTTGCTGGTTTTTAGATGAAAATATAGCTACTGCATTCATTCAACGCACAATCGATGAGAGTAAAGGGAAGCCAATTCTCATCGATTACGATCACCAAACACTCTACAAAAATGAAAACGGACAAAAAGCGCCTGCTGCTGGACGGATTGTTAACCCATCACAAGATATACAGTGGAGACCTGACGGCATATACATACGTCCTCGATGGACTTCTATAGCTGAGTCAGAAATTGCAAGCGAACAATTTAATGATTTATCCGCTGTTTTCCCATACGACAATAACGGCCACCCGTTATACCTTCGCATGGCCGCAATAACAAATGACCCAGCTTTGCTTGAAATTAAATCATTAGTTGCGCTAGCGGCTGAATTTTTTAACGAAGATAAACAAAAGGAAATAAAAATGAATGAAGCATTAAAACGCATTCTTGTGTTGCTCGGTGTTTTAGGCGCTGATGATGAAATTGAACTAAATGATGAAAACATAACAGAGCTAGCAAACAGTGCAGTCGAAAAGCTGAATACGTTGATTGAAGCATCAACAGCTGCAGTTGATATAAGCAATGTGCTAGAAAGTGAAACAACAACTGAATCTGCTATTACTGAGATTGTTGATGTTGTTGATAACTCACTTAGCGACATTGAAGAGGCGGAAATTATCGTTGAAGAAGCAGCGCTAAACGGTATTGATTTAAGAAAAGCTGTACCTGTTTCAGCATATCAGCGTCTTTCTGCTCGCTACGCCGCCCTTTGCGCAAATGCAGGTAATTCTGGGATTAATGAATTGCTGCAACGTGGACGCCGACGCGGTCAAGTGACCAATGCTAATATTGGCTATTTAACTGCCGTTGGGCGCAAGCATGGTGTCGCAGCTCTATCAGCAGCCATTAATGCAATTCCACCAATTACAGCTCTATCTGCTAAACAAACTAAATCGGTTAATAAACCAATCAAGCAACAAACGGGGACCGCAGTACTGTCTGCAAGTGAAAAAGAAGCTGCTCGGTTGCTCGGTATCACAGATGCTGAATTTCAAAAACGCAAAAAAGGAGTAACAAAATAATGGCTATTGTAACCAATGAACTAGTGCAAAATTTATTCACAGCATGGAAGAGTGATTTTCAGAAAGGTTTATCAGGTGCCGAGCATCAATATGCAAAAGTTGCAACTGTTGCTCCTAGTACATCACGGTCAACAACTTACGGGTGGCTTGGTGATTTCCCATCAATGCGAAAATGGATCGGTGAGCGTGTACTAAAAAGCATGAAAGAACACGGTTATCAGTTAACAAACGATGACTATGAGGGCACAGTTGTTGTTCCTAAAAATGCTATCGCGGATGATGAGGTCGGCGTGTATAGCATGATGTTTGAAGAAATGGGAAATTCAGCAGCAAACTTACCGGACGAGTTGGTTTTTGATGCATTAACAAAAGGATTTACTACGCCCTGCTATGACGGTCAAAACTTTTTTGATACAGACCATCCAGTTTACAAAGATGTTGATGGCTCTGGTGACGTTGTTAGTGTGAGCAATATATTAGTAGATTCAAATTATACAGGTCAGCCATGGTACGTTCTTGATTGTTCTCGCGTAATCAAACCGCTTATCTTTCAAGAGCGGCAACAACCAAATCTTATCATTATGAGTGATGATAAGGATGAAGCGCTATTTATGCGTAAAGAGCTGCGTTTTGGCGTCGACTCTCGTTGCGTTGCAGGGTATTCGTTCTGGCAGCTAGCGTATGCGGTTAAAGCTCCGTTAAATAGCGATAATATCTGGCGAGCAATTGAAAATATGAGAGCTATTCGCGGTGACGGCGATAAAAAATTAGGTATTAAGCCGACTCACTTAGTTGTACCTGCTTCGCTAGAGCAAGCTGCAACGAAAGCGCTTAAACGTGGTTTAACAGTTGAGCAAGGTGCTACTGTTGATAATGAGTTGCAAGATCGTCTCGAGCTTGTTGTCGCTGATTATCTCGGTTAGTTTGCTGCTTTACTTTGTTTAAATAATGTTAACAGCTGAAATGCTGTTAACTAAACCGAACATACCTAACGAGGTGAAAATGGAACATAAAATTGAGGTTATCAATAATCGGCACGAAGGTTATCGCCGAGCAGGCCTAACACTTGCTAAAGGCAAGAATGAGTTTTCAGAGCTAACAGCAGAACAAATCAAAATGCTACAGACGGATCCCTCACTAACTGTAACAATCGAGGTTGAAAATTCAAATGAAGATTTTGGTGATACTTTTGGCGATACCAATAGCACTGGCGGTAATTCGGAGTTGGGTGCAGGTAAAACCGATGGAAAAGAAAATAGCGATGGAGAAAGTAACGGAACAACTGGTGAAAATAGCGATAAAAATCCGGAGCCTCCTAAATCATATTTTGAGTTATCTCAGGCGGTCATGGTTGCCTTAGCTGAGCAAGACCCTCTTATTTATTTTAATATGGATGGTTCACCTCGAATCGCAAAATGGAAAGAAGTCACTGGCAATGAAGCTTTAACTAAACCAGACGTCATAGCAGCAATAGCTGCAGCTAAAAATCAGGAGTAATTATGCAGTACGCAACAGTGGCAGATATTTATAACAGATACAGTAAAACAGTCATCAATCAGCTTGCTAGCAATAAAGTTGATGTTGATGACGAAACTGATGAGCCGTCACAAACTCGTGAGCAAATCATTAACAATGCAATCCTTGATGCATCTGCCGCGATTGATGGCTATATCAGCGGACGTATCACTTTACCCGTTGATAAAGTGCCGGCTGTCCTCGTTCGCGCTGCTTGCGTACTTGCTTATTACAATCTTGCCGATGGTGTTGCAACTGAAAAAGCTGAAAAAGACAAAGATGACATTGTTCGTTTTTTAGAAAAAGTAGCCGACGGACAAATAAGTTTAGGGCTATCCGTCGATAATTCTAAGCTTTCTGAGGTTAGTAATGTTGCTGTAATCACTAGTGCTGGCTCAGTTTGGGCGCGTAATCGTTCAAAAGGATTTATCTAATGAAACAACTCTCCCCCACCGCCGCGCTTGAAAAAGAGCTGATTGATTGTGTTAAGAGCCATTTTACTGGTGAAATTAAAACCGTAGAGGCTCTGGGTGGTGCGTGGACTGACGAGACAATGCGCACACTGTTGAAGGTGGCGCCGGCTGTTTATGTTGCATTTATTGGTAATTCTCCGACTGACCTGCGTTATTGTGTTAAACAAACGTGGGCATTGTTCATATCTGTAAATGTATTAAACGGGATGAGAGTTGAGCCCGAAAAAGCATTTTTAATACACGATTATTTAATTAAATTACTTAATAATCGATTATTTGAATCTGCCGCACGAGCAATGCAATTTAGTCAGTCAGCTAATTTGTTTAGCGATTTATCTGCAAAGCGGGGGTTGTTTGTTTACGGTCTCTATTTCACTGTTGATATGCCACTTCCAACTGATAATGAACAGCACACAATCGATGATTTTATCACTTACTATCATAAATTTATATCAGAAACCCCTAACTGGGAATCATTAAATACATTACCGCGAGACAATAATAATGACTGAATTTTTTATTAAACCCATTAGCGGCGTCACAGTTCGTGACCCTGAAACTTTAGAACCATTATCTGAAAGTGGGGAAAAAAAACCGCAGAATGGTTATTGGCTACGACGCCTAAATGATGGCGATATCGAAGTCGTTGAGCAACAAAAAAAGAAAAAAGGAGCTGAGTAATGGCAGTTTCATTTAACACTATACCAAATACTGTCCGTGTGCCTCTAACGTATGTTGAGTTTGATAACTCGCAAGCGATTACGGGCACACCAGTCAAAAATAATAAAACACTAATATTGGGGTTGCGCCTATCAACAGGTTCTGTTAAAGCTGGCGAACCTGTTCGCATCACTCGCAAAGAGCAGGCGGAACAAGCTTTTGGGCGAGGTTCAATGCTTGCGGAAATGTTAAAAGCATTTTTACATGCAAATTCATCTTGCAACGTGTATGCTCTAGCGCTTGATGACGTTGATGCCCCCGTATATGCAACCGGTAAAATCGCGGTGACGGGGACATGTTCCAGGGCGGGACAAATCGCGTTAATGATTGCTGGTGTACCAGTCCCTGTTACTGTTCGCCAAAATGAAACTGCAGCAACAATTGCCAATAATATTTCTAAATCAATTAACGCAAATACAATATTACCAGTCACTGCGAATGTATCCGGCACTGATGTCATTTTAGCATGTCGCTGGGGGGGGATTACGGGTAATGATATTGATGTTCGCATTAATTATTATACAGGCGAAACATTACCCGCAGGTATCGCTGTCGATATTTTAAAAATGTCAGGGGGAGCTGGGAATCCAAACATCTCACAAGCAATCGTAGCGCTGGGCGACACATGGTGGACAGATATTGTTAATCCATTCATTGATGATGGGAACCTTAATCTGCTTAGTGATGAATTACAATCTCGTTGGGGTGGGATTCGACAAATTGATGGATTATGCTGGATTGCATATCGAGGAACACATGCTCAAGCTAGCACATTCGCATTATCACATAATGATTATTTGTATACGTGCCTACCAACAAATATATCACCCGAGCCTCCATATATTTGGGCATCAGTTAATGCTGCGGTCTGTACGTATGCATTAAATATCGACCCTGCTCGCCCCGTCCAAACTCTAGAATTAACTGGCATAAAACCACCGGCAATATCTGACAGATGGCAGTGGAATGAACGGAACCTGCATTTATTTGATGGGTTAAGCGCATACAATGTAAATGCAAATGGCAAAGTGCAGCTTGACCGAGTTATTACAATGTATCGTGTAAATAAATATAACATTGAAGATACCAGTTATTTAGATGTAGAAACCATCAAGACGCTGTCTTATATACGCTATGCAATACGTTCACGTATTACGCAAAAATTCCCTCGCCATAAATTAGCTAATGATGGCACTCGATTCGGAGTCGGTCAACCGATTGTTACACCTTCAATCATCCGAGCTGAATTAATAGCGCTATTTACTGAACTAGAAAATGTTGGCCTCGTTGAAAATTTTGATGCATATAAGGAATCATTGATTGTCGAGCGTGATACGAATGATAAAAATCGCATTAACGTTTTAAGTAATGATGATTTAGTTAATCAATTTAGAATTTACGCACATTCAATTCAGTTTTTACTGTAGGAGTTAAAAATGCAATACCAAGGAACTGCAATAATTCGTGTTAATGGCAAAGAAATTGAATCGCTCAGTGGTGCAACATTCACCACGGGCGGATTCACTCGTCAGCCAGTTAAAGGCGCGCGGGTCTATGGATTTAATCAAACGCCAGTTGAAGCAACAATTAATGTAACCATTCCAAATGGTGCCAATACTTCAATTGCTGATTTAAATAATATGACTGACGTAACTATTACATTTATTCCTGACGTAGGGAAACAGTGGCTGATGCCAAACGCATGGGCAAACGGTAATGCAAGCATTAATGGCGAAGGCAATATATCCGCTGGGTTTACTTCAGCTGAAGCAAAAGAAATTTAAAGGTAAATTAAATGGAAATTACATTAAAAGATGGCCTGATGGTTGGTGATGAACACATCAAATCACTGACGCTGCGTAAGCTGACAACAGGTGATATTCTCGATAGTGAAATTGCATCTGAGCAAGTGAAATTAACCAATCAAGGACATAAATTGATTGCCAGTTCTGCCGTCATGTCGGCCGAACTATACAGACGGAGCATAAAAAAAATTGGTGCTCTAGACGGTCCGCTATCGATGAAACAGCTGAAATCGCTGTCATTGACAGATTACGAGCTACTGAGAATAGCGTACGAGGCTCTTAATAACCCGATAATCGAAGAGGTGGCCGAAAATAGCACCGAGGGGCGATAAGCTCATGCTCGTTCGTCAGCTCGAACGAGCAGCGCTTTCGCTAAGCTCTCGGATTAACGCAAGCCCAGAGTGGATTTTAAAATTACCACTCGACCGTTTTTATCGATATCTAACGTGGACATTTAAAAATGACAGCACAGAATAAGACAAGTTTCATCGTCAATCTGGCGGGCAATGTTGCTCAAAAAGCAAAGTCGTTTGGCTCTGCAATATCTGAAATGGGCAAGAAAGGCTCGCGCTCAATGCGTCTGATGTCATCTGCGATGTCTGCATCAAATAAAATGCTAGATAAATTCGATAATAAGTTTGTTGGATTTGCAACTGGCGGCGGGCTAATGATAGCGGCTAAAAAAGTGGGGGACTGGCAACAACAACTCACAGAGCTTGGCACGCGTTATAATCTTACAGCAGAGCAATCTGGCGACTTTTTAAATACTGTGTATGCAACGGGTGCAGCATACAAAATGCCGTACAACGATGTGATTACTGCGTTAGATAAAATGCTCGAGCGCACTAACGATGTGTCGGGAAGCATCGGTAATGTTGATAATATTGCGAAAGCGATTAAGGGGCTGGGGTTAAGCGCCGACGAGGCCGGTGCACATGTTGCGCAATTAATGAACAAGGGTTTAACCCCTGACAATATTAATAAATTATTTAATGGCGTCGCATCAGCATCAAAGATTGGCACGGGCAATATTAAAGAGCAACTGGCTGGGATAATTGAGTTAACAAAAGATACACAGTGGCAATCACCTGAACAATTGATCCAGATGCTTGCAATTCAGCGATTAAGTGACTCTCATCTGGGTAATAGTACTGATGCGTCATCGTCGATTAAGTCATTTGCTGACGCAATTAAAGACCCTCAAAAACGTAAAATACTAAAATTAAATGGTATTGATGTTTTTAAAGATAAAGATAAGAAAGAATATAAAGATCCATCTCAATTATTATTAGAAATCGGCAATCGAGCAAAATTTAAAGATCATAATTTAAAAACAGTATTTTCTGACAATTTAATAAAAACAACTCAAGCATTTTCTGATTCTAAGCAACAACAAAAGCTTCTAAGTGGCGTAAAAATTGAAGAGGGTTTACTGGAAGAAAAAACATCGAAAAATATTAGCACTTTTAATGGAGCATTAACATCATTGACAAATGCTGGTGAACGCTGGGCTCAATTAAAATTAGCAAAACCAATTCAGGATTTAGCAGATGCAATAAACTCGTTAACACCCGAGCAACTAGATGCATATACAAAAAAACTAGAGACTGGCGCAAAAATTATTGGCGGAGCAATAGCAGCTCGTTATGCATATAAAGGGTACAAAGGAGTTAAGGATATCTTGAAAGGAGGTAAATCAGGAGGGGGAATATTAAATTCCACAGATATTAGCACAAAACCAACTCCTGTTTATGTTACCAATTGGGGCGAACAAAATCAAAATCAAAACCAAAATCAAAATCAAAATTTTAGTAAAAATAAAATGAATGGTTTTGCAACGGGAAATACGATGAAGCAAATAGCATTTGCTGAACAAGCCATGAATATGCTTGACTTAACTCTCACAGAAGACCGAGTCAAAGATTTGCCTGAAGATCATGTTTTAAGAAAAGCATATGAAGCCCAAGAGCGCGAAAAAAATGACCCAGCTTCATTTTACGATGAGGGTAACTCTCAGACATGGATGAGTTACTTTGGTATGGGCCTTGATAACAAAATACAAAATCTAGGGAAATCACTGGGTGACGCATTTACTGAAATGGGGAGCGCAATGGCCATGGAAGGACAAATGTATTATATGCCAGTTAAACCAGAACCATCGCCAGCTACAATAAAAGGGAATGCCCCCTCACTCAATGAAAAATCAGAAATAGTTTTAAAAATTGAATCGCCAGAAGGTTTAACAGTCAAAACAAAGTCAATAAGTACAACAGATACAGATATAGTAGTCAATACTGGTAAAACATATGGCCGTAATGGAGGTACGTATTGATACTTGATTTTTTAAAAAACTTTAGCTCAAAAAATACTGGGAAAGGCTCATTTCGTGGCGTGTCATTTTATATTATCGACAATTCAGAGCGTAGCGGCGGGAATCGATTAATTAAGCATCAATACCCGTTGCGCGATGTTGGCAAAATCGAAAATATGGGGTGCACAACAGCATCAACAACAATCAACGCTGTTGTGATTGGTGAAGATTGCAAAGAACAAGCCGATGCACTAATTGATGCATTAGAAAATCCAGAGTCTGGGGAGTTACAGCACCCTGCTTACAAAACACAATTAGTTTATATTGAAACGTGGAACTCACGAACTGTCGCCAGTGAGCAACGTGTTGTCTATTTTACAATAACATTTACGCCAGACACCGATGAAGAATCACCGACTGTTGTCGAAGATGGTCTGTCAATTATGGGGATTCTGTCCGACATTCTGGGTGCAGAGATTGTTAATGATTTTGTATCTATTTTCGATACTGTTAGTGATGCAATATCATTCATTGAAGATTGTATGGAATTCGGTGAAGCAATCGTAAATGGCATCGCAGGGGCGATTCGTGGTATTTCTGGCGGCTCAGGGTTATCTTCATTGCTGGGCAAAGCCACAGCGTTTAAAGCGGGGTTAAAAAACTTATTTAAAGCGCCAAAAAAAACAGCTGAAGAATTGCGTGATTTGCTGGGCGGTATAAGTGATTTACGTAAAGAAAGTAAGCAAAAGAAAAGCAACAAATTAAAAAATACGGCTAATGAAGTTGTACAAAAACAAAGTAGAGAACAAAAAACATTAACGCCCTCCGCCCCGCTGCTAAGTGGGCTAAATGTTGGCATAGCACAACTATTTGAATCTATTGAATTGAATATTAAAAATGCAACTGAAACAAAACAAAAAAATGACGTAACAAATGCATTACAAATGCTGGTTGATGTAATTATCGCTACAGAAGTTGCGAAAGCGATGGTTCAAGATGCCACAGTAGCAGCTAAAAAAAATCAATCTGAAGCGATTATGACCCATGACGATTGCAAACAAGCAATTAAAAATCACGGCGATAAGTTGCAAGCATTAATTATCGCTAGCAGTGATATGTACTGGTATCAAACTGCGCAAGCGTTAAAAGATGTTAAACATGCATTCATTACTCAATTAGAAAAACTATCAACTAAATTACCTAATGGGAAAATTATTACAGCATCGCAAACAGAACCGGCGTTAGTAATGCTGTACCGTGAAACGGGCAATGCCGTTCCGGTTGGTCAATTTACACGTAGAAATGGGTTAAAACACCCCTCTTTCGTATGTGGGAGCCAGAATTATGAGGTGATTGATAATGGATAGACCAATTGTAGAATTATATGTCGGTCAACAAATATATAGTGGCTGGACTGATGCGCGCATAACTCGCAGCATTGAAGATATGGCGGGTTCATTTAATCTTAAACTCACTTCAAAGAAAGATGTTAGTGATGGTGATATCAGAGCTGGTGCTGAATGTTACGTTGAGATTAATAGCAATCGAGTGATTACAGGCTATATTGATGATGTTGTTATTGATATTAGTGACACAGAGCACGCAATAACAGTAGCGGGTCGAGATAAAACTGCTGATTTAATTGATTGTGCGGCAATTCACCCGTCTGGACGCTGGCGAAACACATCGCTTCAAAAAATTGCTGAAGATTTATGTAAACCATTCGGCATTGATGTTATCTGGGATGTGAACGACAGTAAAGCCAGTGAGCCATTCCGATGGATGCAAATAGAGCCAAGTGAGACGGTTTTTGAAATATTAGCAAGAGCGGCGCGCCAGCGCGGCATTTTGATGACCAGTGATGTTTACGGCAATCTTGTGTTTACAGGCGCAGGTAAAAAAAATATCGCTATATTGACACTCGGCGACAATATCAAGAATTTAAGCATCACACGCTCATGGCGTGATAGATTCAGCTTGTATCGTGTGTTAGGTGACTCCGCAGGCGGTGCGATTTGGGGTGAGACTCAAACAGCAGTGCAATCAACTGCAGTTTACGCAAATATAATTGATGAGTCGATTACCCGCTACCGCCCAACCATCATCATGTCGGATGACAATATCAACAAAAAAAATGCAGCTGTGCGTGGCGATTGGGAACGCCGAAGAACTGCTGCACACGGGCAGCCAATTTCCGTCACAATTCAAGATTGGTTACACGATGATATAAATTTGTGGTTACCAAATTTTCAAGTTTTTCTTACTGCTGAAATTTATGACTTATTTGCAGAAGAGCTGCTCATTGTTGAGACAGAATTTGGCATCGGTAATGATGATGGTATAACAACAAAATTACTATTGATGCCGCGCGATGGGTTCATCGCACCAGCGGAATCTGAGCAAAAGTATGGGGACAGTGGGATTTGGAGATAAGAATGTTTAAACAACTCAAACGAAAGCTGCAATTATTAGTATCACGTGCAGTCGTCAATATTGTTACTGACTCACTCAAGCAACAAAATATGCAAATCAATTTACTCGATGGTGAAACAGCTGACGATGTTGAGCGATTTCAGAATTATGGGCACACATCGGTGCCGCCTGCTGGTTCAGAAGCGATTGTTTTATCAGTTGGAGGAAAAAGACAGCATCTTGTGGCGGTTGTCGTTGATAGTAAATCATCACGATTAAAAGGACTTAAAAGTGGCGACAGCGCGCTCTATCATCTAGATGGTCACTATTTATTGCTGACCGAATCCCAGCTTGTAAAGCTAGTTTGTAAAAATCTGCACGCAACTGTAGCTGAAAAAATTTTGTTTGAAACTCAACAAACCCAATTCACAGGTAACGTTGATATTATTGGTGGTAACAGTAAAGCGTCGGGAACAAGCACAGCTGCTGATCATGTCAGTGGTGACATTAGCTTTTTGAATCATGTCCACTATTGTGAAAAATGTGGCTCAACGACATCAACACCACGGGTAGGATAAATGCAATTAACATGGGCTACGCACACTGCAGATATCGATTATAAAAATGGTAACGAGATATTAACGAATATTATCGCATCATTGTTTACTGATACTCGTGCTAATGAAGATGATATTTTACCGAGCGGTGGAATTGATAAACGTGGCTGGTGGGGTGATTCATTTAGTAATAAAAAAATTGGCTCGAAGCTCTGGCTGCTTAGTCGTGAAAAACAATTGTCATCAGTGTTAAAGCGTGCGCAAGAGTATGCTGAAGAGTCACTACAATGGATGATTAAAGAACGTTTAATTAAATCAGTAACAGTAATAGCAACTAACCCTACAAATAGCGTATTACTGTTAACTGTGCGCCCCATTTTGTATAACTCTGATGATGTGCCTGAATATTCATTTACTGCAGCTTTAAACAATATTTAAACGGGGTTTAAATGTCATATACACCACCAAAACTAACAGAATTAATCAAGCGAGCCAGAGATGATTTTAATGCCGTCGGTGTTCGCTCATTATTAATTGATGCAATCGCAATGGTGCACGCGGGGCAAACAAACGGACTTTATGAGTTTTTAGGGTGGATATCGCGTCAAATTGTACCGCACCTTGCTGATGATGAAATTTTATTATTATTTTGTCAATTCTGGGGTATTCAGCGAAAGATGCCAAATAAGTCTAGAGGTCAATTAATGTTAACAGTTCGAGGCGACACGACTATCACTGCAGGTACACAGTGGCAAGCAAGTTCAGGGCTAATTATTGAATGTAATCAATCTAAGTTGTTGAGCTCAGGAACCGCTAAGGTTGAGGTCGTTGCTATTAATGAGGGCGCGGAAAGCAATGTTAATGGCGGCGTCGAATTTGAATTGATTTCACCTGTTGCCAATGTTGAGAGTAAAGCTGTTTTAAGTGAGACAGGCATGACTGGTGGCACCGATATCGAAAATATTAACTCACTGCGAGCTAGATTATTATTTCGTGTTCAATATCCACCCTCCGGAGGGAATAAATGGGATTATATTCGATGGGCACGTGAATGCGCGGGTGTGACAAGAGCTTGGTGCATTCCTGCCCCACTTTACTGCAATTACGTAAAAGTAGTATTTGTACTTGATGAGCAAGTCAATATTGTCCCCACAAACGATGATATTAATCGCGTTCGTGATTATATTAATGGACATATTAACCCTATCACAAACCAATTCGAAGGTAAACCTCCGGCCGCCGAATTAATTGTAAAAGCCCCCAAAATAAAGGTTATTAATCCAAAAATTCGATTGTTTCCCGATAATCCGGAAACACGAGCGGCAGTTTATAGTGCGTTGGTTGAATTGCTACATAAATCGCAATTAGGTGAAAAAATATATTTATCGCATATTCGTGCTGCAGTATCAAATGCAAAAGATGTTATCGACCATCAAATTAATTTATCGGCAGATATAGAGGCAGGAAGTGAAGAATTGATTACGTTGGGTGATATCTCATGGCTATGACCCCAGAAGATTATCAAAACGCAGGTTTGATGCTATTACCAAGCGGCTATGCGTGGAATAAGCAACTAGACAGCGAAAACGCGAAGCTGCAGCTGGTGTTTGGTTATGAATTTTCACGTATTGAATCAAGTGCCGAGTTATTACTAAAAGAAGTTATTCCTAATGACTCTATGCTCCTATTAAAAGAATGGGAATCTTTTGTTGGATTACCGGATTGCACAACCGACGAAACCGCGACCACCGAAATGCGCCATCAAGCGCTGTCTGCGAAAATCAAAATGACGCCATCATTATGCTCAAAATTCTTAGAGAAAATCGCGGCCGACAGAGGATACTCCATCAAAATTACAGACAGATACCCACACCACTGTATGCGCAATATTAACTACCCACTTCATCCGTGGCAAAACTGGTGGACTGCATACATTAAAGTTTTTAACTATGCGTCACATTATATGACCGTATTAGATAATGTTAAAACACATCTAAAAATCAACGATTACGGTGATTTACAGTGTTTATTAGAACGATATAAGCCAGCACATATCAATTTAATTTATGAAGAGGTATAAGAGGTAAATGTTTCATTTGGATAACAATAGCGGCATCAATGTGATGCCGAAGCAAAAACAAACAATATCACGCCAGCAGAAATGGTTTACGGAGGGCGACACACAAACTCCACCGAGTTACCCCGGAGCTGACTGGTTTAACATTATACAGGCTGAGCTGTTAAATGTATTAAAAGATGGCGATATAACACCTTCTAAATCAGAGCTTAGCCAGTTATCAGCTGCAATAAAAAGCATTATCAATAAAAATCAAATTAAGATTAATGATGCGTCACTAATCACTAAAGGTGTTGTTAATTTAAATTCAGCAGTTAATAGCACTTCAGAAACCTCAGCCGCAACACCGTTGGCCGTTAAAAAGGCCTATGATTCAGCAGTTTCAGCACAACAAACCGCAAATACAGCTAAAAATATAGCTAATGCTGCTGTCAAACGAACTGGTGACAATATGTCGGGGGCACTGTACATAAACGGCGAGCCAGTATTAACAAAACGAGCATTCGGTCTCGGCGTTTCACATGTGCTGAACGATGAATCTATCGATGAAACAAAAAATAAATATAGTGGATTTTTATTTAGTCAACCACAGTCTAATGGTGTGAAACCGTTCAATTACAGTCACGTAATGCGTTCAGCCATTAATGATTCGTTTGCTGATTTTGCAGTTGACATATTGAGCAAACGAGCAAAATTTCGAGGCGTGCTAACAGATGAAAAAAATGCAGGGTATTCGGGCGATTATTCGTGGACTGAATTTATAACTACTCAAAATATGTCTAATTATCTGCCAGTGGGTATACCACAACCGTGGCCGACTAATAAACCGCCAGCAGGATGGTTTGAATGTAATGGTTCAACATTTGATAAAAACAAATTTCCAAAATTAGCAAATGTATACCCATCTGGGAAATTGCCTGATTTGCGAGGCGTATTTATACGAGGGTTGGATACTGGTTCTGGATTAGATCCGAATCGAGGTATTTTGAGCTATCAGGGCGATGCTATTCGTAATATCACCGGTAATGTCTGGCCGATTTCTGAAACGTTTGGTCGAAATGGCGGGACAGGTGATGGGGCATTCAGAGCGTTTGATATAGTTGCTGCAGGAACTCCAACGAGCACAGATAGAGGTGAATCAGGTGGATTTAGTTTTGATGCATCACGTGTTGTACCAGTTGCTAACGAAAACCGTCCTCGAAATGTTGCATTTATGTATATCGTTAAAGCAGAATAAATAACAGGAGAAATATATGAAATATCAATTACAACCAGAAACAGCAGTATTAGATAGCAACGGATTAACAGTTTCGGCAGGCTGGACAGTCGTTTATAACGTTGATGCAAAAGGTGAATTTTTACAAGCCACCTATCAATATTTACCAGTAGGTGTTGGTTTGCCAGCTAATGCTTATTTAGACGCACCAAAAAGCGTTAAAGATAATCAAGCCATTATTCACAATGGCCAACAATGGACTTACCCTAAAGATTTGCGTGGTACAATGATTTACTCAACCGAAACGGGTGCAGAAACGACCATGCAAGAAGTGGGGGAAATCCCTGCTGGCTATACAACATCAAAACCAAACAGTGAATTTGACAGTTGGGACGGTGAAAAATGGGTGTTAGATACAGAAAAACAACATCAACATAATGTCGATATTGCAACATCACAAAAAAAACAATTATTAAGTGAAGCAACATCGCAAATCAGTTATTTACAAGATGCAGTTGATTCGCAAATCGCCACTGAACAAGAAATTCAATTACTCGCTGAATGGAAAAAATACCGCGCATTAGTAAATCGCATTGACGCTCAACAAGCACCAAATATCGACTGGCCTAGCAAACCATCACTCTAGTTTGTTTCGCTCAATTTGACAATTAAGGTGTTGTTATGTTGAGCGAATATTTTTTTTATTTCAACCGAGCCGCTACACTAGAACCAGATATACTATAAATGTTGTTGGCAAAAAGGCAAAGTCTATTTTTACTAATAAAAACCCTTTTTTTGAGCCATTTTTCAACATATTGATTTTTAAATCATTTTGTTTTAAGTAAAAAAAAGGGTTGCAATAATCTAAATGTAATCGCCAAAAACGTCACTCCTCAACTTTTTATTGCTCGTTTTTTACTCTGACCACTTCAAAACACGATTAAACTTAAGGTTAAAGATTTAATTTTTTATTGGTTATCGTTATAAATGATAATGTTTTCTTGTTTATAAATTTATTTCATGGCATGATTTAGCATTTTATTTATCTAATAAAAAAATAGTTAGGCTTTTGCTAAAACTAAAATTAAATATTTAATCAAAACTCTAGGGAAAATAGATTCATGAGTACAGGTACTATGAAGAAAAGTCATTCACAGTGGAGCTCTCGCATGGGATTTATGCTTGCAGCTGCCGGTTCTGCTGTGGGTTTAGGTAATATATGGAAATTTCCATATATGGCTGGTGAAATGGGTGGTTCAGCATTTGTTCTGACCTATTTACTATTTATGTTTGTCATTGGCTTGCCAATTTTAGTTTTAGAATGGTTAATCGGCCGTCGCGGACAAAAAAACCCAATACATACCATGGAAGATGTTGCCGCATCAGAAGGTCGCTCAAAATTATGGCGCTGGGTTGGTATTATTGGTGTACTTGGCTCGTTTTTAATTCTTTCTTTTTATAGTGTAATTGGTGGCTGGGCGACTGATTACATCTTTTTAGCTATCAATGGCACCTTCAATGGTGTTGATGGTGCTGCTACTGGGCAAATTTTTAGCGGTTTCCTTAGCGATGTCGGTAGCCTTTTAACTTGGCATACCGTGTTTATGGCTGCGAATACTATTATTGTGGCTATGGGCGTTGGTGGTGGTTTAGAGCGTGCTTGTAAAGTGATGATGCCTGGTTTAGGGCTACTGCTTTTAATTCTAGTTGGTTATGCAGCTATTGTTAGTGGCCCATCATTTGGCGTAGCGTTTAACTTTTTATTCACCCCTAATTGGTCAGCATTGAGTGGTACCGCTATTTTAGCTGCTTTAGGCCATGCGTTCTTCAGCTTATCATTAGGTATGGGGATTATGATGGCTTATGGTTCATATCTTGGTAAAGATGTGAATTTACTATCTACTGCCCGCACCGTGGTTATTTTAGACGTTATTGTGGCCATGCTATCTGGTATGGCAATCTTTCCGTTAGTATTTGCTAATGGTTTAGAAGCTGGAGCGGGTCCAGGTCTTATTTTTGTTACCTTACCAATTGCCTTTGGTAATATGGCTGCTGGCTCAATTTTAGGTTGCTTATTCTTTATCTTCCTAACTTTTGCTGCCTTAACTTCATCAATTTCATTACTTGAACCAACTGTAGAGCTTTTAGAAGAGAAAACGCCTATGGGCCGTAAAACTGCGACTGTGGTTAGTAGTGTATTAATTTGGGCATTAGGTATTGCTTGTATTTTATCCTTTAATGAATGGTCAGATGTCACGTTATTTGGTAAAAATATTTTCGATTTACTCGACTATCTAACGAGTAAGATTATGTTACCTGTGACTGGATTAGGAACAGTAATCTTCGGTGCTTGGATGATGAACCAAAAAATTATTCGTAAAGAATTGAACTTAGGCAATTTCTGGTTTGGTGTATGGTCAATCTTGACTCGCGTCATCATTCCTGTGGCCGTAGTAGTTATTTTAGTTTGTGGATTCTTACCAGAAACTCGATAATTAACTGGTTAGTAAATTTAAAAGCCTTGATTAATATCAGGGCTTTTTTATTGCCAAAATAACTAAAAAATCAGCAATTAATTAGTTATCTTAATACTCTCTCTTGAAATTGTCTTTTTTATTCCCATATAACGATACAACAATTAATCAAATCATTATGTCAATGTTAATCAGTTAATATTAACAAGATAACATCTTATTTATCGCATTAATAAGATGAACGTTTTGTGGTAAATATTAATTGAATTTGCAAATATAGCTGAGGTATTAGTCAATGAGTAAACAAGGAACTGAAACACGTGGATTTCAATCCGAAGTTAAACAAATTCTTCATTTAATGATTCACTCTTTATATTCTAATAAAGAAATATTTTTAAGAGAATTAATTTCAAATGCTTCAGATGCAGCTGATAAGCTTCGTTTTAAAGCACTTGAAAATCCTGATTTATACGCTGGTGATGCCGAGCTTGGGGTTCGTATTTCAACCAACAAGGAAGCTGGCACCTTAACCATTGCCGATAATGGTATTGGTATGACTCGTGATGAAGTCATTGAGAATTTAGGAACAATTGCTAAATCAGGCACCAAAGCATTTTTAGAGTCAATTGGTAGTGATCAAGCTAAAGATAGCCAACTTATTGGCCAATTTGGTGTCGGTTTTTACTCAGCATTTATTGTTGCTGATAATGTTACCGTGACAACTCGTGCGGCAACAGCCAAAGCAGATGAAGCAGTGATGTGGCAATCTGCTGGTGAAGGTGAATACACCATTTCTGATACTAACAAAGAAACACGTGGTACTGAAATCGTCTTACATTTGAAAGATGATGAAAAAGAGTTTTTAGATGATTGGCGCTTACGTTCAATTATTAGCAAATATTCAGATCACATCTCATTACCAGTTGAAGTACAAACTACTGATGAAGAAAGCAAAGAAGTTAAATGGGAAAAAGTGAATAAAGCCCAAGCACTTTGGACGCGTAGCAAATCAGAAGTAACAGATGAAGAATATAAAGAGTTCTATAAACATATTTCCCACGATTTTGCCGATCCGCTAAGCTGGAGCCACAACCGTGTCGAAGGTAAACAAGAATATACTAGCTTGCTCTATATTCCATCTAAAGCACCATGGGATATGTGGAATCGTGACAATAAACACGGTTTAAAATTGTATGTGCAACGTGTTTTCATTATGGACGATGCAGAACAATTTATGCCAAACTACTTACGCTTTGTAAAAGGCTTAATTGATTCTAATGATTTACCATTAAATGTTTCCCGCGAAATCCTGCAAGATAACAAAGTAACCCAGAATTTACGCAATGCATGTACTAAACGTGTTTTACAAATGCTTGATAAACTTGCTAAAGATGACAAAGAACAATATCAACAATTCTGGAGTGAATTTGGTCTCGTTTTAAAAGAAGGGACTGGCGAAGATTTTAGCAATCGTGAGTCTATAGCTAAGTTATTACGCTTTACTACCACTAACAGTGATAGCGAGGTACAGAGCGTATCATTAGATGATTACATCAGTCGTATGCAAGAAGGTCAAGAGAAGATCTACTTCATTACTGCCGATAGTTATGGCGCAGCCAAAAATAGTCCTCACCTTGAATTATTCCGTAAAAAAGGTATCGAGGTATTATTACTTTCTGATCGTATTGATGAATGGATGATGAGCAATTTAACTGAATTTGCTGGTAAACAGTTCCAATCTATCAGTAAATCTGACGAATCAATCGAGAAGTTAGCCGATCAAAATAGCGATGAACAAAAACAAGTTGAAAAAGAACTTGAGCCATTTATTGAACGAGTGAAAAAAGTTTTAGCAGACAAAGTTAAAGAGGTTAAATTAACCCATCGTTTAACTGATACACCAGCAATTGTAACAACAGCTGCTGACGAAATGTCTACCCAAATGGCTAAATTATTTGCTGCAGCAGGACAAAAAGCACCAGAGATCAAATACACATTTGAGATTAATCCTGATCATCAATTAGTCAAACGCATCGCTAATACTCAAGATGAAACAACATTTAGTGACTGGGTTGAGTTATTGTTAGATCAAGCGCTTCTTGCTGAAAAAGGATCCTTGAGTGATCCAAGTAAATTTATTCAGACCATGAATAAATTACTTGCTCAATAATTAATTAACTATTTCGAATATTCAACCCGACAAGGCTTGCCTGTCGGGTTTATTGCTATTTTTTACCGCAAAAAATCAACAATTTTTAAGCCAAATTTTGATACTTATCACACTTTTTCATTTTATTACTTTCTATTTTTGTTAAGCTAGACATAATAACCTAACCTTTAATTTAGACTGTAACAGATGAAAGTTCATAAAATATTAAATAATAATGTTGTCGTAACGTTAGATGCAAAGGGAAATGAATTAATTGTTACTGGACGTGGGGTAGGATTCAAAAAAAAGGAAGGAGATGAAATTGACCCCAAACTTATTGAAAAGCAGTTTTCATTGAATAATCAAGAAATACTGCCAAAGTTTGCTGAGTTGCTTTCGGAAATACCTATCGAAATTCATACAACTTCAGATATTATAATCAATTATGCAAAAAAACAGTTAGGTGGCAAATTACAAGATAGTATCTATATTTCATTAACCGATCATATCTATTTTGCTATTGAAAGACATAAGCAGGGATTTGATATTCCAAATAACTTCATTTGGGAAATAAAAAAATTCTATCCAAATGAATATCAAATTGGTTTGCATGCTTTATCGGTGATTAAACAGCGCTTAGGTGTAGAACTGCACGAAGACGAAGCTGGTTTTATTACCTTCCATATAATCAATGCACAACTAAATGATACCATGCCGAATATTGTTAATATGACGAAGATCATGCGTGAAATTTTGAATATTGTTAAATACCATTTTAAATTTGAATATGATGAAAATAGCCTATCCTATCAACGATTCGTCACGCACTTAAAGTTTTTTGCGCATCGTATCTTGAGTCAAGGTAAACAAGCTCAACAAGACACATCATTATATGAAATTATTCGGCAAAAATATGAACAAGCCTATTTGTGTACTAAACAGATAGACTTACATTTAATTCAACAATATCAGCATCCATTATCCGATGATGAAAGTTTGTATTTGACTATTCATATTGAACGACTAAGAGCCGAGCTAAAAAATAATAGTGTGATCGAAATCACAAAATAATTAACTATTAGCAACAATATTATTAAATTTATGTTAATTTAATTAACACTGAAATTTTGGATTGTTATTGCATCAACTATTTTTTGATGCAAGCAAAACCTAAACTCCCAATGGAATGGGAGTTTAGGTTTTTTTTTGCGCTTAAATAAGGATAAGCTATGAAAAACAAACAACTTGCCGAAGTAATTATTGAGCATGTAGGTGGTAAAGATAATATTATCAGTCTAGTGCATTGTGCAACTAGACTTAGATTTGCATTGAAAGATGAATCAAAAGCAAATGCTGAATTTTTAAAAAAACAAGCCGGTATCATTACAGTTGTACAAAGTGGTGGACAGTTCCAAGTCGTAATCGGTAACAGTGTTGCAGATGTATTTAATGTCATCATGCAATTAACCAATCTCAATGAAAAACCAACCAACGATGCACCACCGGCTGCCCCTAAAGGTATTGTATCAAAACTGATTGATTTAGTTTCTAGTATCTTTATCCCTGCACTAGTCGTACTTGTTGCTGGTGGTATTTTTAAAGGAATAGTAGCAATATTACAAGTCATGGAACTTGTTCAAGCTGACTCACCAACCCTTAACTTCTTAAATGCGATTGCTGACGCCCCATTCTATTATTTACCAATCATTCTAGGATTTTCAGCGGTTAAAAAATTCGGTGGTAATCCTTATGTAGGTATGGCATTAGGTGGTGCATTGGTTCATCCTAGTGTGGTTGGCATGTTAGGTAATAAGTTTGAATTACAAACAGAATTTTTTAGCATTCCTATTAAATTAATCCCTTATCCTTCATCGGTTTTCCCAATAATCTTAGCTGCATGGTTCTATTCATTATTAGAACGCAACCTAAACAAAATCATGCATGACTCATTCAAAAAGTTTATTGCTCCGTTATTTGGTTTGATAATTACCGTACCACTAACCTTTGCTGTTATTGGTCCAGTTGTGTCATTCTTAAGTGATACAGTTGCTAGTGGTATCATCTATGTTTATCAACTTAACTCTGTCATTGCTTCTATGATTTTAGCTGCTCTTTGGCAAGTGATGGTGGTGTTTGGTATCCATTGGGGATTAGTACCATTTGCGATGAATAATATCTCGGTTTATCAAGAAGATTTTATGATTCCAATCTTATTCCCTGCGGTATTCGCTCAAGTTGGCGCAGTATTAGCGGTTATGTTACGCAGCAAAGATCCACAAGTTAAAACATTAGCAAGTTCATCGGTATTATCTGGAATTTTTGGGGTAACCGAACCGGCCATTTATGGCATTAACTTACCATTAAAACGTCCATTTATTATCGGCTGTATTTCGGCAATGATTGGTGGAGGTATTGTTGGTTATTATCATTCGGTCATCTATTCATTTAGCTTTATTAGTATCTTCTCATTTTTACAATTAATTCCACCTACAGGCATTAATGAAAAATTTTATGCGGTAGTATTTGGTTCACTTATTTCATTTGCAGTAGCCACATTAGTCACTTATCTATTTGGTATTCCAAAAGATAAAAAACAAAATAATGAAAATGAAATAGAAAATTCTGATTCAAACAACAATAAAACTGATAGTGATGAACTAGTAAAAACAATCACTATTGCCAGCCCATTAACTGGTCAACTTATTGACTTAAAGGAAGTTAATGATGTTACTTTTGCGAGCGGTTTAATGGGTAAAGGTGCTGCAATTATTCCAACTATTGGCGAAGCTGTCGCACCAGAAGATGGTGAAGTAGTGTCACTATTTAGAACGAAACATGCTATCGGTTTCCAAACTAAATCAGGTGCAGAAATACTTATCCACATTGGTATTGATACAGTGAAGTTAGATGGCCAACATTTTGAAGCTCATGTAGAAAGTGGTCAAAAAGTGAAAAAAGGTGATCGACTAGTAAGCTTTGATATTGAAGCAATAAAACAAGCCGGTTTTGAAGTAACTACACCAATCATAATCACTAACAGTGATGACTATATCGATGTGCAGTGCATATTTAATCAAGATAATATTCAACATGGTGACGCACTATTAGCGTTAAGTGCAAACAAGGAGTAAAACATGGCTAATACTTTTCCTAATGATTTTTTATGGGGCGGCGCAATTGCCGCTAACCAAGTCGAAGGTGCTTATAATGAAGATGGTAAAGGTCTTTCAACATCAGACTGTACTCCTAATGGTCTATTTGGCGATATAGTTGATCGTAATAATGTCCAAATTAACAGTATCAAAGATCGGGCTATCGACTTTTATCATCGCTATCCAGAAGATGTAGCCCTGTTTGCGGAAATGGGATTTACTTGTTTAAGAACATCTATCGCATGGACACGTATTTTTCCTAATGGCGATGAAGAACAACCAAATGAAAAAGGTTTAGCATTTTACGATAAACTGTTTGATGAAATGTTAAAACACAACATTACGCCTTTAGTCACCTTATCACACTACGAAATGCCCTATTACCTCGTTACTCAATATGGTGGTTGGGGAAACCGTAAAGTGATTGAGTTTTTTACTCGCTATGCCAAAACTGTATTTGAACGCTATAAAGATAAAGTGAAATATTGGTTAACATTTAATGAAATTAATATGTCACTACATGAACCATTCACCGGTGTCGGTTTAGCTAGAAATAGCAGTAAAGCAGAAATCTATCAAGCTATTCACCACCAATTAGTAGCCAGTGGACGGGCTGTTAAACTTTGTCATCAAATTATACCTGATGCAAAAATTGGTAATATGTTACTTGGCGCTATCGCTTACCCTCTTAGTCCAAAACCAGAAGATGTTTGGGCAACGCATTTAGAAAATCATGGTTGGTTGTTCTTTGGTGATGTGCAAGCACGTGGCTATTACCCAACGTATATGAATCGTTATTTTAAAGAAAACAATATTGAATTAACGATTACCGATCAAGACCGTGAAGATTTAAAAGAAACTATCGATTTTATCTCGTTTAGTTATTACATGAGTTGTTGTGGAACAGCTGACGACTCACTTCGTCAAAAAGGTAACATTCTTGATATGGTACCTAATCCACATCTCAAAGCGTCTGAATGGGGCTGGCAGATCGACCCAATCGGTATCCGTTACTTATTAAACTTGCTTTATGAACGTTTCCAAAAACCTCTATTTATTGTTGAAAATGGCTTAGGCGCTAAAGACAAACTTGAAGCTGATGGCACCATTAATGACGACTATCGTATTAATTATATGAACGATCATTTAGTGCAAATTCGTGAAGCGATTAATGATGGTGTTGAAGTGATGGGATATACCAGTTGGGGACCAATTGACCTAATTAGTGCATCTAAAGCAGAAGTGACCAAACGATATGGTTTTATCTATGTGGATTTAAATCAAGACGGTTCTGGTACCCTACAACGTTATAAGAAGAAAAGCTTTTATTGGTATCAATCAGTCATTTCATCGAAAGGTGCTAATTTAAAATAATGATGATTCCGGTAGGTCTTCATTTGCCCTACCGGTAATTTCACGCATCATAATAGTGACTATGCCATATGAGGCTAAAGATGAAAAATAAAAAAATTAAAGCAGTATTCGTTACTAGTGCGCTGTTATTAACAACGCTTGCTACTGGTTGTAGCAATCAAGCAAATAATGCAACAAACAATAATAGTGATGATGCCATAAATATTTATTTTGCTCGACACGGTAAAACTTTATTTAATACCTATGATCTTGTACAAGGTTGGGCTGATTCACCATTGACTGACAAAGGTATTGAAGTTGCACGTTATTTAGGTGAAGGTTTTAAAAAGCAACACATTCAATTTGATGCTTATTACACCAGTGATGCTGGACGTCAACGTGAAACAATGCAAGTTTTGTTACAACAAAAAGGTGTTAAAGATTACCAGATCCAAGAATTAAAAGGTTTACGAGAAGTCTTTTATGGCGGATTTGAAGGTGGAAGCAATGCTAAAATGGTATCTGCATCCATGAAATCTCTTGGTTTTAAATCTGTTGATAGCTTTTATAAAAGTTATGTGCAAGGACAAATTCCCGTGGCAACTCTAACTGATGCCATCGCTAAGAGTGACCCTAAACAGCAAGCGGAGAACTTTGACCAGGTTAAAGAGCGAACCCAAAATGCGCTGCATAGCATTGTAAAAACAGCCCAAGATAAACATCAAAAAAATATTTTGGCTATTTCATCTGGTATGTCAATGCAAGCTATGATTTCTGATTTAACCGATAACCTAAATAAAAACAAACCATTGTCAAATGCTACCGTGGTTAAAATTGTGTATCAAAATGGTAAATATAGTGTAGTTGAAATTGGCAATATGGAGTATGTCAATCAAGGTAAATTATCACTAAATAAATAAACGACTGGAGGCAAACAAATAACTATAATCCGAATAAAATTAGATAATTAGTAATTAAATTAGCAAAATAGGATTGTTACTGCCTAGGCAGGCAAAACCTAAATATCAGCTCAACCGATAGGTTTTTGGGCGTTATTTAGGTTTTTTTTTGGAAAAATAAAGATAGGATATAACAATGAAAATAAAGTACCTTTCGCTTGCGCTACTTAATATTATGTGTTTTTCAGCTATTGCGGCTGAATCAAATTCGCTGAATACTGATAACAGTTTTTTCAAAGATAGCAAATTTGAATTTTCCACACGTAATCATTGGAAGTATTTAAAAGAAAATGCATCGCAACCCAAAGAAGTTCATAGTGCGTGGGGACAAGCATTAACATTTAACTATAAATCAGGTTATTGGTTAGATATCTTGGGATTCGATGTTACTTATGACAATGTCATCAAACTTGGAGCCAGTGATTACTTTGCTACTCGTAACTTACTTTATAACGATGGCAAAAAAGCGGATAAACACAATGCTCATGGTTTTAACAAATTTACGCAACGTTATGCTAAAGTCAAACTTGGTAATAAAGAGATTAATTTTAATGGTAAAGCAGGTTGGCATAGTTTAAAAGACATGGGGGTAATTAGTTCATCGCAACATTTAACCCGTAACAGTTATCTCGGGTATAGTGGAACACTTAAATACTCTAATTTAGCGTTATCGCTAGCTTATATAGATAGTACTTTACCTCGTGAATCGGCTAAAAAAGTGCATTTTTATAGTTTAGATAGAAAACACGTAATTGATAATATCAAAACTGCTGAAATCGCCTATAAAGATGAAGTAATTAAACTTGATTACTCTTATGGTGTTGCCAAAGATTATATCAATCGTCATGCAATTGAGTTTTCATATAAACCAATAGAAAAACTGACCTTTGGTTCACAAATCTATGGCAGTACCGCACTTAAAAATCATGACAAAATGAAAGCCAATGTGCGTGATTTTGATGATTCAGCGTGGCATTATGCAGCCGATGTTGAATGGAAAGAAGCAGACTGGAGTGCCAAATTCGGTATCGCTTATACCGATGCCAATCGAAAAGGCGCTATCGGTTATTATGGTCGTCACATAGGTAAAAATAACCGTGGCCGTTATAATGGTATGGCAGCTGCAGGTGCGGACTATATGCGTGATGGCGAAGTTGTATTATCCAGCGTATTAGGTTATGACTTCTTTAAAGATAATACCACTGGTTTATATCTAAACTATGGTGAATTTAACTATAAACATGAAACCCTAAAAAATGGTGAAATTAACGTGTTTAACATCTGGAAACCAACCAGTGGAACATTTAAAAATCTATCTATTTTGTCAAAATTTGGTTATGGTTGGTCTTATAAAACCATGAGTAGCAAAGACATTACCCCTAAATTGAGAGACGGCCATGCACAACGTTCACCAACATTATCAGCTGAAACCGTTATTGATTATCGATTTAACTTGTTATAAAAGGACGAAACTATGAAAAAACTTATTAAACTTATTGGATTAACGGCAATTCTTACTGCATCAATAGCACAAACTGTTGCTGCTGATGTGAATATCTATTTTACTCGTCATGGTAAAACTATGTTTAATAACGTGCATCGAGCACAAGGATGGTCAGACACGCCTCTTACTAAACCGGGTATTGAAGTTGCCGAGCAACTTGGCCGAGGTTTAAAAGATGTTGATTTTATTTCGGTATATTCAAGTGACTCTGGTCGTGCCAGACAAACAGCAAGAATCGTACTTGAATCTAAAGGTGAAACTAAATTAAGCATTAATGAAATGGAAGGTCTGCGTGAAACTTGCTTTGGTGATTTTGAAGGTGATCTTGATCCAAACATGTGGAACCCAGCTGCGCAGCATCTAGGTTATGAATCAGACAAAGCCCTAATGGCTGATTTAGCTAAAGGTAAAGTTACCCTTAAAAAAATGATGGATGCGATCAAAGCTGTTGAGAAATCAGGTCAAGCTGAAGACTACAATGCCGTTAAAACTCGTATGCAAGCCTCATTAAAGGCTATTGCTAAATCTGCTCAAGAACAAGGTGGTGGTAATGTACTGGTGGTCTCTCACGGTATGGCTATTATGGCAATGGTTGAAGAGATGTTAGATAAACCTATCACGAGTGGACTTGGTAATGCTAGCGTAACTAAAATCCGTTATACCGATGATGGTAAATTTATCGTTGAATCCTTAGGTGATATGAGCTATGTAGAAAAAGGCAAAGCTAGCAAATAATCTTTATAAAAAGACTCACTTACGTGAGTCTTTTTTTATTATTGTTGAATCATATTCTATTCACTCGACTATGCTTAATCACTTTGTTTGCGGTATTAATACATAAAAATAATAAGCTAGTTTATTCGAATTCATTATTCACGACTGTCTTACAATATCTTATTAATCAATATATTAATAAAAAAGTTTTAATAAATTTTTTATTTTAAATTATTCATTGCAGATAATATAAAAAAAGAAAAAATTTTTATAACTACTGAATAGAACAATCTAGAATAAACAACTATTTTTACTACTTAAATTACATCAACTGGTTATAATAAAATATCGCTTAATCGGTAATATCAGGATTTTTCATGTTTTATATTTGTCATTATTCGTCACCAATGGGATTGATAACTTTAGCTAGCCAGCACAATAAATTAGTTGGCGCCTGGATTGAAGGGCAAAAATATTTTGGTCAAATTGTTAATGCGACCAA
Organism: Gilliamella sp. W8126; assembly: GCF_016102185.1. Classification (NCBI taxonomy): domain Bacteria; kingdom Pseudomonadati; phylum Pseudomonadota; class Gammaproteobacteria; order Orbales; family Orbaceae; genus Gilliamella; species Gilliamella sp. W8126. The sequence goes on along the minus strand of NZ_JACFPE010000001.1, from coordinate 347,996 downwards.
ACAAGAAAAATCTAATTTGACAATATTTAATCAAACTAAAAAATGGTTAGATGACTATTTTCTTGAAAAAAAACCATCTATAAAGCAATTATCACTTGCTCCTCAAGGTAGCGCATTTAGGCATATGGTATGGGATATATTAGCCCAAATTCCTTACGGCGAAGTCATTACCTATGGTTATATCGCAAAACAAGTGGCATTGAAATGTAATAAGCCGCATATGTCCAGTCAAGCCGTTGGAGGAGCGGTTGGTCACAATCCTTTATCAATTATTATTCCTTGCCATCGGGTTATTGGAGCCAATGGTAACTTAACTGGTTATGCTGGTGGAATTGACAAAAAAATTTGGCTTTTGCAACATGAACAAGTTGATATACAAAATTTTTTCATCCCTAAAAAAGGCACAGCGATTTAACAAAAGTTTACTTGTTAACTTTTTATTGCATAAAAAAAGCGTTTTTCGTAATTTTTTTAGTGATTTTAATGTTCACTTTTTGAGCAAAAAATTACGCCAATCGCTAAGCGCGACTGGATGCAATTTTTTGGGACAGTTTTTCGATAAAGCTTAAGTCAATTGATAACGGATATTTCCCTTTTTTCCAATCTTTCAAATAATTATATTCTCTTTCGCTTAGCATTAGATGCCAAGCATCCTGTGAATGCTTGCCGGCTAATGCTAATCGGGCTTTATCCTTTCTATTTGAGAGGTGGCTTGAATTAGGTTCTGTAATATTAGGGAGCGCTGACATCATTCTTAATTGCTCTATTGCAGTAAATTGCAATTTCTGCCATTCAATAACTTGTGTTAAATCAATCTGCCAATTTCCTCTTAATTGATAACCATAAGATTGAACAATAAGTTGGTCTGAGAAAAGTCCAATTAACTTTGGTATTGATATTCCAGCTTTTAATACTTTTTTATTATTCAATTTTTTATATTGTTGACAATAAACTTTCAAATCTAAATTTAATTTCGTAGCGGCTAAATAGAGTGATACTCCATAAACTTGTGCAAACATCCGTTCTCGAAAAAAATAGATACAATCAGACTGCTGACTTAATTTAAGTTTTTCTTCTATATTCATTAAATATAATTCATTTTAAATTAAAAATCCTAACCGTATCAATTTTGAAATTAACACAATTAGGTTTACAAAAAAGTACTTTATGTTTGTATATTTTTGTTCAATAACTTACTTACCAATCATTATGGTGTTATACAAGCAGTTAAATACATATGTTCAAAATCAGCTCGAGTGCCAACAATACCCTGTCGAGAATCGACTACATATAATGTTTTAGCATCACCTCTAAAGATATTACTTGACCAATAAATCGAAGTACCAAAATAAGGATCATTATAATCGTCCCAATCACTACTCTTATAGTAAAAATTAGTAGTATTACCCCATTCAGCAAATAGACCTCCCATCCATGTACCACGATCATTCTTATAACTAATCATTCTTCGATATTCTGGGCCAACACCAGGTATACCATAAGTCCAACCTATATAAATATTATTCTCATTGTATTCACGATTAGAATTAGTTAATTCCAATACATTAGGTATCCGATATCCACCATTTAAGCTGTTACATTTATTTTTTGAGTTAGCATAACTGCCAGAAGGCCCTATAAAGGCAATATACCATCGCTGTAACGTAAAGGTATAAAAAACATTTGTCTTACTATAATCCGCATAAAGTCTAAATGTAGAAGGTTGAAATTGACCGCCATTAGTTGAGGCTGATGGGCCTTTTAAAGTTACTCGCAAAAAGCCTTGATGGTCACTTAAAGCTAAACTTACGCCACTACCTGATATTTGAGAAACACTTTCGCCATTAATTTTAATTAGTTCTTTTGCTGATAAACCAGCTATTTTTAAATCAAAAAATAAATTATTTGATCCAGTAGTTGGAAAATTCTTATGAACATTATTAGGATCATAAAAGATAAAACCTTTGCCCTTTTTCCACTCACCATTTATATCATTTTCATATTCTACATTAGGTTTTGAATAACAAAATTTGGCGGTAGACATGACTTTTGGATAAATATAGTAGCTATGTTGAATAGCAGAAAATGATCTTGTTTTAGGAATCCCATAAGTAGTAGAAATAGTGCCTTGTGTTGCTGATACTGTTAATTTATATGGTGCCAAGCAACCATCTAGTAATGTATCAACTTGATTCTTCACTAAATTAGTTATATCGTTTCCCTCATCATCCTGCCATGTCACTTTTAAATTTCCGGTCACTGTCGGTGATTTATCGCTACCATCACCATCCATATCCCACCAATAATTTGAACCAACAACAATATCACTCAAAGGTTTTGTAGGATAATTTATATTGTCAACCGGAAAAGGAACAAAAGTTTGAATGTCGGCAAACTTTGTATTATTAGTATTAAGTCTAATAGGTTGTGTTGCACTTGATGTGTCAGTTAATGGGCTTATTTTTTCACCATTGGGTAAAGCAATTGATAATAAAGGTGAAAGATCCGATTGTGTTTTGTATTCATCAAAAGTTATATATGGTGCGCTACCATGAATAACATTGACAGTTGACGCAGATAATGCACTTACATTGTGAGTTATAATTGAGAAAACAAAAAAAACTAAAAAGGGCTTTTTTTTATCAAAAAAACGTTTTTGATTTAATAAATTATGGCTGGCTGGCTGGCTGGCTGGCTGGCTGGCTGGCTGGCTGGCTGGCTGGCTGGCTGGCCCCTAAACAACTGTATTTTAACATTTTTTCAATCCTTTGTCACGACATCCGGCTATTTTAATTGAATAAAAATATAATTTATTGTTGGTAAAAAGTATAATTAAATTGAGTGATTTTGGCAATTCCTGCCTGTCTAAAAATTGTAAAGATAAGTAAGTAAAATCAGGTCACTACTGTTATCAGTTGATCTTGATATCTTTCGGTCGTTCACAAAGATCATGATTATTTAATCATCATCCCAACAATCTTAAAATTCAATAAAATCATGGTAACAAGCAGCCTCGTTATGCAAATATCTTTATTAAAATAAATTAATAACTCAATCTTCAATCTTTTATAATGGTGTTTTGAGATTTTTGATAAAGGCTAAATCAACTTCAACAAGATAGCTAATTGATTAACAACTACTTAAATAATTAATTTGTTGACCTACTAAAATAAAATTAAAACTAAAACACTGCATATTTTGTTTTAATATTGTATATTTTTTAGTCGATAGCTCCGACGCCTGCCTTTCGCGCGTCTTCAAACGCGCTCGGCTGGCTTTTGCCGTTACTTTCGCTACGCTCTCTTCACGGCAACGTCGCTGATATCACTGTTCATAAATATGGATTACTTAGGACTCCCTGTGATACAAATAATTGAATACGTCCCGATTGCAGAAACACCAAGTACACCTTTATAAACTGTCTCTGCCGATGATTGTACTTTATTTTCCACGTTCCATAAACCAATATATTCGCCCCATTCACCAAATAGTGTATTTAATGATACCTTTTCTCCTTCAAAAAATTGCCCCTTGGATCTATATTTTGATAAGTGGCGTGGATCTGGTGTAATATAAATGTCAGGCTCTTTCGGAAGTTTGCGGCAGTTTTCCATCGAGGGAGATGATATTATTCTGTTGCCATTGTTTACTATAGATCCTACGCCATGTCTAATAAACCATTTATTGATTCTAAACTGGTAAAGTACTTTACTGTGATTTCTATCTGCATAGAGAACAAATGTTGACCATGTAAATTTCTTATCCACCGTTGTTATAACCGTTACCGGCTTCCCATTTACAACTATAAGCTTTTCCTGAACTTTAGGGCCATTTAATGTTATTTTTACTACAAATTTTCTCTCCGGTGATAAAGTTAGATATACGCCTTCCCCCTTTACTGCATTAACATTTGTGCCATTAACTGCAATCACCTCTTCTGAACTAATATCACTTAAATATAAATAATAACTCAATCCATCACCACCTGTTGTAGGAAAATTTTTATTTATATCTGATGTAACATCAAATGAGTGTCCTCCATTTAAGCCTTGTGTTCTTAACGCCCTAGCTTGAGATGCGGGTAATATGTAATAAGTATGGCTTGCTCCCTGAAAATTGCTTATATCACTTGATTGTGGAAGTCCATAACGCGTTGATAAACGTCCACTTGTAGACGAAATGGTAACTTTATAGGGCGAATCGGTAGTTGACAAAGATGCATCTTGATTATTTTTAACCCAATTAGTTATATCGTTATTATTAACGTCACTCCACTTCACATTTAAGGTGCCCGATGAACTAATTCCTATATCTCCATCAATATCATTAAAATAATTATTGCTTGCGATAACGCTACTTAAACTAATACTAGGATAATTATTAAACGGTATAATTGTTTGGATATCCTTTACTTTAGTAATCGACTCAGGTAACGCTATCGGATTGTTGCTGCTTGAACGGTCTTGATAAGGCTCATAAACCGTACCATTTGATAATCTAAGCCAAAGCAGTGGCTCTGCAGTAGAAGCGCGATTTATTCCATCAAAAGAGAGATACGGGCCATTTCCATGAATTGCATTGGCCGTACTGGCATTTAATGCATATGCCGAATTAATTGAAAGGATTAATAAACTAGATATAGCTAATATGGTTAAAAATGTTGGTTTTAAACACAAAAAGTTAAGACTTAACTGTAAGTTAAGTGAATAAGTTTTAGCGGTAATGATTTCTTTAACGGAAATAAAGAATCGTTGACTTGCAATTGGATGATTTATGCAAGCTTGACTTAATAATCCCTTTAATAACCCTAATTTATGGCTGGCTGGCTGGCTGGCTGGCTGGCTGGCTGGCTGGCTGGCTGGCTGGCTGGCTGGCCTCTAAACAACTGTATTTTAACATATTTTCAATCCTTTGTCACGAAATCCGATTGTTTCATTTCAATAAAAATTTAATTTTTTGACTGTTTAAGTATAAGTAAATTGCGTAATTTCCGCAATTGCTAGCTTTTTAAAAATTGTAAAGATTAGTAAGGAAAATCAGGGCATTACTGTTATTAATTGATCTTGATATTTTTCGGGCCATTCATAAAGATCATTATTATTTAATGATGATCTTATAAAATCTTAAAATTCAATAAAATCATGGTAACAAGCAGCCTCGTTATGCAAATATTTTTATTAAAATAGATTAATAACTCAATCTTCAATCTTCAATCTTTAATCTTTAATCTTTAATCTTTAATCTTTAATCTTTAATAATGGTGTTTTGAGATTTTTGATAAAGGCTAAATCAACTTCAACAAGATAGCTAATTGATTAACAACTACTTAAATAATTAATTTGTTGACCTACTAAAATAAAATTAAAACTAAAACACTGCATATTTTATCCTAATGTTGTATATTTTTTAGTCGATAGCTCCGACGCCTGCCTTTCGCGCGTCTTCAAACGCGCTCGGCTGGATTTTGCCGTTACTTTCGCTACGCTCTCTTCACGGCAACGTCGCTGATAGACCCTAAATAAATCCTTATGATAATCGCACTCTAACTCTGCACAAAATGACGTTAATAACCCATTTGGCTGGCGCTTAATCAACTTATTGTAATAGGAATCCACAATTTGCTATCCAATCATTAACATACTTTTGGTTGTAAAAATCTTACTTTTAATTTATGGCCTATAATGCAGTTACAATAAAGCTACCCTCATTGTAAACGTGTAAAAATACAATTTATTTATTATTACAATATTTCCTTATATTGAGATTGTAAGACTAATATTTTACTAATAGCTATTTAAAATCTCACATATAAATCCCAATACATTGGATAATATTTTAATTTAATTGTTAAACTTCTTATTATTAAGGTGAAACACAAGCTAAATAAGAAAATGTAGGGTCTGTGTTGCCAACACCACCTGAATACATACTAACCGACGGAATTCGTATATATTTACCATCATTTTTCGATATTGGTTCTGCAATCCCATAAGCTTCATGTAACCAATCACTATCAGGATAATTACGAGTGTGCGAGAAACTATTGTTATATAAAGATCCCCACTCATTGATTATTCCTCTGACCCATTCACCATCTTTACGGTAACTTAACTGACGAAGAGCATTATTGTTTGTTGGAGGTATAGCATGCCATTTTTCTTTAAAAACATCATAGGTCAAATCATACATTCCCGTTAACCGATAACCTTTACCTAATCGACGACACTCTTCTTCAGCTTTCGCTTGAGTGGTCGATAAATCTCCATCTATAAGAATATTTTGATAGACAATATCGGTAGGAATATACCAACGCATCAATTTAAATTCATAAAGTATTTTACTTTTTCCACTATCGGCATATAACCTAAATGTAGAAGGACTAAAACTCTTATCATTAGACGTTGCTCGAGGACCATTTAAGGTTATTTTTAATGCTTTTTGTGGTACACCATATAATGGGGCTTGATAAGGGTACATTATTGCATTATTAAATAGAAAAGAGCTATCATGCTCCCATAGAGTTATACCTGTACTTAAGCTTAATCTGACATTGCCACCTTCTACAGCGCTTATGCTACTGCCATTGGCCGCGATCACCGCTTCTGGACTTATTCCTGCCAATAACAAATAAAAATATAATCCATTAGACCCTGTACTTGGAAAATTATTTTTATAAATCGAACTTTCACCATCATAATTACCACTATTACGTGCGCCATTAATCTTAAATCCTTTACTTGGATAACCTCTATAATTCCAAGAAATAATGGCCGAATCCCAGCCAGATCCATCAAAAAACATACCCACTCCAGTAGTGCCATCATCATATAATGGGCTAGGTTGAGCATAACAGACATGAGGTTCAACTTTAGGATTTATATAATAATTATGGCTACCGCCCATAAAACTACTTTTATTTGGCTCTCCATATAGGGTATTTAATTCAACGTTACTTGCTGTTAAGGTTAATTTATATGGACTATCACATTCAATAAATTTACTATAGGCATTGTTTTTAACTGTGTCGGTAACATCAATACCATTAATATTTTCCCATTTAACGCCTATATCACCACTCGCTGTTGCGATAACTTCACCGGTTACATCATCATAACCATCGCCATCATCATCACCAAAATAGTTATACGGTGCTTTCAATAAATCAGTCATTTTCACTTTAGGGTAATTACTATTACCTGACTGTGGTAACGGAACGATGGTTTGAATACTCGCATAAGTATCGCCTTGATTAGGTAACTCGATTGGAGTTACTAAACTGGATTCATCATTTGAAGGATTAATTACTGTACCATCAGATAAAGTGATCCCCAATAAACTTTCCGTACTATCCGCTTTAGTTATGCCTCCGTCATAAGTAAGATATGGTGCTCCTCCATGAATTGCATTAGCTGTAGTTATATTTAAAGCATATGTGAAATTAACGGGAATGGTTAATAAACTATTTATGACCAATACACTTATTAGCATCGGTTTTAAACAAAAAAATGGGTTTATCAAATTGACTCCAAAAGACAAGAATTTAACAGTAAATAAAACTTTAAAAGAAAAAAATGAATGTTGATGCTGAGATAAATATATTCCTAACACTTGAAAAATTAATCAGTTAAATAATCTTCATTTATGGTTAATTACAGAACAACTAGCCAGTAAGACACATCAATTCATTTAAAATTAAAGTATTGTTTTATATTAAAAAATAAATAATTTTTTGATAAAAGTATAGTTTAAACCGTTAGTTATATCAAATTTTGTAATGTTAAATTTTGTCAAGATATGTAAAGTAAAATTAACAATTGTTGGTTTATTGATGAAAGTCTGAGTAAAAGTTTTTGCTAATTTATAAAAAAATATATATGGCAAGTTTTAACCACTGATTCGCATAGATTTTTTATTATAACTAATCAATTACTGTTATAAATTTACATAATCATATAGTTACAATGGTAGTCTACAATAAACTATTTATTATTTATTAACTTAGTCAGTTAAATTTAGGTAGAAAATTTAAAATAAGCCAGAATTAAATAGAGTCATAAATATTGGCATTATTAACGTTAATAAAAAACCTTGAACGATTGCTGGTGGTACAATACTAACCCCGGCTCCTTTTTGTAGCATAGGTAAGGTAAAATCCATTGAGGTTGCACCACATAAACCTAGTGCTGTAAGTTTATATCGTTTGATTAAGGTAGGAATTAAGATAATGGCACATAATTCTCGTAGAATGTCATTTAAGAAAGTAGCACTACCAATGATTGGACCATGAGCTTCTGTCATTAATATTCCCGATAACGAATACCAACCAAATCCTGATGACATTGCCAACCCTACTCTCACTGGTTGTGCCAATATGAAGGCGGCAATAATACCACCTAAAAAGGTACTTAGAATGACAATAATGGTAGTAGCAATACCCACTTTATTCAATAAAATCTGTTTTAACGAAATATTATTACTACGCAACTGAATACCAATAAGTAACAACAAAAATACTAAAACCACTTTGGTAATATCTTCACTATATTGCCAAATAAACAGTGGAAAAAGTCCTGCAACAAATCCTGCTATCAATGCAATACAGACCCGCAGAGATTCCAAGATCATTTTAAATCGTGATTGATAAGTTGCATTACTATGTGAAGTACGCCATGGTAAAAAAAGATCAACAATAGCTAAAAAAATAAAATTACCGCCAAAAGTACAGATAAAAATAATACCAGTATAAAATAAGATAATTTTTAAATTAGCAGCGAGATTATCTAAATGAGCTAGTTCGGTTCCCATTATAAATAATATAAAATAGACCATCCAACTTAAGATCTGATTAATCTTGGTTATCCACTTTTGCTCTTTGAATTTAATCAAATAACCTAAACATAACGGTACTAAAGCAATAAGAATACCAAAATACATATTTCATTCCTTAATTATCATTTTTATATTAAAAGTATCAGATAGATTTGGGTCTTGTTTAAGATCGCTTGCAATATAATGCAAGCGATAGATTAAAAGATTATTTTAATGATGCTAATTGTGTTTCAATATTGTTCTTGAGCTCATCTAATAATGCATAACGATTGCGATACTCAGAACGCTTTTTACTGGCAACCTCTTCCAGTGATTTGCGGTTAATCTGGTTTGGCAATATAAATAACGATCTTGAATCTTGCTTACCATCAATAGTTAACCAAAAATCATCATAATCAGATAAGATCCTTTCTTGTCGGCTATTATAACGCCAGTTGTTGTAGACATGAGTTTTATTGCCCACCGCAATAATTTGTTCAAGTTGATAATAACCAGCAATAATTAACGCTGCCTCAACCGCAACACGTTTAGGAAAAAGCCCATAGCACTGTTTTGTTGCCTGTTGTACTCGAGTTCGAGCTTCATGATGCCCTGTTCCTTGTAAGCCGGAAATAAAAAGTGTCGACTTTTGTTGATATTGCGCGATAGTAAAAGTTAACGTCGCTAAATCAATACCATCATTATCATAAAAATAGAGGCTGAGTTCCCCTTCCCGAGCATATTTATTACGTGCTTGCATCGCAATTTTTATATTGGCGTCATTTTTTGCCCTAATACTGGCTAATTCAAAAGGGATATCTAAGTTATAGAAGGCTTTTGTCATGCTATCAGGACGATTAGCTAAAAAATCATAATGATAAGCTAATGCCTCGTACCGTTCTTGTTGGCTCAAACATGAAGCTAAATAAGGTCGTTGTAGTTTACAAGGTAAATTAGTTTGGCATGATAAATAGTAACCAAGTAACTTGTATTGTCTTAATTTATCTAATAATTTAAGCGTAATAGGACTTAAAAATAGAGTTCGAAAAAAAAATTTATAACGATAAGTCGGTTTAAGCCATAATTCGTTAAGCGGTAATTTACCTGAACAAAGCCAGTTAAAAAGTTGCCATTTACTTTTAGGCTGGGACATATTCGTAATATTATTCATAAGCAGAAAAAGTATTCGTATTGGTTAATATAAAAGAGTTATATGTGGTTAAATTATAAATTATCAATTAGATATTTATGATTATTTTCAAATTTAAGGCACCATTTCAACGTAAGTGCCTAAGAGTACAACACAACCCAAAGCAACGCAACCCTTATGGTGTTATGTCATCGCTTTAGCAATAAAAAACGGTGAACTAAGTCACCGTTTTATTAAATAACATCGTTTATAAAAACGAATTATTGACCTTTAACTTCCTTTAAACCGTTAAATGGTGCTTTTGAACCTAAAGCTTCTTCAATACGGATTAATTGGTTGTATTTAGCAACACGGTCAGAACGGCTCATTGAACCAGTTTTGATTTGACCAGCAGCTAAACCAACAGCTAAATCAGCAATAGTTGAATCTTCAGTTTCACCTGAACGGTGAGAGATAACCGCAGTATAACCCGCATCTTTCGCCATTTTAACAGCTGCGATAGATTCAGTTAAAGTACCAATTTGGTTAACTTTAACTAGGATTGAGTTAGCGATACCTTTCTCAATACCTTGTTTGAAGATTTTAGTGTTAGTTACAAATAGATCATCACCAACTAATTGAATTTTGTCACCTAATGCTTTAGTTTGGTATGCCCAACCTTCCCAATCGCTTTCATCTAAACCATCTTCGATAGATACGATTGGATATTGTTCAGTTAAACCTTCTAGATAGTGAGTAAATTCTTGAGCAGTGAACTCTTTATTACCTTCACCTTTTAATACGTATTTACCTGTTTCTTTGTTATAGAATTCAGAAGCTGCACAGTCCATCGCTAAAGTAATGTCTTTACCTAATACATAACCAGCTTTTTCAACTGCTTCTTTGATGCAAGCTAATGCTTCAGCATTTGAACCTAAGTTAGGAGCAAAACCACCTTCATCACCAACAGCAGTGTTCATACCTTTATCATGAAGAACTTTTGCTAAGTTGTGGAATACTTCAGAACCCATACGGATTGCTTCACGAACAGTTTTAGCACCAACTGGTTGAATCATAAATTCTTGTAAGTCGATGTTATTATCAGCGTGTTCACCACCATTGATGATGTTCATCATTGGTAATGGCATAGAGTATTGACCTGGAGTACCATTAAGATCAGCGATATGTTGATAAAGTGGTACGCCTTTAGCTGCAGCTGCAGCTTTAGCTGTAGCTAAAGATACAGCTAGAATTGAGTTAGCACCTAAGTTTGATTTGAAATCAGTACCGTCTAAGTCAAGCATGACTTGGTCGATAGCTGCTTGATCTAACGCATCTTTACCAACAACTGCTTTAGCAATTGGGCCATTTACGTTTTCAACAGCTTTAAGTACGCCTTTACCTAAAAAGCGAGATTTGTCACCATCACGAAGTTCTAATGCTTCACGTGAACCTGTTGATGCTCCTGATGGAACGATTGCAAGACCAACGAAACCACCTTCTAAATGAACTTCAGCTTCAACAGTTGGGTTACCACGAGAGTCGATGACTTCACGACCATGTACTTTAACGATTTTTGCCATGTTATTTTCCTCTATATGACAGATATGTAACTATAATGTAAATATAAACTATTTTTGCTGCTGATCTTGATGATCTTTGGCAGCTTTAATAAAACTACTAAATAATGGATGTCCATCACGTGGTGTTGAAGTGAATTCCGGATGGAATTGACACGCAACAAACCATGGATGATCAGGAATTTCAATGATTTCTACTAGTTTTTTATCAGTTGATAATCCTGTTACTTTTAATCCAGCTTTAACCACTTCTGGTAATAAATTGTTGTTAACTTCATAACGATGGCGATGACGTTCGGTAATCGATTCTTTTTTGTACATACCTGCAACTAATGAATTAGGCTCTAAATGACAAATTTGTGAACCTAAACGCATAGTACCACCTAGATCACTATCTTCACTGCGCTGAACCACTTTTCCTGATTCATCGCTCCATTCAGTAATTAATGCGATTACTGGGTTTGCGCAATCTTTAACAAACTCTGTTGAATTAGCATCTTTGATGCCGGCAACATTACGAGCATATTCAATTAATGCTACTTGTAAACCAAGACAAATACCTAAGTAAGGGATCTTGTTTTCACGAGCATAACGTGCAGCCATAATTTTACCTTCAACTCCACGATAGCCAAAGCCACCAGGAATTAATATTGCATCTAAATCTTGTAATAATTCAGTGCCTCGTGATTCAAGATCTTCTGAATCAATATAACGAATATGTACAGTTAAACGATTCTTTAAACCACCATGTTTTAATGCTTCATTAACTGATTTATAAGCATCAGGTAACGCAATATATTTACCAACCATACCAATGGTCACTTCACCAACTGGGTTGGCTTCTTCATAAATCACTTGTTCCCATTCAGATAGATCCGCTTCTTTACATTCAAGATGGAAGCGATTGCAAACAAAAGTATCTAAATTTTGTGATTTTAATAATGCAGGGATCTTATAAATAGAATCAACATCTTTAAGTGAAATCACCGCACGCTCAGGCACATTACAAAATAGCGCAATTTTAGCTCTTTCATTGGCTGGAATAATGCGATCTGAACGACAAATTAAGACATCCGGTTGAATACCAATTGATAATAACTCTTTCACTGAGTGTTGCGTTGGTTTAGTTTTAACTTCACCAGATGATGCAAGATAAGGAACTAAAGTTAAATGCATAAACAAAGTATGTTCACGACCAACATCTACCGCTAATTGACGAATAGCTTCCAAAAATGGTAATGATTCAATATCACCAACAGTACCACCAACTTCAACGATAGCGACATCGTAACCTTTTGCACCATCAATAACACGATCTTTAATCGCATTAGTAATATGAGGGATAACTTGAACTGTTGCGCCTAAATAATCACCACGACGTTCTTTTCGCAAAACATCAGAATAAATACGTCCAGTGGTAAAATTGTTTTTTCGGCTCATTTTGGTGCGAATAAAACGCTCATAATGCCCCAAATCAAGATCGGTTTCGGCACCGTCTTCAGTCACAAAAACTTCACCATGTTGAATTGGACTCATTGTTCCCGGATCGACATTGATGTAGGGATCAAGTTTTAGCATGGTGACTTTTAAATTGCGGGCTTCTAAAATTGCAGCTAAAGATGCTGCGGCAATGCCTTTACCTAAAGAAGAAACGACACCGCCTGTTACAAAAATATAATTCGTGACCATTAATACCAGACCATTATTAATTTAGTTGAACAATATAACATAAGTTTAAACCATAAAAACTAATGCAATATATGATGAATCAGACGGGAAAATAGTATAACAGAATATGGCTTAGCTCACAATTGAATAATTATGTTTAATCGATAAGTTACTCTCTTCGCCTACTAATTTGGTATCTATTATTTCAGTAACCTATCTAATATTAATCCCCAACCATTGAATGGTTTTTTAAAATTTTATCACTATAATTAGAAATAATTTTTTCAAGTCGTAATTGATTGGCAGCTTTTTTCCAAATAAACAAAGTACAATTAATTAAGGTGATTAAGATAACAAATAGAAACACAAAATTGTTGATCAAAATCGGTGATAAAAATGAAAACAACTGATTTTTATCAATACTATAGATAGGATCTGTTGAAATAGTTAGTTTTGAAACTGTTCCATTATGGTAACTCACATTAGTGACTACACCTGTAATTTTTAAGTTAGCATTATTTCCCATTAAAATACCATTATAATAATCAAGTTGTTCTTTGAAAATTTCATTATTATATTTGTAATTATAATTTTTATCATAGAGTGGGATCAATTTAGTAAATTGTAAACTAAGGTTATTTTCATCATTTTGCAGCATTGCTACTTTTTCTTTAGCATCAAAGATAAAATGTTTAAGAATATTTTTTCGATATTGAGCAATTAGTTGGACAATATTTTGCGCCGAGTTTAAATTTACTATTTTTTGAATGTTGTAATGCGATTTCGCATAAGCCACCACGTCAGACCAATTGTTTAAATCAACACCACTTATCTCTGACAGTAAATTGGCTAGACTGTTTTTAATTTGGTCACAAGGTTCAAGGTTTAGATGTTTACAACTGTCATCAAAGGTTGGAATAGCTGTCTCAATATTATAGATTTTTATCAATTCAACTATATTTTTGTTTTTCGTGTATTGTTTGTATTTTGGATTATTCCTATATTTGGAGTCATTCTCTAAACGCTGATTTAAATATTTGTTGGCTAACGCAGTCATTACAATAACTTCTGAATCTTTTGTAATTCTTAAAATATTGCTATCATAAATCGCTTGTGTTGATTGAGGCCATGAAGAAAAAAGATTAAGTTTTGTACTGCCTATTGGATTGGTATTAACAAATATTTTATTACATTGAGAATGATCTTCATTTTCATTTTGAATATCACACGAGACACTTGATAAATCGAGATTAACCCGATCCATAAATTGAATGGCTATTTTCTTTAAGTTAGTTTTATCATCAATGTTCCAAATAGTGGCTTGTGAGGTTAATTGCTGATAGCTAAAATCAAATTTTTCACCGGCATTGGTAAAATAGTAAATTAATACAACCAATATTAATCCTGTAATAGCCAATTTAACATTATGCTTGATAAATTTTGGTGCACCATAATTTTCCACTTCTTCACTTATTGATAAATAGCCGCCATAACTGAGTAATTTTCGAGAATTAATGTCAACCTCCATATCAATTGGAGTTTCACTTTTATTTGATATGAACATTCTCCAGTGTTCGGGAGTGTTAACATAAAAGTATGATTCAATACCCAATTTTTGCGCTTTGATATGGTTGACATATTCAGTAGGTATTTCTCGTTTTATATGCGATACTATCATAGCTAATATAAAGCATATGATTGAGAAAAATGCCAACAATAGCGATTGAAAATGCTCTAAAACCAATAACCCCATCACACCTAATACAAACAAAAAAATCATTAATTTTCCGGAGTTACTTTGGTCTTCCATTGCAATTTCAAATTGATTTTTTTCTCTTTTGTTAACAATCTCAAAAGGCGGTGTCTTTTCTGATTCTTCTGTTAGAAGTTGGGTAATGGTTTCATTTGACTTTTCAGCGCTACTCAAACCAATAGGTTTCAAATTGCCGGTCTGCCAATAATCTTCAATTTGCCCCTCTTTTCGACCAGATAGATTTAGACCTGCTTCCAATAACTCACAAGTGTTTATTTTAACGACAATGGCATAACTTTTAGTAAACACAACTTCAGCGGTATTGATATAGTCAGACTTATTTTTAGGTAGTTCGCTATCAAAACTATCACGAAGACCTAAAATACGGTAAGACATATTGTAAGGAAAGAATAACCGTATATAACCCATCTTGTAATAGTAATTATTATTTTGTTTATCTGGATAATCTTTTTCAATATACGCTTTAATTCTCATGACATCATAATTGATTAATGAACTTTGCCATTGATAAGGAGGAGGAATATGATCTTCATTATCAAGATAAGGTTGAAGAAGAAGAATTTCTTCTTCAGTTAACTGTCGAATAGCATTTTCACGAATAAAAGGATCAATTTCGGCTTGCTTTTTTTGGGAAAGTTTATCTAGTTCTTTTTGAGTCAAGATACCTATGCGTAGCACCAAGAAAGCAAGAGCTGGAATAACGATAAAACAGATAATATTTGCTAACATACTATTGATATCTTCTTAATTTAAGACCTTTTAATAAAGATTAATACCTAAATTAACCTATCTTGATAATATTTAATAATTTCTTTAGAACGATTTCGATTAATTCTCGTTTTCTGAACTAGTTTTACAGCATTAATCGTAGCAATTAAAGTCATCATAACAAACATAATAACATTAATAATAATCAATAAATTTGATGATAACTGTTGATTTTCGTCCAAATTATAATGATGATTTGCGTTCACTTTCAGACCAGAAATACTCTGTGTTTCAAGATTATGTCTATCAGAATTTTCAACCTTGTGATAAAGAATATCACTTACCGAACCAACGATATTAATATTCGCAGGGATATTATTGTTTAAAATAGCAAAATAATAATTAATATAACCATTTTCATCGAATCTCATCGATTTACTCATTACTAATGGAGCCATGTCAACATAGCTTTGATTGGTTAATGTAATTTTTACACCGTTGTCAGATTGATATTTAGAAATGACATTCACCAATTCACTTTGAAGTTCTGATTTAAATGGTTCAAGCGCCTGTTTGAGGCTATGCATTCTGCGGGTTTCGACTATTTCACTAAAATCAGGATTTTTTGTAGACTCAGTCAATAAATCATCCCATGTAATATTTGCCTTGCTCCTACTGGTATCAAACAAATGAGTCAGATTGTATTTGACATTGTCACATTCTTTAACCGGTAAAATCTTACAAACCTTATCAATATCAATTACCATTTGACCAATACTTTCTATTTTAGAAAATGAATTTTTAACATAACGTCCATCATTTGAACTGCGGTTAAGCATATCAACATATAGGCTTTGTACATTTTGAAAACGCAACATTTCCGTATCGACCACGTCATCAACAAATTTTGTATCAAAAATATGTTTTAATGAACCTTCGATGGCCATGACATTATTTTCCTTCAAAGCCATTGGTTCATTATTGATAAAGAAGTTATGACATTGATAGTCTTCGTTTAAATCATTGACATCACATGACGTATTATTGATGGTGATATTCACCATGTCACCCGGCTTGATATCACTATTTTTTAAAGTGGTGAAATCTTTAATTTGCAGATTTTCAGATTGTTGACTGTAATATTGATAAGCAAAATAACCATTATTAACTGGATCAGTATAATAATAGAGAATAGCAGATAGAATTCCGCCAATCACGAATAAAATCTTATTTCTTGAAACTAGCTTTGGTGGTCCAAATTGCTCTACTTCATTATTAATGGATAAAGTCTGACCATAGCGAAGTAATTTTTTATTATCATTACTGATAACCATTTCAGTCGCGAGATCTGAAGTCTCAGGAATAAAATTTAACCAATACTTGGGATATTCTAAAACCATGAGATTTCCTACCTCTATGGAACAAGTGTTAGGATCTTTATCATAAATTTTTGCTTTAACGACGGATACTTGCTGTGGGTTTAAATAATCTTTAGGTTTATACCAAGCAAAAAAGGCAGCTGCGCCGAGACAAATTAATATTAAAATAGATATCTGATCATTTTCTCCCAACCATGAGCGTATCAAGAGAACCGTAGCTAAAATTAAGCAAAGCGATGTCAACCAACCAAGGCTATGTTTACGACGTATAGCAGCTTCAAATTGAGTTTCTTCACGTTGATAGAGGAGTTTATAGTAATTTTTTGATGCTTCTAAATAAGCCTGATTATTATCTAGATTTTTACTATCATTATAAATGCTGAGTGATTCAACATCAGAAGAATTAATACCATCTTGACGATGGGTAGTATTGTGTTCTTCAAAGAATTCATTGTCAAAAATCTTTTCTTTAGATTTAGTTTGCTTTACATCTCTAAATAAATATTCCTCATTTGGATCATAATTTTCAAATGCTGTTTTGATATCATAATCATTTACTTTAATAACGATCCCATAATGTTTGGTAAATACAACTTCAAAAATATTTGATTCATCAATATACATATCCATATTATATGGAAAGAATATTTCAATATTATCGACATCATAATAATAGGCGATTTCTTCTGTGTTGCTATAAAGACTTTTACGAGTACAAGTACCAAGTAAATACGATACTTTGTTATCAATCAAGGATGATTGAAAATTATAAGGATAAACTGCTAATTTACTAGTTAGAAAGGGTTGTAACAATTCTAGTTCTTCATCGGTTAAATCTCTTATTTGTTCACGTTGTCTTATATGATTATTTAAAATATTCTTATTGATACTACGATCACTTTTATAAAGAAACCAACTAATTAATCCAAAAATTAAAATACCTATTTTAAAAACTAAATACAAATCCATTGTTATTCCACAAGCTGAAATTATTGATTATTTTTATAACAAAAAATGAAAATTTAATCCTGTCGTTATTAATGTCTAGCCATAGTAATGTACTACTCTATCCGAATAATATTTGGTGATTAGTTTAATACGACGTTGATTAAATATAATTTTATAAAGTAGTGTGGTCCCATTAATTAATGCTACTGCTGCCATAATAATGAACATAATAATATCAATAATAACTGGCGACGTTAATGAAAATAGTTTTTCTGAATCAACCTTATAATAATCTTTAACATTAAGCTTAAGTTGTGAAATGCTACCATCTTCGCGATAGCTAATATCGCCTACTAGTCCAATCAAATTAATTGCATCATTTGCATTAGCTTCATTAGTTAAAATTTTATAGTAATAATCTAATGATAATTTCAAATCTTCCTTAGAAGATGCATTTTCAATACTATCTGATTGAGCTATTTGAATATAACTATTTTCTATTAATACAATTTCAACTCCTAAGCCATTAAATTGATAATTATAAACAACATTTTTCAATTCATATAAAATATCTTTTTTAATCTTATCAATATAAGGGATAAATTCTTTAATTTTTGATATTTCTATTGATTTTGAAAAATTTGGATTAAGTTCAGCTTCAGTAACTAATTTAGTCCATTCTGTTTCATCATAATTTCCTTTATTAGTATATAATTGAATTAATTTATATTTAACCGTTTCACATTCAATTTCAAGGATGTTACAAATTTTATCAATATCAATAACCATCTGTCCCATATTTTTCAAACTTAAATAAGATTCACCTTTATAAACTAGCATTCGGAGCGTATTTGGATCTATCACTGCATCAATGAATTTTTCATCAAATACTTTGTTTATAGTATTAAACAAAAGCATAAATTGATTATCCTCATTTCCCAGTGGCTTATCCTTGATAGCCAAGTGATGACATTTAGTGTCAATATTTTTATTTCTCTCTTTAATATCACATGAAGTACCGTTGATAGAGATGTTAATAAGATCCCCTCGCTTAATATCACTATTATTTAAGCTGGTTAAATCATTGATTTGCCAATTTTGTAATTGATGGCTGTAATATCGATAAGCTAAAAAACTATTGTTAATTGGATTAGAAAAAATATAGAAGACGATTGCCAATATTAACCCTAGAAAAAATAAAGCGTTATTGCGAAAAACAAATTTTGGTGGTCCGAATTGTTGTACTTCCCGATGAATTGATAAAATATTCCCACAACGCAGTAATGTATTAATATTACCTCTGATGTCCATTTCGGTGGTTGTTTTTGATACTTCAGGTAGAAAACGTGACCAATACTTTGGATAACCTATATTCGTTTTATGATCGACAATTAAGGTGTGAGATTTAGAATTTTTATTGAAAGTATTAACCTTAATGGTTTTCACTTGTTGTGGTTTTGATTTTAGCTTAGATTTATGCAAAGCAAAAAATACAGCTACAACAAAACATATTATAATTTTGATCAGAGTAGATAATATTTGATCATTTTCAGCTAACCATTCACGAATAAAAAGAATAGTTGCAAATAATAAACAAAATGAAGTTAATATGCCATAGTTGCTTAGATTGCGAGATTTTAATTCCAATGGTGTTTCTTCACGTGTAGACAAAGTTTTATAATCAACTTTTACGTCATTATTTACTGAAGCGAAATCAGCATTCTTAGGAGCTGTCTCTGATTTTGGAACATTAGTCGTTTTTATTCTATTAGGATCATAATTGTCAAAAGCAAACTGAATACCACAATTGTTGACATTAACTACATATGCATATGTGTTCGTAAAAACAACTTCAACAACATTATATTTTGAAAGATACATATCTAAATCATACGGAAAGAAAAGATTGATATTATTAATTTCATAGTAATAACGATTTTTGTTGTCTTCGGTGATTACCATATTACGAATACAAGCACCTTTTATTATCGATACTTTGCAATCAATTAACGGTTGGAGTTTATAAGGTCGAACAGATATTTTATGGCTTGTAAAAGGTTCTAATAGTTTTAATTCTTCATTAGTTAAATCTCTATATGACTCACGTTTTGCAATAAAATCTTTTATTTTTTTCTTATTTTTTTTAAGATTTTTGCGATCACGTCTTACAGCAAAGTAACCAAAAATGAAAATGAGTATAAATGCAAACACAATTACACCGGAGAAGATATTAAATATCATCACGATCCAAAATAATGCATCCAACATTCTTTATTTCCCTATAATATCGCGAATGTTAAAAAATCGACAACTATATCATTTGTTTGATATTTATCCAATATTTTTTCAAAATTTATTTAATATTATTATATATTTAAAAAAAGGCGCTTAATGCGCCTTTTATTTTATTTAGAAGATCATTTATTTAACCGTTTTTTCGCTGCGAGATAAACCAATGATCCCTGAACGAACAATTTCAACTATATTGCAGGTTTCACGAATTGAAGCTAAGAATGACTCTAATTTTTCACTAGTACCTGATAATTGGACAATATAATGAGTTGCTGTCACATCAACAATCGAACCTCTAAAGATATCAGCACAACGTTTAACTTCATCACGTGCATCAGAATTTTTAGCTACAACTTTAACTAGCATGATTTCTCGTTCAACGTGTGGACCTTCAGTGAGATCATTAACACGATAAACATTAACTAATTTATGTAGTTGCTTTTGGATCTGTTCGAGCACATGTTCATCACCAGATGTTTGAATTGTCATTCGACTCATTGTTGGATCTTCAGTTTGTGCTGTAGTAATGGATTCAATATTAAACCCACGCTGTGAAAATAAACCAATAATTCGTGACAATGCACCTGGTTCATTTTCAGTTAAAATTGATAATATATAACGCATTAGGTTCTCTCCGTTTTACTAAGCCACATCTCATTCATTGCACCACCGCGAATTTGCATTGGATAAACATGTTCTGTCGCATCAGTCATGACATCAATAAAAACTAAACGATCTTTTATCGAAAGCGCTTTTTTCAGTTTAGGTTCCAGATCTTCTCGTTTATTAATCACCATACCAACATGACCATAAGCTTCGGCAATTTTGGCAAAATCAGGTAATGATTCCATATAAGATGATGAATGACGGCCAGCATATATCATATCTTGCCATTGTTTAACCATGCCTAAAAAACGGTTGTTAAGATTTAAAACGATAACAGGTAAACCATATTGCAAAGCAGTTGAAAGCTCTTGAATATTCATCTGAATACTACCATCACCGGTTACGCAAACTACATGTTTTTTAGGAAATGCTAATTTAACTCCCAATGCAGCAGGTAAACCAAAGCCCATAGTGCCAAGACCGCCAGAAGTAATAAAGTGACGAGGTTTATCAAATGGGTAGTAAAGTGCAGTAAACATTTGATGTTGTCCGACATCGGTTGCAATATAAGCATCACCTTTAGTTAATTTATATAAAACCTCAATGGCTTCTTGTGGCTTAATACTTTCACCTTCATGACGATAAGCAAGGCATTTACGAGCTCGCCAATGTTCAATCTGTTTCCACCAATCAACTAATGCATCTAGATCACGTTGAACACTAAGATCTTTAAGTTGTGTTAACATTGTTTCAACAACTTGTTTTGCATCACCAACCACTGGAATAGTTGCCGATACGGTTTTCGATATAGACGTTGGATCAATATCAATATGAATAATTTTGGCTTTTGGACAATATTTTTCAATATTGTTGGTCGTTCTATCGTCAAAACGAACACCAATAGCAAAAATAACATCAGCATTATGCATTGCCATATTGGCTTCATAGACACCATGCATACCAATCATGCCTAAATATTTTTTATCGGTTCCGGGAAAAGCACTAATGCCCATTAATGTTGAAGTCACCGGTAGATTGAGTTTATCAGCTAGTGATTTAACCACATTACTAGCGTCAGCACTAATTACCCCACCACCAATATATAACACAGGTTTTTTAGCTGCTAATAAAGTAGTTAAGGCTTTTTTAATTTGCCCTTTATGCCCTTGTGTCGTTGGATTATAAGATCGCATTGTCACTGATTTTGGATAATTATAATTATATTTGTTAGCTGGATTAACAATATCCTTCGGCAAATCAATAACAACTGGTCCAGGGCGCCCAGTAGAGGCAATATAAAACGCTTTTTTGATTGTTTCTGGAATATCTTTACTATCTTTAATTAAAAAACTATGTTTGACAATTGGGCGCGAAATTCCAACCATATCACACTCTTGGAAGGCATCATTACCAATTAAATTACTCGCTACTTGGCCAGATAAAATTACCATTGGCACGGAATCCATATAGGCCGTTGCGATACCTGTAATAGTATTAGTTGCCCCTGGACCTGAAGTAACAAGTACCACACCAACATCACCAGTTGCTCTGGCATAACCATCAGCCATATGTACTGCAGCTTGCTCGTGACGAACTAAAATATGTTCAATACCACCTAAGGTATGAATTGCATCATAGATATCCAAAACACTACCACCTGGATAACCAAATATCTGCTTAACTCCCTGATCAATCAGTGACTGAATGACCATTTCTGCGCCTGACAGTTTTGCCATGGTTGTTGCCTCCATTTATAACTAATTTGTCATTTTTAATTTATTTTGCATGAACTAATACAGAAAATCAATAAAGTCAATAATATGTGCGGTATACTTATTATTTTTGGATACTAGGCCTCATTTTTGAAAGAAATAACTTGTAAATATTCTATTAATCGATTTTAATTGGATTAATGTCAATTTTTAATTGATGATAAATGATATCCTTATGATTATTAAGAGTTATTTATTATTATTTTTTGTTTGTTTTTTTATGCATGACTTATGCTAGTCATTTTGTACTAGAGTCCTTTATATTAAAAAGGTGTTTTTAATGAACAATTCTTATTGTAAACCAACTTCCCTATCTGATTGGCAATTAGTCAAAGTATCAGGTACTGACAATCGTACATTTTTACAAGGACAAGTGACTGCTGATATTAATCATCTTAATGAACATACAGCATTATTTGCAGCACATTGTGATGCAAAAGGACGGATGTGGAGTAATTTAATATTATTTCAACGAGGAGCAGATATTTTTTATATTGTGCGTAAAACGGTTGCTGAAAAACAAATTGCTGCTCTAAAAAAATATGCCGTTTTTTCAAAAGTGACAATTGAACCCGTTGTAGATCTTAGTCTAATTGGCTTAGAAAATAATGCCATTGAACAATCAATTATTGCGGAGCTTGGTGACAATAGTTGCATTACCAAAGATGATATAACTTATATCAAAATCCCATTACCTGAAATGCGGCTGATAAAAGTCTCGAATGAACCATTACCAACCGACTCACAAACTGCAGATCATTGGTTAAAACTTGATTTAGAAGCTGGTTATGCGATTATTGATGAACCAAATATTGAAAGTCTTTTACCACAAGCTTGTAACTTACAGCATTATAATGCTATCAGTTTTGATAAAGGCTGTTATTGTGGACAAGAGATGGTAGCTAGAGCACAATTTCGAGGCGCAAATAACCGTGGACTTTATCTGTTAGTTGGAAAAAGCAAAGCTTTGCCAATAATTGGTGACAAACTTGAATATGAACTTGACGGTAATTGGCGAGAAGGAGGTCAAGTATTAGCTGCATTAAAACTTGACGAAGATGATGAAATCTATGTACAAGTCGTTTTAGCCAATGGCATTGATATTGAAACAAACTTCCGTGTTAAGGGCCAATCAGATAGTCTGTTAAATTTCTAATGGTTCTGAACCAATAATATTAATTAAGCTGGAATAAATCTATTCCAGCTGATTGAAATTCACTGTCCTAATTCTTGCTGAACAATTTCGATAAAATAGTGCGCACCGGTTGTTAGAATTTCATCATTAAAATTATATGAAGGATTATGAACATTTGTGCCTTCACCTGCACCAATTTTAATATAAGATCCAGGTATTTTTTGCAACATGAAGGCAAAATCTTCTGATCCCATTGTTGGAGGTGAATCCACAATAATCTTATCATCACCGACAATTTTTTGTGCAGCTTTAACGGCAATATCAGCTTGTTTAGCATGATTAATGGTTGCTGGATAACGTCGCTGATAATCAATCTCTGCTTTGGTATTGAAGGTTAAAGCAATACCTGTCGAAATATGTTTAATTCGCTCTTCTGCTAAATCTTGATCTGCAGCACTTAATGCTCTAACTGTACCACGAATTACTGCGTGTTGTGGCAGTACATTCCAAGTATCGCCGCTGTGAATCTGTGTCACACTGATAACCAATGAATCAATCGGATTGAGATTACGACTAACAATCGTCTGTAAACTATTCACAATTGTGGTGGCAGTTAAAATCGTTTCTTTGCCTAAATGTGGTGCGGCAGCATGAGCACCCACCCCTGTTATTTTGATTTCAAAAACATCATAAGATGCCATCACAGCACCATGATTAATTAAAAAATGGTTTAATGCTAGATTAGGTTGATTATGCATACCATAAACAGCTTCAATAGGAAATTTATTAAATAAACCATTTTCAACCATAACTCTGCCACCACCTTCGTTTTCTTCAGCCGGTTGGAAAATAACCACAACTGTACCAGAAAAATCTCGATGGATGCTTAAGTATTTTGCTACACCTAATAAAGTTGCCGTATGGCCATCATGACCGCAGGCATGCATTTTGCCTGGAATAGTTGAACAGTAATCAATATCATTTTCTTCAATAATATCTAATGCATCTATATCGGCACGTAATGCAATAGTTCGACCTTCATTTTTACCATGAATAATGCCTACTACTCCTGTTGGCGCAAAATCTGTATATAGTTCAGTAATACCAAATGATTTTAATTTTTCGGTAATAAACTCGGTAGTTTGTTTTTCTTCAAAAGCAGTTTCTGGATGAGCATGAATATAATGACGCCATTCAGTCATTTCATCTTTTAATGCGTTAATTCTATTAGCAATAATATTCGTCATTGATCATTCCTTAATTAATCACTTAACTACAAATCTGAAAGAGTTAATTGCACTATAACGTTTATTGAAAGTGAATATAAATAACCATTTTTACTAACCTTATCGTTTTTAGTTATAAGTAAAGTTTGACAACAAAATCACAAACCAATAAGAAAATAACTATTTAAAATCATTTAAGATAGAAACAAAAAAATTGTTCAATTTAAGTAGAGAATAAAATACCCTGAGATTAATAAAAAGGGACCAAAAGCGATTAATTCATCACTTTTTTTAAATAGATATTTTGAGAAAGCGTAATAGATGATAGCCAACGTCGATGCGATGATTAACATTAATGGCAATAACTGATAAGGCAACCACGCACCTAAAGCAGCAATTAACTTTATATCACCACCACCTAATCCTTGTTTACTTGTAATACAAAAAAAGATGATTGCCGGTAATTTAAGCATTAAATAACCAAACAAAATACCTACTAGAGCATCGTTGATATTAAGTGAAGATAGATTAAAGTAAGCTATTATCAATCCACTCCACATTAATGGTTGAGTTAAAAAATCTGGCAATAATAAGTAGTTAATATCAATTAGTGCTAACAACAAAAAAATAACGACAAGTAACATAAGTAAAGCACATCTAAAATTTAGCCCCTTATCCAAATAAATCAGCAAAAATAATATTGCTATAGTTAGCTCAAAAATAACATAACTATTGGCTATTTTATGGTAACAATAATAACAACGTCTTTTTAACATCAACCATGACAATACAGGAATTAGCTGCCAAGCACTAAGTTTGTGATGACAATTCTGGCATGAGGAGCGAGGAATAGTAATAGCTAACAAATATTCATATAAAGACTGCATAGGTAAATAACGATAATAAGCGACTCGCAAAAAACTACCAATAGCAAGTCCGACGCAAAAAAAGAGTATTGCCATTAACTGATCACGTCCGCCATTTGGAATATTGGCAAATATATCGCAATAATCAAACTGCCGATTATTGTAGCTAAAATTAGCATTAATGAAGGTTCAAATGCTTTGACTAGATTGTCAGTTAAAGTTTGATTTTGTTGTTGATAGTAAAGAGTAATATTATCCAACATAATATCTAATGAACCAGACTCTTCACCGGCATGAACTAGTTGCACACAAAGCTTCGGTAAAGCGGGATAGCTAGCTAACATTTGACTAAAGCTATTCCCCTGTTCAATCCCCGTCATAATTTGCTTGATGATATTACGGTAATAAAAATTACTTATAGTTTTAGACGAGGCGGTTAATCCTGTCAAAAGTGGGATACCTGCTTGCTGAGTTATTGCTAATGTATGAAAAATTTGCATTAGACATTGAGATTGGATTATTGGACCAATTAAAGGAAGCTTTAGTTTATACTTATCTATAATAAGCTGATAACGTACTATAACAACATAATAAAAAAACAAATAACATAACGTAATAGCTAATAGTATAAATAATCCCTCTTGTTTAACATTATTGGTTATATCAATCACTAGTTGTGTAAAATAAGGTAACTCGGCATCAAAACTTTGATAAATATCGGCAAATTTTGGTAGTACAATAAATATCATAACCATAATCACTAGTACCGATACAAATAATAAAAACAATGGATAACGCAGCGCTTTCTTAATCTGATCTTGTATTGATAATGATCTTTCAAGATGACAGGTTAATTGTTCAAAACTCTCTTCTAATCTTCCGGTCAATTCACCAATGGCAA
The DNA here is from genome assembly GCF_016102185.1 of Gilliamella sp. W8126. Lineage (NCBI taxonomy): Bacteria > Pseudomonadati > Pseudomonadota > Gammaproteobacteria > Orbales > Orbaceae > Gilliamella > Gilliamella sp. W8126. Next base: position 321,204 of record NZ_JACFPE010000001.1, on the reverse strand, counting down.
TAATTTCACAATAAAGCTCCGAAAATACTGAATGATGCTGTTTTAAAGCAATCGATAGTGATTCACCTTTGGTTATCTGTTGACTAATATCGGTTAACAGATATTGCCATTGCACTTTAGGTTGCTCATCAATCAGTAATCGTAAGCTCTCTACAATTGATAATCCAGCTTTTAACATTGTGGCTAACTGTTTAGTTATAATGAGCAGTTCGCTAAGTTTAAAACTTTTTGAGGTAATTAAGTTACCGGAATCAATTTTAATCGCAAGTTGGCCTTCTAATAACAATTTTCTTCGCACATCTTGCTTAGATATGGCAATAATCTTATTTTGATGAAAATTAATATCATACCAATAATAGAGTCGCTTCATGCATTATCTCCAAACTATCACTCAATTATTACCTAAAACACGATTTAATTCCGCCAGTGTAGTAATGCCTTGTCGAACAAGCTTATTACCTACTTGCCTAAGTGTTACCATATTTTTTGAAACAATCGGTTGGTTGGTTAAAATCTGCTGTTGTACTTGTGGTGTGATAATTAACAGTTCATATAAGCCTATCCGCCCTAAATAACCACCCACACATTTTTCACAGCCCATGGCGATAAAATGTGGTGAAGGTTCGTTATTTATCAATGTAAGCTCACTAGCTACCACTTTACAATATTGGCACAATTTACGAACTAATCGTTGAGCAATGACTAGTTTTAAACTGGATGATAACAGGTAATTTTTAATACCCATTTGATTTAAACGGATGATAGCCTCAATACTAGAATTAGTGTGTAGGGTTGATAACACTAAATGCCCAGTTTGCGCTGCTTGAATTGCAATCTCAGCTGTTTCAGGATCACGAATTTCACCAATCATCATCACATCAGGATCTTGACGCAAAAAGGCTCGTAATATCACAGAAAAACTTAAACCAGCCTTAAGATTAACTGCAGTTTGATTAATACCATCTAATGGAATTTCGATCGGATCTTCAACACTACAAATATTACATTTAGGTTTATTTAACCGTTTTAAAGCACTATATAACGTCATAGTTTTGCCACTGCCTGTCGGCCCTGTTACCAAAATCAAGCCTTGCGGATAATCCAATATTTGCTTGAAGGTTAATAGATCTTCCCCTGTTAATCCTAAATCATCGATACTCAGTTCGGAGTCATGATTATCCATAACTCGTAATACAATCTTTTCACCATTGAGGACAGGCAAAGTAGCTATACGCATTGCATAATTATTGATCACTAGTTGACCATCTTGCGGAAGCCGTTGTTGAGCAATATTTAAATTGGCCATAATCTTTAGTCTAGCTGCAATCTGTTTAGCTAACATTAACGACGGTGTTAGCATATTTTGCAAAACGCCATCAATTCTCATGCGAATTCGATAATAATGTTGATAAGGCTCAAAATGAATATCAGATGCCCGCTTATCCAATGCTGAAAGCAATAATTTGTCGAGGCTTTCGACGAGATTCTCTTCTTGCATAGCGGTTATCCTATTAGCAATATTAATCACAATTAAAATTTAAAAATATCTTCACAAGCTGTAGTTAAAGTTGGATCTGGTGGATTGGTTTGACATGTTCTTGACCAATCTAAATTACCTAATTTAGCATTTAAAATAGGTGTTAAAGTTACTGTTAAACTTGATAAAGCGCTTTTACCTACTAAAGTTATCACCCCATTAGAGACATTAATTGACGTCACATAATTGGTCGTTCTCGTCGTTGGTACACCGTTATTACCACTGCTACATTTGCTTAAAGCGCCTTGCTCTATAGTGCAAATTTCAATTGCTGTTTTATATGCAGTCATTGATTGCAGCATATCGGTTAAGGCTGCTTTTTTTATATAACCTTGATAAGCAGGTAAACCGATAGCAGTTAAAATTGCTATTACGACAATAGCGATCATTAATTCAAATAGAGTAAATCCAGATTGGCATTGCATAATAGCCTCACAAATCAAATAATTGTTTGATAGTGTGACTTTATAGCTAATTCAAAAAATGAAATAATATACAGAGAGAATTTTAGAACTTGAAATACAAAATGATCACCACAATCATCATGGTGGTAATCAAAATTGTGAAACAGATCGAAATATAGAGCAAATCTAAATGTATCGGAGCTATTATGCCTTTAAAAATTGTTGATGGTTGGATTAAAAATATTAAGCAAATAAAATCGCCTTATTATAATGACCGTCCAGAAGATCAACCCATCTCATTACTGGTTATTCATAATATTAGCCTACCACCTAAGCAATATGGCGGTCCTTATGTTGAACAACTCTTTACAGGTAAATTAGACCCAAACGCGCACCCCTATTTTGCTGAAATTTATCAATTACAGGTATCAAGCCATTTGTTTATAAGACGTGATGGTGAAATTATTCAATTTGTCCCTTTTGATAAACGGGCCTGGCATGCAGGCAAATCTATTTTTGCAGGCAAGGAAAATTGTAATGATTTCTCAATTGGTATTGAAATGGAAGGTTGCGATACTGAAAACTTTACCGAAATACAATATCAACAACTAGCCATAGTAACCAAATTACTACAACAAACCTATCCAATTAAACATATTACTGGCCATAGTGATATTGCCCCAACAAGGAAAACAGATCCAGGACCTTATTTTGATTGGCAGTATTATCGATCACTAATTAATCATCATAAACAAATAGATTTAATAACTACTCAATTAAGATTGATTAGAGATGAATTACAAAGATTGACACTTTGGCAACCTTCGCCACCAGTAGCAGAGGCGTTCTTGAGTGAACAACCATTTGCGCTTGATACCATGCAACCTTATGAATGGTTACAGTGGATATTTATCCCTCGAATGCAAGCGTTGATTGATGCTAATGCTGAATTACCAAAATTTGCCCTTCATCCTTATTTTGAAGAAGCATTTAAACAGCAAGAAATAAATGTTAATGACTTATTAGCATTGATAAAACAACTTGATGAATTATCAACTAACCAAAGAGTGAATGACTGAGGGTATTTTATCAAAAAAACAGCCACAAAAATGTGGCTGTAGTATAAAATAAATTAATTATTATTCATAAGTCGGCGATATTCATTCACCGCTTGCTGATGGTTGCTATAAGTACTACTGAACGTATGCCCACCGGTTCCATTAGCAACAAAAAACAGATATTTGGTTTTTGCCGGATGAGCTGCCGCTTCAAGCGATGCCAAACTAGGCATAGCAATCGGTGTCGGTGGCAAGCCTTCAATTACATAGGTATTATAAGGATTATTAGTATCAGTCAAATCAATACGCCTAATCGTTCCTGTATAATTCTCACCCAAACCGTAAATAATGGTTGGATCCGTTTGTAACTTCATATTAGCTTTTAAGCGGTTAACAAAAACAGAGGCAACGTTTGCTCGTTCTGAACTGATTCCAGTCTCTTTTTCAATAATTGAAGCAATAATCAACAATTCATAAGGGGATTTATAAGGTAGATCACTATCACGATTGTCCCATACTTTTTGTAGATTCGTCTTCATAGTTAAATATGCACGTTTCAAAATATTGATATCAAGACTATCAGCTGTATATTGATAAGTATCAGGTGATAACCAACCTTCTAATGGGCCATCAATGCCTAACAACTTGGCAATTTCATCATGAGACTTACCCGTTAATGTTTGCTGAATATAAGGCGTGTTACTAAGCACATTTAACCAATCTTTTGCTCGCTTTCCTTCAACAAATTGCACATAAAAACTACTTTCTTTACCAGAGACAAGTAATTTTAAAAACTCTTCAACTGTCATATGAGGATGCAATTGATAAGTACCAGCTTTAATAGAGCTTAATGAAGGATCGAGTTTATATAAATACGGAAGCAAGTAAGCTTGTTGCATCAAATTACTACTCTTTACTTGCTCAACTAATTGATGTAATGAGGTTCCTTTTTTTAATACAAACATTTGATTATCCGTAGTGATATTCATATGTTGTTGAGAAAACTGCTGTAAAAAATAGTAACCAATACCTAGTGAACCACCACCAATTAAAACTAACGCCAGAAATGTGTATATAAATAATTTTTTAATCATAACTTAATCTTTATAACGAATTTTTGCGCGTGCAGTTAAGCGCGTTAATAACTCATAAGCACTAATTCCTGTGTGCTTGGCAATTTGTTCAATAGGTAACTCTTTGCCCCAAAAAATAACTTCATCTCCCGGTTTGTCTTGGCTATTTTGACCTAAATCTACCACAATCATATCCATTGAAACACGACCAACAATAGGTACAATTCGCCCGTTAACACTTACCGGTGTATTTGCTGGAATACCTCGAGGATACCCATCACCATATCCCATTGCCACAACACCTAAAATGGTGTCACTTTTACTAGTCCAAGTTTGTCCATAACCAACTGATTGCCCTTTCAGATGTTTACGAACCGTGATTAATTCCGATTTAAGTGTCATAGCTGGTTCAAGATCTATCACTTGCTCAGTAAAAGGTGAAACTCCATATAAAGCAATACCAAGTCGAATCATATTACGATGAGAATTAGGCCAGGCGAGTATACCACCTGATGCAGCTATTGATTGCTGGCTACCCACTAAATTCGCATCAAGAGAATGAATAAACTCATCAAACAGGGTCATTTGTTTATTGGTTTGTGTTGAACTTAATTCATCAGCACTACTAAAATGGCTAATAATATTGATTGGTTGACGAATAACATTACAGTTGGCTAATCGATTAAATTCTGTTACAGCCTCATCAAGATGAAAGCCTAAGCGATGCATACCTGTATCAATTTTGAACCAAGCTGTGATTTCATTTGCAAACGGAATGGTATATAATGCATCAATTTGCCAACTAGAATGAATGACTGGTTGTAGATTGAAATCCAGTAAATCATTAATATCATCGTGAGGAAAAAAGCCTTCTAAAAGTACAATGGAACTGCGAATACCGGATTGACGTAACGCTATCGCTTCAGAAATACGTGCAACGCCAAAACAGTCAACCCTATCCTCAACTAACTTAGCTACATCTTCCATACCGTGACCATAAGCATTTGCTTTGACTACAGCCATTAATGTGCTATCGGGAGATTTTTCCCTAAAAAATTCAATATTATGTATAATCGATTTACAATTCACTTCTACAACAGCAATAGACATTTTATAAAACCTAACATATAAATGAAGCTTCTATTGTAAAATTTGTTACCAATAATCACAATTAAAAAATCGGTAATTTACAAGATTTTGTTTGAATAAATTGAATGATAATAAAAAATTGATTTCGTGATAATAATAAGTAATATATTGTTAAATATTGATAATTTTCAACCCAAAAATCTTTATCCCGCAAAATTTTGATAAAAGTTATAAACTAATTTTTTTGTAATTGTTGTTTGATACTTTCTATAAAATTTTCCATGATAATTGGCAAACAATTTCCTCTTTGCCATTTGTGTAAAAATTTCAATTGTTGTTGGGTTAGCTGAATATTATAAAATATAGGGCTTGCCAAACTATCATTCATCGCGCTAGTTAACTGTCGCTGTAATATTTTTTCTTGTTTTTTTAGAGAATTTCCATCGTGATTAGCATTTTTCTTGTTAATATTTTTTATATATTTTGAATCTGAATCTAAACTTAATATCTGCTCAAACCAATCTTGATAATTAGATAATTCAAAATTTCCCTTTAATTCATAACCCCACTCTGTTTTAACTGCATGGGGTAATCTCTGCTTAATTTGCATTTTAGGGAACGCACAAAAAACTATCTGTTGATTATTAAGTTTTTTAACCATATTGGTTATAACTTTTAATTCTTGATGATAATATTGACTTAAAATATACGCTGATTGATTATAGGCTCTAAAAAAGATACCTTCTTCAATTAAACTTAAATAATTATGTCGTTGGGATATAATTAATTTTTCTTCTATAAACATGTCTGTTTTTTACTCAAATTTTTCGGCGGTGTATCGCTATGCGCTACTTCGCCGGTACTAAAAATTACTGTTCGCGGGCGCTTTGCGCTTGCGAACAGAATTCATTAAACATATTATTTTTAATAAATAAATTTATTTTATATGTTTTTTAATGGTTAATATTTCAAACATAACTTTTTTCAATTTATATTTTTATTACCAATATTTATCACCATACTTCGATGCTTCAAATAAAAAACTATTTAACACAACCTATCATATTAGAACTTTTACCAATTACTTAAATAATAATTCCATTCATATTCTTGTATTATCTCAATATCCAATTTCATCAAATTAATGAACTCTATGATATTTCAGCAAATCAACCTTTACAAATAACATAATGTGCATTTGTATCAACTCCAACTCCGACGTCGCCAAGATATAAACCTATCCTAAAATGAGCTGAGTTATCTCCAGAAAGAGCCCCCCAATATTCTGAAGTCCAATATAATTGATCTGCCCAATTTGATTGAGGATAATTTTTTGGGCTTATTGGTCCCCATTCACCTAATATTGTACCATCAATGGCTCGAGTAAATGCATTATATTCGTATAACCAATTTTGTGGAGCTTGATTTCTAGGAGAATTGGTAAATTCTTTTCGAGTTAGTAATCTGCAATAGTTAGACGCATTGGTCCAATTATATGACCAATTATAAGGTATAACCCAATTACTTCTTGGATCAAAACTATAGTCAAGTTTAATTGAAGTGTTTTTCTTATATGTTGCTCTAACCGTAACTTTTCCCAATGGTTTATCTTTTAATGTAATAAAACCCATTGCATCAATTGAAACATTATTTCCAGGATTAGCCACTATACTATAACTATAATCACGCTGCGCTCCGCTCATAAGTAACTGAAATTTTGCACCGGGAAATCCACTAGTTGGAAATAATTTTCCAGTTAAAGTGTTAGTGACCTTATATCCATAATCAGGTACATAATCACTAGTATATCCTCCACCATTTCTTACATGAGGTTTAGAATCTTTTTTTATATTCCACCAATTCTTATTGCTATCAAAACTAAAATCATTATCTTGGTTATTGGTTAACCATTGCATTTCTGGTGATATAATAGTTGAGTTAGGTTTGGCATAACAAATTTGCGGTTTTGCAGCAATTTGGTATACTTTCTTTATTGTCACGAAATCACTTTCTCGTGGTATTCCATATTGTGAAATGGCTTGTGCTTGATTGCTTATCTCTAATCTTAACGGCATTGGATAACCACTTCCACAACCAATTATCTTATTTTTATCTTTATCGGGTATTTTAACCCCATTCGCATCAAACCATTGCCAATAAGTTGTTGTCATCAAAAACGGTTGAATAGGATCGATATTATCTCCATCTACATCTTGATAATTCTTTTGATTGTCTAATGATTGATAACTAAATAGCTTTACAACAAAATGATTAAAGGTTAAATTGCCATCAAACTCTTTTATTTCACCTTCTCTTATATTGCCTGTTGATTCACTATAAAATACACCATTTACTGTAAAACCATGTTTATCTGCAGCTATTTTAGCATTAACCAATTCGGGAGCATTACCTCGGATAATATTAGTTGTATGTGCCGACAAAGCATATGCTTGACTAAGGGGTAGTGAGATAAAATACATTGAAAAAATAAGCAAACACCTAGCGATTTGCGATTGTAAACTGATTAAATTTGAAGAAAAATAATTAGTTAAATTTAGAAATAGTCGAGGATAGATAAGACTTAATAAGTGTAATTTTTCTACTAAGCTAAGTAGAAAATTATGGCTGGCTGGCTGGCTGGCTGGCTGGCTGGCTGGCTGGCTGGCTGGCTGGCTGGCTGGCTGGCTGGCTGGCTGGCTGGCTGGCCTCTAAACAACTGTATTTTAACATATTTTCAATCCTTTGTAATATATCTTTTTGTTTTATTTAAAAAACAAAATAATAACTTTAAAATTATAAAGAAGTTCCCTTAATTTGGCAAACACTGTCTAAGTACATTTTGTTAAGATATGTAAGTTGAAAATGGCAATACTACATCTAGTCGATTAAAGAAAAAGCTTTAAATTAAATGAAAACATCTTCAAAAAGATAGAAAATTGGCAATTATTCGTCCATAAAAACCCCTTTCCTCAACTTTTTTGATTAAAAAGTTAACCGTTTTTAAATTAAACTCTCGCGTCTCTTGTTTGCTGTCTTTTGTGATTAACTGTTATAATTGATTTTTACTATTTCTTATTTGGGAATAAAGCTATGTATATTATTTATGGCATTAAAAATTGTAATACCATGAAAAAAGCATTTACTTGGCTTGATGAGCATCAAATTAATTATCAATTTCATAATTATAAAACTGATGGTTTATCAGCAGAACTATTAAACGATTTATTAAAATTAGTTGATTGGCAAAGTTTACTAAATACTCGAGGTACAACTTGGCGTAAACTGGATGAAGCACTGCGCGATCAAATTGATAATCAAGATGCTGCAATTAAAATTATGTTAGCCAACCCATCAATTTTAAAACGACCATTGCTTATTGATGGTAAACAAGCATTATTAGGCTTTTCTGAAGAAAGCTATTCACAATTTGTTAAACCTTAACAATAAAATCGAGATCACCATGACTGAACCCGTTATTGCCCTAACCAAAGCATTGATTGCTGAAAAATCAATAAGCCCTGATGACAAAAATTGCCAACAGATAATTATCGATCGTTTAAAACCACTCGGTTTTGTTATTGAAGAAGTCAATATCGGCAATACCAAAAACCTCTGGGCCTATCATGGTGACTCAACAGGAAAAACCTTGATGTTTGCCGGTCATACTGATGTTGTACCGGCTGGAGATGAAAGTAAATGGAACTCCCCTCCTTTTGAGCCAACTATTGATAAAAATGGCATATTGTATGGTCGTGGAGCTGCAGATATGAAAAGTGGTGTAGCTGCTATGGTTTGTGCTGCTGAATCATTTGTCAAAAAATACCCTGAACATGCTGGACGAGTTGCTTTCTTAATTACTTCAGACGAAGAAGCTGATGCCAGCGATGGTACTGTTAAAGTAGTTGATTTATTGATAAAACGCCAAGAACATATTGACTATTGTATTGTCGGTGAACCATCAAGTGATAGTGTGTTCGGCGATCAAATTAAAAATGGTCGACGAGGCTCTTTAACGGCAAATTTAGTCGTGCATGGTATTCAAGGCCATGTTGCTTATCCTCACCTTGCAGATAATCCTGTACATAGATTTGCACCAGCACTAAATGAGTTAGTCGCAACAGTGTGGGATAATGGTAATCAATATTTCCCTCAAACCACTATGCAAGTGGCTAACATTAATGGTGGAACTGGTGCTGAAAATGTCGTACCTGGTGAGTTATCCGTTCAATTCAACTTCCGTTATAGTAGTGAATTGACCGATGAAATGATTAAATCTAAAGTCGATGCTATTTTACAAAAACACAACTTAAATTATACCTTAAATTGGCGATTGTCTGGACAACCATTCTTAACTCCTCAAGGTGAACTGACCGACGCTACAGCTAGTGCCATCAAAGCATTTACACAGATTGATACCAAACTATCAACCAGTGGCGGCACATCTGACGGCCGTTTTATTGCTAAATTGGGATGTCAAGTCATTGAATTTGGAGTAATTAACAAAACCATTCATAAAGTAAATGAAAATGTTAATTGCCAAGATATCATTACATTACAAGCTATTTATATCGATATTTTAGAAAAATTGTTACTTGCTTAAATATTTGCTCAGTTAATTGATATTTGTGTGTTGTGTGAACCTGAATGACAATACACACATATTAGCTAAATAGTAGCAAACCTATAATGCTAAGGAGATAGTAATGGAGTGGCTTAAAGATTACTGGTGGCTAATTATTATCGTGTTGATTGGAATTTTTATTAATACCATTAAAGCGCTAAATAAACTGAGTTATAAGGACTATTTAGAAAAAAAGAAAGGGATAAAACCTATCCCTTATAGTGATAATGAAGATGACGACTGGCCATCTCAACCTAAGCAAAACTAGTTTATCTATTGTCGAAAATCATGACTTTGACTAGTAAAGATAGCTTGGTGACGATAACGATCTACCCACATTGCTGTCGCACCACAAACCGCAATGGGCATAATAATTAAATTTAATAATGGCACCATGGTAAAGAAACTAATTAAAATGCCAAATAACAAATTATCCCCTCGATGTTGTTTTAATAATTGCCGCATATGCACAAAAGATACCTTATGATTATCAAATGCATAATCAGCATATTGAATATTGATCTGCCACGCGGTAAATAAAAACCAAACTATTGGGGTAACTGATTGGCCTATGACAGGAATAAAATAACTCAGTAAAATCGGAATCGCCCACAACAAATAATTAGCTAACTTTTGTAGTTCCCGTTTTAAAATTCGAGGCAGATCTTTAATCAAACTGATCCATGAAGTATCTGGTGCCGGAATTCCAGTTAATTGTGCTTCAACCTGCTCAGCCAGCAATCCATTGAAAGGGGCAGCAATAATATTAGTGATAGTACTAAAAAAATAACAAAATAAGATCACCAAGGTTAAAATCACAATAACACTGATAATATAACCTAACCAATGTAGCCAACTAGGTAAAAATGATAAACCCCAGTCGACCATGCCGGTAATTGAGACAAAGAACCAGTAAAAAAGTGCCGACATAATAATGATATTAGCAAGTAACGGTAAGAAAACAAACTTTTTTAGGCCAGAGCTAAATGCTAATGTCCATCCTTCAAGAAAATATTCAATACCGCTTTTCGGTTTTCGATTTTGGTTAGGATCTGAATATTGATGATGCGATGGTTGTTCTAACATAGGTATTGTCAAAATTTATTCCTTTTACTTTAATTTGGCGATATTTTAAACGTAGATTAAATTAGACAGCAATACACTTTACGCTTTTTTAGTATTAAATTATTTGCTTTAGACACAGTTAGGTTGGTTATTTTTAAACCAAGATTTAACTTCATGTTTAATTGACTTAATTAATTGATTACGACCGGTTAATTGATATTGTTTTATTAATTCTGATTCGCTAATCTTTTGTTTCACTAATGCTTTAAGTAGTGGCATTGGTGTTTTACTATGGTTAACATTTGCATTAGCCAAACGGCACAATGAAGCATAACAAGCTTCAAACGGTCGATGATAATCACAAAATCCTTGTAAAACTTGATAATCATCTAAAGATAAGCTTTGCTGATCATTGATTGTTATCAATTGATTAAACGGCAAATCGATAATCGTCGCAAGCCAATAGGCATTACGTTGTAAACACTGTACTAAACGTTGTGTTAGCAGATGACCTTGCTGAGTAATTGGCTTTATTGCCATCATAGAATAACTACCAGAATTCGCTTGTTTATGGCTAGCAATGTGTACCAATGCAAATCCACAAGCAAGCCAAAACTGATAATTTGCTTCACTATAAGCAAAACTAACCGAAATAAAATCATTATTATTTATGGATGCATGTTGATAAATATGTTGTACTAAATGTTTAGCTATCTTTTGACGTCGATAAGGTTCAATAACCGCAATACGGTTAATTCTAACCGACTTAAGTTTAGCAGCCAGTTTGTCACCAGCATGAGCTACCAGTGATTGTGCAACTAAATTACCTTTAGGTCGGCGAGTACCACGCCATACTTCATCAATTAGCTCATTTGGCAAATTACCTTCATTAATTGTTACTGCTGCTGCAATAAGTTGTTCGGTATGGTTGACTTGCCACACCGATAAATTTTCTGCATCAAATAACCTTCTTAAATCAACCAATGTTGTTTGATAATGCGCCATTTTCAATAAATAAAAAATTGATTTTAGCGTATCAATATCTTGCCTTTCAGTGATAAAATAGCTAATTGTATGTTCATCAATTTCCGATTTTATATCGCTAGTTGATACGCCATTGAGTAACAACTTGTCAGTTAACCGTTCTAAATCATCATTATCTTGCCAACGGATGGGTTTATCTAAATAAAATCGCCTAGCGGATTGTGTTTTTAATAACTTTAGTAAAAAACCTTGCCCAGTACCTTCATAACCTTCTACTGTGGTGGTCAGTAAAATTTTGCTTTGTTTAGACAATGCTAATTGCAATATTTTTTCTAGCATTGGTAATGGTATCATGGCGGCTTCATCAATAATTAACCAGTCAGGAAATTGATGTTCATTCATGACCATTAATTGATCTGGTGCATAGAACGATATATCAGCCTCAGCAAACTGGAAAAAAGTAACTAATGCATTTTTATTGGGTGCTGTTACCCAACATCTCCTATGATGAGTAAACAGCGCTGCCAATGCTGATTTACCTCGGCCTCGTTTAGCTATTAATATATTTAGTGAACTATCACTTTGCAATAATTGTGTTAGCACTATTTGCTGTTGAGTTACATCGCTATCTTGATTTTCCAAGGATTTAATAATTGGCATATCAACATGTGCAAATTCCAGCAATGTTTGCTGTAAATGACGAATAAAATTAGGCACCATAATTGGCGTGGTTGATTCATTCCAACGTAAACTATCTTGATCAAGCCAATTAGAATAACTTTCAGGTAGAAGTAAAATAAGGACACTATTTTTAATTAAGGTACCAGTTAACATAGCAAAAGCATCAAGATTAAAACTGTCAGTGGCATCAAAAATGGCATGCTTAAACTCTTGTCCAAGTAAAGATTTAGCTTGATTTGGATTAATATAATGGTGAATAGCATTTGGTAAATCAGTCAGCGTAGTGACCGTTACCCAATCACCAGGAAACTGATTAATTATAGCGTTAATTTGATTAAATAATTGGGTACGACAACCTTGTAACACCCATAGTTTTCTGGTGCTAGTAGGATTAATCATCAATTAACTTTTTCCAATTAATAGTGACAATATACCAGCTGCAATTAATGGTCCAACTGGCACACCTTTGAAAAAAGCAACCCCAATCAAGGTACCAATAATTAAACCATTAACAATAGTAGGATGAGCGCCAATTAATGATATCCCTCGAGTACCTAACCATGACACTAAAATACCAACTAAAATGGCTAAAATTGATTGCCAAGTGGTAAATGACTTTAAAATTTCGTTGATTTTTAATGAACCATCAGCCAAAGGAACCATCATTGCTGCGGTTAAGATAACAATACCAATGGTTAAGCCATATTGATTTAAGAACGGAAAATAGCTTGCTAGTGGTGTTAATTTAAATAACAACAGCAACAATACCGCAAAGGTCACTGTGTTATTATGAGTAACATAACACAGTGCAGCTAAACCTAATAAAAGAAAAAAAGAGATATCAAATTGGGCAAACATTAAAGTGGAACACCAATACGTTTGGCAACCTCTTCATAAGCCTCAATGACACCGCCAAGTCCTTGACGGAAGCGATCTTTATCCATTTTTTTCAAGGTTTCTTTTTCCCATAAGCGACAACCATCTGGAGAGAACTCATCACCTAAAGTAATTTCACCCTTGAATAAACCAAACTCTAACTTGTAATCAACCAGAATCAAGCCAGCTTTATCGAACAACTCAGTTAAAACAGTGTTGATTTTAAAGCTAAGTTCCTTCATGGTAGCTAACTGTTCGTCAGTTGCCCAGCCAAAGGATTTACAGTGTGACTCATTAACCATTGGGTCATGTAGTGCATCATTTTTTAAGAATAGTTCAAATGTTGGTGGATTAAGGATTTTGCCCTCTTCAACCCCTAAACGCTTAACTAATGAACCAGCTGCACGGTTACGCACCACACATTCAACTGGCACCATATCAAGTTTTTTAACCAGTACTTCATTGTCTGATAATAGGGCTTCAACCTGAGTTGGTATACCTGCTTCACGTAACTTTGTCATAATAAAATAGTTAAATTTATTATTTACCATCCCTTTACGATCTAACTGCTCAATGCGCAGTCCATCAAAGGCCGACGTATCATTACGGAATTCAAGAATCAATAGATCAGGGTTGTCAGTGGTGTAAACAGTTTTTGCTTTACCACGATAAAGCTCAGCCAACTTCTTCATGTTTATAACCTTATATCAAATTGCCAATAAATAATTAAGGAGCTATTCGCCCCTTAATTTCAAATCAAGTATAGTTACCTTATTGTATAATCTTTCATTATAGTATCAATAAAGGTAACCAAAAGTTACTCCACTATTGGGTTAAAATAGCCTTTGTACCGTTTTAACTCGTGTAGATGATAGATTATCGGAACGTTAAATTAGCGATCATTTCTGATGCCATCGCGAATATCATCTTTAAGGTCTTCTTTCAGCGCTTTATTTGGATCTGATTCTTTATCATCTTTTTTATCTTCATCTGTTTTTTCTTTAACCGGTACAGTTCGTAGCGACTCAGGGGCGACATCATCCATTATTTGATTAAATAATCCAACAGCATAACGCTGAACTTCGATCGGTTGTGACATAAGATCTTCATTACCGCGCGTTAATGTATGTAACACAATAGTAATTGTTTCTGTTTCACCTAATATTTGACGTTTAAAAATATATGATACATCGACCGGTTGTTGTTCGTCTCCTCGAGCAATAACAGCATTACCTGTTTTAATGGTATTATTGTCACTTGCAACGATTGAAATATTTTGCTTAGCCAATGTGTTTGGGATACTGTTCCAAACACCACTACTAATCGGTGCGTTAAATGTTACTGTAGCATTGTTATAAATAGCAAATGCCTCATCAACTGTTGTAATCGGCACCGTTGGTGGACGAATGTCAAGATGTTTACCTAATGCACCTTCAATATCACTATTATCAATATAGAAGTCACCGGCTTCAATTGGTACAGAAACCCCTTCTGGAATAACTAACGCTTTTAAGGATGGTGAATTAAGGTAGTCTTCATTACCATCAATCTCTCGTTTATAATTTTGATCACTACTACAGCCAACAAGAAATATAGAAGCAAATGCAGATATAATAGCTATTCTTTTAAAGGCATTGCTTTTTAATACAGTTTTATTCAACATAAATTCCTGCTTATAAATTAAGGGTTATAGTCAATATTACAGTAAATTAGCATCTTTTAATGCTTGCTCAACTACCGGAATGGCTGAATCACTTAATGGTACTAATGGTAAACGAATTGTTCCATTTGCCATTAAACCTAATCTGGTGCAAGCCCATTTTGCTGGAGTTGGATTAGGTTCAATGAATAAATTTGTATGTAATGCCATTAAAGTATCATTTAAAGCTCGAGCCTGTTGAATTTGATTATTAATTGCCAACTCATAAACCGTCGCTACTTGTTTAGCTGCCACATTAGCAGTAACTGAAATAACACCATTACCCCCTAAAATAATGAAGTCTAAGAAAGTTGCATCATCGCCACTTAATAACTTAAATTCATCACCAACCAATTTACGAGTTTTGTATACACGTGAAAGATCGCCTGTTGCATCCTTCAACGCCACAATATTTTTAATTTCCGCTAATCGACCTACAGTTTCCGGCTTAATATCACTACAGGTTCGACCTGGTACATTATAAAGAATTTGTGGTAATTCGGTATTTTCTGCGATAGCTTTGAAATGTTGGTATAGGCCTTCTTGGGTTGGTTTATTATAATAAGGAGCTACTGTTAAACAGCCTACCACACCAATATTTTCAACTTGACGAGTTAATTCGATCGCTTCTTTAGTAGCATTTGAACCAGTTCCAGCAATAATATCAATACGCCCATCAGAATAATCAATTGTGCGTTTAATAACATCAATATGTTCATGATGATTGAGTGTAGCTGATTCGCCAGTAGTTCCTACTGATACAATAGCAGATGTGCCATTTTCAATATGATATTCGACCAATTTTTTTAAGCTTACATGGTCGACATTTCCTTTCGTATCCATTGGAGTAACAAGTGCGACCAGACTTCCTGTAAACATAAAGCGACCTCTCATATTTTTTGTTTGTCAAAACAACTTAAAGATTAAAAAAACTGCGAATAAGTATGCGATATTTCTTATTTAAATTCAACATTTGTTATGCAGGATTATCAATATCGACAAAAATAATTTCTAAGTCATAGTGATTAGATAACCATTCACCTAATTTTTTGATACCACAACGCTCAGTTGCATGATGACCAGCGGCATAAAAATTAATACCATATTCACGAGCGATATGAATAGTACGTTCCGATACTTCACCGGTAAAAAAGGCATCAATGCCTTGTTGAGCTGCCGATTCAATAAAATCTTGACCACCACCACTACACCATGCCACTCGATTAATTACAGTTGGCGCATTATCACCACAAAACAGCACTGAACGTTGACCATTATGTAATTTTTGTTCAAGTTTTTGTTTAAACTCTAGCGCTGTAAGTGGATTGTTTAAAGTGCCTGTGAATAATAGATCGGTTATGTCTTCACGCATATCAACTGTAATATCCAACATTTGCCCTAGCAATACATTATTACCTAAAACAGGATGACCATCTAATGGCAGATGATAACTATATAAATTAATATCATGTTTGAGTAAGGTTTTCATTCGATGATATTTAATCCCAGTAATAGTTTGTGGTTCATTCTTCCAAAAATAACCATGATGAACCAACACAGCATCAGCATTAAGTTCCACTGCTTTATCTAACAATAATTGACAAGCTGTAACTCCTGTCACAATTTTTTTAACTTCCGATCGTCCTTGAACCTGTAATCCATTTGGTGCATAGTCACGATATCTTGTCACTTGCAATTCATTATTGATGATTTGTTGAAGTTCAAATTGATGCAAAATAACCTCACTTTTTAAATTTAACCCGCTCTATGTATGAAAAACGCAGATGGAATCAAACAATTTGAATTAATTAAACTTTTTTTACACAAAAAACTAACTAACGACTTTCTAATTATAGTCGCTTTCTCAAAATATCTCACGTATATTATCGAAAAATAGATTTCGATTTAACTACTGAAATTTATATTATACAGACATTGATATAAAGGATTTATGAAACAATGAAAACTCTCGGTGAATTTATTATTGAAAAGCAATCGGAATTCCCTCATGCCACTGGGGAATTAACTGCACTTATTTCGGCGATTAAATTAGGTGCTAAGGTTATTAATCGAGATATTAACAAAGCAGGATTAATAGATATTTTAGGCGAAAATGGTTCAGCGAATATTCAAGGTGAAAAACAGATGAAACTTGATGTTTTTGCTAATGAAACGTTAAAAAATGCACTTGAAGCAAGAGGAGTCGTAGCCGGTATAGCATCGGAAGAAGAAAATAATTTGGTTATTTTTGGTAAAGATCGCGCAACGGAAGGAAAATATGTCGTATTAATGGATCCGCTTGATGGTTCATCAAATATTGATGTAAACGTATCAGTCGGGACAATTTTTTCAATTTATCATAGAATTACCAAAATAGGATCCCCTATTTCAGAACAAGATTTTTTGCAACCTGGTTATAAACAAGTAGCTGCTGGTTATATTATTTACGGCTCATCGACTATGTTAGTTTATACTACAGGTTGTGGTGTACATGCTTTTACTTATGACCCTTCATTGGGCGTTTTTTGCTTATCCCATGAAAATGTCCGTTTCCCAAAACAAGCAACTACTTATTCGATTAATGAAGGTTACTATTCTAAATTTCCTACCGGAGTCAAAAAATATATCAAGTATTGCCAAGAAGATGATGATAAAACACATCGCCCTTACACTTCACGTTATATCGGTTCATTAGTATCTGATTTTCATCGAAACTTATTAAAAGGTGGTATTTATATCTATCCTAATACAGCTCAGTATCCTAAAGGTAAAATCCGTTTGTTATATGAAGCAAATCCAATGGCATTTTTAGCAGAACAAGCTGGAGGAAAAGCAACTAACGGATACCAACGAATTTTAGATATAGAACCAGAGCAATTACATCAACGCACACCATTTTTTGTAGGTATGAAATCAATGGTGGATGACGCCGATCGTTTTATGGCCGAATATAAAGATTAATATATAGATGAATGATAAATTAACTTATTATTCATCATGTTATTTAATTAATTTATCTAACATATTGAAATTTATGGTTAATTTATTATAGTTTTAATTATTTCACTGAATCATAATTATTATTTATGAAACAATGGGTTTAAAAAACTTGAACTTTACTCGATTTCATAAAAAATTAATAATTTTCACATGATGACTAATTATGATTCAAAGCTAAAAAACCTTACCAGCTATGTTGCAACATGTTTAATGGACATAAACTCAAAACAGATCTTCAATATCTAGCAATTATTATCCATTACTTAACCTACTAAGCGAGGTATTTTATTACCCCATAAATAAAAAATAACATAAGCAATCTAGGCAAAACTTTCTTCCTAAAACGTATTAAGTTTCTTACAATTCAATGTTTAATCTAAGTAAACAGTTAAAAATTACGATTAATCTAGTCGAAATAAGCAAAAACTGGCATAATAGCCAACAATTTTTGCCAAAGTAAGACAATGCATTGTGCCAAACGCCAAATTATGTGAACGCTTTCGTGGTTTCTATCCTGTTGTAATTGATATTGAAACATCAGGGTTTGATCCTAATCAAAATGCAATTTTAGAAATTGCAGCTATTACATTGAAAATGGATGAAGAGGGCTTTTTAGCACCAGATGAAACGCTACAATTCAATGTAAAACCTTTTGAAAATGCAATTTTGGAGCCGACAGCTTTAGCATTTAATGGAATTGATCCTGATAATCCGTTACGTGATGCAGTTGATGAAAAAATCGCATTAGAAGCGATATTTAAACTTGTGAGGAATGGTATTAAGGCCAATGACTGTACCCGAGCAGTTATTGTGGCTCATAATGCTCATTTCGACCATAGTTTTTTAATGGCTACATCTGAACGAGCAGGCATCAAACGCAATCCTTTTCATCCTTTTGCTACCTTTGACACAGCTTCGCTTAGTGGATTAGTGTTTGGTCAGACCGTCCTTGCTAAAGCGTGTGAAGCAGCTGAAATGCCATTCGATCATAAACAAGCCCATAGTGCCTTATATGATACCGAAAAAACAGCCATTTTATTTTGTGAAATTGTTAATCGCTTTAAACGACTTGGTGGTTGGCCATTATCAAATAATGATCATCATGCAAAAGAAGTAATTGAGCAGCAATTAGATTGAAAAAAACGAAGTCAAAACTTTAACTAAAAAAGAGAGTCGCAAGCTCTCTTTTTTACATCCTGCTTTTTTAAATACTAAATATTATGATTTATGTTTCTCGGCTGTTTGTTTGATCAAAGTCTGTAATTCACCAGTTTGAAACATTTCTAACATAATGTCACAACCACCCACTAATTCACCTTCAACCCAAAGTTGCGGAAAGGTTGGCCAGTTAGCATATTTTGGTAATTCAGCTCGAATATCGGGATTTTGTAAAATATCCACATAGGCAAAAGGTACACCACATTGTGATAATACTTGTACCGCTTGTGCCGAAAATCCACAACTTGGCAATTTTGGTGATCCTTTCATATAAAGAATAATCGGATTTTCAGCGATTTGCTTTTTAATCTTATCAAGTGTGGTTAATTCAGTTGTCATTAGGTTGATTCCTTAATATGTCATAACAATAAAGATACTATTTTAACGTAGAATAAAGTCAAGTTATATAGATTTATTTGTTTACTTTGATAGAAAAATATCAATTATGAGAGCCCTTATTTCATAACTTTTTCGTTCAAAAAAGTGCACTCCTCAAAATTTTTTGAATAACTAATATCAACTATTAACTTTGTTATAAGAAAAAAATATAACTATATATGAATATATTATTTAACAGTTAAATTAAGTTTTTATATTATAACTACTTGCTTCATAATTTTAATAAATAAAAAAACAATGCATAAATTAGCCAATAGACTCGATCACTTTTCTGATTCAGTTATCCGTCGAATGACTCGGATCGCTAATCAATATCAAGCAATCAATTTATCACAAGGGTTTCCTGATTTTGACCCACCTAAACCTTTAATTGATGCATTAAAACAAGCTGCGGATGATGGTCCTCATCAATATGAAATTACGTGGGGTTCAGCTGAATTTCGACGTTTGTTAGCTAAAAAACAACAAAAATTAATGAATATTGATATCAATCCAGATGAAAATGTGCTGGTAACATGTGGTAGTACCGAAGCAATGATGTGTGCGGTAATGACGGTCTGTAATCCGAAAGATAAGGTTATTATCTTTTCGCCTTTTTACGAAAACTACGGAGCAGACGCGATTCTATCCGATGCTACCCCAATTTATGTACCGCTAATTCCACCAACATTCGAATTTGATAAGCAACAACTACGACAAGCTTTTGAGCAAGGAGCCAAAGCGTTAATTTTATGTAATCCTAGCAATCCTTGTGGCAAGGTATTTACCAAAGCAGAACTTGACTATATTAGTCAACTAGCTATCGAGTTTGATGCTTACATTATTACCGATGAAGTTTATGAGCATATGGTTTACGCACCACATCAACATCTCTATTTGGCCAGTTTTCCTAATATGAAAGAGCGAACAATTTGCTGTAGCTCACTATCGAAAACATATTCGATAACTGGTTGGCGACTTGGATATATTATTGCTGATAAGAAAATTATTGACGGTTGTAAGATGATTCATGATTTTCTTACCGTTGGTGCTGCAGCACCATTACAAAAAGCAGCTTGTGCAGGATTAGCCTTAGGTGAAGATTATTACCAACAGTTAATCCAAACCTATACTGATAAACGTCATTTATTTTTAAGTGGATTAGATGACATAGGACTTACATATTATGAACCTCAAGGTGCTTATTATGTATTAGTTGATATTTCAGAGATTAATCCTTTTAATACCGATTTTGAATTTTGTGAATGGTTAATCAGAGAGGTTGGTGTAGCTGCCGTACCAGGCTCCGCCTTTTTTAAGCACCCTGAATATCGCTATATTCGCTTCCATTTTGCAAAACAAGAACCAACGCTAATTGCAGCTTTAGAAAGATTATCCAAACTCAAGGAAAAATTATCATGTTTAAAAAACTAATTGTGGCTAGTTTAGCTATTTTATCGTCTTTAATTGTCTTAACTGGTTGTGACAATGCAAAAAAAGAAAATCAAATTACGGTAGGTGTTGCCGCTGGGCCATATGGTGATATGTTTAAACAAGCTATTGCACCAGGTCTTGAAAAGAAAGGTTATCAAGTAGAAATTCGTGAATTTAGCGATTATGTTCAACCAAACTTAGCACTAGCCAATAAAGAAATTGATGTTAATTTGTTTCAACATTTAACTTACCTTAATAACTTTAAACAAGCACGCAATTTAGATATCACTGCTGTTGGCTTTGTACCAACTGCTGGCGCTGGAATTTATTCAAATAAAATTACTGATTTTTCACAGTTAAAACAGGGTGATCAAGTCACTATAGCTAACGACGTGACGAATGAAGCTCGTGCATTACGTATTTTAGAAGCAGCAGGATTAATTAAACTCGACCCAAATGTGGATAAAAATAATCTCACCCCTAACAACGTAATCGAAAATCGTTATGGTTTAAATATTGTACCCATTGAAGCACCACAAACACCACGTTCTTTAGATAGTGCTGTATTATCAGTAGTTAATGGCAATTATGCGATTGGTGCTGGGTTAGATCTTTCAAAAGCGCTTTATCAAGAGGTATTAGATAAAGATCTCAAAAATGTTATTGCGATTCGCAATGAATCTAAAGATAAATTAGGCAAAGACATTATCGACGTACTTAAATCACCAGAATTTGCTCAAGTGATTAATGATAAAAATGGTATTTTCTATACCTTCCAAAAACCAGATTATCAGTTATTTTAATTATGCAAACTAACCCATTAATTCAGGTAAAAGATGTTTCGGTAAGATTCGAAGCAAACCAGCAAGTGATTGAAGCCGTAAAAAAGGTCTCATTTGATGTAAATCAAGGCGAGATCTTCGGTATTATAGGATCGAGCGGTGCAGGCAAAAGTACATTAGTAAGAACTCTTAATCGGCTTGCAGATCCCTCTTCCGGACAAATTATTATTAATGGCGTTGACATAAAAACCTTGCGCGGTCGTCAACTGCAAGCATTTCGTTTTCAAGTTGGGATGATTTTTCAAAACTTTAATTTGGCGTCATCGAAAACTGTCTATGAAAATATTGCATTTGTGCTTAAAGCTGCCGGAAAAAAAGGTGATGCTGTAAAAAATAGAGTCAACGAATTACTTACTTTAGTTGGGTTAAGCGATAAGGCTAATACCTACCCTGCCGAACTCAGTGGTGGGCAAAAACAACGAGTTGGCATTGCTAGAGCGCTTGCCAATGATGCAAAAATTCTATTATGTGACGAAGCAACAAGTGCATTAGATCCAACTACCACTAGCGCAATACTTGATCTATTAAAAGAGCTCAATCAAAAATTTGCATTGACCATAGTACTAATTACTCATGAAATTGATGTGGTTAAAAAGATCTGTCATCGAGTTGCGGTGATGTCACAAGGCGAAATAGTGGAAATGAACACTACGTTCAATCTTTTTGCCGGCCCTAAACAGCGCTTCACGCAAGAATTTCTCAATATTGATGCAAACACTCATTTACCAGATACCATCAAACAAAATGCCAAAGGTAAATTAGTGCGTTTGCGTTATATTAACGAAAATACTACCCAACCAATACTATATCAATCAGCAATTGAAACTCAAGTGGCATTCAATATTTTGCATGGCTTTATAGAGTATTTTGATAACCAAGCGTTAGGTAATTTAGTGATCGAAATTATTGGGGAAACAGATAATATTCAAAATCTGATAACAAAATTAGAGCAGCAACAAGTTATTATTGAGGAAATAAATTAATGATAAAGCTCACCATTGCCGAAATGGCGCAAATGTTATGGCAAGCAGCTTACGAAACATTTATCATGGTAAGTTGGTCATTGTTAGCCGGTTTGGTATTCGGCACACTCATAGGTTTATTGCTGTTTTTAATGTCAAATCAGTTCTTCTTCAAAAACAGAATTATTAATAGTATCGCTAATTTTATCATCAATGCCACTCGTTCAATTCCTTTTTTGATTTTAATGGTTACCGTACTACCTTTGGGTGCGTTACTAGTCGGTACAACTGTAGGCCCCAAAGCGGTAATTTTCCCTCTTTCACTTGCAGCTATCGCATTTTATGCTAGGTTAGCTGAAAATGCATTTAGTCAAATAGATAAAGGGGTGATAGAAGCAGCGGTAGCAAGTGGTGCATCGCATATCCGCATTATATTCGGTATTTTATTTCCAGAAGCGATGGCACAATTGATTCGACACGCAACGGTTACCACCATTTCGCTTATTAGTTTTAGCTCTATGGCTGGGGTTGTTGGCGGTGGTGGTATTGGGGATTTAGCCATTCGTTATGGGTATCAACGCTATGTAACCGAAATCCTCATTTTATGTATTATTATTCTTATTTTTATTGTGATGGTGATTCAATACCTTGGTGACAAGTTAGCCAACCACTTCGATAAAAGTTATAAATAGTCGGTAATCCAGCATGAACAAACTCACAGACATTATTACAGATCCTAAACGTATCATTGCAAAAAATGCGATCCCACCATCACATTTAACTGATGGTTTAAAATTAAAATATGGCTATGCCGATATATTAGTCTACCCCAAAACAACAGCAGAAGTAGCTGCGATTGTTAAATACGCTAATACCAATAATCTTAATATTACCACTCGTGGTGCTGGTACTAACTTAGTCGGCTCGACTATTCCTAATGGCGGTATTATTCTTGATTTATCCTTAATGAATCATATTGTGGAACTGGACAAGCAAACATTCACCGTTACCGTACAATCGGGTATTTTACTGCAAGACCTACAACAGTTTGTTGAAAAACATGACCTTTTTTATCCGCCTGATCCGGGCGCTAAAAATGCCACCATTGGCGGAAATATTAGTACTAATGCTGGTGGTATGCGAGCAGTAAAATATGGTGTGACTCGAGATTATGTGCAAGCAATTGAAGTTGTAATGGCTAATGGTAGTGTGTTAAATATTGGTAGTAAAAATGTTAAAGACAACACTGGACTAGCCTTAAAACATCTCTTTATTGGCAGTGAAGGTACCTTAGGTATCATCACGCAATGTACTTTAAAACTGATAGCTAAACCAAAAGTATCACAAACATTTATTGTTGGTTTTAATACTATTGAACAAGCCATTAGTAGTATTACCACCGTGCTACATACCCTTACGCCGACTGCATTGGAGTTTGTTGAACGTAAAGTCGCACAATGGGGCGAACGGTATTCTGGTTTTAAATTCCCGCTACCAAATAGCCAAGCTTATCTAATTATTATGCTTGATGGTTCCGATCTACAAACCATTGAACAACTACGCAAACTGCTATTAACTAATTTAGGCGATTGTGACTATTTTGTTGCCGAAGATAATAATCAAACTAATCAAATCTGGACGATTCGAGGTTCGTTAGTACGTGCAGTTGAAGCAATAACAGAACAAGATCCAATCGATATAGTGGTACCAATAAATCGCATTAGCGATTTCATTAATTTCACCAAACAACTAGAAACACAAACCCACATGCGTATGTTAGCCTTTGGTCACGCTGGCGATGGTAACATTCATCTATGCATTTTACGTGATAATCGTGATGACAAACAATGGCAATCTGATCTGCAAAATGTTCACCAAGCGCTTTATCAAAAATGTCTTGAATTAGGAGGATTGCCTTCTGCGGAACATGGCATCGGAACGGCGAAAGTAAGTTATTACAATGCTGCAATTCCTGAAGCAAATCGCCAATTAATGCGTACAATTAAACAACAGTTTGATCCTAAAAATTTACTGAATAATCAAGTTTATATGACTGTAGTTTAAGTTTACTAATATTAATATTCTGACAATTTATATTAGATGTAATGATCTAAATCAGAATTAAAACGCTTTATAACCGTTTTAATTATTTCATAGACAAATTTGAGAACAGGGTTTTTTAAATTCTAAAAATCCCTTTTAATTAATGATTAAAAAGACTAAGTAACTATTCACTAATAAGTTGCTTATCTTTTATATAAAAATTTGATATCTAACCTAATATCTGTTGCTGACAGAAATTTTTATATAATCATTAAAAACACATCTACTTCTTATCAGTTAGGTAATTATCTATCCAACACGTTGACAAAAATTAATTCTTTTTGTTCGTTGAACTGAGTGAAACTTATTAGTCTACACTATGTTTTAATCATAAAAATAATTAGAAATAATTCTATTTGATTGAATACTTAAGAGGATAAATTTGTTGCCAGTTTTTTCACTAGCAACAGTGGTAAGTAATTACTGATGGAAAGTAGCTTTACGGGCTAACACAAGCTGCCCGATACTGATAGTCATAAGAATCATAAACCATAGGTTCGCCTACATTCATAGGATTGACTAATGGTTTTGCTTCATCCTCAGAGTCAGTAACATCTTTAGCTAAATTGTCAGTCCAATATGCATATGAATCCCAATCACTACCAGAATAACCACTGCAACGGTACTGATCACTACCTGCAGCATTCCAATCATTAACTAAACATCCCCATTCATTATTTATACCACCTACCCAGTTACCAGCCGAAAGGTAGCTTAACTGACGACGATACGCTTTAGAACCTCTACCAGCAATACCGCTATTCCAGCCATAGCGATATCGATTAGCATTAGTAAAATCGCTAATATTTGCCAAACGATAATTAGCACCTAAACTTGAACAATAAGCACGAGCTTTTGCTTGATAAGACTGCGCATCGCTCTTTGACCATTTTCTCGCATCACCTTCACCATAAGTAACTTTAGGTTGCGGAATATACCAACGCATTATTTTAAATTCATATAATGTGTGTGTCTCAGCACTATCGGTATAGAGTTTAAAAGTAGCGGGATTAAACGTTTTAGTGTTAGAACCACTATGTGGTCCAGATAATGTAACCTTTAATGCTGGCTCACTATTCCAATAAGGGATGGGAGCAGGTAATCTGTCATCATGCCTCCATTTTGGTGTAGATTCAACAGATAGTGATAACTTCACCCTACCACCTTCTTTAGCGATTATCGTACTACCATTGGCGGCTAACATCTCTTCTGGTGTTGCTCCTTTAAGGAGTAAATAAAAATATAAGCCATTTGAGCCAGTACTTGGAAAGTTATTATTGTAGACTGAATTTTCGCCTTCATATTCACCACTAGTATGCGCATTTCTTACTTTAAAACCTTTACTTGGAAAACCTCTATATTCATTATCTGAAAGCTTGGCTGAATCCCAAAGAGGGCCATCATAATCTACATTGATCATATTGTTGCCATAAGAAGCGTTATCATAAAGTAAATTCGGCTGAGCATAACAGACGGTTGGCAACATTTTAGCACTTATATAGTAAGTATGACTTTTTTGAGTAAAAATATTGTTATTAGGTTTGCCGTATTCAGTTTTTAATTCACCATTACTAGTACTTATCGTTAAGCGATATGGACTATCACATAAACTAATCATTTCTCTAGGATTATTTTTTACTGTTGAAGTAATGTCAATATACGCATTTTGAGCATTAATATCGGGCACTTTCGGATTCCGAGCCTCCCATTTCAAACTGATATTACCGCTAGCTGTTGCAGTAACATTACCATTTTCATCAAAACCATCACCATCATCATCAGCATAAAAGTTAAACGGCGAGCCTAGTAAATCAGAAATTTTCACTTGCGGGTAATTAGGATTTCCTTGTTCAGTGAATGGAATAATAGTTCTAATCCTTGTAAAAGACTGTTTTGAATGTGGTAAATATATTGGATTAGTTATACTTGAAACATCATCACTAGGAGTGATAACTTTGCCATTAGAAAGAGTAATGCTTAATAAAGAATCACTATTATCAGCTTTAATGCTGCCATTACCTAAAGTTAAATAAGGTTGAGAACCTTGTATACTTTCAGCTGTAGTGACATTCAAAGCATAAACAGAATTAACCATGATAATTATGAAAAATAAACTGATTTTTTGTATCTTGTTAATTAGCCTTACTACTATAGTAGGATTGAAAGTTAACAAAAAAAGCTGCATATAACGTCCAGATAATAATTTATCTTTAGCAAAATTGCATGGTAGTAAATGTTTAAATACTGAAAATATAAAACGATTTTCAATTACAAATTTAGAATAAATTCCCAACAATAATATTGAAAATAATTTCAAGTTATGACTATTTTTTAAATAATTGTATTTAAACATACTCCGAATCCCATTTATTCACACTTCATTGTTTTATTGTTATAAAATTACTTTTCTGACAAAAATATAATCAAAACAAATTTGGTTATCTGTTTTGCTTTATATTTAATTTGGTAATACATGCATAAATTAATTTATGCTTACTAATTTTGAAGAACAACTGTTATTGATTTTTATCTATAATGATACAAACTTTATAGTGCAAAGGTTGCTCGAAAACACACTTGTACTATTCAATTGAGAGAACTACAGTTTTGAAAATTAAATGTCTGCAATTCAATGAATTATCTATATTAATATTGCTATGGGGGGGAAGTGGTTCACTTTAAGAATAAAAACAATTTTCAATTAAATAATTTGAATATATTTTGCTATTAATTATTATAAATAATTTCAAGTAATATTTAACTTCCAACTGACTGTAGCTTGACTAACCTCCAGGTAACTTAAAACACACCCCATTGTTTTATATTAAATAATAAACATTTTTTTGACCAAAAAAGTATAATCAAAATAACCCATTTTATCAAATAGTAATTAGAGTTAATTTGTCAAGATATGTAAATTAGAGTTCCGACTATAATACTTTTGCTCTATTTAAAATGACCGAAATTGCTAACATACATTTGTCCATTTTTGTAGATATTAGGAACCTTATCATTAACAACTTTTTGCTAAAAACAGTCATTACATGACTTTTAAAAATATTTTGTGTTATGTAGTGACTATTAAGTTGATAAAAGTAATAATAATTCAATGGATGTAAAATAAACTGATTGCTTATTATAATGGATACTAAAACTAAGAATTTTGATAATTAAAAAATTCTTTTCTCAAATTTTGCTAGCTCGTAAAAAGCAATCATTTTGAATGATTATTAATATGAAAAATATATTGTTTTTAATTTGTCTTTGTCTTTCGTTCTCAGGTAGATGTGCAATTTATGCATTTACTGACAATAGTTCTAATAAAGATATTACTTTATATTTCAATAGTAGCATTACTTCGTTACATTTCTTAATTGATAAGCGTAATCCTGACCAGCTTTGGCAGCCTTTGGTACTAGATCAAAGTTCATTTAATTTAAATAACAAAAGTGTCGTTTTTTATAATACAAATTCTTCAAATAATAACCAACACTCTTATATTAAATTAGATAATATTAAATTTGATCAAACTGATGACTATGGCGGTGACTATATAATTTTAAATCATGAGTTAACTGGAGTTTGGTTTGATGAACATCAACAACGCTTAAAGCCAATCAAATTGCAAAGAGATTTTTTCATCAATGAAGAAGATATTAGCAGCGAATTTAATAATATTGAATTATTACAATACGATAGTTTAGAAAATATCTACTTTACCGCTGTATTACGAAAACAAAAAAATGAAAAGATTAAGTTATATGGAATTAATATTTATGAGCAAGCATCCAACAAATTATTACAAAAAATCGAAAATTTGAATTATAGCTACAATTCAATTTATAGCATTCATCTACAAGATATTAATTTTGATGGCGTTGCAGATTTAGCAATTGAAAGTTACAAATTTAATGCTAGACGAGGTTCCAATTATGATTATTATATCAACCATCATAATAAATTTATCGCAACTCATCTTTGGGGCAGTGATATAATCTTTAATCCAAAAGATAGATCGGCTGAAGGCAGTAAAGACTGTTATGATTTTGATGATCAAAATCACAGAGTCTTAACCAAAATAACTGCGATTTACGATTATCATAATTATCGATATGTTAATAAAAGCAATAGCTGCCATTATTATAATTTCGATAGTAAGCAAAATCGTCAATGCACTGATTTAGAATATAATAATTGTTTACTTAATCGTAATAATATTTATACTGAAAATCCTAGTGTAATAGGTGAAGATAATATTCTTTATAATGATAAAGTATGGTACAAAGGTAAATTAATACCTGGTTATATATACGACTAAGTACGATCTTTGATATTAAATTATAGAAAAATAAGAAGTCCACCTAAAGTCTAGGTCTTCTTTGTTAAATTAAGTTATTTTCAATTTTATATTTAATCACAAAGATTACATAATTTAGTTTTGATAAACTAAAAACCCCTTTCCTCAATTTTTTATCTAATTAAATGAGTTTGATTTTTTCATAAATAGGAATACTAATGCTATAAATAAAAAAGCCTGAAAATTAATTTTCAGGCTTTTTGGCTTTATTAATATTGTTGTAATTTCGACAACCAATCAATAAGTAGCTTTACTGTTTGGCAACAATATTACCATCATCCAAATCTAGATGAATCGTTTTACCCGGAACTAATTTGCCAGATAGAATCTGTTGTGCTAATGGATTTTCAATCTCTTGTTGTATTGCACGTTTTAATGGTCTTGCACCATAAATTGGGTCAAAACCAACTTTAGCTAATTGTTCCAGTGCGGCATCAGAGATATCCATTTCATATCCACGCTCATCAAGACGTTTTTCAACATGAGCTAATTGAATTTTCGCAATTGCTTTGATGTTTTCTTGTCCTAATGGATGGAATACCACAGTTTCATCAATACGATTGATAAACTCCGGTCTAAAGTGTTTAGTTACCACAGTCATGACTAACGCTTTCATCTCGTCGTAACTCAGTTCGACTTGACCTTGAATCAGATCAGAACCTAAGTTAGATGTCATGATAATTACTGTATTACGAAAATCAACAGTACGACCTTGTCCATCAGTTAATCGTCCATCATCCAATACTTGTAATAAGATGTTAAAAACATCTGGATGTGCTTTTTCGACTTCATCGAGTAAGATAACAGAGTATGGTCGTCGTCTCACTGCTTCAGTGAGATAGCCTCCTTCTTCATAACCAACATAACCAGGAGGTGCACCGATTAATCGAGCTACAGAATGTTTTTCCATAAACTCAGACATGTCGATACGTACCATAGCATCTTCACTGTCAAACATAAAGTTAGCCAATGCTTTGCAAAGTTCTGTTTTACCAACACCTGTCGGTCCTAAGAATAAGAAGGAACCAATCGGTTTATTCGGATCAGAAAGCCCTGCTCGACTACGACGAATAGCATTGGCCACAGCAACAACCGCCTCATTTTGACCAATAACACGTTTATGTAGGGCGTCTTCCATATGTAACAGTTTTTCTTTTTCACTCTCTAGCATTCTCGATACAGGAATACCTGTTGCTTTCGATAAAACTTCAGCAATTTCGTTATCGGTGACTTTGTTACGCAATAACTTCATAGTTTTACCTTCTAGCTGTGTGGCTGCTGCTAGTTTCTTCTCTAATTCTGGGATTTTGCCATACTGTAGTTCGGACATCTTGTTTAAGTCGCCCATTCGGCGAGCCTGTTCTATTTCAGTACGTGCTTTTTCCAACTCGGCCTTGATATTTTGAGTACCCGAAAGCGCAGCCTTCTCTGATTTCCACTCTTCTTCAAGTGATGCATAAGCCTTTTCTTTTTCAGCAAGTTCATCATTTAACATCTCAAGTCGTTTTTTACTTGCATCATCAGACTCTTTCTTGAGCGCTTGTTGTTCAAGTTTGAGCTGAATAATACGTCGTTCAAGCCGATCCAATGACTCTGGTTTTGAGTCCATTTGCATACGGATACTTGATGCTGCTTCATCAATTAAGTCGATCGCTTTGTCTGGTAACATACGATCGGAGATATAACGATGCGATAAGGTTGCTGCTGCAACAATTGCCGGATCGGTAATTTGCACATGATGATGCAGTTCATAACGTTCTTTTAAACCACGCAATATTGCGATGGTATCTTCAACTGACGGTTCTGCTACATATACTTTTTGAAAACGACGTTCTAATGCCGGATCTTTTTCGATATATTGACGATATTCATCAAGCGTGGTGGCACCAACACAGTGTAACTCACCTCGAGCTAATGCCGGTTTTAACATATTACCAGCATCCATTGCTCCATCACTTTTACCAGCACCGACCATAGTATGTATTTCATCAATAAAGAGAATAATACTACCTTCGGCTTTGGCGATATCTTTAAGTACCGCTTTTAAGCGTTCTTCAAATTCACCACGATATTTAGCACCGGCAATTAATGCCCCCATATCTAATGATAATACTCGTTTGTTACGTAAACCTTCTGGCACTTCACGATTAACAATACGTTGTGCTAAACCTTCTACGATAGCTGTTTTACCAACTCCTGGCTCACCAATTAATACTGGATTGTTTTTAGTTCGACGTTGCAATACTTGAATGGTTCGGCGAATCTCTTCATCACGACCAATGACTGGATCAAGCTTGCCTTGTTCGGCTCTTTCGGTTAAATCAATGGTATATTTTTTCAATGCACCACGTTGATCTTCAGCATTAGGATCGTTCACGTTATCACTCCCTCTTACTTGGTTAACTGCTTGGCTAAATTTGTCTTTGCTGACACCTGCTCTCTTTAAAATATCGGTTAAATTACCTTTTTCATCTAATGCAGCTAGTATGAATAATTCAGATGAAATATAGCTATCGCCATTTTTTTGCGCTAATTTGTCACATAGATTCAAAATTCTTACTAATTCTTGTGATGGAATAACTTCACCACCAATGCCTTGAACTTGGGGTAAACGTTCAATTGCTTGATTTAATTCTTGTTGTAATGTCGCAATATTTGCACCTGAAGCCACCAGTAATGGATTAATCCCACTACCTTCTTGATTAAGCATGGCAGATAATACATGGATGGGCTCTATATATTGATTGTCTTTACCTAATGCGATTGATTGCGCATCAGCTAAAGCTTGTTGAAATTTGTTAGTGAGTTTATCTAACCTCATATTATTTATCTCCTAAGCAATAAATTTGGATTAAATGTGTTACACATTTAATCCATTTGCATAATCACTAAATGAGTGTGGAAGAATAAATTTCAAGAGCTGATTAACAATATTTTTGACGAATTTTTGCAATAAAATCGTTTATATTTTACTCGCGTCTTTATAAAAGATAAAGTAGTTTGAAAAACCAGCACTTAAGCAAAAATGTTTAGTAAATTTGGATGACACTCAAGCTTTTATCCTTTATATTAGCCACTTTATTTTGTTAGATTAGCTAACCGTGGTTCGTAATCCATCCCACGAAAAAAAACTAGGAAAGAATTATGTTTAAAATTGCTAAAGAGTTCCAGTTTGATGCTTGTCATATGTTAGATGGGCATAATGGAAAATGTCATAATCTACATGGTCATACTTACCGTTTGTTAGTCGAAATCAGCAATGAACTTATTACCAACGGTTCAAGTGCTGATATGGTGATGGATTATGCTGACATAAAATCAGTTGTAAAACAGCAAATTATCGACCAACTCGATCATGCTTATCTTTATAATCAAAATAATACTAATGAAAGGCAAATAGCTGAGCTTTTGCAGCAAATGCAACGTAAAATTTTTGCTTTTCCTTGTCGCACTACTGCAGAAGGAATGAGTAAATTTATTTTTGACCACTTATCACAATTTCTACCCGTGTCGATGATTAAGCTTTGGGAAACCCCTACTTCTTACTGTGAGTATCATCGGGGCGAAAAATGATCGAATATCGTATTGTTGAAATCTTCGAATCTTTACAAGGCGAAGGTTATAACACTGGTATGCCAGCTATTTTTATTCGTTTTGCTGGCTGTAATTTAAATTGTAGTTGGTGTGATACTAATTTCCACAAATTTCAACGTTTTACGTTAGAGCAAATAGTTGCAAAAGTTAAGCAATATAAAAGTAGCAATATTATCATTACCGGTGGTGAGCCCACAATGGTTAAAGAGTTATCTTCATTATTAACGCATTTAAAACAAGCTGGCTATTATATCGCTATTGAGAGTAATGGACTAGGTAAAGTAGATCCGCTGATTGATTATATTGCACTGAGTCCTAAATTTTGTTATCACCATCGTTATCAAAAAATTTTGCAACCAACAGCTAGTGAAATAAGAATTGTCGCAGAGAAACAGACGGGATTTATCGATTTTTGTTACTATATTGAGCAGCATATTCAAGCTAAGCGTTACTATTTGTCACCTTGCGAAGTCAATGGTGAGATGAATATGTTTGATACCATTGAGTTGTTAGGTAAGATTAATCATAAACGTATTGATAATAAATGGATGTTAAGTTTGCAAACGCATAAGTTTGCCAATATTGAGTAATCTTTTACGATAAACGGCCGAATACGAAAATCAACCTTATCCATAATTTAGGCTTTAAACATTAAAAAGATAGCGTTATTATTGACCAATATTTTTATTGGTGATATTTAATCGTGTTTTAGTCGGTTTATAATTTATATTTGTTCATCCAGCACATTCCAATACGTGGATTGAGTTTCATCATATTGATTGGGAAAAGAGTTAACCAGTATATCAATTTTACCTCTCTATTAGTCATTACGAAGATGATAATGAATAGATATCTTAGTTAAATTTACAACAAGGGGCATGATAATTGTCACCGCTGGTTTAATTTTTCTCAAACCAGATCATTGTTGCCATTCTTCCTGTCTTGTTTTCTCGACGATATGAATAAAACAGATCTCGCTCAGTATAGGTACAATAGTTACCACCATAAATTTGCTTAATTCCGATTGAGTTTAATCGCTGTTTGGCAATCATATAAAGATCTGCTAAATATTTTTGTTGTTTGGCATCAATTAGTTTAAATGCATGATGCGCATTTGCATCGTAAGCTTCAAACTGCTTTTTCACTTCACCACCTACTTCAAATTTTGTAGCGCCAATTGCTGGACCAAGCCAAACGATGATATCACTAGCCTTACAATAAAATTTCTTTGCCGTTTCTTCTAAAATACCATGACAAAGCCCACGCCAACCAGCATGAGCGGCGGCGACCTCATTACCTTCAATTGAACAAAATAGTACAGGCATACAATCAGCCGTTAAGACAACACTAACTTGATTAACTTGCCGAGTATATGATCCATCAGCTTCAAATCGCTCACTACTACCAATTAATCCAGTTGCCGGCTGTAATTGAATTTCTGAAATATCAAGTACGGTTGTGCTATGGGTTTGATTTAGCCAATAAGGTTCACTAGGAATTTTTTCAGCATTAATTATAAGACGACGATTTTCGACGATATCATTCAAATCATCACCAGTACGGCTACCTAAATTTAGGCTATCAAACGGCGTAGAACTTACACCACCGATGCGAGTTGTAGTAAAAGCACGAATATTTGTCGGTGCTGGCCAATAGGGATAAATTGATTTAATCATAACTATTACCAATCAAGTTCATCTTTATGAAGTTCTGTATCTAATTGTAACTCTTGTATTAATTTTTGCATATCCTCAGGTATTGGTGCATGCCATTCCATTAGTTCGCCAGTAATTGGATGATATAAACGTAACATAGTGGCATGTAAGGCTTGGCGATCAAAATCACGCAGAGTTTGGATAAATGATTCGCTAGCGCCTTTCGGTGGCCTTGGTCGACCACCATAAAGGGGATCACCGACCAGTGGATGTGCAATATGAGCCATATGTACACGAATTTGATGGGTACGCCCTGTTTCCAGTCTTAAACGTAATCGAGTATGTAGACGATATTTTTCCATTACTCGATAATGGGTTACTGCAGGCTTTCCGGTTGGAAAAACCGCCATATGTGTCCGTTTAGTTGGATGGCGAGTAATTGGTTGATCTACGGTTCCACCAGCAGTAATGATCCCCATAGCAACCGCTTCATACTCACGAGTTATCTCACGAAGTTGTAATGATTCAACTAAATGAGTTTGTGCTTCAATGGTTTTAGCAACAACCATTAAACCTGTTGTATCTTTATCTAGACGGTGGACAATACCTGCTCTTGGCACTCGTGAGATATCTGGATAGTGATAAAGTAGTGCGTTCAATACCGTACCATTTGGATTCCCTGCTCCAGGATGAACAACTAAATCTCGTGGTTTATTAATGACCAAAATATGATCATCTTCATAAACAATATTAAGTTTTATATCTTCTGGTTGATGATAGGTTTCTTCTTCAATTTCAACTTCGATGGATATTTTTTCACCACCAAGTACTTTATCTTTGGGTTTATTTACAATATTATTGTTCACTAATACTTTATTATTTATAATCCATTCTTTAATTCTTGACCTAGAATAATCAGGAAAAAGCTCGGACAAAGCCTGATCCAATCGCATTCCAAGCTGAGTTTGTTCGATTTCA
Source organism: Gilliamella sp. W8126 (assembly GCF_016102185.1). Lineage (NCBI taxonomy): Bacteria > Pseudomonadati > Pseudomonadota > Gammaproteobacteria > Orbales > Orbaceae > Gilliamella > Gilliamella sp. W8126. The sequence goes on along the minus strand of NZ_JACFPE010000001.1, from coordinate 285,596 downwards.
GATGTTAGTTTTAACTTGTGCATGTGTAATTTATCTATTTTAAGCTGTTATGTTTTAGAGTATTATATACCAATCATCGCCTTTAATGTTTAATTATATTTTGGATTGAAAACTGAATGAAATTGCGTCTACAAACTTTGTTAGCTATCGCTTTAAGTAGCATGCTAATTGGCTGTACAAGTACAAAGCATGATGTTGAAAATGTGCCAGAGATTGAGCTCCACAATAAAGCTAAAACAGAGCTTGAGAGTGGAAATATCAAATCCAGTATTAGTGTTTTAGAGGCTATCGATAAAAATTATCCATTTGGACCTTATTCACAACAAGTTCAATTAGATTTAATTTATGCCTACTATAAAACAGCGGATTATCCACTAGCCATTGCATCAATTGACCGCTTTTTGAAATTGAACCCAACGCACCCAAATATCGATTGGGTAATTTACATGCGCGGAATTTCTAATATGGCGCAGAATGACAATACCATTCAGGGGTGGTTTAATGTCGATCGTTCAGATCGTGATCCTGAGTTTGCCATAGCTGCATTTAAAGATTTTACTTATTTGGTAACTGGTTTTCCAAATAGTAGTTATGCCGCTGACGCCAAAAAGCGTTTAATATTTTTGAAAAACCGTATCGCACGTCATGAATTAAAAGTATCACAATATTACACTAAACGTGGAGCCTATGTTGCTGTGATTAATCGGGTTACCCAAATGTTAGCCTTATTCCCTGATACTGATTCAACTAAGAGCGCATTGTTATTGATGCGTAATGCATACAATGAATTAGGTTTAGTTGATGAAAGCCAAAAAGTTGATCAACTTATTCAGGCCAATTTGGAAAACATACCAAAAGAAGAACAAAAATCATTCTTCTCTAAATTTACCAGTGTCTTCAATGGTGGCTAATTTATTTACTAAGCGGGCATAGCCCGCTTTATTTATGCTTTTTACTAGTGCACAATATCCAAATTACATTTTTTAATTCCTAATAAATCAATCTTACAATTCACATAACGTTTGTAAAACACCTCAATAACCAATACAATTAGCAAATTATTTTTATTAGCAATAATAGATAGGACATTAATTCGTCATGCAAGAACAATATCGCCCAGATGAAATTGAAGCCAAAGTACAAAAACATTGGCAAGAAGACAAAACATTCCACGTTACTGAAGATCCATCTAAAGAGAAGTATTACTGTCTGTCGATGCTTCCATACCCTTCAGGTCGTTTACATCTTGGTCATGTCCGAAATTATACTATCGGTGACACTATTTCACGCTATCAACGTTTGAATGGTAAGAATGTATTACAACCAATCGGTTGGGATGCATTTGGTTTACCAGCCGAAGGCGCAGCAGTTAAAAATAATACAGCACCAGCCAAATGGACTTATGAAAATATTGCTTACATGAAGAAGCAATTACAGCTACTTGGTTTTGGTTATGATTGGGATCGTGAAGTAACAACTTGCCGTCCTGAGTATTACAAATGGGAACAATGGTTTTTTACCAAACTATTTGAAAAAGGTTTAGTTTATAAAAAAACTTCAGCTGTTAACTGGTGTCCAAACGACCAGACTGTATTGGCTAACGAACAAGTGGTTGAGGGGTGTTGTTGGCGTTGTAATACACCGGTTGAGCGTAAAGAAATTCCACAATGGTTTATCAAAATCACTGAATATGCTGATGAGTTATTAAATGATTTAGATACCCTTGAAAGCTGGCCAGAACAAGTCAAAACAATGCAACGAAACTGGATTGGTCGTTCTGAAGGGGTGGAGTTTGATTTCGCCGTTGAAAACTATAGCGATAAGTTACGTGTTTATACTACTCGCCCTGATACCTTAATGGGTGTAAGTTTTGTTTCGGTAGCTGCGGAACATCCACTTGCTCAATTAGCTGCACAAAATAATCCCAAAATTGCTGACTTTATTGCTGAATGCAAAACAACTAAAACCGCTGAGGCCGACATGGCAACAATGGAAAAGAAAGGTATGGCAACAGGATTTTTTGCTATCCATCCATTAACCGGTGCAAAAGTTCCGGTTTGGATTGCTAACTTTGTATTAATTGAATACGGCACAGGGGCGGTGATGGCGGTGCCTGGTCACGATGAACGTGATTATGAGTTTGCATCAAAATATAATCTACCAATTAAACCTGTTATTTTAACACAAGATGATCAAGTACCTGATCTATCACAGCAAGCTTATACTGAACATGGTAAATTATTTAATTCTGGTGAGTTTGACGGTCTTAATTTTGAACAAGCCTTTAATGCTATTGCAGATAAACTTATTGCATTAGGTATTGGTAATCGTAAAGTAAATTATCGTTTACGTGATTGGGGAGTCTCTCGTCAACGTTATTGGGGTGCACCAATTCCTATGGTGACACTTGAAGATGGCACTACAATCCCGACACCAGAAGATCAACTGCCAGTCATTTTACCAGAAAATGTTGAAATGAATGGTATTACTAGTCCGATTAAAGCAGATCCAAATTGGGCAAAAACGATGGTTAATGGTCAACCGGCACTGCGTGAAACCGATACTTTTGATACCTTTATGGAATCGTCTTGGTATTATGCACGCTACACCTGCCCTCATTATGACAAAGGTATGTTAGATGAAAATGCGGCAAATTATTGGTTGCCTGTTGATCAATATGTTGGTGGCATTGAACATGCAATCATGCATTTACTCTATTTTAGATTCTTCCATAAATTAATGCGTGATTTTGGTTTAGTAAAATCAGACGAACCAGCCAAACGCTTGTTATGCCAAGGTATGGTTTTAGCTGATGCGTTCTATTACACCAGCCCTACCAATGAACGTATTTGGGTTTCACCAACTGAAGTCACTATTGAACGTGATGACAAAGGTCGTATTGCTAAAGCCACAGATAATAAAGGTAATGAACTTGTTCATGCTGGTATGACTAAGATGTCTAAATCAAAAAATAATGGTATCGATCCACAAGAAATGGTTGAAAAATATGGTGCAGATACCGTTAGATTATTTATGATGTTTGCCTCTCCAGCCGATATGACGCTTGAATGGCAAGAATCTGGTGTGGAAGGTGCGAATCGATTTATTAAACGTGTATGGCGTTTAGTATATGAACATGCTCAACTAGGTAAAACAACAGCTCTTGATCTATCTAAATTAACTGCCGATCAAAAAGCTTTACGTCGTGAACTACATAAAACGATTGCTAAAGTCAGTGATGATATTGGTCGCCGTCAAACCTTTAATACGGCAATTGCAGCAGTAATGGAATTTATGAATCGCTTACAAAAAGCGCCACAAGATACCGCTCAAGACCGTGCATTGATGGATGAATCATTAAATGCAGTTGTCAGATTACTTTATCCTATGATGCCTCACGCTTGTTTCGTTATGTGGCAAGCATTAGGTCATAGTGAAACCATTGATAATGCATCTTGGCCTACTGCTGATGAATCGGCAATGGTTGAGGATGAAAAATTAATTGTTGTACAAATCAATGGTAAAGTACGTGGTAAATTTACCGTTCCGGCAGATGCCGAACAAGATTTTGTAGTAGAACAAGCTAAACAAGAGCCAAACATTCAAAAATATTTAACTGATACGACAATTCGTAAGGTTATTTATGTGCCAGGCAAATTATTGAATCTAGTTGTTGGTTAATAATGTTAGATAACTAAGAGATAGGTGATGATACCAATGAAAAAATATTTAGCTTTGATGTTATTGACAATATCGTTGTCTGGATGCGGTTTTCATTTGCAATATGAACCAGAGGTTCCTACTCGCTTTAAGACACTGTCCTATGAAAGTGGTGATCCATACGGTCGATTGTCAAGGGAAGTTAAAGAGTTACTACGCGATAATAAAGTTACATTAGTTAATGGCAATAATAAAGCTAAATATCCGTCATTGCGCATAGTCAGAAATTCATTGGATAAAAACACTATATCTATCTATCAAGATGGTAAAGCAGCAGAATATCAGTTAGTATTGACAGTTCAAGCGCAAGTAGTCATTGCAGGTGAACAAATTCATCCAATTAACGTTCGTATATTCCGTACCTTCTTTGATAATCCAGCAGCAGCATTAGCTAAGACAGTAGAACAAAATTTGATTGAGGATGAAATGTATAAGCAAGCAGCTAAAGAGATCATTCGTAAATTGAAATCAGTTGATGCAGCAAACTAACAACTAGTTATGATTAAAATTAGTGCTGAAAAAATAACCCAGCAATTAGGATCGCCTTATTATTTGATTTTAGGTAGCGATCCTTATCTGCAACATTATGCACAAACTGAATTACGTAATGCTTTTAAACAAGCTCAATATGACGAACAACTTTCTTTCACAATCAATAGCCAAACAGACTGGTCGGCAATGTATGATAGTTGCCAAGCAATGAATCTATTTTCAAGCAAAACTTTACTCTGTATAGATATTGGTGAAGGTGTGTTAAATGTTTCAGTGGCAACAAAATTAAACACATTATGTGAAATGTTAACCCCTGAGATTGGCTTGATAGTTAGTCTAGTGAAGATTACTAAGACCCAAGAAAATGCATTATGGTACAAAGCTTTATCTGACAAGTTAGTGGTAGTGAATTGTTCAACACCTGAAGCAGCACAATTACCACAATGGATCAAAAGCTATTTACAACAAATGCAAATAGCTATTGAATCTCCAGCGATTGAGCTACTTAGTTATTACTATGAAGGTAATTTGTTGGCATTAACGCAAATTATTGAGCAATTAAATTTACTCTATCCAAATCAAACTATTTCTTATGAACAAGTTGAGTTAAATATTAATGATTCAGCGATATTTACGCCTTTTCATTGGATTGATGCAATGCTTTCCAATAAAGCAAAACGTGCAACACATGTTTTACAACAGCTTAAAATGAATGATTTTGAGCCGTTAATATTGATGCGGATTATTCAACGTGAATTGATTTTGTTGATCAATTTAAAATTAGCTTTAAGCGAGAAATCACCTCGGCAAATTTTTGATGAATATAGAGTCTGGCAAAATAGGAGAACCATGTATAGCGCTTATTTGAATCGTTTTGATATCAAATCGTTATTTGCTCTACTGGCGACATTAACCGATATTGAAATTAGCCTAAAACATAATAATGATTTACCTATTTGGGATGCACTGCTAAGTTTAACTATGCAGTTTATGGGGTTAAATAAGTGTTAACAGCGTTATTTGGTGGAACCTTTGATCCAATCCATTATGGGCATTTACGCCCAGCTTTAGCCTTAGCCAAAGAGTTGGGATTAACTAAAATTAATCTATTACCTAACCGTATTCCGCCTCATAAACCACAACCAGAGGCCAATACAGAGCAACGTTTAGCTATGTTGCAGTTGGCTATAGCGGATTATTCTCTATTTTCAGTTGATACTCGAGAATTAGAACCAAAGCTAATTAATCAGCCCTCTTTTACCATTGATACTCTCAAATCATGGCGTCAACAAAATGGTACTCAGCAAAGTTTAGCTTTTATAATGGGAAAAGATTCTTTGCTTAGTTTACCAACATGGAAAGAGTGGCAAAAATTACTCGATTATTGTCATTTGCTAATATGTAAACGGCCAGGTTATGCTCAAACACCCTGTGATAGCAAGCTACAACAATGGATTAGTCAACACCAAACTCAAGATAGTCAAACATTACATCAATGTCCTAATGGCTATATTTACTTTGCTAATACACCACTTGAAGCAATTTCGGCAACAGAAATCCGGCAAAATATTAATAATCAACAAAGCTGTGAAAAGTTATTATCGCCTAAAGTTTGGCAATATATACATGAAAATAGGCTCTATAATGCAAAGAAATGTTAGAAATGACTTTACATCTGAGAGTTTTTTCGGCATTATTTCGCCGCTATATTTAGATAATTTGAATATAGTTGTTCTATGTTTATACTCAAATCAATCACTTTGTCTAGATCCAAAAATATTTTGGTAATTTAGTTGAGTTTGATTAATTCGCTTTTCTAGTTAATCGTAAAGAAAATGAGAATGATATTTATTAATTTGAGTGTATTTAATTTGTATTTAATATTAAGAGGCCCCAATGGCAAAAGAAGATAACATTGAAATGCAAGGTACTATTCTTGATACTCTTCCAAACACGATGTTTCGTGTTGAACTTGAAAACGGTCATGTTGTTACTGCACACATTTCTGGAAAGATGAGAAAGAACTATATTCGAATTCTAACTGGCGATAAAGTTACGGTAGAAATGACACCTTATGATCTTTCAAAAGCACGTATCATATTCCGTAGTCGTTAATATCGTTATCACGCTTGTTGTTTTACATTATTAACTAATGAGTTGATTAGTTATTTTCTCTTTTTTAATACAATTCCGTCGACTAAAGTCGACGGATGTACAAGTCATAATTTACGTTATTTCCTAATTAATCCATTTGAGAAAAATCCATTTGCTCATACTTTATCCATTTCGTTTTTTTAACGATTTTATAACCGAAGTAAATCGAAAGAAATAATGGAATACCGATGTAAGTGGCAATGACACCGTTCCAATCAATGGTTTCTTGTAAAAATGCTTCGTAATTTTGCCCTAATGTTATCGTCAAACAAAGTATAAAGGCAAAAATAGGACCAAATGGAAAACAACTTGAACGATATGGTAATTTATTGAGATCACGACCTTGCGCTATGTAGCCTTTTCTAAAACGATAATGACTGATAGCAATACCAAGCCAAGCAATAAATCCTGTCATACCTGACATATTAAGTAGCCATAAATAAACTTCCTGATCTTTGTATAGTGAGGTCAAGAAGCAAAGCATAGCAACCAATGTTGTCGCAAATAATGCCATATCAGGTACACCTGATGAAGATAATCGTCCAAAGATCTTCGGCGCTTTACCTTCTTTAGCTAAAGCATATAGCATTCGGGTTGAAGCGTATAAACCTGAGTTACCTGCAGAAAGTACTGAAGTTAAAATAACTGCATTCATAATAGCTGCTGCAGATAATAATCCAGCATGCTGAAAAACTAAAGTAAATGGACTAACACTGATATCAGTTTCATCATTACGTAGTAAGTTAGGATCAGTATATGGAATGATTAAACTAATAACTAAAATTGCAAAAATATAAAATAATAATATTCGCCAAAAGACTTGCTTCATTGCTTTTGGAATATTTTTCTCTGGATCTCTTGATTCTCCTGCAGCGATACCAATTAGTTCAGTACCTTGGAATGAGAAACCAACAACCATCGCAACACCAATCATTGAAGCAAAACCACCAACAAATGGAGCGTCACCAACTTGCCAGTTTTGCCAACCAGCAGTTTCAGCACCTTTTAAAATGCCAATAATCATTAATAAACCAACTACTATAAATAAAATCACAGTGACGACTTTAATTAATGAAAACCAAAATTCTGCTTCACCAAAACCTTTCACAGAAACATAGTTTAAGCAAAAGATAATACTTAGGAATAATAGGCTCCATAACCAACTATAAGCCCCAGCATCGAACCAATAGGAGATCACCAATTGAGCAGCAACTAAGTCAACAGCAACCGTTATTGCCCAGTTATACCAATAGTTCCAGCCAATAGCGAAACCAAATGCTTCATCTACATAGCGTGCCCCATAGGTCGCAAAAGTGCCAGAAACCGGAAGATAAGCAGCAAGCTCCCCCAAACTAGTCATTAAAAAGTAGACCATTATGCCGATAATGGCATAAGAAAGCAGTGCACCACCAGGACCAGCTTGTGCAACAGTAGCGCCTGAAGCGACAAATAACCCAGTTCCGATGGAGCCACCAATGGCTATCATCGCTAAATGACGGGCTTTTAAATCACGCTTTAATTTATCATTCATATTAATTTTCTTCTTGTTAAACAGATTCTAAATATATTTAGTTACTACCTTATGCTTAATATCTAGGTTAGTAACTGATTTAAAATAATTTATTACGATATTTATCATTAGCTGATAAATTGTGATGAAGTGTATCAAAAAAAATTATATGCGAGATAAATAATTCTAATAATCCGTCTGATATGTTAAATATTAGCAATACTTAGCTGCTAGTTAACTGTTCTAATTGAGTTAAATAATCCATCGCTTGATCACGATTTGTTCCACACATTTCAAAACAAGGTTTTAAACGACCACAGACTAGAGGTCTATTAGTATTACCAAATAATTTACACTGAAAATTCTCGTCTAAATGAAAACAGGCAATTCCGGCTGGTTTTCCATTCGGCATACTAGGTATAGCAGATGAAATTGATGGCGCAATACAACATGCACCACAGTTTTTACGGCATTTGAATGAATCAGTCATTAGTTTAGAGGAATTTGTCGTTGTTTTATAAAATTTATTGGAGACAATAGCAACTTAAGGGTAAAATAGCGAGCTAAATTTTTAACTCTATTAAACATGAAGAAAGTATTATGGCTAAAGCAAATGAAATAAAACGTGGTGATGCAGTCACCTACAATGGCAAACTATTATTAGTGAAAGAGATTGATGTTCAAAGTCCTAGTGCGCGTGGAGCAAGCACCCTTTATAAAATGCGTTTTACCGATGTGAAATCTGGTGGCAAAGTTGAGGAACGTTTTAAAGGAGATGATATTTTAGATACTATCGAACTATTTCGACGTCCGGTAAGCTTTTCTTATATCGATGGTGACGAATATGTATTTATGGATAATGAAGACTATACGCCATTTATTTTTAAGAAAGATCAAATTGAAGAAGAACTACTATTTATTCCTGATGGTGGAATGGATGGTATTCAGGTGTTAATGGCTGAAAGTGAAGTTGTTGCTTTAGAACTGCCACAAACAGTTGAACTAGAAATTATTGAAACTTCACCAAGTATCAAAGGTGCTTCAGCAAGTGCACGAACAAAGCCTGCAACACTATCAACCGGTCTTGTCATTCAAGTACCAGAATATATTGATAACCACGAAAGAGTTAAAATTCATATCGCAGAACGCCGATATATGAGTCGAGCGGAATAATCTATTAAATCGTGATGAATACATATAACCAAAATAAATTACATAAACGATTGCGACGTCTTACTGGTGAAGCTATCGCTGACTTTAACATGATCGAGGAAGGCGATCGTATAATGGTCTGCTTATCAGGCGGTAAAGACAGTTATACATTGCTGGATATTCTTATTAATTTAAAAATCAGCGCACCAGTACAATTTGAATTAGTCGCAGTTAATTTAGACCAAAAACAACCTGGTTTTCCTGAGCATGTCTTACCTGAATATCTTGAGTCATTAGGTATTGAATATAAAATTGTCCAAGAAAATACTTATGGAATTGTCAAAGAAAAAATTCCAGAAGGTAAAACAACCTGTTCTCTCTGTTCTAGACTTCGACGTGGTATTTTATATCGTACAGCAACTGAACTTGGTGCAACAAAAATAGCTCTAGGACATCACCGAGATGACATTTTAGAAACACTATTTTTAAACATGTTTTATGGAGGCAAACTTAAAGCCATGCCACCTAAATTGATGAATGATTCAGGTGAACACATTATTATTCGACCTCTTGCATATTGTAAAGAAAAAGACATTACAAAATATGCTGAAATAAAACAATTTCCTATCATTCCATGTAATCTTTGTGGCTCACAACCTAATTTGCAACGGCAAGTAATCAAAGAAATGCTAAATGATTGGGATAAAAAATTTCCTGGTCGTATCGAAACCATGTTTCGCGCTACACAAAATATTACTCTTTCTCATTTATGCGATACCAATCTTTACGATTTTAAAGGGATTAAGAAAGGTGATATTGATATCAATGGTGGCGATTTAGCCTTTGACCGTGAAGAATTACCCCCTACAGTCGGATTTGATGCGTCAGAACTCGACGAACAGGATCTAATTCTATGGAAAGAGGCTAACTAAAATTACCCTCCAGCATCTAAACTCTTTTATTATCGGCGATAAACAATATCGTCGATAATTATTTAATATTAAAACAATAACCTATTTTATAGAAACTTTGATCCTGCTCACGAATTAACAAAAAAAATACCATTTTTGTTGTGGTTATTATGACATTAAAATAAAATTGAAACGTTCCAATTTTTGCTAACATAATGCTAAAACTAGCATAAAAACAATCTAATTATAGATAGGAGAACAATGTGAAACTACAGTTTTTGGGTACTGCCGCTTCTGAAGGTATCCCAAATCCTTTTTGTAAATGTGAAATTTGTGAAAAATCTCGCCAACAAAAAGGTAAAAATATAAGAACTCGAAGTTCGATTCTTATTGATGATATTATACAAATTGATTTTGCCCCTGAATATAGCTATCAAGTAATGAGAGAAAACATTGACGTTACTAAAATAAAGGACTTATTGTTTACTCATACTCACCCTGACCATTTTAATGTTGGCGATCTGTTTAGTCGTATGGTGGACTATGGATTTAATATCGACCATCCGCTGTATATTTATGGCAATGATATTGCAATAAATGGTTGCTTAAATGTTTTACCTGGATATAGTCCTGAGCGTTTTGTATTTAATTTAGTGGTTCCATTTCAAACTGTTGTGACATCAGCTGGTTATACCGTTACTGCTTTGTTGGCTAATCATGCTAAATGGGAATTTTGTTTTATTTATTTAATCGAGAAAGATGGTAAAACCTTACTCCACGGACATGATTCGGGTTATTTTCCTGAGCTAACTTGGCAATGGTTGAAAAATAGCGGTAAAAAAATTGATATGGCAATTTTCGAGTGTACTTACGGCTATAAACAAAATGATAAAACCAATAATCACATGAGTATTGAAACTGTTATTGCAGCTCAAAAACGCATGTTAGAAGAAGGTATTTTTGATTCCAATACTCAACTTATCACTTCTCATCACTCCCATAGTAGTGGCTTCATGCATGATGAATTAGTTGAAATATTTAAACCTTATAATATTCAAGTGGCCTATGATGGCTTAACGAAGACGATTTAATACGGAGCAATATATGTTTAAAATACCACGTTTACTGGTAATGATGTTTTTACAATATTTTGTGCAAGGTGCATGGAATATGGTTATCGGCGCAGTACTTGCAGCTTATGGATTGAAAGAAATTGTTGGTTCTACTTATTCAGTTTTAGGAATTGCAACCATCATTTCGCCACTTTTTATTGGTATGATTGCTGATAGATTCATCGCATCTCAAAAAGTGATGGGGATATTACACATTCTTAATGCCGGTGTTTTATTTATCATTCCTAACTTTGTTGAAAGTGGCAATATTGTCGGCTTTTTAATAATGATATTTATTGTTGGTTTATTATTCTATCCAACAACGGCTTTAGCAAATAGCGTAAGCTTTAGGCATATAGATGGTGTGCGTTGGTTCCCAATTATTCGTGTATTTGGTACTATCGGCTTTATGATAGTAGGATTAATTCTTGGCTACACTGGTTTTTCAAGTTCAATCAATTCATTTTTACTTGCTTCTGGAGCTTCTGTGGTTTACGGCATTTATTGTTTCACTTTACCAAATACGCCACCAACCAGTCGAAATAAAAAATTCTCAATTCGAGATGCCATGTGTTTAGATGCCTTATCTCTTTTTAAAGATAAATATTTCACTATATTCATGCTTTCTACCTTTATCTTAATGATCACTAAAACTGCATATAGTGCTTATTTACCCGTTTATTTGCCTGTATTAGGATTAGAACCAGCATCAATGATGCAAATTGCTATTGCTACAGAAGTGCTATTTATGTTCCTTTTATCTTTCCTACTAGGTCGCTTTGGGTTTAAAAAGATCATCTTATTCGGTGCAATTTGTTGGATAATTCGTAGTATGATGCTATCGTTAGCCGCAACGTCAGACGGTAATATGTTCTTCTATATTATTGGCACTTTATTGTTACAAGGTATTTGTTGGGATTTCTTCTTTACCGCGGGCGATATTTATGTTGATAAAAAAGCTGGCCCAGAAATCAAAGCTCAGGCTCAAGGCTTACGTTTTATTGTTTCTAATGGCTTTGGTGTATTTATGGCGGCATCGGTATGTGGATTTATCAATAATCGTGTTGTTACTGAAAAAACATTACCTAATGCTGGACCTCAATGGCAAGAGTTTTGGATCTATCCAGCTGTAGTTGCAGCAATTGTTGCGGTAGGTTTCTGGTACTTCTTTAGAGACAAAGATGTCATCATGACACCTAAAAAAGTAGAATCAGAATAATCCATTCACAGTTAACGATAAAAAGTTACGTAAACTATGGCTAATAATTATTTATTAGCCATAGTTTTTTCTATCTCAACATTAATCAACCCTATGATTTGCATTGAACTATATTGATTAGTTATCCACTGTGTTAAATATTTGCCAATAATGTTTTCAATCAATCTTAAATTAATCGCATTACCAGTCATACTATTTTCCCGAATACCATTAGTGTATTGTTGTTGTACCACTGGTAACCATGGATAACTCTTAATAATTCTATGATTTTGAAAAATAGATTTTTGTGCCGTGGCGCCACCAAGTAATGCTATTTGTTCACTGATTTCATTAGAATAAAGCCAATCAAAAAAGATTTTAACTTGTTTATCTTTTTGACTATATTTCGACATACCAAGTGATCCACCACCAAATAAAGATTTTCGACCAGGTACTTTTGCATATCCAACTAAAGGTAAAATATTACGATGATTGATATAACTAAATAAATTCATATAAACAATTAACATTGCAAGTTGGCCTTGTTCAAATAAATTTACTGATTCTTGCCACCAAGGTGATTGTATATTTCTTGCTACCTTTATAAATGATTGCAACTGATTTAAAGTATTAAGAGCAATAGTCTTGTTTAAGCCTAATTTATTGCCATTAATTAATTTACCACCTTGAGCATAATAACGAACTAAAAACTCTGATGCAATGAGTTCATAATTGCCTAAAGTAATGCAACTGCCAAATTCTACTTGTGATTCAGGATTGTGTTGTCGACTAAAAAATTGTGCAATTTGATCAAATTCAGTAAAATTTTTAGGAACATTTAGTTGTTGTCGATACCTTTCAAAATAAGCTCGTTTACTTAATGGGTCATTAAATAAATCTTTACGATAAAAAAGCATCTGTACACTTGGGTCAAAAGGAATCGCATAAGCAATATTATTTACATAACTAAAGCGTTCGATGAGTTCTAGTGGGTATTTTGCCAATAAATGATCGAAGTCGATTGCTAATTTTGATAAAGGTTTAAATACTGACGGTGCAAACCAAGGTAATCCAGCCATATCTATTCGAATAATATCGATCTCTTGATGCTGATTAAGTTGATTCAAAATATGATATATTTCGTCGAAGGGCTTAATAATTAAATTAACATTAATACCATACATTTTCTTAAAATGAGGGAGTAATTTTTTGACCGCTTGTGTTGATGGACTTGGTAAGATTAGAAAATTAATGGTTTCATTATGTTTAGTTTTATTTGCTGAATTTGAATCAGGTAATAATGAAAAGCCTTTATTATCGATATTGGTTACAGTTTCTCCCTCTACCAATTTCATAATTTGTTCACTTAATATGCCATAGTTCATATGGTATTGATAGATATTGTCTTCATAATAAAAACTATTGTTCGTTAAAGTATAAATTGGTGGGCAGTCTTGTTGACTACCAAAATAATTCGCATTACGGACGAAATGAGCCCGCTCCATATCCATGGTAATAATGGCATCATACTTTGTCTGTTCATCGGCAAAAAAACTAAATGCTAAATTATAAGTACCGTTAGATGGCTTGGAAGCTATATTATTCAATAGGACTGAATAATTATGTTTTTTAAACTGGCTTTGTAAACCTTTTTTAAAGGATTGAGAATGAGTATGATGTTCTGAATTACTAAATAATCCAATTCGATGATACGATTCGTTGATCAACTCATTAGCAATGTCTTGCCCAGCTTTCTCATAATCTAGTGAAATAAATTGTAATGCAGATGAAGGTTTTCTATAAACAAAAATTATTTTCTCTTTTGGCAACTTAATTTTTTGATAATATTCACTAGCGTCAGATAATGAGCTAACAACTATAACAGCATAATCTCGTTTAACAGCCACCTTTTGAATTAATTGTAACTCAAGATCTTTTGAATCATAGGTTAGATAAAGTGACAACTCATAACCAAGCCGATTAGCTTGATTAAACAAACCATCATATAAATTACTATATTGTTCAGACGTAATATTGGGTAGTATGACCGAAATAGATTTAGTTGTACCTTCTTTTAAATTTTTAGCAGATAAATTAATTTGATAACCTAACCGTTGAATGGCTTGTTCAACCAATTTAATTTTTTTTACACTAACATTACCTCGATCATTAAGTACGTTTGAAACAGTTCCATGAGATACGCCGGCAAGTTTTGCAATATCTTTGATTGTCGCCATTAAGTTATAGACTCCATTAAATTTATTCAGCAATCAAATCGAAATTATTGATCAATAATAAAAATATTTTAGTGATTGGCTAAATACTATTTAAGCCATTTTAACCAACTTTGATTCACAATCTGTTTTTCTAATTTGAAGTATGAATCATCAACTGTACTCGGTAAAAGTTGTAATGATAATTGATGGATTTCATTGCGCATATCAATATAAGCTTTAGTTAACTGTTCAGCTTCTTGGCTATCCATGATTTGATAATTTGCCGCTAATTCTAAAATCCTTACGTTATCACTCCATGTTGTCATTTTAGGATATTGATGAGCATAGTTAAGTACCAGATATTGGGATAAGAATTCAATATCACCAATGCCACCTTCATCAATTTTCAAATTAAATCGATGTTGCTCAGTTGTACCTAAATGGGTCCGCATCTTTTCGCGCATCTCTCTAACTTCGGTTTTTAATACCTTTTCTTCACGAGGTTTACATAAAACATCATGCCTAATTTGGTTGAAGCGTTTAATCAGTTCTATCTCACCATATACAGCTCTAGCTCGGACTAATGCTTGGTGTTCCCATGTCCAAGCTTCATGCATTTGATAGTCATAAAAAGCATTTAAACTACAAGCTAATAAACCTGCATCACCTTGTGGACGTAAACGAACATCAACTTCATAAAGAATTCCAAAGCTGGTGCGAACATTGAAGAGATGAATAATCCTTTGTACTAATCGTAAATAAAATTGGCGACTATCAATTTGTTTATCACCATTAGTTATACTATCTACAGGGCAATCATGAAGAAATACCAGATCTAAATCTGAACCATAACCCAATTCCCAACCACCTAATTTGCCATAAGCGATAATAACCAATCCTTTTTGATTGTCAGTTAAATGTGTAGGTTTACCATAACGTGCGACCATTTGATTCCATGCCATTTGTACAACAAAATCAATTAGTGATTCTGCAACATAGGTCAAATGATCGCTTACCTTCATAGTATTTAATACCTGCTCAACATCGGCAGCCGCTATATGCAATAATTGCATTTGCTTAAATTGTCTTAGTGCTTCAAGTTGTTGTTCTTCATCATCAACCTCAATACGAAGTAAGTATTGATACAGTTCACTCTTATATTCATTTGGTGAAACAGTTTGATAAAGGGAGTTAATATCTATTAGTTCATCTAACAAAATTGGATAATGAGCTAGTTGCTCACTAATCATTGGCGAGGCACTACATAAACGAATTAACTGCTTCAATGCTGTTGGATATTCAAGGAGTAATTCTAAATAAGTTGTTCGGCTAACAATATTAACTAATAAATGTAAGATTCGTGATAATAGTACTAATGTGTTTTTATCAGTACAAACCAACTCCAATAATCGTGGCATCAATTGGTCAAGTATTTCACGACCTCGTACTCCAATTGTCCGTTTACCTATATCATCACGAAACTGACAAAGCATTTGATATAATTTTTCAGCATCATCATGTGAGTAAGAAGTCAGTACTGATGTAACATCACTTAATTGCAAATCTGGCACCCAAAGATCATCAAATTGTTCATTGTATTGCTTAGAATTAGATACTGATTCAGATGTATCTTCACCGATAAGTTGATTAAATACTTGTCGATTTAATTGCATTCTTTTAACAAGATCAGATTCAAATTCATACCAATCATTAAAGTTCATACTAGTGGCAATACGAATTCGATCCAGCTCATCGTCTGGTAATGCTTGTGTTTGCTCATCATGTATAGCTTGAAGTAAATTCTCACAACGACGTAAAAACAAATAATTTTCTCGCAAAGTGTCTACTTCATTCACGCTAAGTAACGATTCTTGTTCTATTACTTGTAAGGCGGTTAATAAAGAGCGAGTTTGTAGGCCCACGACGCGCCCACCACGTATAAGTTGAAAAACTTGTACAATAAATTCAATTTCACGAATACCACCAGCACCAAGTTTGATATTGTTAGTCAAGCCTCGACGCCGAACTTCACGCTCGATCATGCTTTTCATATTTCGTAATGACTGCAATACACTGAAATCAATATAACGGCGGTAAACAAATGGTTTTAACATTTGGTAAAGCTCTTTGGTGTAGGGTTCTTGCTGATCACCAAGTATTTTTGCTTTTACCATAGCATAACGTTCCCAGTCTCTTCCCTGCTCTTGATAATAATCTTCCATAGCAGAAAAACTTAAAACCAACGGACCGCCATCACCAAGCGGACGTAAACGCATATCAACGCGGTAGACAAAACCATCTTCAGTAATTTGGTCTAGTGTTTTAATTAATCGTTGCCCTAAACGAGTAAAAAACACAGCATTATCTAATTCTCGTCTCCCACCTTGAGTTTGTCCATGTTCAGGGTAGGTAAAGATAAGATCAATATCTGATGAAAAATTCAGTTCACCACCACCTAATTTTCCCATGCCTAAAATAAGTAAAGGTTGTGCTTGCCCTTGTAAATTACATGGCGTTCCCCATTCTTTACAACTAAGCTCATAAAGCCAATCACGTGCGGTGATAATAATCACTTCAGCTAGCTGCGTAAGTTGTAATAAAATTTGCTCATCATTACTTGTTTGGGTTAATTGTGACCATTCAAGCCTTACCAGAATATAGCGCCTAAATAATCTTAATACTTTCATTAGCGCTAATTCATCAAATACTGATGCTAGTCTTTCATTTAACCATTGTTGATAGAAACATCTTTCATCAGCTTGAGGGGGATGAGTAATAATATCTGTCAGCCACTCGGGAAATCGATAAAAAGCATCAATCAGAAAATCACTTTGTAGCAAAATATTAAGGTTATCAAGTACTTCTTTTGAATCACATTGTGACAATTGAGATATAATCTTTTCTTTTTGCTGAGCAATTAATGGTGAAACTAACGAGCTTGGCTGGGACATAATAAGCACTCACTTAAAATATTTTATATTGATAAAATCACCTAATTAAATATTATAAATGACTTTTTACATACCGATATCTTTTTATTGAACTATATTGTAAAAAATCATATCAATTGTTTTCATGCAATGAGTTAATTAGTTAATAAGCATGGTTAATATGAATAGGGTACAATCAATTTAGAGTAATAATATTTATTCTAAAAAAATAATTTAACCAATTAATTAAAATAAAAAAAGTGACTGTATTTGCAAGTCACTTTATATTAGTAAATAATTTTTGTGTTAACAAATAAACAACAATTCATTATGAGAAGCTATATCGGTACCCCATGTTAACTTGTTTTTGATCAAATTTATTGCCCAGAGAATAAACCACATCAGCATAAATATTATGATGATTATTAAATTGCATATTAACACCAATCCCGTTATCCCACCAATTGCCAGCAAAATCATATTTTTCTTTTGCTGTATGGTTAAATACATAAGATGTTTGGCCAGCAAACTCTTTCACATAGCCTGTTTTTAGATATACATCAATAATGTTATTATCTTGTGAAAAGTTGTTACCTAAGATAATGCTTGCTCGACTATGTAATGAATTGTAACTGTTTAATTCGGTTCTTAAACCATTAGTTGCTTTAATTACCGTGCTACCCTGACGGGAATAGGTTAGTTGTGTTTGTGGTTCAATATACCAACCTTGATTTGAATTCAATGCTGGAGAAAGGTAGAATCGTTGCCCAACTTCTATTCCTATTGAAACACCATTAGTATTGCCATCACCTTTTACTAAATATCCACCTCCAGTAGTTGTATTAAATTTATTCTTCATTATCATATACTTGGCTAAAGCATCGATATACAATCCAGATTGATCTAGAATGGTACCATAGATTGCTGCATAGTAGCCTGTTGTGTTTCCATCACCTACATGATGATCGATATTTCCTCGACTGTAACCGCCCATAAATCCATAATATACATCCTGTCTGTTATCTTCTATTCTTCGATCTATACCGAGCTGTAAACCATAATAATTCATAGCAAAATCAGACAAACGATTATCATTAAACGAGCTTAATTTACCACTATAAATATGCCCCCAAGCATCTCCAGCAACTGTTTCATTTCTGCGAAGTTTTCCCATTCGTTGATGTAAAGTTTGCGTTTCTATGTAACTGAGCAAATAATTTGAATTAAGAATATTAGCTGCATTTTGAGCAGTATTTGTTAAATGAGGCTTACTTGGTTTTATAGGATTAGCTGATTCCGAATTTGTTGCTGACAATACCCAATCTTCTGAGCCATTATTACGTTCGTTAGTAACTTTAGTTAATTTATTAAATTGATACGGACCAATATCAATTGATGGGGAAATTAAGTTAAACTTAGCGCCACCACCTTCAGTTTCAACTAAAGTCATTTTTTCATTACCATTAACCATCGCGGAACCAGTATAATCATCTTTAATTGAAATATTATGCTCCCCTGTCGCTTGCAAAGATCCGGTAATTTTAATTAAATCATTAGCAAAATTATTGCCTAATGATGTCCGTAATTCAAATAATCCATTGCCAGATAATGAGTTTGCGGTTAAAAGCATGCTATTTGAACCGTTAAGATTGTTGATCCTATTTGGTGTTTCATAATCGTAACCAAAACTAATTTTAGCATTATTATTTAATATTAAAGAATCAATATATGAACTATCTGTCATTCGCCATTGGTTTTGACTACCTGTCATTGTAACATTGATATTACCTTTTTCTTCAGGAGTTTCATTGAGCGCATTATTGATCGCAGTCAATAAAAGCGAACCATCAGTTAAATCAAGATCTATTTGCCCTTTATCTTTAGCATAAATATCCCCTTTTATATACGATTTTCCTTGAACAGTTACTTGTCCTGTATTCGCATATATGGCTTTATGGCTGTTATGATTAACCGAGACAATGTTATTAGTATTTGTACCACTATTGATAGATATTTTACCGGCACTTTGTTCCATTTCAATCGCGTTTCCATTGGCAGTTATTACATCTAATCCATTATTAAAATTAATAACACTGTCAGCATTTGGATTTGCTCCAACTTGTTCTTGTGCTGAAACTCCAACGGAGTTAGCCCCAGTCATATTAATCGTTACTTTATCATTAAAGTTTAAATTTATACCAATCGCATTAGGATTATTATTGAGTAGAGATAAAATACCATAACTACTATCTCCTATGGACTGAATAATTACTTCACCATCAAAGTTCCCATCAGTCTTAATTGTGTTTGAACCATTGTAGGCTCGAATTCCAATAAAACTATGATTTGCTACACCGGTACCATCTATTATTACTTTTTTTGCAAAATTACCTTTACCACCACTGGCTAAATAAATTCCAGTACCATCTTGAACATTTAAGCGAATATCACTTAAAACATCAACTTTTCCACCAGAATGAGCATGGATATTAAATGCGCTATTATAGTTACCCGTTCCATTAGTTTGGATAACAAACTCATCTAATCCACTATCAATAGTTATTTTTTTACCAGCAACTTGCGACTTAATAGCTGATATTTTATTTTTTGCTAAATTGATATGTGGTAGTGAACTATCTGTTAAATTCTGAATAACAATATCATCAGTTGTAACTGCAATACCTTTTTCAGTGTATTCCCCAATATTATTAGCATCAATGATGGTTAAGGCATTTGAAAAATTAGAGGTGATTAGACAAGTCCCGAATGTTAATTTGACCAATAGGTTAATTTTATTTGAATTACTATTAAGCACAAAACCTCCATATTTATTATAATTTCTATTCATTAGATTATTAAACTCAATGTGCACAATAAAAAACTAATTAATTGTTATACTTGAATTTTAAGATAATGATAAAATAACAAAAATAGATCATGAATGTCTATGCTAATTGCTTGATTATATGAGTGAATAGCGTTTTTTTGTACTAAAACGAAAAAAATGGCGAATCTTAATGAAATATAACCTAAATTTTGGTTATTTATCATCAGATTGATATAGGTTTACTTTGAGAGGGAAAAAGTCAAACAAATTTATTCTATTATAGAATCTTAATTTTCCTTTTTTGAATCAAAAAAAAGTTTTGCCATAGTTCTAACCATTAGGCTACTTACAATAAATAACATCACTATTATTACCCAACAACAGGTAATCAATGTTGGAGTATTAGGTAAACTATAATATATTTGTAAAAGTTCAAACATTCGGATACAAATAAAAATAATAAATACAAGCAATATACAGTTTAAGATAAAGGTACTTAGTGAACTAATAATTAGCCTTGTTAGGTTTAAACTTTCTGTTACCCCTTTAAAGCATCTTCTTAACAAAAAATAACCCAGCAAATTAGTAATTAATAAAAATATAATCAAAATACCTAATTCTATAATAATGCTATATGAACTGTAATCAATATATCTATCAAGCACAAAAAATGAAATAAATAAAGTGATAAAGTAACAATTATAAAGTGAAATAAATACGCCAAGATGTAACTTTTGACTTTCAATTTGCGTTAATCCACTATCATTATGTATATATTTGTAATTAAGAAATTTAACACTAAAAAAAGTTAAAATTGTTATGAAAAGATAACTCATCACTACTTTTGTACAGTTAAATATGTCGATTATAGAAATAAAATATATATCTATACCTGCATATTGCTGTTCAATAAACATCCACTTATTAATATAAGTCCGATAAAACCATCTTCCTACTATTTCACTCAAGACAATTAATATGGCTATAATGAAAGTATTAATAATATTTTTTCGATTGATTATATTAATATAATATTTATTCAATAAAACGATGGCAACAATAAAAAGTATAATTGAATTCGGTAACTGTAAATAGAAGTTAACTGAAAGTCGTTGAATAATTCCTTTACTTATCTGAAAAAATGTCAAATCAGATGCAGTAAAATAATTATTAATTACAATGAAATAGGCTGTAAACAAAACAATATTTACAAGCCAATAAAATAAAACAAATAATAAAGGTAATTTGAATAACGTTTTTTTCATTTTTATAACTATTTTTTATCCGCTTTATTTATTTCAGTAATTAACATGAGTTTTACTTTTGTATTGATTTCACTATAAGCAAAATTTTCGACCGAGTCGATATATGGAATGGCTGTTTGCCAATGATGAAATTCAGGTCCTATTGACAAGTTTTGGCTAATTAGCATTTCATTTATTTGAGTTACTAGCTGTTGATAATAGGTTAAATCATTATTTTCTAACGCATATTCTTCATGCTGTTGCCAAAAATCTAACACGCTTGATAAATCATTTAGCTTTGTCACAGAAATCATAGTTGGCGTAAAAGATAAGTTGTTTAATAAACGATAACCACGAGAAGCTTTACTTTGCGAAAATAAATGTAAATGGAATCGGCTTAATTCAATAGCAAAATTAATTAAATCCAATTTATTACCCTGTTTTATTTCGAGCTCAATCTCTTGAATAGGTATCAATTTTCCGTTTGAGGTAATTTGGCCTTGATCTAATGCCACTTCTATTTCACTATTCGCAAATGAAATTAACCAAGTTTGACGTTTAAAGTTAGTAGTAAACAGAGGGATTATTTCTTGTTGTAACAATTTTATATCACAATTAGCTGGTAATGCTCCTTTTGGTAACACACTCAAATCAAGTTTATCATCAGGAAGCGATTCATTAAACTCAATTCGTTCGTGTAATCCTCCGACAGATTTCCCTTTTGATTTTAATGTCATTTCAAAATGCTTACCGTTAGCATCTTCGCTTATTCTAACTCGTAAACCACAACCATTGTGACGTAGAAAATAATCTTCGCTATCATAATAAGTATTAATCAAATTTAATTGATTAACTAGTGTTCTTGATCCTTGCGAAGAAAATTCTGCTTCATCACAACATACCCATTGATTTAAATAAAGTTGTAGCTCTGCTATATCAGCTTGATTAATCTGAAACTTTAATTCAATTTCATTACTCATTCGTCTGTTTTTTATCAGTTATTTTGTTATATGATATACTGATTATTTTCAGAAATATAGCCAATCATTAATTAATAGACAATGTCTGTTTTTGTAGGCTATAAAGCTTAGTAAATAAGCCATTTTTAGCCATTAATTGCTGATAATTGCCTTGTTCTACAATTGAACCTTGATCTAAGACAATAATATTATCAGCACCAACGATAGTTTTTAAGCGATGAGCAATAACAATGACAGTTCTATCTTTTACTAGATTAGCAATGGCTTCTTGAATATAAACTTCATTTTCAGGATCCAAAGAAGCGGTAGCTTCATCAAGCAAAATAATAGGTGCATTTTTTAATAATGCTCTCGCAATTGAGATACGTTGCCGTTCACCGCCAGAAAGTTTACTACCGTTTTCACCAATTAATGTATTCCAACCATCTGGTAATCGAGCTACTAGCTCATCACATCTAGCGATTTTAGCCACATGTTTTACCTCTTCATCAGTAGCATTATGCCTACCAATTCGAATATTATTCATAATAGTATCATCAAACAATACCACCTTCTGAAAAACAAAAGCCATTGAATGCATTAATGTTTCCGGATCTATTTGCTTAATATCTTGATTATCTATAGTGATTTTTCCTGAATTTACATCCCAGAAACGAGCAATCAACTGTAATAAGGTACTTTTACCACTACCAGATGGCCCAACTAGTGCTGTCATTTTTCCTTCAGGTATAGCGCAACTTACATTATTAATAACACTTGTCTGATTATAGGAAAAATTAATCTGATCAATATTGATATTATAATTAGTAAAAGTCACATCATCTCTACCTTCCATAATAGGTTCATTTTGCAGACTCTTCATTCTATCGATTGAAACCAGCATATAGAACAGTTCAGGTAATAATGTTAAAACTGAAATTAATGGACTATAAATTCGCGAACTAATAATCACAAAAGCAATAAAAGTAATTGGATCCAAACTTCCAGAAACCATTAAGGTTACCCCGAGTAAAACAACAATACCTAAACCCACTTGTAATGTCATAGTAGACAAAGTAACAATAATTCCACCTATTCCTTCAAACTTAATCGATGCCCACATCATATTTTTCAGTGCTTTATCTAAACGATTGAATTTTTTACCACTTAATCCAAAACCTTTTATGATTTTTATACCATCAAGATATTCTTGAACCTCATCGGAAACAGCTAATTTAGCTTGAACATGTTTTTCCCCCAATTTTTGTTCGAGTCTTTTACCAGCAACAACTATAATAATAGCAATTGGCAAAGTACAAAAAATTGCCGCAGCCATTCGCCAATCATAAAATGCTAATAAGCAACAAGTTATTAGACTGCTAACTGAATATCCAATTAATTGCGGTATGACATGGCTAAGCATATTTTCAATAACCGCACAATCGCCCATAATATTTGCAGTAAGTTCAGAAAGATCTTTTCGATTAAAAAAGCTTAGTGGTAATTTGCGAAGTTTTTCAGCGACCGCAATTCGAGTATTGGCAGCTTGACTAAAAGCATTAGCGTAAGTCTTTTTATATTCTCTTTTATAACAGATTAAAAACAAAATCGCAGATAACACACCGAAGCCTGCCATTATCCAAAGATAATAAACATTCACTGGTATTTGGTTAGTTAAAGGCTCAATTAACAACATAATTACCTGTAATAAAATTATGAAAGGCAACATTAATGTTAAATTGGACAATGTACAAGCAATAATCGCTTGATTAAGATTTTTACTTTCTATATCGGACAACATTAATATTTTTTTAAACATGTGCTACCTCATCATTATGACAAGAGTGATCTGAATGACAATTATTAGCAGAATTTGGTTGATCCATTTGCCAATCTAATGTTTGCTTGTAATATTGCCACATTTTGTAATAGGTATTTTGTTTATCAATAAGTTGCTGGTGGGTTCCTTTTTCAACAATACTTCCTTTATCTAATACCACAATTTGATCGGCATCTTTTATTGTTGATAGGCGATGGGCAATCATAATAACGGTTTTACCTTCCATTAATACTTTTAAGGCAAGTTGAATTTTGTATTCATTTTCAGGATCAGCAAAAGATGTAGCTTCATCAAGAATCAGTATAGGTGAGTTTTTTAGTAATGCTCGAGCAATTGCTAATCGTTGCATTTCTCCGCCAGAAAGATGCACCCCCTTAGAGCCTATTACAGATTGATAGCCATCAGGTAATTTCTCAATAAAATCATGACACTGAGCGGCTTTAGATGCGGCAATAACTTCGTTTAGATCGGCATCTGGTTTACCGATTTTAATATTATCTAAAATTGTTTGTTTAAAGAGAAAAACATCTTGAAACACAAAACTCACTAATGATAATAAATATTCACTACTCATTTGCTTAATGTCTACATCACCAATGGTTATTGATCCTTCCCTAGGATCAAAAAAGCGCGGAATGAGTAATGAAATGGTACTTTTGCCACTACCAGAAAGCCCAACTAATGCGGTGGTTGTTCCTTGTTTGGCAGTAAAAGAGATATGATTGAGGGCATTACTTTCTAAAGAATCATTATCTTCATTCTCATTATAAGAGAATGTAACATCATTAAAACAAATATCATAATTATCAACTTCTAGGCCTGATTCCGGTTCAGCCAATGATTTTATATTGAGAACATTATCCATATTTTCAACACTTTTAACTGCTCTTTGAAAACTTTGTGATACATATAAAAGTTTGAAAAAAGGTGCCGGCAAAGCCAGTGAGAAAATTAAATAGAAAATAGATGACAAAATAAAATTGGCATAATTTTCTGTTGTACCTAATAATAAAATCATTACGGGAATAATAAAAAGATAGATATTATTTAATATGAGCAAAAACAGTGCCATATGATATTTAAAACAATCTATAAACTTAAGACAATATTGTTGATAAGCTTTGATAGATTCATAAAAGCGTTTAAAAGAAAAGAAAGTTTGATTAAAAGCTTTAACCACTGTTATACCACGAATATATTCAACTGAAGCATTACTCATATCAATTAATCGGGTTTGAAACTCTTGCATATTGTTTTTAATTTCTTTACGACGATAACCACTTTTTAAAACAATATAAGCTAAGATGATTGGTACTAATGTTGCCAAACCTAAACGCCAATCGAAAATAGCTAAAATAATAAAAATAATAATTGGAGTAGCAAATGAACCAATCATATCAGGCAACTGATGTGCAATAAAAATCTCTATTTTTTCAATATCATCATCAACAATTTTTCGTAATTCGCCACTTGAATGTTTAGTATAAAATCCTAGAGGCAAACATGATAAGTATCGAATAAAATTGTATTTTAAATGATAAAGAGTTTTAAACGCAGCAATATGCGAAAGACAAAGTGCTAAAAAATTTAAAAATATAGAAGATGCCGCAGCAATAAAAGCTAACCAACCATAATCGATAATTAATTCATTATTTAATGTAGTGTTGTTTACTAGACTAATAATTATTTCATAAACAATATAATATACTGAAATAAAAGGAATAAAGGCAGTAGCAACACTGAAGATTGAAAGTAAACAAGATAAAATAATGAGTACTTTATATCGAAAAGCAAGCTGCCAAAGACGAGAAGTAGGATTGTTATTACACGTTTTCATAGAATGAACACTCTGTTATGGTAATAATAATCATTATCAGTTATAAATTTTAAAATAACAATTATTTTTGCTCCTACTTTGATTTATATTGGCTATTACTATTATAGATATTACAGACAAAAAAGGACTATCTTATTTATGACCAAATATTAAGATTGTAAATAAGATAGTGAATTTTTTTATTATTCAAACAATTAATAATAATTATTTGACAACTCGGAAAGGATTAGCTGGTTTTGGTTTAATATTTTCTGCAGGTTTATTCGCTCCTTCTCTAAGAGCTTTATAATGTGGCTCATCCTCAAATCCCATACCAACACCATTTTCACGAGCATAAATAGCTTCAATAGCTGCCATTGGTACAACAATATGTTGAGGAACACCAGAAAACCTAGCATTAAATTCGATTTGTTCATTATTAGCTAAATATTGCCCGACCGATTGCGGGGCAATATTAAGTACTATTTGATTATCTTTTATAAACTCTTGCGGTACTAATACACCATATACAGAAGTATCAACCACAATATACGGAGTTAATTCATTATCTAAGATCCAGTCATAAAAAGCCCTGAAGATATAAGGGCGACGAGGAGTCATGTTATCAATTTCCATAACGGCTACCTTGTTTAATTGCTAATCTGTCGTTAGATAAAAAATAAACTATTACGCTCTAATTTTCTTTTCATCTTCAGTTAAAGAGCTTATAAAAGCTGGTCGTTCAAAAATTCGAGCCATATAAGCAAGATAATTTTTCTCGGCAACTTTTGGCAACTCAATACCAATCATAGGTAAACGCCAAAGCAAAGGAGCAAAATAACAATCACATAATGTAAAATCATCACTCATAAAGTAATCTTTTTCTTTAAACATTATGGAGATTGATACTAAATCATCAAGTAAATTTTTACGAGCTTGTTTAGCTGCTTCACTATCCGGATTAGCTAAAATTGTTTCGTAAGCGCTATACCATTCTTTCTTAATGCGATACATGGTTAATCGAGAATTCGCTCTTACAATTGGGTAAACAGGCATTAGCGGTGGATGAGGAAAACGTTCATCCAAATATTCTAATGCAATATGAGGTTCATATAAGGTAAGGTCACGATCAATTAGTGTTGGAATTGAACCGTAGGGATTTAAATCCAATAATTCTTGAGGTAGATTATCTGCTGTAACAAACTCGATTTCAGCTGTTACCCCTTTTTCTGCCAACACAAAACGAATCTGATGGCCATAAATATCTGTTGTATCACAAAATAATGTCATTACAGAACGTTTATTAACAGCAACAACCATGGTCACTCCAAATATGCAAAAAGTTAAAATAAGTTTATATTAATAACTATTCTAACAAATTGGATAACAAATTTGTTAAAAAAAATGAATTTTCTTTTTGTTTTTTTCTCAGATTTGTACTCTTTTCATCTTATAAACAGATTATATTTTTTGAGGAGAATAAAAGATTTATAATATATTATATTGAATAATAATAAGTTATTTTTGATTTGGGTGATTATTATCTATAATTTATATCGTAATAAATAAAACTGAAAAAAAACCCAGCTTGTGCTGGGTTTTGAAACAAATTTGTAACGTAGCAATTAACGTTTACTGAATTGTGGACGACGACGAGCTTTGCGTAGACCCACTTTTTTACGTTCAACTTGACGTGCATCACGAGTAACAAAGCCCGCTTGACGTAATGAAGAGCGTAAAGTTTCATCATATTCCATTAATGCACGAGTAATACCGTGGCGAATCGCACCAGCTTGACCTGAAATACCACCACCTTTAACCGTGATGTAAAGATCAAGTTTGTCAGTCATTTCAACTAACTCAAGTGGTTGCATAACAACCATACGAGCTGTATCACGACCGAAATATTGCTCTAATGAACGTTTATTAATAACGATATTTCCACTACCTGGTTTGATAAACACTCGAGCAGCGGAACTTTTGCGGCGACCTGTACCGTAATATTGATTATCAGCCATCTTCTATCCCCTTAAATATCTAATACTTGCGGTTGTTGTGCCGCATGATTGTGCTCACTACCAGCATAAACTTTTAGTTTACGGTACATTGCACGACCAAGAGGACCTTTCGGTAACATGCCTTTTACAGCAATTTCGATGACTTGTTCAGGATGACGTTCAATCATTTCTTTAAAAGTCGCTTCTTTAAGTCCACCGATGTAACCAGTATGACGATAATAGATCTTATCAGTGCGTTTTTTGCCTGTTACAGCAACTTTTTCTGCATTGATAACGATAATATAGTCACCTGTATCAACATGTGGTGTATATTCTGCTTTGTGTTTACCACGCAAACGGCTTGCGATTTCAGTAGCTAAACGACCTAACGTTTTACCTGCTGCATCAACAACATACCAGTCGCGTTTAACTGTTTCTGGTTTAGCTGAAAAAGTACTCATTCGTATTTATCCAAATTTTAATTAATCTCACGTTAATAAATCATTTGATTTATTTACACTTTTTGATTGCTACTATTAACTAACTAACCCCTTCGAGTTGCTATACTAATTTTGACAATCGAAAACAGCGTTGGGAAGAACACTGTTGTAACGTGGGTGGCAATATTATACAGAAATATTATAAAAGCGCTAGAACTTATAACAAAAAAACATAGCGATAAAAAACACTAACTGCTACACTTTCAGTTAACCTTTAATTACACGATATCAATTGATGAAAAATTTAATTCAACTTACCGAAAAAGATTATATAAGCAAAGGACTACATAGAAAATGCTATCATCATCCAGATGATCCGAATAAATGTATCAAAGTAAATTATAATGATGGCGCCGAAGAAGAAACAAACCGTGAAATTGCTTATTATAAACATCTTATAAAACGCAAAATATCGTGGGATGTTTTGGCAAATTATTATGGCCCAGTAACAACAAATTTTGGACAAGGACATGTTTTTGAATTAATTCGGGACTATGATGGGAAAATTGCTACACCGTTAGAAAAATATCTCTATGACGAACAATTAACTCAACAATATTATAGTGCGTTAGTTGTATCGCTTAAAGCACTAAAAACAGCGTTATTAAAAGATCGAATTATTACCATGACAATCAAAAGTAAAAATATTTTATTTCAGCATTTGTCATCTGAAAAAAATCGCTTAATCATTATTGATAATATAGGTAATTCGACCTTTATTCCGATTGCTAATTATGTCGGATTTTTTGCCAAAGCAAAAATAGAACGCACTTGGCAACGTTTTTTATCATCACTTATTAAAGAAAATCAACATAACAGTTTAATAACTAAGTTAATTGATGAAGTGAATCATTAAGTCTAACTTCGGCAATGGTACCTATTTGACGGTCCTGCCGATTTCTTAATGTAAATTGCCCATGATGCAATTTAGTGATGCGATTAACAATACTTAGGCCAAGCCCTATTCCATTATGTTTACGATCCATTCGGAAAAAGGCTTGCGTTAAATTTTCAGTCTTTGATTCATCAATACCACAGCCCTCATCTTTAACCGCAATAATAATATCTTGAATGTCTTGATAAAAACATATCGTAATTTTACTTTTATTTGGACTATATCGATAACTGTTTTCAACCAGATTGCGAATCAGTAAACGAATCAGAGTTGCATCGCCACTAAAAGTAATCTTATTAGTAATTTGCCATTCAATCGTTTGTTGTTTTTGTTCTGTTAGTTCGGTTAATTCATCAAAAAGTGGTATTTGAATATCATCATAAAAATTAATTTTTTGATACTGACCTAACGTAAATTTTTGACTAGCCCTAGCGAGCATCAAAAGTTGCTCTACCGTATTGACTAAACGATCTATACGTTCAATTAGTTCACGACAATCGATTTTATTTTTCGCTTCAAGTAATTCTAAATGCAGACGAATACCTGCCAATGGTGTTCGCATTTCATGTGCAACATCAGCAGTAAAAAGACGTTCTTGTGAAAGAGTATTATTGAGTCTCTCAAACAAATTATTCAATACCAGTGTAATCGATTTGATTTCACGCATATTACTAATTGGTTTTATCGGTCTAAGATTATCAGCTGTTCTTTGGTTTAGATCTTTTTCAAGAATCTCTAAAGGTTTAGTAATCCATTTAATAGCTTTATAAGCTAAAAATAAAGTTACAGCCATCATAGAAAAGGCAGAACAGAACAGAGCAAAAATAGCCTCTAACTCCTCGTGCTCAACTACTTCGTCAATTTTATTTTTACTTAATGTTAAATTAACTAGAACATCAATTTGCTCTTTACTTTCATGCCATAACCAAAATACCGTAATAATTTGGCAAATCAACATAATAGCGCCTAAAGTAAAAAAAAGATTCCAGCGAATACTATGACGTATCTTGGTCAAGGATTTTTCAATCATAAGTTTATCATTCACTAAATTTAGAATAATAGCTAATTATCAATATTGAGTTGATAACCATATCCACGTACAGTTTTGATTAAATGTTTACCTAATTTATTTCGTAGCGCATGAATATAAACTTCAAGCACATTTGAACTAGGATCACTTTGCCAATCATATAAATCATTTTGCAATAAATTACGATGTACTTTTTCTCCAGCTTTTAACATTAATCTAGACAATAAAATAAACTCTTTAGGTGTTAATATAACTTCTTGTTCATTTAATGTCGCTGTTTGTCTTTTAATATCAATGCTAATCGGGCCATAATTAATAATATTATCAGCTGTTCCTTGATTTCGACGAATCAATGCCCTCACTCTTGCTAGTAATTCAGTTAAAGCAAAAGGCTTAATTAAATAATCATCAGCACCAAGATCTAAACCTTCTACTCTATCTTCAATAGTATCGCGGGCAGTTAAAATAAGGACAGGAATATCAATTTGTTTTTTACGCCAACGAGTGAGTAATTCTAAACCATCACAATCTGGCAATCCCAAATCAAGAATAATTAAACTGAATTGCGAAAACTCTATATGTTCTTCCGCTTGCTTACCATTAGATGCCACTTCACAAACATAACCATCAGATGTTATACCATCGTATAACCCTTTTTGTAATAAACTATCGTCTTCGACTATAAGTATTTTCATTATAGTTCAACCTTAATTAGATTTGAAAAATAGCCTAGCTAGCATAGTTAACTAGTATATGCCTAACCTTAAACAACTTAAATTTTTATTCATTTATAAATTTTGTAATATAGAAACCAAAATTTTTTAATTAGAAAAACTGATATAAAACTTAATAACATACCAACTAAAATATCTAGTGGCCAATGAACCCCTAAGTAGATACGGCTCCAGCAAACAAGCAAAGCAACTACAGTAGATAAATATGCAAACGATTTAAATTGCTTTTTATAATTTAAATAAATAGAAAAGCAGATAGTCCAAATAAAAACAGCATGCTGACTTGGTAACGAACTCGTTTTATCATGGGTTAAAAAATTAGTACCAACATTAAGTACAAATGGCCGTGGCGAATAAAATAGATGCCTTATAATAAAAGTAACAGTTAGCA
Source organism: Gilliamella sp. W8126 (assembly GCF_016102185.1). NCBI lineage: Bacteria > Pseudomonadati > Pseudomonadota > Gammaproteobacteria > Orbales > Orbaceae > Gilliamella > Gilliamella sp. W8126. The sequence continues at coordinate 253,968 of NZ_JACFPE010000001.1, read as the reverse complement.
CTAATGCTAAACTTATTAAAATTTTTATCACCAATGTTCTATATAGTGGTTTGTATATACAGCATATTCCTAATAAGCCAATAGGTAGTAATATTAAGTAATTAGCACAAAACACAGCAAAAAGAATAAACAACTTCGAAGCATGTTCTTGCGCATTGATTAATAAAAAAAGATGAGAGTTCATATTAAGTAACATATCAAAACCAATACTGACAATATTTACTTATAATTTAGCAAACGAAGCTTAAAAGAACCTTAATAACCTTTTTGAGTTTTTTAGAGATGTTTTGCTCAATAATATTGAAATAAACAATCTAGCTATTTTTTGCGAGAAAATAAATGATATTTAGGTAATACTGATACTGTAAAATCAAGTGTGGCACAAATAATAAAATAAACCACAATAACAAACAAAAAAATCTCTGTAGGATAAACCATACTGCGATTATTAATTTGGGTAGCAATAAAGGTAAACTCTGCAACACCAACGATATAAGCTAAAGAGGTATCTTTAATTAATGATACCCACTGATTAACAAAGGAAGGTAACATCATTTTTAATGCTTGTGGCAAGATAATAAAAATAATGACTTGGCTTTTTGTAAAACCCAATGAAAAAGCTGCTTGCCATTGTTCTTTGCCAATAGCTACCATTCCTGCATGAACAGAATGACCAATGTATGCACCACCAATTAATGATAAAGCAAAAATCACAGTAGTGATAGCTGGCACATCAATATTTAATAAAACTGGCAATAAAAAATAAGTCCAAAATATGAGCATAATAACGGGAATCGCTCTTAAAAAACCTAATACAATAACTAAAAGTTTACGTAAAAATCCGTCACAAACCGTTAAACCGACACCCGCGAAAACACCCAAAATGGTCGAAAAAACAATAGCAGCAAAACTCATTAACAATGTTAATACTATGCCACCAGGGAAATTTCCAAAAATAAGATAATCGAGATTATGCCAAATAATTTCAAAACCCTTAAAATCCATAACGTATTAGACCTTTCCAATTTGTAAATATTTTGATTGATAAATATTGCCTAGGGTACCCACAATAACAATAGCGAAAATATATAAAAAAGTTGCTACTGCAAAATCCTGAAATGTTTTTAACGATTCGGTTTCTACTTGACGAGAAACATAAGATAGTTCTAACACACCTATTGCCATGGTTAGCGATGAGTTTTTGATAATATTCATATATTGACCGATCAAAGGAGGAAAAGCGATACGAAAGCTTTGCGGTAAAATAATAAATCGCATACTCTGCCAACGAGTGAGACCTAATGCTAATGAGGCTTGTTCTTGTCCACTACTCACCCCCATAATTCCAGCCCGGAATTCTTCAGCAATAAAAGCACTGGAATAACATGTTAAACCAATTAAACCAATAATAAATTCAAAAGATGGCATTTTTAGAGTGAACAAAAACAGTTGAATTTCTGGTTCATCAAATAACCATAATTTAAACTCAATCGGTAACAAATTACCGATACCAAAATACCAGAAAAAAAGTTGTGGTAATAATGGCGAATAACGAAAAATGGCGTTATATCCAATAACAACGCCTTTGATAATTTTAATATGACTTTGCTGAGCAATAACTAACAAAAACCCTAATGTAGTAGAAAATATAATTGTTAAAAAAGAGATAGCCATAGTGACTAAAAAACCATCCCATAACCACCATAAATAACGAGGCTCTAGTAATTGCTCATACATATAATTTATTGACCTTTTCCTATTTTGAAATCGCCACGAGGCATCGCAGAATTTGTATCTGGACCAAACCAACGGTTATAAATAGTCAATGCTTCACCATCATTTTCAAGTTTTAATAATATTTGATTAACTTTTTCTTTTAATCGAGTTTCACCTTTTGGAATACCAACAGCTTGATATTCTTCAGTAATACTAAATGGTGAAATTTCAAAAACAGCACGTTGTTCTTCTGGGACATTTGCGAGTAAACCAATTAACTTAGCATCATCTTGAGTAATAGCTTGTACCACTCCATTACGTAATGCTGCAAAAGCAAAAGGCGTATCATCATAAGAAATCACTTTAGCTGTTGGAAACTTTTCACGAAGAGTAATTTCCATTACGGTACCTTTATCAGCCCCTATACGAAGTTTCTTAAGATCATCAGCTGTTTTTAACAATCCTTTTTTAGCCACAAACTTCTGACCTGTGGCAAAATAAGGCAAACTAAAATCAACTGTTTTAGCTCGCTCATCAGTAACCGTAAAGTTGGCAACGATCAAATCCGCTTTTTGCGAGGTAAGTAATGGAATACGATTAGCTGGATTAGTTGGAACAAGTTCCACTTTTACATTTAATCCTTTAGCTATTTCATTAGCATAATCAACATCTAGCCCTGTTATTTTATTGGTTTTTTCATCAATAAATCCAAACGGAGGATTGCTATCAAATACAGCAATTTTGATCTCGCCCCGTTTTTCAATATCGTCTAAACGATCTGCATAAGCAGAGTTCACGCCTAATAGTGTGCTAATCAAAGCTACAGCTGTTAATGATTTAGTTAGAAATTTCATGACAACATCCTTAATAAGATAGGTATTTACATAAAAAGTCTAACAATAAATAGTCTTTACGATAAATAACAAATATTTACATAGATATAACTATTAGTTATATGTTAATCACTAATTGGATTAAATTTATAACAAATTGATAATAATAAAATGGCAAAGTACGTGGAATCTAATACTTGATCTTTAAGCTTACAGGAAATCAAAAGAATAAATTTACTGTAAACTTAAATTGGATTGTAACCTCGAATTAAAAAATTAAATAATTTCAACAGGTACCTTGAATACTGCTTTACGAACTTTTTTAGGCACATCAACCATACAAAGTGCTTGATGCGGTTCGCCTGGATAGAAAGTGACAAAATCACCTTCTTTTAGGAGAATGGAGTTTGTTAATAAAGGATTCTCTAAAATAAAAAGGTCTGGTTTTTTTTCAAAAAATGACTCAGAACTACAATCATTTAAACTATAACGAATAATTTCTTCACCACTTAAAATTAATTGTATATCTAAATATTTTTTGTGAAATTCAGTGTGTCTTTCTTGAATTGGTGAAGTAATTGAATCATTTATATTATAAAACCATTTTTCACCTTCAAGCTGATAACGACCATCTGCTAAACTTTTCAAATAATTCAGACTTGTTTCTGGTTGAGATAGAACATCATATAACGACTTTGGTAACGTAGCTAGATTTAAAAAATTCATATTCCCTGCAATCATCATTACTCTCCATAACATTGTTTAAAATAATATTTAACCCAATATTGCCCATCAAAATTGATGGGCTAGATAAAATTATTTCTCTGCTTTTACCCAATTTTCATCGACAACAACATATTTAATTGCCATTCGGAAATAAGTATAAGCAATATGAAGCTTGCCATCGAAACCTTGCTTGATACTTGGATAAGAAAATTCTCTATTCAATTTATCTTTAGAATTATTTGACATGCAGTAACCATCACCTTCATCCAAATTTCGAATATAAGACCACGTTTTACCATTATCTGTTGAAATAGCTAAAGACATCGGTGCTCTTGGCGCTCCCCAGAAAGCATTTTTTTGGCCATCTATGATAGCGGCTTCTTTTTTATTGGTGCTGCTGGTATCTTCAATCTCATCATATAATGAGACACGCCTTTCTTTTGCATCCTTAGCACTTGAGTTATTAAACACTAAAGCGATATGTCCATTATTTAATACGGTTGCTTGAATAGACGAATTATTATTAGGTAATATGGTAGGAATAGGTTTTGACCAGGTATACCCACCATCATTAGACCGACTTTCATAAATATTATCAGCCCAACGACTACGGAAAAGAGCATATAAACTATTATCCTGTAACATCATAATATTCATATGAACACAACCTAAACTATCAGGTATATCAACATTAAACCATGTTTCTCCTTTATCTTTTGATATCATTACACCGCTAGTATCATAGCTACCAACCCATTTTTCACCAGGTTTAGCTATACAATAAAATACAGGTAATAACCAATCTCCATTTGGCATCACTGTTATAGGTTGTCTTATAAAAATTCCTTTATCAGGATCTTCAAGAAGAGTATTTATTGGCCCCCACGTTTCGCCAAAATCTTTTGATTTACGATAACGAACGATAGCCGTATCTTGATTACCTGAAACTTGAGCTGTATACAAAAGCCACAATACATTTTCAGGATCTAAAAAAAACAATGGATTTTGTTCAGATCTAGTTGCGTCATCTGACAATTTTGTGGCTTTTGTCCAAGTATTAGAGCCTTTCTTTAAACGCGAATAATAAGCTGAAATATCCGCAATACCTTCTTGTGTTCCCCCAAACCATGTACAAAGTAGATCACCATTTGGTAATGGTAATAAATTTGCAGCATGGTTTTGCACACATTCTGTTGGTAAATAAGCATCAACACGCAATGGATCAGAATTATTTGTAGTCAATTTACCCGAACAGTCCAATTTAACTTGAGTCATTAATTTATCTCCTTATAAAGAATCCGCTTTTGTTTTTTCTTTTACAAAAGGACTGATGAATAATTTGTCTAACAACATAATGATGGCTGGAGAAAGTAACGCAACATACATATTGTTAATTCCTAATGGATCACCACAATAGAACCAAGTAGAGGTGATAACAGCGGCACCAATTAATGCCATATTAGCAGCTCGAGTACTGTTTAAGAATGGTAAATAGAACGCTATCATTGCAACTATAGTTATAGACAACCTAATTGCTCGAGTAAAGAAAGAAAGCTTTAAGACCTCAGGAAAGGCTAAAACTAACAAGAGCGGAGCAAATCCAACAATAACTGAGATGACTTTTGTCGCTTTAAATTCTTTTTCTTGCGTTGGTTTAAAGTATGGAACATAAAAATCTTTAACGATTAATGATGCAATCGCTAGAGCAACAGTACTCACACTGATAAAAATAGAAGCAACTAATGAGGTAGTAATAATCCCAGCCATAAAAGGATTCATATCTTGAATGAATACTGGTAACGCATACAAGCTTTTAATATCTGGATGAAGAAATTTCGCACATACCCCAATAACCGCAATCGCAATCGCAATAGGTAAGCAGAAAAAGAAGGCATACCAGCAAGCACGTTTAGCCGATTTAGCATCTTTTGTTGATGAAATTGCTTGAATAACAAACTGCGTACAAAATATTGAACCAATTGTTCCGATTAGCCATGCAAAAATAGTACCTGCACCAATAGAGCCATCCCATGTCCAATAATGAGGCGGCATTTGTTCGATCATTGGAGCAAAACCACCGGTAAGGTATAAAGCCGTTCCTAAGATAAATAACACCCCAAAATATTTCACACCACTATGAACGATTGTTACATATGCAACACCTTTCAAACCGCCAAAGGCAAAATAAAAGGTACTGACTACTGCAGTAATAAATGCTGCCACAGGCAATGAAATTTGTAACACAGTTGAAATTGCAGCCGCTCCACTAATATAGTTACCAACATTAACAAGTATTAATGCATAAATCATGATAATCGATATCAAATTCTTAGTAGAATTACCATATTTTTGAGCAATTGCAGCTGAAATAGTAATTTCACCAGTATTATAGATTTTTTTTACTAACAATAATCCAAAAAGTGGGAAACCAATAGCAGCACCAATTACAGACCATGATGCAGCAATCCCATTATCAAACGCTGATTGTGCTGTGCCAATTGTTGATTTTGCACCAATATACTCAGTCATTAGTAATATCCCAACAACTATCGCCGGTACAGCTCGAGAACCTTCCATGAAATCACTATTATTTTTACTTCTTAAAAAATAAGTCATCCATGAGGTAGCTAATATATAAAGGACAACAATACTAACAATTATTATTGTGTCCATTGTTCCAAAGTAATGCATATATCACCTTTATTTCTTATAATTACATGTTAAATATTTGTTATAAATGATTCACAATGGTTTTAATGGTTGCAATGTGATCATCTGAAAACTGGATTGGATAACGACTTACACCAACTTCTTCTCCCATTAGTGTTAACGCTTTTTTCACTGCTGCCGGAGAGAATACAGTTGCATATAAATTTTTCCTTAAATCACCTACAGCATCCTGAGCTGCTTTAGATTTATCAAGGTCACCTGCTTTAAAGTTTTTCCAGATAGCATTGATATAACCCGGTGCAACATTAGCAAGCCCAGAAATCGAACCAACTGCACCACCAACAAATCCTTGATATATCAATGAATCAGGACCGGTTAATACATCAAAGTTATCTAAGCTTTTTGCTACATCAAGAAAGGCTTGCAAACTTTCGGCACTTCCTGCACTGTCCTTGATACCAGCAATATTAGGATGTTCGGCAAGTTTGGCGGCTGTTTCTGGTAAAATGGTGTTACCTGTTCTGGCTGGAATGTTATATAGATAAACAGGAACGGTTAGTGCATCTGCAATTGTTGAATAATGATAGATGAGTTCTTCTTGTTTTAATGGAATAAAATATGGCGCTATTACTGATACAGCATCTACGCCTAATTTTTCGATTTGCTTACCTAATTTTATGGTTTCTCGGGTTGAAATTTCACCGATGTGAGACATTACAGGAGAACGTCCAGATACTTCATCGACGCAAACCTCAGTAACTTTGATCTTTTCTTGCTGGGTTAAAACAAAAAATTCACCATTGGTACCATTACAAAAAACACTATTACCATGATTTAATTGGCGTTGAACCTGTTTACGCATTCTTTTTGGACAAAAATCCCCATTTTCATCAAACGTTGTGACAATGGCGGTTAAAATTCCTTCTATTTTTTTGCTCATAATTTTTACTCCAAGAGTAGGATTGTCTATAAAAGTGATTGATAAATAGCTAAAACATCTTGTTTGGTAACTTGTTTAGGAACGTTATTCATTAAACGTTTCACTTCTAAAGCTGAATCAACAAGATAGGGTAAATCTTGTGGCGAGATATTAAGTTCTTGTAACTTTGTAGGTAGTGCTAAACGACCGACTAAATCTTTAAAGTAACTGACTAATGCATGCGATTTTTCTTCATTAGTTAAATTTAGGTTTGCATCTGGCAATAAGTCATAAGCTTGTGCAAATTTTTCAACCACCGCGTCACGAACAAACTCCATACAAGGAACTAGTAGAATGGCATTTGCCACACCATGAGGAATATGGTATTTACCACCTAGAGGATATGACATAGCGTGAACTAGATGTGTACCTGAATGGGCAATCGCAGCACCACCATAATATGAAGCCCAAAGCATATTCAGTTTTGCTTCTAAATCAGTTTTATCATTTACTGATCTCTCAAGAAACTTAAATAATTTATCCATACCTATTAAGGCATAATTATCACCAACCGGATTGGCTATACTGGCTGTAAAGCATTCAATTAAATGACACAAAGCATCAATACCTGTAGAGGCCGCAATATGATTTGGCATAGAAATAGTTAATTCTGGAATCAAACACACATAATCAGGCAACATAACTGGTGAAATGATGCCTTGTTTGGTAGATTTTTCAGGAATAGCCAAAATAGCATTTGGAGTTGCTTCGGAACCTGTTCCCGCCGTAGTAGGGATAAGAATGGAAGTACATCGTTTAGAAGGTTTCACACCTGCCAATAATTGTTCAAGAGTCAATTGATTCTCTTTAGCACATAACACTGAAATTAATTTAGCAACATCAAGAACACTACCTCCACCGACACCAACAACTAGATCAGCATTAGCTATTTTCATTCGATTTAATAAATTTATGACATCATGATGACTAGGCTCTGGTGGAATATCATCAATGAGAGTGAAATGATGAACCGTATCTACAAGTGTTTTTATCAATTTAGTTACAACTGGTAAATTAATAATATTTTTATCAGTCATAAATATGACATGACGATGTTGTTTGAATAGAAAATTAAGATCATTTAATACACCTTGTCCACTTAAGACAGTACTGTTAATGTGCATAGTTAGCTCCAATCGATTGCAATTTAAATGAGTATTAAAAATCATATTGATTTAATTTAATCATTTAATGTTATTTTAAGTTAGATAATTGATCAATTTTAATATTACAAAACTATGATCCAGATCACATTATGATTAAAATGATTTATTTTAATCATTTTTATTGTTTTTTTGATTAAATAATCGGTATAATCCTAAAAATAGTTTTTTTTGAGTAAGATTAGTCAATGGTAAGGTTAATAATTGCAGACGATTTCACTGGTTCTAATGACGCTGGTGTACAATTTGTTAAGAAAGGATTCACTGTTGATGTTGTTTTTGATTGGCGATCTATACAGCCTTTAAAAACTCATATTAATGATAAAAAAGTTATGGTTGTTAATACTGAAAGTAGAGCAATCGAATATCATGAAGCCCAAAATAGAATTAAGCAAGTTGTTTTAAATAACCGACATTTACAACCTATTTATAAAAAAATTGATTCAACTCTGCGTGGTAATATAGGTGGGGAAATAGAAACATTACTGGCAACAACTCAAATTAAATTTGCTTTAGTTATACCAGCTTTTCCTAATATGAATCGTATTACTAAAAATGGTAAATGCTATGTTAATGGTATTGAACTAATCAACACCGAATTTGCCACTGATCCTAAAACACCTATTTGTTCATCCCATATAAAAACAATTATAAAACAGCAAACAGATTATCCATGTGAAGAAATCAATATAGATAAAGTAAGAACTCATCAAATAGCAAAATGTATTGAAAACTTTGCAACTCAAGGAACTAAGATCATCATAATCGATGCTGAAACAAATCATGATTTAAAAACGATTATAGAACAAACTCAAGGATTACTAGATAAAGTTTTACTAGTAGGCTCGGCTGGATTAGTTGAATTCCTTTCGCAATCAATGACAGAAAAAAAACCAAAATCAGAAAGACTAAGTAAAAAACCAATGTTAGTCATGGCAGGATCAATGAGCGAAATTACTCAACAACAGATAAATTATACCATTCAACATGATAATAACTGGAATGTAATAGATCTAAAAATATCAGATTTATTACCAGAACTATCAGCAACTACGTTAATAACATATAAAAATAAAATTCAAAAAATACTTGATAATAATCAACATTGTATTGTCAGAACCAGTACCAATAAGCAAGAACGAGAAAAAATCGATTTGTATTGCCAACAATATCAATTATCAAGAACCGAACTAGGTGAAAAAATCTGTAGTGGTTTAGGATTATTAGTTAAAAACATAAAGTTTAATAATTTATTTTTAACTGGTGGGGATGTAGCTATTTCCATTGCTAAATCTTTAGGTGCGATAGGTTTTACAATCGAGGGACAAGTTTGTGAAGGAGTCCCTTACGGTAGATTATTAAGCCATGAAATTTTAGATTATAAAATATTTACTAAAGCCGGTGGATTTGGAACAAAAGATATTTTTTTAAAAGCATTAAGATTTATTTAAAGGAGATAAATTGTGTCAAAAATCATAGCGATAACTATGGGAGATCCGGCTGGAATCGGACCGGAAATTATTGTCAAAGCACTACAATCAGATATTGTAAAAAATATACATTCGATTGTAATTGGTTCGGCTGATTTATTAAAAAAACAATTAAAAATGGGATTATTTAGCGATGTTAATTTTAATGTTATTAATAGCGTGAACGAGGCTGATTTCTCAAAAAATGTGATTAATATAATTGATATAAAATTGGAAGATATCGATTCATTACAACCTGGCAAAATTCAACCACAAGCGGGAGATCTAGCTTATCGATGTGTAAAAAAAGCAACTGAATTAGCACTTGCAGGCGAAGTTACAGCTATTGCAACAGCACCGCTAAACAAAGAGGCACTACACTCAGCAGGACACATGTATCCAGGACATACTGAGTTGTTAGCGAAGCTCACTAATAGTAAAGATGTCGCTATGGTACTTTATACTGATTCACTAAAAGTGATTCATGTTACCACTCACGTTTCATTAAGAAACTTTTTGGATAAATTAAGTAGTGATAGAATTGAAAAAGTTATTAAAATTGCTGATGATTTTCTTAAAAAAGTAGGAATTTCTGCGCCAAAAATTGCTGTAGCTGGCGTTAACCCTCACGCAGGAGAACATGGGCTGTTTGGTGATGAAGAAATAAAATTTGTTACACCAGCTATTGAAAAAATGCAACTTTGTGGCATTGATGCCATTGGTCCATGTGCACCCGATACAGTATTTTTACAAGCCCATCAAGGTAAATTTGATATGGTTGTTGCAATGTACCACGATCAAGGTCATATTCCCCTTAAATTATTAGGCTTTTATGATGGGGTAAATATCGCAGCCGGACTACCATTTATTAGAACATCAGCCGATCATGGCACAGCATTTGATATTGCATGGCAAGGTATTGCAAAAGCCGATAGTATGATAGAATCAATCCGATTAGCGGAACTGTTATCTTAGTTAACAATATTAATAAACTTAGAAAAATAGAAAGGGGAATTTTCAGTGGGAAAATACAATCGACTCGATCAAATCATGGATTATCTTAAGATTCATAACTTAGTCACAGTCGAAGAGTTAGTTATAGCTACTGAAGCCTCTCCTGCTACTATTCGCCGCGATTTAATTAAATTAGATCAACAAGGCGTAATCAGTCGGACACATGGCGGTGTTACTTTAAATCGTTTTATTCCTAGCCAACCAACTACATCTGAAAAAATTCATAAAAATTTTAGTGAAAAACAGCTTATTGCAGATGTTGCAGCCGATCTTATTAAAGCTGGCGACTCAATAGCGCTTGATGCAGGGACAACAACTTTGGAAATAGCTAAAAGAATTACCCAAATGCCTGTCAGAGTCATTACATCAGATTTGCATATTGCACTTTTTTTATCTGAGTTTAAACAGATTGAAGTAACCATCATTGGCGGTAAAATTGATGATAGTAGCCAATCATGCATTGGTGAACATGGACGTTCATTACTTCTACAAATTAATCCCGATATTGCATTTGTAAGTTGTAATTCCTGGAGTTTAAGTAAAGGGGTAACCGCACCAACAGAAGACAAAGCATTAATTAAAGCAGGATTTGCTCAAAAGGCTGATAAAGTAGTGCTTGTTGCGGATAGCAGTAAATACAATTCTTATTCTTTATTTACTTCCATACCACTTAATCGTTTTACCGATATTATTACCGATAACCATTTAGATATCGAAACAGTACAACATCTTCAAAGCCAACCATTTAAGTTACATATTGCCAGTTAATATAAGTCACAGATAAATTTGAAAAATCATAAAATTTATTTATCTGTGATATTTGCCTTATTCAGCAATTATCCAACTATTTCACTATCTACAAAAAAGTAGGCAATCTCTCTTTCCGCTGATGAAATAGAGTCTGAACCATGTACGGCATTTTCAGTAGTGTTATCGGCAAAATCAGCTCTCAACGTTCCTTGTTCGGCTTTACTTAAATCCGTAACACCCATCAATTGGCGATATTGGTTAATAGCATCTTCACCTTCCAGCACTTGCACAACTATTGGCCCTGAAATCATAAAATTAACTAATTTATCAAAAAAAAGTTTATCTTGATGTTCAGCATAAAAGCCTTCAGCTTGAGACTTTGTCAACTTGATCATTTTCATAGCAATGATTTTGAGTTTTGCTTTTGATATTCGAGTTTCAATCTCACCTATAACTTGTTTTTTAACAGCATTGGGTTTAATGATTGATAAAGTGCGTTGTATAGCCATGCGAGAATTCCTTTATTAATCTGATATAAAAGTTAATCGAACAATTTGACCGCTTTCATCTAATAATAATAAACGATGTTTCCCTTTTTTGGTCACTGTTAAAGCTATTTTTTCATTATTTTGAGAATTAGCCACTAATTCGCCATCTAAAAACCACCATTTCTCTCCATAACCACCTTCCGGAGTGAGATCAACAGTCACTTGATTAATACCCGGCAATGCTCTAATTAATTGTTTATCACGTAGCCCAACAATATTAAGTGAAGTAAAAATATCTTTACCCATTATAGGACACGTTTTATCGATAGGCGGTAATATCGATTGTCTTCGTTCTTTAGTTAATAACCAGTTTTCTAACGAAACAGGCCATAATGCTACCTGTTTTTTTTGCGCGCCTAAACAATCAGCTGCGACACGTTCCCCTCGTGCATTAACCCAAATATTTATCCAACCAGAACGGTAAATATTGTTTTTCAATTCGCTATAAGTACTTAATGTTGGTGGTACCATTTTATCCAATATCCATGCTGTTTTTTGTCGATGACAATTCGCATCTGATTCAGGAAGAGGTTGTCCTAATGGCCAACAAATTTTCATAGAAGAGACTGATTCTGGTTTTTTATTAGAAGTAATAAATCGATTTAAACGATTTTCTCTATTTAAAAGTATCGAATTAACTTGTTGCAAAATTGGCATTGCAGATATTGAACCATATTGTCCAGCAACAGGTGTACCGTCCGGTCGCCCAACCCAGACACCAATTAAGTATCTTGAATTAACTCCAACCGCCCAAGCATCCCGATAGCCATAACTGGTACCCGTTTTATAAGCTAACAGATTACTATTAATTAGCATTTGCCTTGTTATCCAAGCACTACCATCAGAAATAAGTGGTTTATTTATTAATGGTTCCTTTTTAGTGAAACGTAACGGACTCACCTCACCATGCCTAGCAAATGCACTATAAGCACTAACAAGATTATCCATTCTTAATGAAGCGCCGCCTAATATATAAGAAATGTTCGGTTCATTAGCTATAGAAGATAAAGGCAAACCAATACCTGCCAGTTTGGCGCTGAAGCGCTTTGGACCATATAATTCGATTAATTGAACTGCGGGTAAGTTCAGTGATTTACTTAGTGCCTCTGATGCACTAACTGGACCATAAAAACCTTCATCGAAATTAGTGGGTCGATAATCTGAGGTAATACGAGGAACATCTTGCAGTAAAGATTCAGAATGAATCATACCATCATCAATAGCAAAGGCATAAATAAACGGTTTTAATGTAGACCCCGGAGAACGTAATGCCCTAATCATATCAATCTGGCCAAAACGTTCTTTATCATTAAAATCAGCCGAGCCTACATAGCCTTTTACAGTCATATCAGTATGATCAACAACTAAAATAGCCAATGATGATTTAGGAGGTAATTGATTTTTACGATTAACAGCTAAATCTTCTAAATTATATTGGAGAGACACATCAATGGTTGAATGAATAATATCCTCATTAGGATATTGTTGTTTTAAGCGATAAGCTAATAATGGAGCCAACTGAGGGGCCTTTCGGGGATAAACCCAAACCTCATCACGGCGTACTTGTTCAATCAAGTCATTTGACCACACTTGATATTCAGCTAATCTATCTAGAACTTTGTCACGAGCTTGCTTAGCTCTTTCAGGAAACCTATCTGGTCGTAACCTACTAGGCGCTTGCGGTAACACAGCTAATAAAACTGCCTCACTACGGGTTAATGCTTTGGGCTGTTTACCAAAATAAGACCAGCTTGCAGCACCTATACCTTCAATTGTGCCACCATAAGGTGCGTGATTAATATATAAAGTGAGTATTTCTTTTTTGCTATAATGCAATTCTAGTTGAAAAGTGCGAAAGATCTGTTTTAACTTGCCAAACAATGTTCGATCATGAGGATATAATAACCGAGCCACTTGCATTGAAATGGTACTACCTCCAGACACAATTCTATCATTAGATATATTTTGCCAAGCAGCACGCAGTAAAGAAATGGGATTAATACCGATATGATCGTAAAAATAACGATCTTCATAATTTAATAAAACGTCAAGATAATAATCTGGGACTTCATCAAGGCTCACCGAATAACGCCAAATACCATTTTTATCGGCAAATCGCCATAATGGAGTTTCATCGTCGGCAACGACAGTTTGCGTAGTTTTATTTTGTGAAACAGATAATGGAAAAAGATAATCAGCAACAAAAAAGCCACCAACAAATAAAACTAGTAATACCAACAAAAATTTAAATAGTTTACAAAAGAACTTTTTCATTATCGTTATTATATTACCCAGCTAAATTTATTCGAAAATAAAAAATTCCGCCAACTATATTGGCGGAATAATCATTTTTATAAAATGTTACAGTGAAATTACTTATCACCTTCTTCACTATTATCTTTTTTGCTAGGACTAGATATTTTCATCAAATCAAGTGATTGTCCTATAGCAAATCGCTCTGGTCGATACATTGACTCAACATAAGGATAAGGAATCATGTAATCACCAGTAGTCACTGCTCTTACTAAATAAGCAACGCGTTTACGATATTTATTTTCATTGATATAGGTATTGATATTCACCGCAGCAACATATCTATCATCTCTAAATTCCTGATATTTAATCTCATTAATATCATCACTTTTTAATAAATCAGCAACCCATGGAATTGTTGATAAATGTACATTGCTATTGGTAAGATTTTGATTTTCAAGCTCCAAACCTGCAGGTAAGAAATCAACAATCAAAGCATCATGAACAGCTTTTTTGGCTGTTACATCCAAAACGACAACCATCATGGAACCTACTTCTATATCCGATGGTATTATTTCTTTACCATGTAAATCATAATAGGTTCGATTAATAGTTAAGAAACCATCTTGCGATGTTGGTGCAGGAGGCGTTTTTGCATAACCTGTAACTGAAAATTTAATATAAAGTGGCTGATCATGAGCGGAGTTATTAATAGACAATCCTTGTGCTAATCCCTCAAAATCATAGGAATGTGAAACAATTGAATCAACATCATCAATTTTGCCATTTATTGACACTTTGAATTTATTACCATTTTTATGTTGATCTAATGTCCAACCAGCAATAAATAACGCATTTAATTCCTGAGTTGAGAAATAACGTTGATCATTTAATAATTCTGACAAACTATATAGATAACTTGCCTGATTATTCTTAGCCATATTATTTTCTATCAATAAAGAAAGAATTAATGACTGATCACGAACTGTACTACCATAATTGCCTAACCACTTATCATTATATGCATATGGAGTAGTAAAAACTAACGGCAGTAATTTGTCATAGGTTGACTGATAACCATTTAATTTTGCTGTTACCGCTAAATGAGCTAATGGTAACGGTGAGTAGATAAATGATGTATCACTGCTCATTATTTTATCGGTTAAATAATTAATTTCATTACGCATTGCAGCAGTGATTTTCTCTTGTTTAGAAAGTATCATCAAAGCATAAGCTTTAATAGATAATTTATTAAACTCAAGCACGTTTAAATCACCGTAATAACTAAGATTATTAAATGCAGAGGCATCATAAATATATTGACCAATACGCGTCATTGCAGCATCAAGCGCTTTATCATTAACCTGATATCCACGTTCTTTAGCTTGCAATAAAAAGTCTGTCGCATAGACTGTTAGCCAATGTTCTTCTTCACTATAGTTACTCCATAAACCAAAGCTTCCATTACTACGTTGCATTGATAAGATGCGTGAAATACCTGTTTGAACTTTTTCTCGACGCTTTTCATCAGAATCAGTTTTAATGCCTAACTGCGCCAGTTGATCACTGTTAGCATATAAAGATGGGAATAACCCACTCGTAGTTTGTTCTAAACAGCCATACGGGTAAGCAAATAAACTTTTGATATATTGTGCAATATTTAAAGGAGGTTGATTAGAGACCACTAACTGCCCTTCAACAGTATTTTCGATTAAACCAGTTAAAGCTTGGTCTGATAATTGCCAACTTTCATTTGCATCTAATGCTGCGACATAAGATCTTGAAGTTGCGGCATATGCGGGTCTTATGCCAATTGTCCAAGAACGACTTATATTGAAATCAGAATTATCTTCAAGCAAAATGCCTTTTACATCTATCTTTATTGTTCCTTTACCATAACCATAGTCGGCAGCAACAGGAATCTTAATAATATCTTTCTGTTTACTATCTAGTTTTACAGCAACCGATTTTGTTTCATTTTGATGAAGCAAACCACTAGTTGATACCTCAACTTGCATGTTTTGCGTACTACCAGTCAAATTATGCAAATCTAACGCTAAAATCGCCTGATCACCACCAGATAAGAATCGAGGTGTTGTTAATTCAGCAATAACAGGAGCAGCAACTTTCATCGTTTTTTCAGCTCTACCAAAACGATTGTTATCCCAAGCTTGCGCCATTATTCGTAGTTCACCATTAAAATCAGGCAATGGTAAGTTAATGATCCCTTCGCCTTCATCATTTAACTGAATAGTTTCAAGTTGTTGTGCTACAATTAGGACTTCATTTGATGGTTTTTTACCACCAGCACCCATCGCATCACCACCAAAGCTCATACTAACATTACGCCCTGAAGCTTCAATCAATTTACCATAAACATCGTAAATATTGACATCATAGCGTTTACGCCCTAAAAATCCTGTATAAGGATCAGGAGTAACAAAATCAGTAATGTTTAATACACCGGAATCAACTGCAGAAACTAAAACAGTGACTTTTTTATCCTGTTGGATAAATTGTTTATCCATTTTGATTTTTATCGGTACAGTAGTTTCAGGTTCAACTTGTACTGGAGCATTAATTGCAACATTTAATTGTCGGTCTGCTGTATCAATTGGTAAATATAATAATCCAATCGCTCGTTTAACTGTTTGTACAGTAGCATCTGTCGATGGACGAATTATCATGGTGCTAATATAGATATCATGTCGTCCCCAATTTTCAATTGGTATATCAACATCTAAACCATTTTCATCAATAGTGATTGATTTTTTCCAAATGGTACCTTCATTGCTTTCTAAAGAGATATAACCGGAGCCAGCAACTGGTGCTTGCACATTCACTCTAGCTATATCGCCAACTTTATAAGATGGTTTATCAATAGTTAACTTAACTTGATCTGGCCGTACAGATTTTGTGCCACGAGTATTATCTTCCCAATCATAACCAGCCCAAAAACGGAAACTTGTCATAACGTTAGTTTGAGGATCAACAACTTCAACTCGATAAGAGCCATAATCTGTTGGTTGAAAACTTATTTTGGTTGTACTATTTGCATCAATAGATAGTTGATTTTCTGAAACCACATATTCACTAGAATTATAGTTTAATCGCCAACCATCCTCATCTGACCAAGTCCAATAATAACTACGACGTTCGCGAATCAACCGAGCTTTTAATGAATTTGTAGCTAACTTTTCACCTTCAAGATTGACATAAGCAATTTCAAATTCGGCATTATGGTCAATGTCAACGGTAGGTCGATCATAATATTGATCCTTATTCCAATCATAATATGGTGAATCTTCAAATAATGCTCGAATTGCAGGTAATTTATCTGCCGGCCATATGGTTTGTGTCGCATAACGTGTAACCGGTCGACCTCCTGAATCAAGTAAACTTGCTTGTAAAACCAATTTAGCAGGAGACTGTAATCCAGACCAGTTATCTTTGCTAACCTCAATTTGAGTTAAACCATCATCATCCAATTCCACTTCAAGAGGATCAAGCTCACGATATAGGCTTTCGTCTGTCACTTTTCCAATTTTGAAGTCAGCTAGGCCAGTAACTGAATCAACGCTCTTTAAATAGAGATTAGCTTCTAAACTGTTACCTGTTGCTGGTTCACCATATAAATACCAACCTTTAACATTAAAGTTAATATCTTCGTCATTAAGAATCGCACTGTTTGCTGAGCTTTTGATTTCCATTGCCATACGCTCAGGCAAAAACTCTTCAACTTTAAAGTTCCAAAAGCGATAATTATCATCGCCTAAATTAAAACGAATTGACCACTTACCAGTTGCTGCATCATCAGGAATATCAAAAGTTTGCTGATATAAACCATTTAAATCAGCATTACTTTTTAATTGGTAATTCTTAATCACTCGACCATCAGGAGAAATAATATCAGCAATGATTGGTTGATCCGGTAATGATTGCCCATCAGCATTACGTAATAATGCATTAAAATAGACAGTTTCTTCTGGACGATAAAGATCACGAGGTCCAAAAACAAACAATTGTTTTTGATAAAAAGGACTGCCTGACAAATTGAAATCAGTCAGATTAAGCGCATTACTATCAATATTTACAAATGAAGTTTGCAGGCCATCACTGGCTGTTAATACCGAATAGTCATAATCTTTATCTAGGTTAAATTCAGCATAACCATTCTGATCGGTCACTACTGAAATTGTATGGCAGTTTTTATTATTTTCATTTTTACGGCACATTAATGACAAGTTAATATTTGCTAATGGTTTACCATTATCTAAACCATGAGCCATTACGACTAGCTTAGCATTTTTATAACGATGAACTGACACACCAATATTACTAATTGAAAATAAAGTTGCTGGATTCGATTCGTTATAAATACCTGCCTCATTCATCACAGCAATATAAACACCTTCTTGATTAACTTCAGATATATTAGAAAGGTTTACTAAAATGGTTTCTTGCGCATTAGGTTTTGGATGAAGATCAAACCTTGATGAGTAAACTAAATCAGCATATCTAGTAAACTCTTTTTTGTTCCAAATTGAGAGTAAATCAATAAAACCAAAATAAGAAACAAATTCAGGTAATTTTTCTGGTTTAATTTTAAAAAAGTTAATATCAATTTTATTTACATTCAATGTTGTGACAGGTAATCCGCTCATAGATTTACTTGGTAGTAATATACCCGAACTTGCAAAACCTACTGTAGGTTGGCGGTCTTGAGTAGTAATTTCTTTTTGATAAACAGATTCTAAATGGCTATCATTGATGGCTGATAATAATTTATCAATGGTTAAAACCAGTTGCCGATCTGGTTGAAGATAACGATGTCTTAGCTCTAAACCATTATCCGATAACTCCCATGCACCATCAACATTACCTGTTTTTCTATCAACTAATCTGAGTAAATTAGAAAAATTCAATTTAGGATTTAGTGGTACAGAAAAAGTCACCACTAAAGTACTTGAACCATCGAGAATAACCTCTGAGCTATCAATGACAGTTAATTGTTTACCTTTATACTTTTCAATTAACTCTGGCGTTGGATTAAAGGCATTATGAGATTGAGATACAGCTTCACTTTCAGTTAAAGTTTCTGTTGCAACAGTATCGGTTTTGTTGTCAATGACATCTGTTGTAAACTCAGTTTTATCAACTTTCTGCGACTCTACAGTTTTATCTTCTTGATTATCACAAGCACATAGCATAAAAAATAAACTTAACACCGCTAAGTGTTTACTCAATCTCATTATTTCACCTAATCCCTTACTGTTACAATGAATGTATTGGTTGTTTTTTTAGCTATATTATGCACTTTCAGGCAAGGTTTGGCAAAACTTCTTTAATCAAATTTTTAAATTTTTTTATAATTAAATTATGAATTTTGTTGAAATTTTGAGGAACGGATTTTTTTGAGAGATAAAAATTGGCAGTTGGAATTTATTATATTGCCAATAAACCTTAACTGCCAGATAAATAATGAACCATAGGTAAACTTAAAGTCAAGTTACTGGGATTTGATAACTAATTTGTTTAAGATAAAATTTAAAATAATTCCGTATAATGGTAAAAAGAATAAACCACAGATGATTATTTTAAAGCTATAATCAATAGTGGCAATTTCACCCCAATGCGCTGCCATAAATTCGTCATTAGTTTTATAAAAAGCTATAGCAAAAAAGACAATAGTATCAATACCATTCCCTAATATTGCCGAAGCAGAAGGTGCCACCCACCATGCTCTGTTTTTTCTTAAATAATTAAATACGGTAATATCCATTAACTGTCCAACTAAATAAGCGGCAAAGCTAGCTAACGCAATCCGGAAAACAAAGCTATTAAATTCAGATAAAGCAGCCAATCCCATCCAATGAGTATCAAAAAATAACACTGAAACCCCGTAAGAAAGTAGCAAAGCAGGTATCATTACTACAAAAATTATTTTTCTGGCTAGACTAGCGCCAAAGACCCGAATAGTTAAATCCGTAGAAAGAAAGATAAATGGGAAAGTAAAAGCGCCCCAAGTAGTATGAAAACCAAAAATATCAAATGGGATTTGTACTAAATAATTGCTTGAAGCAATAACTAAAATATGAAAGAACGAAAGCCATCCAAGTGCTTTCATCTGTTCTACATGAGTAAATGGTTTAGTTTGTTCTGAATTAGTGTTCAGATACATAAGTTTTTCCTTTTTTAATGGGGTAAGCGAACCCAGTGTTACAATTAATTTGAATGACTAAGGTAATCGGTTAAACCATTATCTCGAAGAATACAGCTAGGACATTTACCACAACCACCATCAACGCCATAATAACAAGTATGGGTATATTTTCGGACATAATCCAAATAACCAAGCTTATCGGCCATTTCCCACGTTTGAGCTTTAGTAAGATACATCAATGGTGTAATGAGATTAAAGTTATAGTCCATAGCCAAATTCATCGATACATTCATTGATTTAATAAAGATATCTCGACAATCAGGATAACCACTAAAATCAGTTTCACAAACTCCGATAATAATATCGCAAATATCTTGTTGTTTGGCATAACATCCAGCTAGAAGTAAAAACAGCATATTACGACCATCAACAAATGTATTAGGATAATCAGTTTCCTTAGTGGCAGTAATTTCTTGAGAGTCATCAATTAAAGCATTATTGGTTGTCTGTTTAATCACCGACGTATCAATAACGGTTTGTTTGACACCAAGATCTTCAGCAATCCATTTAGCTTTTTCCAGTTCAATTGCATGACGTTGGCCATATTGAAAACTAATGGTTTCGACATTTTCACGACCATAATCAGCAATAGCTTGCAATAAACATGTGGTAGAATCTTGGCCACCAGAAAAGATAACAAGTGCTTTACGATTTTGCATTTTTAACTATTCCTGTAAAAAGATTAACGATTATCGATTTTTTCAGGATAAAGGTCATGATTAGCTAAGCGATTCACGGCTATTTGTTGCCAATCAGTACCTGCTTTACCATAATTAGCATAAGGATCAATAGATATTCCACCTCGGGGGGTAAATTTTCCCCACACTTCTATATATTTTGGATCCATCAATTTAATCAGATCTTTCATGATGATATTAATACAATCTTCATGATAATCACCATGATTGCGGAAGCTGAATAAGTAAAGCTTGAGTGATTTACTTTCTACCATTTTAATATTTGGCACGTACGAAATATAAATAGTAGCAAAATCAGGTTGCCCAGTTATTGGACAAAGACTGGTAAATTCGGGACAATTAAATTTTACAAAATAATCGTTGCCTGGATGTTTATTATCGAATGTTTCTAAGATTTCTGGACAATAGTCAGTAGGATAGCGAACGGATTGATCGCCTAGTAGTGTTATATTACTCATTTTTTTCCTTAGTTTTTTAGCGTGGGAGGTTCACGAACCACGTAATCAGGCGCACACCATACTCTTTTTAAATAAAAAAGTCCAGTTTAAGCAAAGTTGAGTGTATTAATAAAAAGCACCATTAATACTAGATCAATGGTGCTTATTTAGTTATAACTTAGTAAAAAAATGTGAGGAAAGCACTTTTTAAGCCGAATATAATTTATTTGCTGGTCAATTGTTTGTAATAATCAGCAAGCTTCTCTTTAGCATCAGCTAATTCTTTTTCGGCATCATTTAATTTCGCTTTTAATGCATCGATTGTATCTTGATGGGCATTAACCTTGTCTTTTGCATACTCTTTAGTTTTTTCAGCTAATTCTTTGGTTTTATCTGTAACATCTTTAGTTTTTTCAACTATTAATCTTTTATATTTTTGTTCTAAAGTTTCATCAGTACAATTGGTATTAACTTCTTGCAACGCTTTTTCAAGACCAGTCACTTCATTACTATTATTTGCTTTTTTAGCTTGTTCAATTTTTGTTTCAATTGCTTGCTTTTTAGCATCGCAATTTAATCCTTGGTTTTCGTCATTACTTGATGCATAACTATTTACCGAAAATGCAGTAACTAAAGTGATAATGCTTAACTTACTTAATAACCTTATTGCTGATTTCATATTGACTCCCCTTAAGTTTATTTTCTTAATTGAACACAATCTACTTTATGATCTTTACCTTTGGTTAAAATTAAACTTGCTCGTTCCCGTGTTGGTAGGATATTTTCAATCAAATTTAATTCATTGATATCTCGCCAAAGGCGGTTAGCAATATTCACGGCCTCTTCCTCTGGAAGCTTTGAATAATGGTTAAAGTAAGAGTTAGGATCGCTAAATGCCCCAGCTCTAAATTTTAAAAAACGATTAACATACCAATCGTGTAATAGCGGTAATTGTGCGTCGACATAGATCGAAAAATCGACATAATCAGAAACAAATACACGATTATTAGCTTGAGTATAGTTTATGCTGCCTTGTAAAACATTTAATCCTTCAAGAATTAAAATATCAGGACTATCAACAATAATATGTTCATCTTCAACAATATCGTAGACTAAATGAGAATAAACGGGCGCCTTAACTTCTGCTTGTCCTGACTTTACATCAGCAACAAAATTAAGTAATTTCTTGATATCATAGGATTGTGGAAACCCCTTTTTATTCATGATACCACGTTCTTCAAGATAACGATTAGGATATAAAAAACCATCAGTTGTCACCAATGCAACTTTCCGATGCTCTGGCCAACGAGTCAACAATGCCTGTAGGACACGGGCGGTAGTGCTTTTACCAACAGCTACACTACCTGCAATACCAATAATATAAGGTATTTTTTGACTTTTTCCTAAAAATTTTGATAACACTGCCTGACGGCTAAAACTGTTGCTTATATAATAATTGAGTAATCGAGATAAAGGCAAGTAAATTTCACTTACCTCATCCATGGATAAATCTTCATTAATACCTTGTAATGAAGTCAATTCTTCTGGCGTTAAAGTCATTGGTACCGCATTACGCAAGCTCGCCCATTCTTGTCGGGTAAATTGCATGTAAGGGCTCAAATGATTTGTCATATTTTATTCTCTATTGCTAGCTGATATAAATAATTTGGCTCAGATTATACTAAATCTATTTTTTTACAATCATAAATTGGTATTATCTCATGCTCATAGCTATATTGATGACTTACTGGTAAAATACATTTAGTCAGTTAATAATCAGATATTAAATTGAGATTGTATGTTAAAAAATAAATCAAAACAAAAACCTAAAAAAACCCGCCAAGAGATTAATGAAGAATCTCGTGAGTTAAAGCGCAAACGTAAGCATAAAGGTTTACCTAGTGGTTCACGTTTCAATGGTCAAGATAACAATCAAAGTAACAAAACAACTAAAGCAATAAAAGATCCTCGTATTGGCAGTAAAAAACCAATTTCATTGGTAGTAGATGATAATTCATCTATTAGAAAGGTAGATAAAATTAATCAGTCCAAAATAACTAAAGCTAAATTAACACCACAACAAGAATTAGAACAACTTGAAAATGATACTAAATTGGATCAATTACTAGATTTGGTTGAACAAGGTAAAACCTTAACTGACGAACAACAGACTTATCTTGATAATAAACTAAATCGTATAGACAAACTTATGCAACTATTAGGTTATGAAGATGAAGATTTCGAGGATGAACAAGAAGAAATAAAAGAAGATATCGTCAGTCTACTGAAACGTAATTAATTTAGTTTTAATTAAATATGTGTTAAAAACATCAATAATCTTATATACAAAATAATCACGATAAAGAGTCGTATACCATGCCACTATTGATTATGCTATGTTTATATTTAGGATTATTTATTTGCACTTTATTATATTTAAAAAAAACAAATTACATTAAATTAAAAACACAAATAAGAGCAAAACAACGTAATACAGCAAAACGTTATGGAAATGACAATGTCAAACGCAGGACTAAATAAAAATGTGATTCAACCCCTATTATGGGATCAAGCGTTAATTGAAAAATATAATTATTCAGGTCCAAGATATACCTCTTATCCAACAGCACTTGAATTTAACGAACAGTTTACTGAACAAGATTTCATTTTAGCGACCAACCTTTATCCTGAACGACCATTATCGCTTTATATACATATTCCGTTTTGCCATAAACTTTGTTATTTTTGTGGTTGTAACAAACTGATTACACGACAAACCCATAAAGTCACTAAATATCTTGATGTATTAGATATCGAGATTGCTAAACAGTCCGAATTATTTAAAAACCGGACTGTGACACAAATGCATTGGGGAGGAGGAACTCCTACTTTTTTAACTGATGCTGAAATTAGCCGCTTGCTCTCTTCAATAAAAAAACACTTTAACTTTGCTCAAAATGCCGAACTATCCATTGAAATAGATCCAAGAGAAATAAGTCCACAAACGATTGATCATCTAGCTAATGTTGGCTTTAATCGGTTAAGTATGGGGATCCAAGATTTCAATCATGAAATTCAAAATTTAATTAATCGTGAGCAAGATGAAAACTTGATCCGTTCACTAATTATCCAAGCAAGAAAAAATAACTTTCGTTCTATTAGTCTAGATTTAATTTATGGATTACCTAAGCAAACTGTTGAAAGTTTCACGGAAACATTAAATAAAGTGATTAATATTTCGCCAGATAGATTAAGTGTTTTTAATTACGCACATTTACCTAGCCGATTTGCTGCACAGCGTAAGATCAAAGATAATGATTTACCTAATGCAAGTCAAAAATTGAAAATCTTACAAACCAGTATTGAAAAATTGACTCTTGCTGGTTACCAATTTATAGGTATGGATCATTTTGCAAAACCAACTGATGAGTTAGCTATCGCACAACAACAGAACAAGTTACATCGCAACTTTCAAGGTTATACCACTAAAGGGGATGCTGACTTACTTGGTCTCGGTGTATCAGCAATAAGTATGTTGGGAGACAGCTATGCCCAAAACCAAAAAGACTTAAAAAGTTATCAAAATCAAGTTGAACAAAAAGGACA
Source organism: Gilliamella sp. W8126 (assembly GCF_016102185.1). Lineage (NCBI taxonomy): Bacteria > Pseudomonadati > Pseudomonadota > Gammaproteobacteria > Orbales > Orbaceae > Gilliamella > Gilliamella sp. W8126. The sequence goes on along the minus strand of NZ_JACFPE010000001.1, from coordinate 228,883 downwards.
TGGTTTATGGAAAGGATTTACCTTAAATCGTGATGATAAAATACGTCGAGATGTTATTAAACAACTTATTTGCCATTTCCAGCTTGATAAAAAGCAGATTGAACAATATTACCATATCCAATTTGATGACTATTTTGCTGAAGATTTAAAACTGCTTGCACCACTAGAACAAGATGGATTGGTTGTCGTTAATCAAGATAGCATTAATGTTCGACCTAAAGGCCAGCTTCTAATTCGCAATATTTGCATGTGCTTTGATATTTATATGCGTCGATTGGTACGACAACAACAGTTTTCACGCGTGATTTAATTGAATAAATTCACGCATGACCATTTAATGATACTGATTTAAGTGTTAATGACTGGCTAAATAAACCTTAAATTTAGTCGTTTGAGCAATAATTTCAACACTTTTAAATGTTTCATCCAAGATCGATTGATATGGTAAAAATGAATTTGCCACAATACAAAGATAGCCATTTAGTTTTAAGTGTTTTTTTGCTTCCTTAATCAACTTGTTAACTGCGGTATAACTTGTTTCTTTGCCATCGTGAAAAGGTGGATTAGAGATGATTAAATGATATTTATCGCTTATATCTGAAAACACATCACTAGCAATAACACTTGCCACAATGTTATTAGCAGCTAAAGTCGCTTTACTTGATTCTAATGCAGCACTACTTACATCAGTTAATGTTAAGCTTATATCTTGATTTAGTTTACTTATGACTGTTGATAATATGCCCGAGCCACAACCAACATCAAGAATATTTCCTTTGATAATATCACTATGATCCATAAGTGCATTTAATAACAGCTCACTTCCTGCATCTAAGGCTTTTTGGCTGAAGACGCCTGGTAAGCTTTTAATTTCGATATCCTGTTTTTCAATCGTTAAGTGATAACTCAACCACCAGTCTTTTACTTCAAAAGCCAAACGACTATCAGCTCGAAAATGATATAAACCACATCGTCTTGCACTATCTATTTTTTGGATAGAACCAAAGTCACTTAACAGCCCTTCCACACTTTTTACCCCTGAACGATTTTCACCAATGATAAAAATATCACTATCTTTAGGCATATTGTTCAATAAATAGGATAACTGAAATTGTGCTTCACTCTTGGTTTTAGGCCAATAATAAATGAGTGTATTTATATCAGTATAAAAAGATGTATCAGGATAGAGCGAAAATATAGTGCTATTGGCTCGTTTACTATTTTTAAAGCTTAAAAAAGTATGATATTGGGAACAATGAATCTTAACTATATTGGCTGAAATAACCGCAGGATAATTATCTTGAATATCACCAGCAATAAGGATATTTTTATCATCAAAAAATGACTGATGACGTTCAAGTACTTGGCTAGCTGGAGTAAAAACAGATGTTGCCATAATGCCTCAATGAAAAACCTTTATAAATTGAAGCGAAGATTATACAATTAACTTCCTTTAATCCCTAGTAAAACCGTAATCTGATAATGACACAAACTGATTGGTATCTTAAACAGTGTAATATTACTCAATATGTTTTACGCAATTCAACCGTTTTTCAGGGTGAACTTGCGACTCATATAGACGATAAAATTCGTTTAATTGTTGTTGCTAAACAAAAACCAACACAAAAAATATATTACGATATTTTAAAAGCCATCCGTTTAACAGAAGAACAAGTGTTATTTCTTACCCCTTCGCAATTAATTATTTCGGCGGATGAAGTAAAAATAGTGACATGGTTTATAGATGTGCTTAGCAATGAACCATGGCAAAATAGTTTAACCATTAATACCTGTGATTTAGATTCGCTAGCTAAAGATCCACACCAAAAACGTAAACTTTGGCAGCAGTTATGTGAATATGAAAACAATTTCCATCCTGAATGAACATGATTTAACGGAAGCATATGAGTTAGAACTCATATGCCACCCTATCCCTTGGTCCAAAGAAACTTTTTTTTCAAATCAAGGGGAACGTTATATCAATCTTAAAATAACTGTTGGTAATAAGCTAGTCGGCTTTTGTATTTGCCAACAAGTTGCCGACGAAGCAACTTTATTTAATATTGCTATACATCCTGCATACAGACAACAGGGATTAGCTAAAGCATTATTAAATCATTTAATTGATAACTTAATAGCCATTAGCTCACCGCAGGCTATTTCAACTTTATGGTTGGAAGTTAGAAAATCTAACACGCCAGCAATTGAGTTATATCATTCAATTGGCTTTAACCAAATAACAGTGAGAAAAAATTATTATCCAACAGTTAATGGTCATCAAGAAGATGCAATTATTATGGCTTACACATTAACGCTATAAATTAATTTAATGGGAATAATCATGCAAAAAAAAACAGCACTACTATTTGTCAATGGTGAACCACCAAAAGATATTCCCAGTAATATAAAAGATTATACTTATATTGCCTGTACTGATGGAGCCTATCATAGCTATTTATTTACATCAGCCATTGAACCTGATTTTATTATCGGTGATTTAGATAGCATAGACTCAACTAGGGCAATTCCGTCAAAAACACAAATTATTCATACGCCAGATCAATCTAAACCTGATTTTGAAAAAGCATTATTATTTTTGAATAGTAAAGGTGTTACATCATTTACAATATATGGTGCATCAGGAGGAGCCAGTGATCATTTCTTAGGTAACTTATCTATAGCAATGCAATACTATCATCAGTTCAAAATGATGTTTTATGACAATTATTGCCATTTTTTCTTCTCTGATCATCATCAGATTATCCACCACGTGAAAAATCATATTGTTTCGTTAATGCCATTGTCTACAGTAACTAATTTGACTATAACAGGCTTTGAATATCCTTTAACTGACCAAACATTAGTTCTTGGCGGCTACATTAGTTTGCGTAACAAAGCTATCGATGATAAAGTACAAATCTCTTTTAAAAACGGTGATTTACTAATTTTGATCCAAAATGATTTCAATTAGATTGACATAAATATTTACATTACTTTACAATACTATTACAAACAATTAGCGTGATTTTGGTGAAAGGAACCGCTCTATGATAATAAAAAAACTTACTGTGCTTGCTTGTTCTTCTCTCGTTTCTTGCATGGCTTTTGCGCAGAACGATAGTGTAAGCATTACAGATAAGATAGTAGATAGTTTTCTCGCTTGTGATAACCAATTTTTTAAACAATTGGCTGAAAATAAAAAATTATTCAGCGAATATGTTGATTTAACAACAACAGATAATGTTACTTATATTCCTGTAGAATCAATTTATCAACAAAACAAAGATAAAGTTAATTTCAAAAAACCTCTTAAATACCACGGATTAACAATAACTGGGTATCAAAACATCTATATTCCAACCAATTTATCTGGACAATATTACTATTGGGGCTTTATTTTTGATAATAGCCAAGAAGAAATTACTAATACACTTAATAATTTAAAATGGTTAAAATATAATAACGCTGTTTATATTGCCAATGCCAAAATCTATGATCGCAATGCAAAATCACCGGTATGGCAAGATAATCCCTACTCAATTGATGGTGTTGTACCAAAACTTGGTACCATTGAAAAATCACTTTATCTAGAAGCCTTTACTGATAATCAAAACCGTGTGCTTTGTTCCATCCAAGGTGATATAAAGAAAGACATTCTTTATAAAGATCGTCCAGATATGAAACCACTTGACGACAAAATGGATAAAGAGCGCCAAGAAAAGATCAAAGCTTATAAATTGAAAAAACAACAAGAAAAAGAACAAAAAGAAGCTCAAGAAAAGCAATCTCAACCCCAACAAGATAAACCAATTGAAAATAGCTCAAAAGAGGGAGATAAAATTTAAATGAAAAAATTATGTTTATTTTTAATGCTCTTTTCTTTTACAGCTATCACTCATGCAGAAGAAAAGAAACCACTTACTCAAGATGAATTAGCAGCTCAAGCTAAAGAAGTAGAAGTAATGCTAAGTAATCCTAAAATAGGTGAACAATTTACGCCTCTATCTAAAACTGATGAGGATAACACCATTGGTTATGCCTATCTTGATAAAAAATCCATAAAATTACATCCTTATAACGATAAAATTCGAATTTTTAAGGAAGTTACCAATTACATTCCAGCATTAGTTCAAGATATTGATAATGTAAAAACACCATATCATACAGTAGTTGTTAATCATTATGCTAATTGTGATAAAAAAGAAATTGCTAAAGGTAAAATTGAACTTATCGAGAACTATTTTGCCGAAGGTAAACTAGTAAATACTATTGATATTCCAAATCGTTGGACGAGAGCAGATAAAGGCGATGAAAAGCATAAATTACTCGTTATTGCCTGTTCATTACCATTAAACAATTAATTCGATTTTCATTCGTTTTTACTCTTGCCACCTAGCGGTGGCGGAGTATTTTTTTTTATGTTAATATCAATTTATTAACTGTATAATTTCAATTACATCAATATGAATATCACGCAATTCCATGCCTTAACCGATCAACTTTTTTACCAAATCGAATTATATCTAGATAAATACGCTGACGAACACGATATAGACTTAGATTATGAAACTAATGGCAACGTTATTACCATTAGTTTTCCAAACAATAGTAAAATTATTGTTAATACTCAAGAACCACTTTTTCAAGTTTGGTTAGCAACACAAAAACAAGGTTATCATTTTGATTTAATTAATGAACAATGGATATGTAATCGAACTGATCAACCATTTGAAGAGATATTTGCTTCGTCAGTGCAAGAGCAATCTGAGCAATAATTATAATGATCAAAAAAGGATACTAAGTTAAAAGTTAGTATCCTTTGATTGTTTAGTATTTTATTATTTACATTAAGGTAAGATTTGCCAGTTTCACAACTAGCCATTTAACCCCTTCGTTAACAAAAGCAATTTGCACTCGTCTATGTTCACCTTCACCATCTAAATTAACAATGGTACCTTCACCAAAACGATTATGCTTAACTTTCCTACCTAATGTGTATCCATCACTTTCTTTTTTCTTCTTAATATATGACTTTTTACGATCTTGATAGAATTGCTCATCTTTAGTGAAAGTATCATCATCATTATTATTAAATGATGTTAAATTAGCTCGGTAACTGATTTCTTGTAAATTATCAACTGGTAATTCTGCTAAAAAACGTGATGGCAAATTACGCTCTTCACGCCCATAAAGCCGCCTTAGTTCAGACAAAGAGAGCGTTAAAAACTTACGTGCTCGGGTAATACCGACATAAGCTAAGCGTCTTTCTTCTTCCATTTTGTCTCGTTCTTGAGAGGAACGTTGTGCCGGAAAAATACCCTCTTCCAATCCAACAATAAAAACATTGTCAAATTCTAATCCTTTTGCTGAATGTAAAGTCATTAATTGCACCGAATCTTGTTGATTTACTACGTCACGGCTTTCAAGAGAGGTAAATGCTAAAAATGATTCTAAAACAGTTAAGGTTTTGCCTGTTTCATTGTCTTGAATTACATTATCTTGGTTAACTCTAAAAAATTGCTCTGCAGATGAAACAAGCTCCTCTAGATTATCCAATCGTGCTTGTCCTTTGATGCCTGGTTCTTGTTCATACATTTGCAATACGCCAGATAATTTAATAATTGCATCTAGTTGTTTATAAAATGGTAATTCATTAACTTCGACATGAATAGATTCCATTAATTCTAAAAAACGACTAATACCTGAACGTTGCCTTTCAGTTAAAGCATTTTTTTGGATTAGCATTAAACATGCATTCCATAACGAAATATTATTTTGCTTAGCACATAATCTAACTTTGTCTAAAGTGACATTACCTATTCCACGAGTTGGAGTATTTACCGTAGTTTCAAATGCCATATCATTATCATGGTCATGCAATAATCGGAGATAGGCTAAAGCTAATTTAACCTCTTGCCTTTCATAGAATCTTATTGAACCATAAATTTGGTAAGGTACGCCAGCTTGTAATAAAGTATCTTCAAAAATACGTGATTGCACATTATTACGATATAAAATGGCACAGCTAGCATAATTATGACCATCGTCATGATATTTTTTTATTTGTCCTACAACAAACCTTGCTTCATCAATATCGTTGAAACCGACATATAGTGAAATTTTTTCTCCGTCACCACTGTCGGTCCATAAATTTTTACCTAACCGATTTTGGTTGTTAGCAATCAATTTATTTGCAGTATCTAAAATAATGCCTGTCGATCGATAGTTTTGCTCTAGGCGAATAATTTCAGTTTCTGGATAATCATTGATAAACATTTGTAAATTATCAGCATTAGCTCCACGCCAACTATAAATTGACTGATCATCATCACCAACAATCATTACATTCGCGGTGTCTCCAGCTAATTTTTTCACCAGCCAATATTGGATTTTATTAGTATCTTGAAATTCATCTATTAATATATTTGAAAAACGATGGCGACAATAATTTAAAACATTTTCATTACGACAAAGCAACTCATATGCTCTCAAAATTAATTCTGAGAAATCAACATACCCAACTCTGTCGCAAATTGCTTGATAATCACGATAAATTGTTTGCCACATTACTTGTTTCGGATCTTCTGGTTTTAGATTATCTGCCCTAAGACCTTTTTCTTTTTGTGTGGAAATAAAATTAGCACACTCTTTTGGTGACCATTGCTTTTCATCAATTTTCAGTTCACGAAAAATTCGTTTAATAAGACGAATCTGATCTTCACTATCAATAAGTTGAAAATTTTCGGGTAATTTAGCTTGTTGAGAAAACATACGCAATAAACGGTGGGTTAAACCATGAAAAGTTCCTACCCACATACCATTTAGGTATCCTTCACCGACTAAAGCTTGTATTCGCTCTTGCATTTCAGCAGCTGCTTTATTGGTAAAGGTGACTGCAAAAATAGAGTTAGGAGAATAATTTTTTTCAACACACAACCAAGCAATTCTATGAACTAATACACGTGTTTTACCACTTCCCGCACCAGCAAGAACAATAGTATATTGACTATCAGTTGTAACAGCATTTTTTTGTTCTGTGTTTAAGTCGGTTAATAACGACTGTTTATTTTCCATTATGTGTTAACCCATCGCAATTATAGCAACCATTAATTAGTATTAATGTTGTAAATGTTTTTAAATTTTTCATTATATTTATAATTATTATAAGTAGGGGTATAAAAGAATAAAGACAGGTATTAAATGCAAAATACATTTAACTTCACTGTCTTTTTATACATATATGAACTGAATTATAACAGATTATCTAATTCTGGCAATTGCGTTATTTCAATATGCGGTAAACATCTAGCATCGGAGAGAAGATAAATATCCTGTCCAAAAATATTAATCCAACAAGCTAAAAAACCATTATTAATCGCACCATTGACATCTGTCTCCAAATTATCACCAACGTGCAGAATATAATTATTAGGAATAGCCAATTTTTGCGCGGCTAAAGCAAAAATTTCGGGAAATGGTTTTGAACGACCGTCAGGACCACCTCTTAGCGAAAATTGAAAATAATCGCCTAAACCTATTCTATTTATATCAACATTACCATTAGTAATTACCCCTAATGGATACTTATTGGCTAATTTAGTTAATAACATATGCGTTGATTTAGGAACAACCATTTTATGACGCCAAAAATTAAAACAATCAATAGCTTCATCAATAATCTTGCTATATTGAGATGAAGGGATATTGGTTTTATTTAATAACGATTTAATTGTCTCAACTCGCCAATCAATAACATCATGATATATTTCTGGATTTATAGCGAGCACTAATTTTTTTTCTTGATAGTACAAATCCAATGTCAAATAATGTAATGGCTCATATTGTTGTAAATTTTTTATCACTTCCTCTTCAGCTTTATCAACAATCATACTATTGTCATATAAAGTGTCGTCGAGATCGAATGTGATTGCTTTAATGCAGTTAATTGAACGATAAAAATGCATTATTTTCTTCCTCTTTTAGCTCTCGGATGAGCCGAATCATAAACTTCTGATAAATGTGAAAAATCTAAATGGGTATAAACTTGAGTAGTAGATAAATCGGCATGACCTAATAATTCTTGTACTGCCCGTAAATCACCGCTCGATTCAAGCATATGAGTAGCAAATGAATGACGCAGTTTATGCGGATGAATATGTGAACTTAATCCTTGTTTTATTCCCCATTGTGCAAAGCGTTTTTCAACATTTCGTGGTGAAATTCGCTTACCCAGTTTAGAGATAAAAACAGCATCATCTTGCGGTTTTAAATTATTTCGCATAGTTAACCATTGCTCAATCCATCTAATTGACTCTCGGCCTAAAGGCAATTTCCGCTCTTTATTACCCTTTCCTGTTACCCGGACTTCACCCTCAGTTAAATTCAATTCCCGACAATTGAGACTTACTAATTCAGAAAGGCGTAATCCTGAACCATACATCACCTCCAACATTGCCCTATCACGTACAGAAAGCGGATCACTATACTCAATATCAAGCAACTGATTGATCTCATCGATATCAATATTTTTTGGAAGATGTTGACCCAATTTAGGGTTTAATACACCACGGGCTGGATTGGCTGAGATCAGATCGTTTTTAACCATCCAATCAAAAAAACTGCGTAATGCAGATAATCTTAATGATAAACTACGAGCTTGTAAGCCGGTTTGTCGACTGCGACTAATAAGTAACCTCACAGCAGATGAATCAATGTCCTGCCATTTAGTAATATCTAAGCCGTCAGTTAAATCAATAAGCGCATAAAGTTGACGACGATAGTTAATTTGAGTATTAAGACTAAGTTGTTTTTCAGATTTTAAATAATTTAAAAAATGATCTACAGGCTCGGTTAAAAAAGAAGAAAGATTAGAATTCATTTTAACCATCATATTTCCTTACTTTTTGCGCATGATCCATTTTTCAACAAGAATTGGCAATATTTCACCGATTTTTTCTAACAATAAGGTACCTTGTCCTGTCTGATAATGCTGTGGATCTGCACTCGTAAACATTAACAAACCAAGATCGCCAAATTGCCCTAACAATGATAAAGCCACAGAGCCAACGTAACCATGTTTGGGTAATAGAAAATCTAATTCAGTTGTATTTAATGAACCTAAATAAAATTGGCTATACTGTAAATGTCTTACCCGAATAAAATCAAACTGCGATGAATTTAAAGCTAAGTAATGATAGTTGGATGGTGCACTAAGTAACCATTTGTCATCAAATAAATATAAATAGGCACCATTAAGTCCTAAATCTTTAGCCCAAACTTTTAAAGAATCTAATAATTCGTTTATATCTTTTGCTTTAATTAATTGAAACTGCAATTTTATTAGCTGATTAAAAAGCAATTCATTAGCACTTGCGTGCTCCATCAGCATCGTGATTTCTGACTCAAGTTGACTGATTTTATTACGTTGCCTTGCCATATGCCATTCAGGTAGTGATATCATACCTCTCACTGGGTGTGGTACGCGCATACGCTCAATATGAGTCGCATTTCGAATAAAAAAATCTGGGTTATCAATAATATATTGGCTAACCATTTCATCATTTAATTTAACAAATGATTTTTTTCGTTGCGACGGTTTTGACTTCAATGTTTGTGTTTTTTTTACGACCATAATTTATTTCATTGTCTTTATGTAATCTATTAATAAAATTCATAAAGTCTAGCGTAATTAAATTGCAATATAACCATCATACACATGCGTAGCTGGTCCTGTCATATAAAGCGGCGACTGATTACCTTTCCAATCTATTATTAATTTTCCTCCGGGTAGATTAACATTCACCCGCTGGTTTAATAATCCTTGATTAATGCCAACAGCAACAGCCGCACAAGCTCCTGTTCCACAAGCTTGAGTTTCACCAACGCCTCTCTCATAAACACGTAAATTAATATTATCTCTATCAATAATATGCATAAAACCAATATTCGCTTTTTCAGGAAAGCGTTCATGTTGCTCTAATAACGGACCTAAAGTTAATACTTGAGCGGTTAACACATCTTCAACTTGAATTACACAATGCGGGTTCCCCATAGAAGCGACACCACATAAAACTGTTTGTTCTTGTGCTCGAATAATATAAGTTTTTTCTTCTTTAATGGCTTTGAAAGGAATTTTATTAGGCTCAAAAATTGGTGTTCCCATATTAACCCGAACGGTTTCATCATCATTTACCGTCAAAACAATATTACCTTTCATAGTACTGACTTTTAATACTCTTTTTTTAGTCAATCCTTTCAATCGTACAAAACGAGCAAAGCAACGAGCACCGTTACCACATTGCTCAACCTCTGAACCATCAGCATTAAATATACGGTAATGAAAATCACTTTCAGGAGAATAAGGTGGCTCAACAATAAGTAACTGATCAAACCCAATTCCTGTATATCGATCTGACATACGTTTGATCATTTCACTTGAAAGATGAACATTTTGCGTTACTGCATCAATAACCATAAAATCATTACCCAGTCCATGCATTTTTGAAAAGTTCATCTCTAGTTACCTTTTATTGTAAATCGTCAGTATTTATTACTTTTTCATCATATTGTTTGATTAGATGTATTAATCAAGCAAAAATTAGAAAACATATTTATCAACTTCATAATGAATTATAATACTAATTCACCACGCCATAAATCATCAAAAGTTTCACGCTCTCGAATCAATTTATGCTGATTACTATCTTCAAGCATGACTTCGGCCGGTCGAGGATGACTATTATAATTAGACGCCATACTAAAGCCATAAGCACCTGCACTACAAATAACTAACAGATCATCTTGTTCAACTGAAAGTTCACGTTGATAAGCTAATACATCACTAGATTCGCAAATTGGCCCTACAACATTATAAATCTTTTTGGTATTTGAATCTGTTGATTCTTTAACAGGTAGGACTTGCATCCACGCTTGATAAAGCGCTGGTCGAATCAGATCATTCATTCCGGCATCAACAATCGCAAAATGATTGCCATCTTGATGCTTAGTATATTCAACTTTAGTAATTAATAATCCAGCATTGGCAACGATTGATCTACCTGGTTCGAAAACAATTTCAAGTTCAGGATAATTTTTTAACTTTTCAATTAGTTTTGATACCAGTAATGTCGCTGATGGTGGCTGTTCATCATCATAACAAACACCTAAACCTCCGCCTAAATCAATATGCTTAAGATGAATATTTTCTGCTGCTAGTTGGTCAACTAATGCCAATACACGATCAGCTGCATCAAGAAAAGGCGACAGCTCAGTTAATTGAGAGCCAATATGACAATCAATACCGACTATTTTAATATTATTTAATGATGCTGCTTTACGATAAGTATCTAAAGCTAATTGATAACTTATACCAAATTTGTTTTCACGTAATCCTGTTGAAATATACGGATGTGTTTTTGCATCTACATCCGGATTAATCCGTAAAGAAATGTTCGCTGTTTTCCCTAATTGATGAGCAATATCATTGATACGATATAATTCAGGTTCTGATTCAACATTAAAACATTTAATTCCTACTTCAAGTGCACGTCTAATCTCAACAACAGATTTTGCAACTCCTGAAAATACAATTTTTTTAGGATCAGCACCAGCTTTTAATGCTCTCTCTAATTCACCTTGTGAAACAATATCAAAACCAGCACCAAGTTTAGCTAATAAGTTTAAAACAGATAAATTGCTATTCGCTTTTGCTGCATAACAAATCAAATGCTTCTTATTTTTTAAAGAATCTTGATAAGAAAGAAATTGCTTAGTTATGTGATCAGCAGAATAAACATATAAAGGAGTACCATATTGATTAGCTAAATCGCAAATAGAAACGTTATCCGCCAATAAATAGCCATTTTGGTAATGTAAAAAATCCATCATATTATTCCTTTAAGCTAATTTATTTGTATCATTAGATTCAATAATTGCATTTGACTGATCTGCTGGATGATAAAGAGGTCCTTTTAAACCACAACCTAATAAGGTGAAAATAACTAAAAAAAGAGAAAAGAGTTTTAGAGCGGATTTCATAAAATATTCGCAATTTAATCAGATTTATAATGCAGACTATATTACACGATAGCCATATTCGTGCAAAGATCAAATCTTTAAGTTTTCTAAGCATGATACAAAAAAAATTTGCATAATTTTATGCTATTGATAATAAAAAGTTATATAAAAATTTAATATAAATTACAACACTTACATCATAGTATCGCTAAAATTTAGTTCAATTAATCATAATTATTTTATTATTGATAATCAGAGAGTCTAAAAATAAAATTATAATTGCAATTAATAAATTTAAAGCTGCCATAATTGGATTAATTATATATCTTCAAATGATATATAAAGAATATCAATGCTCCATTTCTAAAATTCATGAAACATAGAATATTGATAATTTATGATTAGATAAAAATTAACTAAACAGGACAAATTCGGCATTTTCAGCTATGGTTTTGAGCCGTTTTTGAGCTGTTATAATGTTTTCTCTCCATTTATGATCTTTTGCCCACATTTCAATAACAAGCGGAGCAGTATAATTTATCTGTTTTAGTATTTTAAATATAGCAAGAAAATCAACCTCCCCCTCACCAATAGTTAAATCTCTAAACTGACCAGAATAATTAGCTTTAACCTTATAAGTATCTTTTAGATGTATTTGAACAATGTGCTCTCGACTTAACATAAGCTCTGTACAGACATCATAATTCCAACCAGAAATGTTCCCTACATCTGGGTAAGCCATAAAATAAAGAGAATTGACTTCTTTTTTTAGAATTTCAAACTTACAGAGTGAATTGAGATAACTAGTATCCATGATTTCAACGGCAAGCATTATCCCCATTTTTTCAGCCTGTTTCGCTGACCACTGCATTCCCGCAATAAATCGCTGGTGAGTCTGTAAATTGGCTGGTTCATAATAAACATCATATCCAGCTAATTGAATTACCCTTATTCCTAGTTTATAGGCGAGCATCAGTGCTTTATTCATAATAACTTTGGCTTGCTGACGTACGCTTTTATCGGCAGATCCAAATGGAAATTTACGATGAGCACTTAAACACATAGAATGCAATGGTAGTCCATATTGTTCACATAATCGCTTTAATCGATAAATTTCATCATCTGACCAATCAAGTCTTGCTCTTCGCTGTTCTGATTCATCAATTGATATCTCGATAAAATTAAATCCTAATGTTTTCGCTTCGTGCAGTTTTTCTTGCCAAGTAAGTTCATTAGGTAATGCCTTTTCATAAATACCAATATAATTAGATTGATTGGTCGGATTGATTGCATATTTTGCCATAATAAAACCTAATAATATTTATTTGAACATCAAATATGCAGTCATTTTACTGACTGCATCGCATCTATTACCAATATTTAGCAATTTGCTCTCTTAAAGCTTGAGCAGTTTGCTTACCATTTTCACTAGCAAGAGCTCGACCAGCAATAAAGGCTTTGGTTTTAATTCCTGCAAATAGGTGAATATCTTCAGGAATAATTCCGCCCGTTATGGAAAGTTCAAGACCTAAATCTGACAATTGTCGCATTTTAACCAAATCATCCTTTCCCCAGCCAATACCAGCTAATTCAGCATCACGAGAACGGTGATAAATAGCCTGTTTAATACCTAATTTTCGCCACGCTTTGGCATCATCAAAAGTCCAATGTCCATATAGTTCAATTTGAATTTCACCTTTGAAATCATCTGCCACTTTTTTACATGCTTCAATAGTGGCAATATGTGCTGCTGCTGATACAGTTAACCAATTAGCACCTGCATTAAAAGCCATTTTTGCTAAAATAGCTCCGCCATCAGTGGTTTTCAAATCACACACTAAGATATGATTAGGATACAGTTGCCTTAAACATCTAACACTTTCCATTCCACCACCAAAAGCAAGAATAGTTCCTACTTCTATGATATCTACAAATCCTGATACGTTTTTAGCAACATCAAGAGCTGATTTTAAGTCTGTTTGATCTAAAGCAATTTGTAATTTTGGTAAAGTCATTTTATTTCCTTAATTTATTTTATTTTGGCCATAATAAGCATTAGCACCGTGTTTACGGAAATAGTGCTTATCGGATAATGTTTGTTGAATTTTAACTGTTTGGTTAAGTTGTCGAGTTGAAATGGCCATCATTGCCACTTCTTCAAGAACTACCGCGTTATGAACAGCATTCGAAGCATTTTTACCCCAACAAAAAGGCGCATGACCTGAAACAATCACACCAGGCATAGCACTAGGATCAATAGCTTTACGCCTAAATTCTTCAATAATGACTAAACCGGTATTTTTTTCATAATCTGTAGCAATTTCACTATCAGTTAGTCGACGAGTACAAGGTACATCACCATAAAAATAATCAGCATGTGTAGTGCCTAGTGCTGGTATATCCAATTCAGCTTGCGCCCAAACGGTTGCATATCGCGAATGAGTATGGACAATCCCACCAATATTTGGGAATGCTTTATAAAGTTCAATATGTGTAGCTGTATCACTAGAAGGGTTTAAATGACCCTCTATTATTTCACCCGTTAATGACACAATGACAATATCATCAATAGCCATATCACTATACTCAACACCAGAGGGTTTAATAGCTATCACCCCATTTTTACGATCAATTTCTGAAACATTACCCCAGGTAAAAGTGACAAGATGATATTTGGGTAATAATAAGTTAGCTTGTAATACTCGGTCTTTTAAAGCTAGAAACATATTTAACCTCCATTCAATGCCTGATCGATGACAGCATAGACATCTTCTTTCGTGTTACAGCATCTTAATTTATCTAAATCAATACCTGTTTCACTATTTTCATCCTCTACGATTTTTATCACTTCCATCAAACCTTCCATATGCTGATCAGATGTACTGCCAGCAAGCGTGACAAGTACATCAACAGGTGCAACTTCACCGTCAAAATATATTGGATTTTTCAAGGTAACTAACGCAAAAGCAGTGCGATTTACACCATCTTCAGGTCTGGCATGTGGCATAGCGAGATTTGGAGCAATAATAATGTAAGGTCCCATTGTGTTAACACAATGAATGATTGCTTCATGGTAAGATGATTCAATTGCATTAGAAGCAATAAGCATATCAGTACCTAACTTCACCGCCTCTTGCCAATTATTAGCGTCTGCTTTTAGTAAAATAGAGTTATTTTCAATTAATGATTCTTTGAAAGCCATGTTAGCCTCCTTTTTAGTATATTTTGTCTATTTAGCATTAACTTTATTGATAATCTCGATGAGTTCATCGCCAAATGTTTGTGGATTTAACATATTTTGTACACCTAATGCATGTTGTCCTTCATTAACTTCAATTTCATGAATTAAATGCTTTGAAGCAACAATAATGTCAACGTTAGGCAATCGTGATTTGTAATCCGTAACTGCACATGAATCCATAATATTTGGAATACCTTTTTTATCTAGATAGTTAGCTATTTTCATTTTCATCATCATTGACGAGCCTTGACCACTACCACAGACAGCAAGAATACGTATCGGTTGACCTTCACTGATTGCTACTTCATCCATTTTTTCAACAACAGCTTCATTAATATCTTGGCTAACATCGTTGTCTTCTAGTCGATTTTTTTGTAATGCTTCTTCTGCTCGTAATCTTTTTGCAGCAAAAAACATATACACCAGTGCTAGTCCGATTAGTAAATAAATGAATAAATGAGAGAAAGATAAGCCTTGTAAAATTGGAGGAAATAAAATTGCCCAATCAGCCATTCCCATCCATGAATCAATTGGTGTGCCATGTTGAGCAAAAATATTAATTACCCACGCCGAACCCAATACTTCTATCATTCCCATCACAAAACAGATTTTCATTACTGCTTTCCATCCACCAAAATGGTTAGCGAATACCCCTATTGTTGCATTTGAAAAAAACATCGGGATAAATCCAGGAATAATCATGATTGGAGATTTAAAAATCAGTAATAGTGCAATAGCTAAAAATTGACCTAATGCGCCCCATATAAAACCGAATACCATTGCATTAGGAGAAAATGCATAAATAGCAGCACAATCGATAGCAAGAACCGCATTCGGAATTAATTTTTCAGAAATGCCTTTAAATGCTTCGGATAACTCTGCTACAAACATTCTTACACCACCAACAATAACCTGAATTGCGACAGCAAATTTAAGTCCTGTTTCAAAAATATAAATAGTCCAATGGGTTGATCCAGCCATTGTTTGTAAGTTATCTAAGCCAAATGAAAGTAAAATAATTCCGAAAAATATCGTCATAACTATTGTAGTTGCAGCAATACTATCGTGAAAAATATGTAACCATTTAGGTAGTTTTAAATTATCAACAGAATCATTTTTGTCCCCTAATTTTGGCGCTAACTTAACCGCTATCCATGAACCAAACTGTTGTTGATGGCCTATTGAAAAACCTGCTCCTCCAGTGACTGCTTCGGTAGGTTTAAACATCATATTCGAGAATATCCCCCAATATAACGCAGTGATAATTGATGAATAGATAATGGTTTCCCACATGCTATAGCCAAATAAGAAATAAAACAGTGTAATTAAACCAACTTGTTGAAACATAATATGGCCAGTTAACATAATCGTTCTAATACCAGTTAAACGACGAAAAATAACAAGTAGGATATTAATAGCTAATGCCAGTAAAACAGCATAGCCAACCCATGAATAGTGTTCACCCATGCCATTTTCCACCGCAACCATAGAAGCATATGTATCAATGATTGATCCTGTAATACCATGATATTCTGAAAGTTTGGCAATAACAGGTTTAAAAGTTGAAACTAAAACACCTGAACCAACTTGTAATAACATAAAACCAACAATGGTTTTAATCGTACCTTTTAAAATAGTCGTGATATCTTTACGTAAAAGGCAATAACCTAACATGGTGACCAACCCTAATAATAAAGGTGCCTTTGTCATAACCTGACTATAAAAAATATAAAATATGTTATAAATTACTTCCATATGTCCCTCTCATTGGTTATCGACATTTCTAACGTTAACGTTATTGTTTAGGTATCTATAACCTTCAAATGTCTTTTATATAATTACCTATCGCAAAACTCATAGATGGAACTTCAACCTATTTAATATTATTCAGTTCGCTGAATAACACTTGTTATATTCCACAATCAAAAATAATCATTCAATGATTGTTTATGATTATTTTGATATTGATCACTTTTCTAAACTTATTGACTTAGCAATTGTGACATTCATCACATTATCTTCAAAAAACAGAAGCAAAACCTAAAAATATAACTATTATTATCAATATATTGAACTTATGATTATTAATATTGATATTTAAATAATTGACAAAATACAAAATGATAACTAACATCATTTTCAATCAAATTTAATCATATTAAATTAATAAGAGGGAACAATGAACGAAATATCACGCCACAACGAAATAGTGGCAATGGTTAATGAAAAAGGGATGGTAAGAGTTACTGAATTGGTTTCTTATTTTGCAATATCACCAGCGACAGCCCGTCGAGATATTACAAAACTCGATCAGGACGGAAAAGTAAAAAAAGTTCGTAATGGCATTATGCGAATAGAAGTACAAAAACCAATTTGGGCACCGATAGGAAATAATAATACCGATCATTATCATGAAAAAGCACGTATTGCCATAAGAGCGGCAAAATTGTGTGGAAGTGATGAAAATATAGTTATTAATTGTGGTTCAACAGCATTTTTATTAGGTCGTGAATTATGTGGTAAAAATGTTTCGATCATTACCAACTACTTTCCTTTAGCTTGTTACTTGATTGAACATGATCACGAAAACGTCATCATTATGGGAGGATTATATAACAAAACACAAAACATTATTCTCAATCCTATAGCAAATATAACTGATTCTTATGCAGGAAAATGGATGTTTACAAGTGGTAAAACATTAACACCCAATGGGCTGTATAAGAATGAAATACTAGGAGCAGTGGCTGAACAACAAATACTTGAAAAAATTGAAAAATTAGTAGTCGTTGTTGATAGTTCTAAAATAAATACTAAAGCTAATTCTGGTATGCTTTTTTGCCCAGTAACTAAAATTGATATTTTAATTACTGGTAAACAAGCAAATAAGGAAGTAATTGAAAAGATAAAGGAACAAGGTACTGAAGTGATTTTAGTTTAAAAACGCAAATATAGAAGGAATAAAGTATGAGTAAAGTGAACGAAATTACCAGAGAATCATGGATTTTAAATACATTTCCTGAATGGGGAACATGGCTTAATGAAGAAATAGAAACGACCGAGGTTAAACCAAATACATTTACCATGTGGTGGCTTGCTTGTACTGGAATTTGGTTAAAATCTGCAGGTAATACAAATATTTCTGTCGATTTTTGGTGTGGTACAGGTAAAAAAACTCACGCAAATCCATTCATGAATAAACAACATCAAATGATGCGAATGGGAGGAGTAAGAGAATTACAACCTAATTTAAGGACTAGCCCATTTGTCCTCGATCCTTTTGCAATAAAAGAGATTGATGCAGTTATGGCAACCCATGACCATGCCGATCATATTGATGTTAATGTTGCAGCGGCAGTCATTCAAAATTGTTCACCGAAAGTAAAATTCATCGGCCCTAAAGCCTGTGTTGAGCTATGGAAAAGCTGGGGAGTTCCAGAGGATCGTTGTATTGTTGCTAAGGTAGGAGAAACCATTGAAGTTGGTGATATCACAATTCGCGTATTAGACTCTTTTGATAGAACGTCATTAGTAACCTTACCTAAAGGTGTATCATCCACTAACAAATCAATATTAGATAGTATGGATGATCGCGCTGTAAATTACCTATTCGAGACTTCTGGTGGTTCACTTTATCATTCTGGGGATTCACACTATTCTAATTATTATGCAAAACATGGTAATGATCACAAAATTGATGTTGCACTGCTATCTTATGGAGAAAACCCTAGAGGGGTGACGGATAAAATGACATCTTCTGACATTTTACGAGCAGCAGAATCATTAAAAACGGAAATCGTGATACCTTTCCATCATGATATTTGGGCAAATTTCCAAAGTGACCCTCGTGAAATAGAAGTACTTTGGCGAATGAAAAAAGATCGTCTTGAATATCAATTTACACCGTTCTTTTGGCAAGTTGGTGGGAAATATACATATCCAACTGATAAGCATAAAATGAACTATCAACATTATCGCGGATTCAGAGATATTTTTACAGATGAACCTGAGCTGCCATACCGTTCATTTTTATAATTAAAAAGCTAACTAATGTGGACTAGAACAACTTTCTATGTCCACTTTTTTATTGTTCTTTTCTATTTTGTTATATCCTATTGAGAAAAGAGATTTCAACAAAACAATAATCACTAATATTCAAAACTAAAAGCAATTTGTCAAAATAAGAACAAGATTAAGCATTGATATATTTTTGTCGTTCCGGAAGCCAACAATCAATAAGTTGCTTAGCGCACTCCGGAGACTCGCTGAAGATAAGATATGATGCTTTTTGTACCTCACTTATTAAATGCTGATCACGGATTAAATCAACGATTTTAAAATTCGCTTCCCCCATTTGCCTAGTCCCTAAAATTTCACCACTACCTCTAATTTCAAGATCTTTTTGGGCAATCACAAAACCATCATTACTTTCACGCATTACTCTCATGCGAGCCTGAGCAATTCTACTTAATGGAGCTTGATACATTAACACACAATGTGAAATTGCACTGCCGCGTCCCACCCTACCTCGTAATTGATGTAGTTGAGCAAGTCCTAAACGTTCAGCATTTTCAATGATCATTAAGCTCGCATTGGGCACATCGACCCCAACTTCAATAACCGTTGTCGCAACTAAAAGTTGAACCTCTCCCGCTTTGAAAGCCTGCATAACAGATTGCTTTTCATCAGATTTCATTTTGCCATGGACAAGTGCTATATTTAAGTGTGGTAACCTTTCTTTCAATTCCTCAACTAACATTTCAGCCGCTTGAGCATCCAGAGTTTCTGATTCTTCTACTAAAGTACAAACCCAATAAACCTGACGATGACTTAAACAAGCTTGATTAACCTTATCGATAATTTCTTCTCGACGGGAATTAGGAATAACAACAGTGGTAACAGGGGTTCGTCCCGGAGGTAATTCATCAATTATTGAGACATCCAAATCTGCATAAACTGTCATTGCCAACGTTCTTGGTATTGGTGTTGCTGTCATGATTAATTGATGTGGATGTATGGCATTTTTAATACCCTTTTCCCACAAACTTAACCGTTGATTCACGCCAAATCGATGTTGTTCATCAATAATAACCAGCCCCAAATTGAAAAATTCAACTTTATCAACAAACACCGCATGGGTACCAACTAACATCGTGATTTCACCTTGCTTTAAAGCCTCATATCGCTGCTGCTTATTTTTAGCTGTTAATCGACCAGATAACCAATCTACAGTAATACCTAATGGTTCAAACCATTGTTTAAAATTATTAAAATGTTGCTCTGCCAATATTTCGGTTGGTGCCATTAAAACAACTTGATGATCATTCTCTATCGCATTCAAGGCTGCCATAGCTGCAACTAAAGTTTTACCTGAGCCGACATCTCCTTGCACTAGTCGCATCATTGGAATATGCTTTGTCATATCTTGATAGATATCTTGTACAACTCTTTGTTGAGCGTGAGTTGGATTAAATGGTAATGAAGCTAGAAAAGGCAAAATCAATTGCTGATTACTGTGCATTGAATAAGCATGTTGCTTTTGATTATCTCTTTTAATCATTAACATGCTTAAATGATAGGCAAGTAACTCTTCAAATACAAAACGTTTTATAGCTGGGTGCTCACCGACTAATAACTGATCAATATCAGTCGTAATAGAAGGATTATGAATGATATTCAATGCATCTAAAATAGGTAAATAATTTTGATTTAATGAATCAGGTAATATTTCATTTGGTAAATTGTTTTTCAGTAAAATTAATGCCGATTTTATCATTTTACGGATCACATTTTGTGTCAATCCATATGTAGAAGGATAAATAGGTGTAAATCGCTCTTCATTTAAATCGCTTAGCGAAGCTTGTTCAGCTTTATTCGCTTTGATCTTAAATTGCGGATGAATAATTTCTAAATTAGTTTTACCGCTTTTTATTTCACCATATGCACTTATCCATTTTCCTACTATCATCGACGCTTTCATACCTGCATTAAAATGCATAAAACGTAAAATAGCGATTCCAGAATCATCTTGAATATAACATAACAGCATTTGACGACGCTTAAAAATAATCTCTGTTTTAATTATGCAACCTTCAATAGTGGTATATTCGCCAACTGTAGCATCACCGATAGCGCAAGAAGAACTTCGATCTTCATAACGGAGAGGAAAATGTAATAGCAGATCTTGAATGGTTTTAATGCCTAGTGCATGGAATTTACTTTCTAAACTAGCACCAATACCAGCTAATTTGATTAGTGGTATATGGTTTAGTAAACGATCAGACATGATAATTAATTAATATTACGTATCACACTCACTACATCTTGTTGTAGTGATAACTTTCTAATTAAATCATTTAATTGTTGTGAGTTTTTAACTTCAAGCTGCAAAATAATTGTATAAATTTGCCTATCTTTTTCTTCGGTATTCAACCACTGAATATGAGCTTTTTCGTCATTAATAATCGAAAGAATATGACCTAAAGTGCCTTGACTATTAATAATATCTATCCAAATCTCAGCAACAAATAGTTGTTCGATATTTGGTGCCCACTTAAGTGCAATATATTTTTCTGGGTTATTTTGATAACCACTAATATTGCGACATGATTCATGATGAACGGTTAAACCTTTTTCAGGGCTAACATGGCCAACAATCGGATCATTAGGAATAGGATGACAACATTTTGAAAAGGTCACTAAAACGCCTTCACTACCGGTAATAACTAGGGTTTTATTGGTATCAGATTGATTAGATAAAAGCGCTTTATGTTCTAAACCTTTAACAATAAAATGGGACATGATGTTACCAAGACCAATTTCGGCTAATACATCATCGAAGCATGTTAACTTGGTTAACTCAACAATACGATCTTTCTGTTTGAGTGTTAACGATTCAATACCACCTGATTTAATTAACGCTAAATTAAGTAGACGACGCCCTAACTCAATTGCATCTTCTCTTTTTAATGTTTTTAGTGCTTGGCGAATACGAGATCGTGCTTTAGCACTAACGACAAAATTTAGCCAGCTAGCATTAGGACGACTTTCTGGCGAAGTTATAATTTCGACAGTTTGGCCATTACTTAAAGGTTGAGAAAGCGGATAAGGTTTACGATCAACTAACGCACCAATACATTGGAAACCAATATCAGAATGCACTGCATAAGCTAAATCAACTGCTGTTGAGCCTTCAGGTAATTGGACGATACGACCTTTTGGAGTAAAAACATAAATCTCTTTTGGAAAAAGGTCTGATTTAACATTTTCAATAAATTCAAATGAATTACCAACACTTTGCTGAAGTTCTAGCAAACTTTGCATCCAGCGTTGGGCTTTAATCTGAGTGGTGGTATTGTTTAACTCATCATTTTCATTATAAATCCAATGCGCAGCAACGCCCATTTCCGCCATTTGTTCCATGTCTTCAGTTCGTATTTGAACCTCTACCGGGGTACCATGCGGACCAATTAATGATGAATGCAATGATTGGTAACCATTAGCTTTAGGAATAGCAATATAATCTTTAAAACGATTAAGGCGTGGTTTATATAAATTATGCACTAAACCAAGTGCACGATAACAAGCATCAACATCTTCCACTACAATTCGGAAAATATAAATATCCATAATTGAATGAAAATGTTGTTCACGCAGTTGCATCTTCTGATAAATCGCATAGATATTCTTTTCAAGCGCTTCTACTTGAGCATCAATACCTGCATCTGCTAGACGACTTCGTATTTCGGAGAGAATTTGTTGGATCAGTTCTTTTCTGGTACCTCGAGCAATTTTAACCACTTTTTTAAGAACCTTAGCTCGATTAGGATGCATAGCAGTAAAACCAAGTATTTCAAGCTCAGTTTTAATATGATGAATGCCTAAACGATGAGCCAATGGCGCATAAATCTCTAAAGTTTCTTTAGCAATACGGCGACGTTTATCTGGTCTTAAAGCACCAAGAGTACGCATGTTATGCGTTCTATCAGCTAATTTAATTAAAATTACTCGCACATCTTCGGTCATGGCTAAAACCATTTTCCGAAAATTTTCAGCTTGAGCTTCTTGTCGATTTCTAAATTTTAACTTATCAAGTTTTGAAACCCCTTCCACTAAAACTGCAACATGCTTACCAAATTTCTGCGTAATATCTTGGAAGGTTACCGGTGTATCTTCGATAGTATCATGCAAAAGTGCAGCGATGATGGTTTCATAATCTAGCCGCATATCAGCTAAAATGGCTGCAACAGCAACTGGATGGGTTACATATGGTTCACCGCTACATCGGAATTGCCCTTCATGTGCTTGCTTAGCAAAGAGATATGCAGCTTGGATCAATTCAACTTGCTTGACAGGAAGATAAGATGCAACTACCTCTTTTAAGCTTTCAAAATATTGCATGGGCAATTCTCAGCAATGTTTATTCGTATGAAGGAGTATTTTCTAAAAGTACCGTTTCATGAAGGGCTGTACGCACTTCTGATTCTTCATCTTGACGAGCTTGGAATTCAGCAGTATCAAGAATTTGTTTATTGACAAGTCCATCTTCAATTTCGCGTAAAGCAACCACAGTTTCTTTATCGTTTTCTTCTGGAATTAGTGGCGATTTATTTTCGACTTGTAATTGACGAGCACGTCTTGCGGCAACTAAAACGAGATCAAAGCGATTACCAATTTTTTCTACTGCATCTTGGACAGTTACACGAGCCATTTTTACCTCTAATATTTTAACTTATATGCTTCAATTGAAAGATCCGCTATTCTACTTAATTTTGTAGCGAATTGTCCATAACTAATATTACTATGTTATGCAAAATTCACTATTTTTGATAAATTAAAATAATAAATATCTATTCCATTACCTCTAGCCAAACATTAGCACCTATTATAGGCATATCTAAAAGGTAACGTCGTAAGCCATCCAACGCAATTGCTGCCAAAACTTGTTGCTGCGTTCTTTTGCTTTGACTTCGACCAATATACTTTAAGTTGAAATGCAATACTTTTTTTAATGTTGCAATAATTAAAGTAAATTGACTATTCTTTTCTTGAAAATTGATAATACCGATCGCAATATTAGCACCATGTTCTTTTAATAATTTTGTGAAATAACTGCTCGGATCATCCAATAATAAAGGTACAATCTCTGATTTTATGACAGGCGCATCAGCTTCGAGCAATTGATAACTAATCATCCCCACTGATTGCTGTTCAATAATAACGACAGATTGATTTTTATCGTGCAATAATTTTGATACCACATGAGCCAATCCTGACTCATCTGATTCATTTAATACACCTTCATAAAGCAAATTAGCATTAACAATCGATTTAATTTGTTGCCATAGCTTATCCATTTCATTTTTTTGGCTTTCAGGACCCGTTAATTTTAATTCAATAATAGGCATTGCAGCACGATAACCTATCGTGATATTTTCTGGAATCTCGAGTACGGCGTCAATTTCTTGTGCTAAATCGCTTTCAGTTCGGCCCATTGTTGTTAATCGATAACAAAGTTGGCTCTCAGTCAGTGGATAGTTGAACTTGATCTCGGGGAGAATCTCATTTTGAATCATTTGTTTAAATTCAGAAGGTACACCAGGAGTAAAGAATAATAGACAATTATTCAGCTTCATTTTAAAACCGCATGCGGTACCAATAGGATTATCAATTAACGTCGCACTTTGAGGTAACATAGCTTGTTTAATATTACTTGCAGGCATAGCCCTACCACGATTAAGAAAATAACGCTCAAGTGACTTAAGCCATTCTTCGTGTAAAACTAACGATTCATTATTAGCCAGTGCGGCTGCTTGAGCACTAAGATCATCACTAGTCGGCCCTAATCCACCATTGACAATTAAAATGTCATTTTGCAAACTACGCTCTTGCAAAGTATCAATCAGCGTTGATAAATTATCCCCTACTGTATGACGAGAAGTAATGATAATACCCTCTTGAAACAGAAAATCAGATAACCATGCAGCATTAGTATCAATAATTTGACCATATAAAACTTCATCACCGGTACTAAGCATTTCAATTTTAATACGATCTTTGATGTTAGCCATAATTACCCTTAGTTAATTAAAAATGATTATTCAATGTTTAGTTAATAACTTCTTCATCCTCTTTACTATCCATATGCTCCTTACTTTGCACTAATCGCACAGCAAAATAGAGGTCATAAGCAAATTCGATATAATCACTATCTAATTTAAGATTCATCTGTTTAAACCAATTTTTTAATGTTTTGCGTCGACCAGCCAAAATTAGCACAACATTTCTAACTTTTAATGAATTTACCAATTCATCAATACCCGTCAACACACTAACATCTTTATAAGTAAAACAAGGTATCGCATCGACAATGACATAATTGATCGGATCAGCAGAATCATCAATATAATTGATGATTCTACGCTTAAAATAGGCAATATTAAAATAAGTAAGTGGCGAATTAAATCGATAAATCATAGTATTACTCAATGGTTTGACATCTGAACCAATTGAATGAATTCGACCACCATCATCAACACCTAATAGTTGATCATTCGGTCTAAAAACACGACGTAAAAATAAAAATAATCCTAATAAAACCGCCAGCGCCATCCCCGGAATAATACCAATAACTAAAACTGAAATAAGTGTAGTTAAACTTAAATAGAATGCATCGCGATCAAATTTAAAAAACCGAATAATGGTTTGAAAATTAATAAGTGACAACGAAGAATAGATGAGAATCACGCCTAATACGCAGGTAGGAATGTATTGTAATGGAGATAAAAAGAACAACACTACAAAACCTATTAAAACAGCTGCTATGATTGACACTAATTGGGTTTTACCGCCATTAGCATCATTAACAGCTGTTCGAGATGAAGTACCACTAACAACAAATCCTTGGGATAACCCAGCAACTATGTTGGCCATACCCAATGCTTTAAATTCCACATCGGCATTGGTTTCATAATTATTTTTAGAAGCAAAACTACGTACCGTTATCATCATACTAACAAAACAGATAACGGCAATATTAAGAGAAGGAACGACTAGATTTCGCATTAAGCCTTTATCAAAATCTAACCATGATTCTGCTGGAATGAAATCACTGGTCACGCTACCAATAATCCGAACGTTATATTGTTCAAAATTAAACAGCCATGAAAAAAAAGTCATAATAATGACCGCAAACAGTGGTGCCGGATAACGTGGTTTAAATTTTTTTAAAGCTACCAATATTACTAAAGTAAAAAATGATACTAACGCAGTTAATATATGAATTTGTGATATCTTTAAAGGAAAATAAACAATCCGCTCAATCAAATAAGAGTAGTCATACTGAAATCCCAATGTTTTGGCGAGCTGATCAACCATAATCGTAATTGATATACCATTTAAAAGACCAATTAAAATCGGTTGGCTTAATAAATCAGCTAAAGCCCCTAGGTGAAGTTTACCGGCAATTAGACACCAAATACCAATCATAATGGTTAATAATACAACTAATTGCCAACGCAAAACGGGATCATTAGCAGCTAAAGGGAAAACTACAGCGGCTACAACTGCACAAGTTGCTGTATCTGGCCCAACGATTAATTGTTTAGAAGAACCAAATAGTGCATACACAATCAGTGGCAAGATGGTCGAATATAAGCCAGCAATTGCTCCCACGCCAGTCAGTTCAGCATATGCTATTGAAACTGGTAACGAAACCGCAGCTACTGACAATCCAGCTTTAATATCAAAATTGAGATATTCTCGCTTATAATGCAATAAACTCATCAGCCCAGGCATCCAAAAAATGATTTTTTGGAATAATGCACTATTAGTAAACTTTCCCATGTTTAATTACTTTCCTGCTATACTCATTTTCTCAATCAATATTGAACCACATTGTATATTACTTCTTGTTTCAATATCATTACCTATCGCTACAATATTCTGATATATTTCTTTAAGATTACCGGCAACGGTAATTTCATTAATTGGATATTGGATTTTACCATTTTCAACCCAAAAACCTGTAGCTCCACGCGAATAATCACCGGTCACATTGTTAACACCTTGTCCCATTAATGACGTAATAACAACGCCTTTATCTAGTTTTCTTAACATTGCAGTGAAATCAGCATCAGTTTGGCTTGGTGAGACTAACCAATTATGTATACCACCTGCATGTCCAGTAGATTTCAAACCCAGTTTTTTGGCTGAATAATTACTTAATAAATAAGTTTGCAAAATACCTTGTTCAATAATATTGCGCTTAACAGTTCTCGTCCCTTCACTGTCAAATGGTGAAGAACCTACTCCTCTTAAAATATATGGGTCTTCCAAAATTGTCAGCCAAGCGGGAAAAATTGCTTTTCCTACACTATCCAACAAAAAAGAAGACTTTCGGTAAATCGAACCACCACTAATTGCGGCAACTAAATGCCTTATTAAACCCACGGCTACTTCAGAACAAAAAAGGACAGGTACTTGCATGGTTGGAATTTGTTTAGCACCTAAATGGGCAACAGCTTTCTCAGCGGCGAGTTTTCCTACCCAAACAGGTGATTGCAGCTCATTAATCTCCCGAGATGAAGTATAGGCATAATTACGCTCCATTTGCCCATTTTGCTCAGCAATCACCGAGCAAGAAAGTGAATGCGAACTGGCACAGTAGCCTTGTAACATTCCTAAACTATTACCATAGACATAAACACCATAACGGCTATTAAAATAACCACCATCACAACTTATTAATGAAGACTCAGTAAGCGCAGTTAGTTCCGTCTGTTTAGCTTGTTCTATTGCATTATCAACATTTAAATCACTTGGATGAAAAAGATCTAAATCGGGAATATCAAATGCCATTAACTCACGATCGCCTAAACCAGAACATGGGTCAGGTGAAGTATATTGCATAATATTGATAGCCATATCCACTGTTTGGCTGATCGCCTGTGGCGACAAGTCACTGGTAGATGCGCTGCCTTTACGTTGATTTTGATAGACGGTTATACCTAATGCACCATCACTATTTAATTCAACATTTTCAGTATCCCCTTCTCTAGTACTGACACTAATACCAGTAGATTGATTAATCGACACCTCTACTGAATCGACCCGAGCTTGTGCTTGTTTGATAGCATCGGCAACAATAGCGGATAGATGTTGTTGTTGGCTTATCGCATCTTTTTTAATTTGTTCAATACTCATTTTATTATTTTCTACAATTCTGCTAGTGATACGTTATAATATGCCAGAATTTAATTTTAGTTAACAAAAGAAATAGCATGAATAACAATCAAGAGCCAAATCTAGAACCCGACTTCAATATAAATCAAGAAGATGATGAAATTATTTACGTTAGTAAAAGTGAAATCAAAAGAGATGCCGAGGTGCTTAAAAAATTAGGTGTCGAACTTGTCAATTTAAGCAAAAATGAAATAAGTAAAATCCCACTTGATGAAGACTTATTATATGCTATTGAATTAGCTCAAAAAATAAAAAAAGAAGGCTATCGTAGACAAATTCAATACATAGGTAAATTACTTAGAAATCGTGATATTGAACCGATTACACAGGCATTGGATAAACTCAAAAATCGCCATAATCAGCAAGTTGCCATGTTTCACCGATTAGAGAAACTACGTGATGAATTGATCGAAACTGGCGATGCTGAATCAATTATGGAGTTATTTCCTACCGCAGATAGACAGCAATTACGCACACTTGCGCGTTCAGCTAAAAAAGAGCTAGCTGCAAATAAACCACCAAAAACAGCCAGACAAATTTTTCAATATTTAAAAGAATTGTGCGAAACAGAGTAAGTTTTTATAATGTTCGCTTTATATTTATGATTAAATACTACTAACTAATAAAAGATAGAGGATACAAAAATGGGACTATTAAACGTACCAGCCGGTAAAGAATTACCAGATGACATCTATGTTGTGATTGAAATCCCAGCGAATGCTGACCCGATTAAATATGAGGTCGATAAAGATACAGGCGCAGTATTTGTTGATAGATTTATGGCAACTGCAATGTTTTATCCATGTAATTACGGTTATATTAATCACACTTTATCACTTGATGGAGATCCAGTTGACGTATTAGTTCCAACTCCATACCCATTACAACCAGGTTCTGTAATTCGTTGTCGTCCAGTTGGTGTTTTGAAAATGACTGATGAAGCAGGTTCTGATGCTAAATTAGTTGCAGTACCGCATACTAAACTATCAAAAGAATATGACCATATTAAAGATGTAGACGATTTACCTGAATTATTAAAATCACAAATCAAACACTTCTTTGAACAATACAAAGCACTAGAAAAAGGTAAATGGGTAAAAGTTGATGGTTGGGATAATGCTGAAGCCGCTCGTAAAGAAATAATTGAATCTTTTGAAAGAGCCAAACAGAAGTAATCCTACCTAAATTATTCAAAAAAGTAATCATTTCTACTGAGTCATAAGAAAAATTTTTTATGATTCAGTTTTTAAACTTTTTTTTACTTTCGAAATAACTTCAATAACTTAGCACCACTACAATTTGTCATTTATCAAATTACACTATTTAATATAAAAATTTTATATAAAACCGCGCACTAAGATGAAAAAATTGTCATTAACATCTTGCTTTCGATTTTAAATTGTGAGGTAATAGTAACGGGCTAACAACAAGAAGCATTTTTATGAAAACGATTAACTTTCTAATTTAGTTCCAGACTAGTTAGATTAGTTTATGAGTGGGTGTATTAATGTTTAGTTAATGCCTAAACTGCCGATAAGGCAAATTATTAATTATTGTTAGGATGTCTAGTAAATGAATAAAAAAACAGGCCAAGTAAAATGGTTCAACGAAAGTAAAGGTTTCGGTTTTATCACTCCAGCCGATGGTAGCAAAGATGTATTCGTACATTTTTCTGCAATCTCTGGTGATGGTTTTAAAACCTTAGCTGAAGGACAACAAGTCGAATTTGCTATCCAAGATAGCCCTCGTGGACCAGCAGCGGCTGAAGTAGTTGTTATCTAATTAAACTTTAATTAAATAATAAAAACAAAACGCCTATTTCTCGAAATAGGCGTTTTTTTTATTAAGGTAGAATATAATTTCTTTATTAGAACTAAAAAAAGCGACACAAGGTCGCTTTTTTGCAATTACAACTGCTTCTAATTATTTAGCAACAACTGCAATTAAGTCTAATACTTTGTTTGAGTAACCAACTTCGTTATCATACCAAGAAACTAATTTAACAAAGTTGTCACTTAATTGGATACCAGCTTTAGCATCAAATACAGAAGTACAAACTTCACCTAAGAAATCTGTAGACACAACGTCATCTTCAGTATAACCAAGAACGCCTTTCATTGGACCTTCTGCTGCTGCTTTGATAGCTTTACAGATGTCTTCGTATTTAGCTGGTTTTTCTAAACGTGCAGTTAAGTCAACAACAGAAACGTCAGGAGTTGGAACACGGAAAGCCATACCAGTTAATTTACCATTTAATTCAGGAATAACTTTACCTACAGCTTTAGCTGCACCAGTTGATGATGGGATGATGTTTTGAGCAGCACCACGACCACCACGCCAATCTTTGTGAGATGGACCGTCAACAGTTTTTTGAGTTGCTGTAGTTGCGTGAACAGTAGTCATTAACGCTTCAACGATACCGAAGTTATCATTAACTACTTTAGCTAAAGGCGCTAAACAGTTAGTAGTACAAGAAGCATTAGAAACGATATCTTGACCTGCATATTCTTTATCATTAACACCCATAACAAACATTGGAGTATTGTCTTTAGATGGGCCAGTTAAAACAACTTTTTTAGCACCAGCTTGGATGTGTTTACGAGCAGTTTCATCAGTTAAGAATAAACCAGTTGCTTCAGCTACAACATCAACACCTACTTCATTCCATTTTAAGTTCGCAGGATCTCTTTCAGCAGTAACGCGGATTGTTTTACCGTTAACGATTAATTTACCGTCTTTAACTTCAACAGTACCGTCAAAACGACCGTGAGTTGAATCATATTTAAGCATATAAGCCATATAATCAACGTCTAATAAATCATTGATAGCAACGATTTCGATGTCAGAGCGTTTTTGAGCAGCACGGAAAACAATACGACCGATACGGCCAAAACCATTAATACCTACTTTGATTGTCATAACAATTACCTTCTTTTTGTTTTAAATGATAAAAATAACTTGCAGTAAACTACCAAATTTTGGGGGCTTATTCAAGACCATTACACATAATTAGGCACGAATTAATCAAATAGTTTTTAACCATAAAAGAAATTATAGACAATATTAAATAAAATCAAATAATTAATGTAATAAAAAATTTTACTCTCAGCATAAAAATAACCACTGCATTAAGTAAAAATAATTCGTTATAATAAGTTGGATTATAAGAATGATACCGCTTCAAATTAAGTAACAATTTCATAGCGAAGATTTTATCGACCATAAACCTAATATATATTATTCTAGCAATAATTTATGCTAGCTTAGCTTAGTTACAAAATTTTACTATCATAAGCCATTTGGCTGTCTGACTATGAGATTCTGCGATAGAAGTTGAAATTGCAATAGATTTGATAAATTGAATTTTAAACATTAAAGAAATAACACTATGACTGATAACCAAGATTTTACCGACCACACACCAATGATGCGCCAGTATCTAAAGTTGAAAGCTGAAAATCCTGATATTTTGCTATTTTATCGTATGGGGGATTTTTATGAGATGTTTTATGAAGATGCTAAACGTGGTTCACAGCTCTTGGATATTTCACTAACCAAACGAGGCTCATCTAATGGTCAACCTATTCCGATGGCCGGAGTACCTTACCATGCGGTTGAAAGTTATTTAGCCAAACTCATTTCACTTGGTGAATCAGTCGCAATTTGCGAACAAATTGGCGATCCTGCAACAAGTAAAGGACCGGTTGAACGTAAAATTGTTCGTATTGTTACTCCCGGTACTGTAAGTGATGAATTATTGTTAGAAGATCGCAAAGACAATTTACTTGCTTGTATTTGGCAACAAAAAGAGCACTTTGGTTATGCAACTTTAGATATGAGTTCTGGACGTTTCTTTGTATTTGAATGTGATAATCCCGAAGCAATACAAGCAGAATTACAACGAACCTCCCCTGTCGAATTACTCTATCCAGAAAATTTCGAATCGCTGTCTTTGATTGAACATCGTCATGGTTTAAGGCGAAGACCTATATGGGATTTCGATCTTGAAACGGCAAAACAACAACTTAATTTACAATTTGGTACTAATGATTTAGTTGGTTACGGAGTTGAGAATTGTCATTATGCATTATGTGCAGCGGGATGCTTATTGCAATATGTCAAAGATACCCAACGTACGGCTATGCCTCATATTCGGTCAATAATTAAAGAATCGCCTGTTGACTTTGTAGTCTTAGATGCAGCTACCAGAAAAAACCTAGAAATTACTGAAAATTTATCGGGTGGTACTGAACATACCGTTGCCGACATTTTAGATAAAACCCAAACCGCTATGGGTAGTCGAATGCTTAAAAGATGGTTGCATTCACCGATACGCAATCTATCTATTTTACACAATCGTCAACAAGCAATAAGTGAATTACAGAATAATATTATCGATTTACAACCATTATTAAAACAAATCGGTGATCTTGAACGAATTTTGGCAAGATTAGCATTAAGAAGTGCACGTCCGCGTGATTTTGCTCGATTACGTGATGCCTACAACCTTTTACCACAACTTCAGCAATCATTGTCTGAACTTAAGGCACCGGCACTCATTGCATTGCGAGCTAAAATCAATCAATTTGATCAAATAGCCGATCTATTAAATCGAGCAATTATTGAATCACCACCAGTAATTATTCGTGATGGAGGTGTCATTGCTAGCGGTTATAATCAAGAGCTGGACGAACTGCGTGATTTAGCAGATGGTGCAACCAACTATTTAGAACAGCTCGAAATTCGCGAGCGTGAAACTTTAGGCATTGATACATTGAAAGTTGGTTTTAATGCGGTTCATGGTTATTACATCCAAATTAGCCGTGGGCAAAGTCATTTAGCACCAATCCATTATACGCGAAGACAAACACTAAAAAATGTCGAACGCTATATTATTCCTGAGTTAAAAGAGTACGAAGATAAAGTTTTAACATCTAAAGGGCGAGCTTTAGCTCTAGAAAAACAACTTTATGAACAACTATTCGATCAACTGATGCCATCATTAGCTGATATGCAAATCAGTGCTGATGCAATTGCGGAACTTGATGTACTAACCAACCTTGCTGAAAGAGCCTTGACGCTTAATTATTATTGTCCAACCTTAACCAATCAAGCAGGTATTGAAATCAAAGATGGCCGACACATTGTAATAGAACAGGTATTACAAAAGCCATTTATTGCCAACTCATTATCATTATCACCAAATAGAAGAATGCTAATTATAACTGGTCCAAACATGGGTGGTAAAAGTACCTATATGCGTCAAGCTGCATTAATCATTCTACTTGCTTATATTGGTAGTTTCGTTCCTGCCTCTAAAGCAATCATTGGTCCTGTTGATCGTATTTTTACACGGATTGGTGCTTCCGATGACTTAGCTTCGGGACGTTCAACCTTTATGGTGGAAATGACTGAAACCGCTAATATTATGCATAATGCGACACCAAATAGTTTAGTTTTAATGGACGAAATTGGGCGTGGAACGTCAACTTATGATGGTCTGTCACTAGCATGGGCATGTGCTGAAAATTTGGCTAACCAAATCAAAGCGATGACTCTATTTGCTACCCACTATTTTGAACTAACTCAATTGCCAGAACAGATGCAAGGTGTTTATAACATCCATTTTGATGCAATA
The DNA here is from genome assembly GCF_016102185.1 of Gilliamella sp. W8126. Lineage (NCBI taxonomy): Bacteria > Pseudomonadati > Pseudomonadota > Gammaproteobacteria > Orbales > Orbaceae > Gilliamella > Gilliamella sp. W8126. The sequence goes on along the minus strand of NZ_JACFPE010000001.1, from coordinate 194,747 downwards.
GAACATGATAATACTGTCGCCTTTATTCATGAAGTCTCAGAAGGTGCTGCAAGCAAGAGTTTCGGTATAGCGGTAGCAGGACTTGCAGGAGTACCTAAAACCATCTTAAAACGCGCCAAACAAAAACTAAAAGAGCTAGAAGTCATTTCTAAACAATCAGCTAATAGCTATGTTGAAAGCTCACAACTTACCTTTATTGGCGATGCAGAACCATCAGAAGTCGAACTAGCCCTACAACAGATCGATCCTGATGCACTAACACCAAAACAAGCGTTAGAAACCATTTACCAATTAAAAAAATTACTTTAACTAATCAACAATGATAGTAAATTAATCAAAAACCGCCATTAAATTAATAGTGGCGGTGATAATTTTAGAATTTTGGTTTGAATTATTTCCAAAATTTCTTCTTGGAGGTTTTACCAATACCTGGATTGAAACTATTAGTTGGATCTAACTCATGGTAAAAGTTTTTCAAATCTGAATTAGCATGATACAAATGGCCAACATTATGTTCAGCTGGATATTGCGCTCCACGCTGATCAAGTATCACCAACATCTCCTCTTCCACTTTAGCACAGTCAGTACCTTTTTTTGCCAAATAGTCTTGATGGAACACTGAACAGAAAAAATGACCATAATATAACTTATGAATAAAATGCTGACTAATACTTTCAGGCAAGGTTTCGAACCAATCTTTATCATTACGTCGCAAAGCGATATCTAACGCGACTAAATCCTCAACCGTTTTAGTATGCACATTACGATAAACTGTCGCCGCACCAGCAACGGCAAAACGGTGCAACATTGCGGCTTCTGCCTCTTTATCATTACAACGAAAATAACTGCCATTACGTTTTTCCGTTGAACTGGTAGCAAAATAGTCCTGCAAAAATGCCTCAGCTTCAGCTATGCCTCCATCAGACATTTTTAAAATCAAATGATGTTCATAACGATCACGATAATCACGCATCGATTTTGGCAAATGATTTGGCCACAATTTACAAACAGTCACGGCAAATTTATCGGAAAAACTGCCCGAAATGAAGGGAATTTTACTCATTATTCGATCAACAAAATTCTTCAAAGCATACATGCGAGGTATGTTATCGGTGCCCAATTTTTGGATCGCTAAAAATAGATGTTTACCATATACTGCAGCTATATCAAACGCATCTCGATGAATATACTCACCAGATACTGGTAAATTTTTAAATTGTCCTAAAATATGACGACGAATATCATCCAGTTCATTGGTATTATTCGTGCCAATATAAAACACTGCAGTATTTTCTTCTAATGGAAACGTATCTAATCGCACCGCAAATACCATTAACCGCCCTGCACTACCTGACGCTTCGTAGTGACGAGCTGGATCTGCATTATATCGAGCCGGCGTATCAGCATCGATTTGTCGCACATGATCACAATAATGGTGATCATGCCCTAAACCTGCGTTCGGGTTAACATCTTTATCGGTATAAACACGATTTTGTAGATTTTGTAAAATATCTTCAGGCGTATCGCCTAACTCAATACCTAAATGATTAACCAAATGTAACTGCCCTTGCTCGTCCAATTGAGCAAATACTGCCATTTGAGTATAAGCTGGGCCCCGTTGAATTAACGCACCACCCGAATTATTACAAACGCCACCTAATACTGAAGCACCAATACAAGACGAGCCAATCACTGAATGTGGTCCACGATGATATTTTTTTAGTTCTTTTTCTAAATGAAATAACGTACTACCCGGCAAACAGACAACCTGATCGCCATTTTCAATTACTTGAATACCATCTAATCGACGGGTACTTACAATAACTATCGGTCTATCATAATCATTACCATCTGGCGTTGAACCACCTGTTAAACCAGTGTTAGCTGATTGAGTTATTACAATAACATCAGCTTCAACACAAGCTTTTAAAACTTGCCACTGCTCTAATAGTGTGCCAGGTATAACCACCGCTAATGCATCCCCTAGGCCAAAACGCGCACCTTGGCGATAAGGTAAAGTACGACTTGGATCAGTTAAGGTATATTTATCGCCAACAATACTTTTTAACTTTTCAACAAGGCCTGATGTACTATTATTCACTGTCATTTTGGTTCCCTTATTTAAATTAGAATTAGACAAATATTCAACTCTTCCTGATCATATTATAACCAATTAAATTTATTGAAAAGAGCACATTACACTTTACAGAGAGAAAGGACAAAACTGACACAAAAAGCTAAAAGGAATAAAAATAAAAGATAATTATTAGTGTATAGAGGTGGTATAAAGAATGAAGATTAAAGTTTTATTGAACAATGCATACATTTTTGAGTTTTAAAAATAGCGTTCCTCAACTTTTTTTGCTAAAAAATTCTTTTAGTCGATAAAAATACTTTCCTAAAAAAGCAAATATACGGTGTTGGTTACTATTCTTTTTTAGTTTTTTAAATTCTTGAACTGATTTTATTAATGGTACATCTGTTTTGAATATTTTTTTCGGTTTCTTTGGCTTTCTAATATTTTTATTTTGTATTCGATTTTCAATAACGCCAACAATACTAATCATAATAACAAATAATATGATTAAAAATTCAGAAAAAATAAAGAAAAATACCTGTTCACTATTGCCCCTAATAGTATAAAATCTTGTTGATACTACAGCTGCATAGCTATCTGTGATCGTCAGCAAAAATAGCATGAGAAATAAAAAAACACTTTTCAAATTTAACATTCCTTTGTCACTATATTCTTAAGTGATGACTGAAAATAAGCATACAACAAAGTATAAAATTTGCATATAAATTAGATAATTTTAGATTGTATTTCATTAGAAAAATCATTTAATTTTTCCAATTATATTATATAGGTTATGCAGATAATTTAAACATTGTTGTATTATAGATTTCATAACTTCATAATTAAAAAATATAGTTTAATCGCTTTTATCAATAGACAGGCTATCATTTCAAACTAATCATCTTGATCTTTCTATTTCACTTAATAAATATCACATAGGAAAATTACAATCACCTGATTTTAAAGAAGATAGATATGAGATGAAGATAGAATGAAAGTTTAATCGCTTCAATATCTCGTTTGTTCCCGATTGGGACATTAATGACCTTATATATCAGTGGACAAGTAGGATTTAAACCCCGAATAATTGAATGATCACCTGAAAAAGCAAAAATTGAATCGACATTATCGTTATTAGACAGTTAAAACGAATTACTTCAATGTATTAAGTAACTTTTCGCAAACAAATTGTTGAAACAAGCACACCTAAAAATAAAAGGTTAAACGCTGGTTTATATTGATATAAAAAGGCCTTAGATTCTAATATAGATAGAGAAGAAGCAATTATAGATATTGCTGAAGATAAAAATTTGAAAAGGATAAGAAGATTAACTCAGATTTAATTCTTTGTACATTAACTATTTAATATATTAAAATTTAAAATAAATATTGAATGGTTGGGAATATAATAACTAAATTTTATAATAATATGATGAAAAAACTTTATTTATTGATTATTTTCTTTTTTCTATTTTATAGTAGTAAGTCTGCAATTGCCGAACAAAAAACTATTGATGTAAATCCTATTAAAGAAACATCAGTAGTGCCAGAAAAAAATACTCAATCTCAATATATTTCTTATGAAATGGTGAAAAATTTATCCTTAGATGATGCACTAGAAAAATTTCCTTCCTATGAAAAAGAAACATATATTTTAGGAACTGATGAAGGTCCAATAACAGAATTTAGGATAAGGCTGCTAATTATTTTCAAACCAGACGAAATTGAGCAGCAGGAAATTAAAATAACCGAAATAACTTGGCAAATTAATGCTGTAGAAAATTTAACAGTTTGGTATCACCTACAAAAGGAACAATGGCTACCTATAGATCATTATATTTGGCATAAAGATTCGCTGTTTTAATCTGTTAAAAAATAGTTTGCCACCAATGACGACCACTATCTACAATTTAATAAGAGATCCATTTTATTAGTAAATGGATCTTAACGCTAAATTATAGAATCAAAAATCAAGTATAAAAAATACTAGAACAACGTAGTTTATCTTATAATCCGAAATGCTTTACAAAGCGAATAGAACACGCCATCACTTTCAATTTCATCTTAATAAAATTCAATTATTCATTTTCAATCACGAGTTTGTAATCTTTTGCAATAATATCAAAAACATAATCATATGTTTGTAATACATAGTGTTTATGATCTTCGCTTATCTTAGAGGATATGCTGCCGTTTTTTAACTCTTGAATTAAACTAGAATTACAAACTAAATCAAAAGATGAATCTAATTTTTTTTCATTTATATAAAGATCTAATTCGCAACACTGATAATAAATAACACCAGAAAAAGAAAAAATATATGGAATAAAATGTTTGTCAGAATTTATACCCGTCAATGAGGAGCTAAATTCACCTTTAAAAATACAACAATATTCTGTACCAAATATCTGTCTAAATTCATCCAAATAAATAGCATCTCTGCCATAAATAATACCTATCTCTTTGGTCTTAATAGCTCTATATTCCATAATATTAAATCATCCAGTTTTTAATTTTTTATATTAACTTAATATTAACAAGCACAAAAGTGCAAAAGTCAGTAGATAAATTTTGCACTAACAGAACTCATTAGCTGTAGCCGATTGCATTATAGAAAATATAAAATTGTACATTTATAGGATTAAAGCATTTTATTCCTGCAAATTCCTAATCAACCAGAATAATTAAGTAAATACAAAAATTTTGCATATCTTTATATTTTTTGGGAATAAAACTTTCTAATCCAATTTTGGATGCTGATCAACCAGTTCTTGTCTTTTATTTTGTAGTTCTTCGATCTGTTGATCAATATCTTCTACTTCATCTTCAATAGAATCAAAATGTTCAGATAAGAGAGCTTTGGCTTCATAGCGATTAGCCGCAGTTGGAGTCGTACCGTGCAATGGTTTTTTAGCTGTTTCGTGCATTGCAAGACCAGTAATAACACCAATAAAACCTATCATCATTAAGTAATAAGCTGGCATAAATAAATTGCCGGTTGATTCAACTAACCATGCCACTAGTGTTGGTGTTAACCCTGCAACAATAATCGCAATATTAAAAATACTGGCAATGGCACTATAGCGAATATTGGTTGGAAACATTGCCGGCAATATTGAAGTGATAATTCCAGTAAAACAGTTTATGAACAACGCTAAAACAAATACTCCTAAAAAGACGAGTGGAATATGTTGGCTATTAATTAACACAAATGCTGGATAAGATAAAAGAAGTAAGCCAATACTACCAATCAATATAAAGGGCTTGCGACCTATTTTGTCACTTAATAAGCCAATTATGGGTTGAATAATTAACATCCCAACCATAATAGCGATAATAATTAGCAAGCCGTGCTCAGTATCATAATTTAGGTTATGTGCTAAATAGCTTGGCATATAAGTTAATAATAAGTAAAAAGACACATTAGTCACAATGATCAATCCAGCACAAATTAAGATATGTCGCCAATATTGGCTAATAATTTGTTTTAGCGCAGTAGTTGATGATGTTTCAGCTATGTCAGCTGATTGCCTAGCCTCAAGGTGCTGTTGAAAAGTTGGGGTTTCTTCTGAGATATGATGCAATATAAAGCTAATTATACCTAAAGGTAAAGCGATTAAAAATGGGATACGCCAGCCCCAACTGTACAAAGCCGACTGACTAAGTAGCATAGACAAAAATACTACTAGACCTGCCCCTAAAATAAATCCAACCATTGAACCAAAATCAAGCCAGCCACCAATAAAACCTCGTTTACGATCTGGTGAATATTCAGCAACAACCGTTGCTGAACCTGAATATTCACCACCTATTGAGAAACCTTGAGCTAATTTAACAATTAATAACAGAACTGGTGAGGTAACACCAATAGTTTCATAAGTGGGAATAAGCCCAATACCAAACGTACTTAATGACATTATCACTAAACTAATCGATAACACTTTTTGACGGCCAATATTATCACCAATTAAACCAAAAATAATGCCACCTAATGGGCGAATGAAAAAGGGAATCGAAAAAGTCGATAATGCAGCAATAATTTGCACACTAGGAGATACATGAGGGAAAAATATCTGTCCGATAATATAAGCCAAAAAACTGTAAACCCCAAAATCATACCATTCAATAGCATTACTAAAAGCCGATGCCCAAGTCGCTTTTTTTAATTGATTATCATCAATAATGGGAATATCAGTAATGTCTAACGGTTTATTATTCGTTTTATTCACTTTTGCCATAAAATACCGCCTTTTAAATTAATCAATATCAAGATTTAAATCCAAATAATTAACTTTAATTAGCTACTATGCCAAACAGCAGTAGTTATCATTACCCGACTTGACTTACTTATTGTTGAAAGTGTACGATTCTTATTAATAGAAGACCATATCACAATGATTGATACAGTAAAAAGATAAAATCGTAAAGTTGTAAAAATGTATAATAAGTAACACTGACAAATAATTAGAGTTATCTAAGTGACTAGATAAAGAATTAAGATAAAACTTTAATCACATATAATTGCAAATTTAGTTTTGTTTGTACGAATAATACTCCAAAGAGTATAACCAAAATTATATACCTAAAATCAGCAAAAATAACGCTCTTATCATACTATTTTATCATTTACTTTTTTAATCAAGTAATGGATGTCTATTGCTAGTAACCTTATCTATAATCCTTTAAAATAATATAACTTAAACTGATGAGGTATTCCCTATGCGTTGGAGAAACCAAAGAGAGAGTGATAACATTGAAGATCGCCGCTCACAATCAGGAAGTGATATTGGAACAAGGATTCCAATTGGTGGTAAAGGTAAAATTATTTTATTTATTGTCGTGTTAGTTGCTGGTTATTACGGCGTTGATTTAACTGGCTTACTGAATAGCAATCTGATTGATTTAGACGATACCACATCCATATCATCAACATTGCCTGTTGATAATAGTTCTATAAATAATAATGCAACTAAATTTACCTCAATTATCTTGGCCAGTACTGAAGATTATTGGAGTCAAGAGTTTCAACAATTAGGTAAAACCTATATTGCACCTAAATTAGTACTTTATAGTGGTGCAACTCGAACTGCTTGTGGCACAGGTCAAGCAATGATGGGGCCATTTTATTGTAATCTCGATCAAACGGTTTACCTTGATCTATCATTTTATCAAGAGATGAAACAACGACTTGGAGGCGGTGGTGATTTTGCTCAAGGCTACGTGATTGCTCACGAAGTAGGACATCATGTACAAAACTTACTTGGGATTTTTGCTAAGGTTGAACAATTAAGGCAAAATCAATCTAACGAGACCAGTAACCAGTTATCAGTCAAACTTGAATTACAAGCCGATTGTTATGCTGGATTATGGGGAAATGCCATGCAAAAACAGAATATTTTAGAAATGGGTGATATCGAACAAGCCCTAAATACCGTACAAGCAATTGGCGATGATCGCTTACAACAGCAAAATAATGGTTATATAATTCCTGATAGTTTTACTCATGGTTCATCAAAACAACGTTATAGTTGGTTTAAACGTGGTTTTGATAGTGGAGCAATTGATCAGTGCAATACATTTATTCAATAAGGAAATTAAAAAGGAAATAAGTATGTCGAAAAAATTAGTCAACCGAGTATTATTAGTTAATGATGATGGAATTGATGCACCAGGGATCCGAATTTTAAAAAGTATTGCTGAAAAGATCGCCAACGAAGTTTGGATAGTCGCACCAGTTGTCGATCAAAGTGGTGTTTCTTGTTCAGTTAGTTTGAAATCACCATTTCGCGTACAAAAGCGTAACCAAACAGAATATGCAGTTTATGGTACACCAGCTGACTGTTCGTTATTTGCCATCAAATCATTAATGGCGGCACAATTACCAGATTTGGTTCTATCTGGGATTAACAATGGTTCAAACTTAGGCTTTGAAACTGTATTATCTGGAACAGTTGGCGCAGCAATGATGGCTATGACACTCGGTGTGCCAGCAATAGCATTGAGTCAAGTGAGTAGTGAGGACAATATACCAACAGATTGGCATTGCTCAACTCATCTTGCTGAGTCAGTAATAAGGCAATTGCTATCCCTAACGACACCAAAGAATACTTGTTTTAATATTAATTTTCCTAATTGCCGAGCAGAGCAAATAAAAGGAATTAAAATCACCAAACAAGGGACTGCTGATGTTAGCAAATTTGTGGTTGCTGAAACACAAGATCCTGAAGGACATGAATATTTTTGGTTTAGAGCACAACGCAATCAAAATGTGCTTGATGATGATAAAGAGCTCGATGCAGCCAATAATGGCTATATCGCGATTACGCCATTACATTATGAACGTACTGATTACGACTTTTATCAACAAATAAAAGCTACATTTAATGTTTAACTTTTTGTTTGATGGAATTATTGCGTCTTCCTTGATTAGCTAAATAATCAGGAAGACGTAAAATATAAAGCTTTTGAAATTATTTCTTAACCAATGCACAAAAGACGAAAGAAATAGTAACCATCACTAAACCAATCCAATAAATTATTTCATGACCATACGCTTGTGATGCAAAACCTTGAATAATCCCAGCCAAAATAACACTACAAATAATGCCATTATTAAATAAAGTTGAAGCAACCCCCATTCGAGTTGGTAACAAATCTTGGAAATAGATAATACCAATATTGGCAACGATGCCAATAAATAGTGCGTTAAAAATCTGCAATACATATAACATGGTTGGGTCAGTGAATAAAATCATACCAACATAAAATAAAATTCCGCAAATGATAGCGATAAAAAATAGATTGCGCTTACCTAATGCTGGTACCATATACCCTGCAATTATCATTACTGGAATCTCAATCCCTGCAGCCAGCCCCATTAACGCACCAGGTAATGAATCAGAAAGATGCAATACCTTTTCAACATAAATTGGCATATCGATAATATACATCATATTAGCAGTCCACATAAAAATAGTAGAAAGTAGCAAACACATCACATTACGATTAGTAAAAATTGATTGATTAGCGGTAGCTAACTGACCAGGACTAAGTGAGCTGATTGACTTCTTTTCTACTGGTGGTAAAAAAACTGCTACTACAAACATGGATATGATAAACATCGACATCGCACATAAATACATTGAGGTAAAACCATAATGGATAGCTAAACCAAATGATAATGGCGGACCAATAACCCATGCCAAAGATAATTGCGCTCTAATCAATGAATTAAATGCAACGGCATTACGGCCACTTTTTTCAGCATATTCTCGCGCCATAGCAAAAACTTGTGGCATGGCAGCCGAAGCTAACGCTGCAAAAAATACGCCTAATGTAATTAATACATAATAGTTACGTGAATAAGCAAAAATCAGACTATTTGCTAATCCCATCAAGCAACAAAAAATAACAATCTTACGTCTGTCACCTTTGTTGTCTGAATATTTGGCTAACAAATAACTACCGATAATACTAGCTAATGCATTAATTGAGAAAAAGATACCTACCAAACGAGGATCAGCACCCACTTCAAATGATAAGAAACGACTTAAGGTGGGTGATTGCAATGCACCAGCCACACCAATAATAAATGTAGTCACTAAAAAAGCGCCAAAAATTACGCCCGATTTTCGAAGAGATGAAGAAGTCATAATAGGAACTTAACAATTTGATAATGTGTGATAATTATATCCCTAAAAGTAGTGTGAATATAGGCTTAAGTTAGATCATTAGCTAATTATTCAAGCAATAATTAATATTAATAATAAAAAAAATTTGTGCTAATCATTTTTTCACCATTAAACTAACCATTCTAGTTTGAAATCAAAAAACTAGTTACACCGTTATCCTTTCAATCGATTATCTCCAATTCATTACTTAACCAACTTTCTATGATTTTTTCTATAGTATTATTAAGGTGATAACTTAATTCAGCAATAAATTAGCTATCTTAAGTTAAACCTTGCTTAGGTAATTGCCAAGTTAATAAAAAAAGCAAATTGCTCGTAAGTAAGATGAAATTTATTAACTAAATCAAATTGCAAAATTAAACGATCAATACCATTAAGCTTGCCATCAAACGCAGAGAAAACAATTGTTATTGCACTGCTATTAGCTTTTTATATCATTGGATCTTCGCCAAACTAAATAACCACTTGAGTCAAAGTCGCCAGCAAATTTAAATCCTCATGACTTAGGTTTAGATTTCTTTTCTACTATAGAATGACTTTCTCTTTGATGATTAAATGATTGTAGTAATTAAGGATAACGAACAAGTTTTTTGAGAAAAGTTCCTAATTTTAATTAGAAAAAATTTAATATTTTTAATCTTTCAAAATCCCCGTTCCTCAAAATTTTTTAAACATTATTTCTATAAAAAATTTGAGACAAAGAAATTTCGGTATCTTAATCATCATTGAATAAATAGATAAGCGGCATGGTTTAGTAAAACTAAAATAATATATAAACTCGGTAAATTGCAGAAAACATATTAATAATTGAACCATTTTTTATAATTCAATTAATCTAGTATTTACTAAACCATGTATGATACCAATAGATTGATAGTAATCTCTTTATCAACAATAAGTTAGCAAATTTTTACTTTAATCGAATTGATTTAAATCAATTTTATTGACAAATCCTGAATGAATTCATAATCAATTTCAACAGAAAATATCTCGACAACAACAAAAATTCATGATTATTCCAATCTTTGGTTAGAAAACATCCATGTTAATTAACAAAAATACCTTTTTTTGTACTAATTAGTATAAATAATTTATTTTTTTTTACAATTTTAGTTTTAAAAAAATTGTTAAGATATGTAAATAAATTTCAAAATTACTATTCTATTTTCTTTATTATGTTTTACAAATTTAGTTAAAAAAGATTTCTTTTTGTATTTTTGAGTGTACAATCAAAATCATCCACAAAAAGAGGTAACGTTATGTTATATAATAACAAATCCACCAAAACTCACCATAATAATCACGACCATTGTCATGGAGATTGTCATAATATTGCTCATAATCATACACATAATTCCCAACATACTCATGAAACAAATCATGAACTGGCTATAGGACATTGTTGTGATGGGCATGATCATAATTCATCACAACAGTGTGAAATTGAAGATCCTCCCGAAGATCCTGAACGGAGCAGTCAAGATGTTAAGCTTACCTGGAAAATTCAGGGTATGGATTGCGCACATTGCGCAAGTAAAATCGAAAACGGTGTAAAAATACTACCTAATATAAATCAAACCAAAATAATTTTTTCTACTGAAAAGTTAATTGTTTTTGTTCCTAAGCATGATGATGCAGTAATAAAAATGATTGAAGACAAAGTCACGGAATTGGGATATACCCCAATTTTTGAATCAACCCCTAACCATGTTCATCACCACGAGCATTCACATAATTTTGATAAAAAAGCATTTATTCCGTTAGGTATTTTAGGCATATTAATTGTTATTAGTTATCTTATTTTGTTGATGAACCATACAGTTGGAGAGTATGCGTTTATAGTGACAGCTGTTATTGGGATAATCCCAATTTTGAAACAGGCTATGGTGTTAACCCGTAGTGGTACACCGTTTGCTATTGAGTCTTTAATGAGCATTTCGGCGATTGGTGCGCTGTTTATTGGTGCCGCCGAAGAAGCCACCATGGTCATCTTTTTATTTATGATAGGTGAAATGCTTGAAGGCTTCGCCACTAGTAAGGCCAAAAAAGGAATTTCGTCACTGGCAGAATTAATGCCTGATGAAACAGTGGTTATCATTGATGGTAAAAGAAAAACCGTTGCCAGTCATACATTAAAACCTGATGATATAATCGAAATTTCCTCTGGTGGACGATTACCTGCTGATGTTGTTTTGATTAGTGAACAAGCCAGTATTGATGAGAGCGCTTTAACTGGTGAATCAATTCCAGTTAATTACTTAAGTGGTGACAAAATTTTAGCTGGCTCGTTAGTGGTAGATAATACCATTCAACTTAAGGTAGTTTCGGAATCAGGACAAAATGCGGTCGATCGCATTTTGCAATTAATTGAAGATGCAGAGGATCGTAAAGCGCCAATTGAGCGGTTTATTGATAAGTTTAGTCGTTATTATACTCCAAGCATTACACTATTTGCTTTATTAGTGGTAATAATTCCACCATTATTGATGGGTGCAGACTGGTATACATGGATCTATCGAGGATTAACATTATTATTAATTGGTTGTCCTTGTGCATTAGTCATCTCCACACCAGCAGTTATTACTTCTGCTTTGTCTAGCGCGGCTAAATATGGGGTATTGATAAAAGGTGGTGCCGCACTTGAACATATTGGTTCAATTAAAATGCTGGCATTTGATAAGACAGGTACCTTAACCGAAGGTAAACCACAAGTAACAGATGTAATTAACCATCAATGTTCCATAGAACAGTTATTATCTATTGTTGCGGCTATTGAAAGCGGATCACATCATCCTCTTGCGAAAGCTTTAATTGATTATGTGAGGCAAAAACAGATCCCTTTTTACGAAGCAAATAATCGTAAGGCAATTGCTGGCGTTGGCATTCAGGGAGAGCTTGATCAACAAACTTATTTTGTCGTGTCACCAAATAAGATTGAAACAGTAGCAAACGCACTAAGTATTGAAGATCTGCAAACGATCAACCAACTTGAAGATAATGGTAAGACTGTAGTAGTCGTCACAACCGACCAACGATTATTGGGAATTATTGCTTTACAAGATGTACTACGAAATGATGCTTTGCCAGCTATCGGTGAACTTAAACAACTTGGTTTACAAACCTTAATGTTAACCGGTGATAATCAACGAGCAGCAAAAGCAATTGCAGGTCAATTGGGCATCGATTATCGTGCAGAGTTACTGCCAACTGATAAATTAGTAAAAATTGAGGAGATTGGACGCAATACACCAATTGCGATGATTGGTGATGGAATTAATGATTCCCCGGCAATGAAAGCTGCAACTGTCGGAATAGCTATGGGCAGTGGTACTGATGTTGCACTTGAAACTGCTGATGCAGCACTGACTAAAAACAGTTTATTAAGTTTGCCAATATTAATACGCCTAGCCCGTTTTGCTAATCGTAATATTAAACAAAATATCACTATTGCATTAGGTATTAAGCTGATATTTTTAATCACCAGCTTATTTGGCGTAACTGGACTTTGGTTAGCTGTGTTAGCCGATTCGGGTACCACCGCGATTGTTACCGCTAATGCCTTGAGATTATTAAGAGTTAAAAAATAACAAACAATTAAATGGTGCCCCATTACAATTAAATGGGGCTATTTTATACAGTGCTAGTCATCACTTCTTAATGAAATTTCCCCACCAATAAAAGTATTAGTTTTACCATTTTGTTCTAAGATTAATGCACCTTGTTCATTTATTCCTTTAGCAACACCACGAATGACATTATCACCAATTAATAATTTAACTGGACGATCAACAAAATTGTCGAGTCGTAGCCAATCATCAAGAAATGGTGCTAAACCATGTTGTTCAAAGTCAGTAAGTTTTGATGTTAAGTTCTTGACCACTTTGGCCACTAATAAATTGCGGTCAACTTTACCTAAGTTAGCCCATTTCTGATTAACAATATTAGGATCGGGATTAGTCATCATTAAATTGACACCAATACCAATAACAACATGAGCACAGTCACCTGTTTTACCAGCAAGTTCAACTAATATACCGGCAAGTTTTTGATCATCTAGATACAAATCATTAGGCCATTTAACTTTGATATCTTGACCAGAAATTGCCCTTAACGTATCAGCCATTACAATACCAACCACTAAACTCAGTCCCATAGCAGCAGCAATGCCCTGATCGAGTCGCCAATACATCGAAAAATAAAGATTACTGCCAAATGGTGCGAACCATTGACGCCCTCGCCTGCCTCGGGCTTTGGATTGAAACTCGGCAACACAACTGTCACCCGTTGTTAATCTTTCTATATTATTTAATAAATATTGGTTAGTCGAATCAATGATAGGCAACACTTCGACGTGACTATCTGCGCCATAATAGTTATCGATTTTAGTTTTATCGAGTAAGTCTATAGGTGATGCTAAGCAGTAACCTTTACCTTGTACAGAAGATAAGGTAATCCCCCACTCTCTTAGTACTTTGATATATTTGTTGATACCCGCACGAGTAATACCAAATAGATTAGCTAACTCTTCACCAGAATGAAACTCTCCATCAGCTAATATATTAATCAGCTTCAATGGATTTTGGTTACTGCGCATTAAATCCCTCACTTTTTGACTAACAATAAAACAACAAAATATAGTGAAATTATAGCAAAACTGATGAATAAATAAGTATTGCTTAACTTATCCATTATAAAGGCTATAACCGCTGGTGCAACTAAACTACCAAGAGTATTAGTTAATAACATCGCTTGATTCATTGATACAATTTCTTGTTTGCGTACACACGAACAAGCCCACGCCATAGATATTGGATAAATGGTATAAATGGTTGAACCTAATAAAATAATGGCTAATACGCCACAAACATTAAATATCAGCAAGCTACAAGCAAACATCATTAAGATTGATTCGACCAGTAGCACTATACGCCTTCCAAACTTGTCAGCACACCAGTTGGCAGGCATTTGAGCAATAACACCTGAAAGTATCAGCAATACCATCCAATTTGCTACTTGATTATCAGTATAACCTAAGTGAGAGTAGTAAGCAGGCATTAGTGAATAAAGTGATCCAATTAACATACCAGCAATAGCACAACCAATTAAACCAACTCGAGAAGGTTTGTATAATATCATTGGCATAATATTAAAACTGTTTTTTTTCTTTTTCGGCAATTTATAGTGGGTTAGCAATATAAATAAGATGGCTAATCCCATTAGTACGGTAATCACTAAACCAAAATAGAGTACGTCTTGCGGAAAATATTGTAGCAATGCTTGTCCTAATACAGTACCTAAGTAATAGGTAGTTAGATATACAGCAAGCATTTTTCCTCGGGTGCGTACTGTACCAGTGACTAAAATACAACTTTCAATCACAACCCAAGTGACAGCACAGGCAATACCAATAAAAAAACGCCATATTGCCCAACTGTAAAAATCCATAGAGAAACTTAAACCAATTGTGGCAATCGCAAAAATTATGCAACTGTAGGTATAAGTAAATCTGGCGTTAAATCGGCTAATAAACCAATTTGCCATAATCGTGCCAAGCAAGTTACCAGTGAAATAGCTTGAACCAACTAAACCTATCTGTCCAAGCGAAAAATCTTCACGGACTAGCCAAAGCGGCACTTGCGTATTGAGTGCCGATAAGGCAATGGTAACAAATAATAAACTTGTTAATAAAATAGGAAATGAATACGAATGTTTCATAGTTTTATTGTTTATAAGTAGTTTTATTATCTATAAAGCGTTTGCCACTTTATAAAAAGTTATCCACGTCAATTTCACCTGTCGAGCCCATAAATCGAATTTCTGGCGATAGGTGCACCGAGAACTTTTGTAATACTGCATCTTTGATATAACGCGCTAACGCAACTACATCTTGCGCTGTAGCATTATCTTTATTGACTAATACCAGAGCTTGTTGTTGATGAACTGCTGCACCACCAATTTGATAACCTTTTAAACCACACTGATCAATTAACCAACCAGCAGCTAATTTTATTTGATTATTTATTTGAGGATATATAGGCATTGATGGGTATTTTTCAAGTAGTTTATCAGCAAGTTTTTTATCTACCACGGGATTTTTAAAAAAGCTACCACCGTTACCGAGTACTTTTGGGTCTGGCAATTTACTACGACGAATCTCACATACTTTGTCGAAGATCATTTGGGCTGTAACATTCTGCGGATCAAAATTTTTTAATTCTCCATAAGTTAGCACTGGGGTCCACTGTTTTGGTAATTTAATTCCTACATAGACAACCGCATAACCTTCGGCGTATTTTTGTTTAAAAATACTTTCACGATAACCATATTGACCATCAGTAATGCGAATAATTTGACCAGTCGCAAATTCAAGCAATTCAACATAATCTGCTACTTTTTCAAATTCAACACCATAAGCACCAATATTTTGGATTGGTGCAGAACCAACACATCCAGGAATCAGAGCTAAGTTTTCAAGTCCAGAAATATTTTGGTTAATAGTTTGAGCAACAATATCATGCCAATATTCACCGGCACCAACTTTTAAATGCCAATGTGTTTGCGTTTCAGTAATAGTTAATCCTTTGATTCGATTAACAATGATTGTGCCAGCAAAATTTTCGGTAAATAACGTATTACTACCTTGCCCAATCATCATGATTGGCTGATTATTGGGGTTGTTTTTCCAAACTTGCATTAGTTGTTCAACTGTTGTGATAGTTTCAACTTGTTTAGCATAAACATCTAAGGCAAAAGTGTTAGGAATTTTTTGATTCATTAATAATGACCTTTTATAAAAACAGACTTTTAATTTTGTTTAAACCAATCTTATTTGGCATTTTTATGAATTATTCCATTTGTTTGATTAGTTTTAGCGTTTAAAAACATCAAATTAATGGCTTTATCAATTGCATATATGATATAGCTTCTTTATGCAATTGTATTTACTCTTCATTTAGTTACTATTTTAGCACAATGCAAAACGATCTTTTATTTATTAAAATTTTTTTACAGATCTTAATGAGTTACTTGAGCAAAAAAGTGCCAAAAGATTAAGCAAATAATCAAGTAATGTAGATCGATCTCTTTTTTGTTTTTTTTTATCATGTATTATAGTCAGCCAAGCGATCTTTTTTATAAATTGAGTTAAAATCTATTTTACTCAAACTAATGGTAAACGTTATTATTAAAAGGTTTTTAAAAAGCTGATAAATCAGTCATTGATCCTATTTTCTAAAGATCATGGCTTTAGATGGCTTAATAATTTAGAATTGTTGCTAT
The DNA here is from genome assembly GCF_016102185.1 of Gilliamella sp. W8126. NCBI lineage: Bacteria > Pseudomonadati > Pseudomonadota > Gammaproteobacteria > Orbales > Orbaceae > Gilliamella > Gilliamella sp. W8126. The sequence goes on along the minus strand of NZ_JACFPE010000001.1, from coordinate 177,701 downwards.
ATTTAAAAAGTAGTTGAGATTTAGAGGAAAATATGAAAAGAGTTTTTATTATGATCCTCGATTCCTTCGGGATCGGTGGTGCAGAAGATGCAAAAAAATATGGTGATGAAGGTTCTAATACATTAGGTCATATTGCCGAAGCTTGTGCTTTAGGTAAAGCTGATAACGGCCGTCATGGACCATTAAGTTTACCAAACTTAGGAAAGTTAGGTTTAATTGAAGCTGCCTACGAATCAACTGGTTCATACCCAAAAGGAATGGCTACTGAAGGTAATGTTATTGGTGCTTATGGCTATGCCAGTGAAATTTCATCAGGTAAAGACACACCATCAGGTCACTGGGAAATCGCTGGTGTTCCTGTGCTATTTGATTGGGGATATTTTACTAATACTACTAATAGCTTTCCGCAAGAATTATTAGATAATATCGTTAAACGCGCCAAGTTGCCTGGTTATCTTGGCGATTGTCATTCATCAGGTACAGTGATTCTCGATGAACTTGGCCTTGAACATATGGCTACTGGTAAACCTATCTTTTATACTTCCGCTGATTCTGTGTTTCAAATCGCCTGCCATGAAGAAACTTTCGGTTTAGATAAGCTTTATGAAGTGTGTGAAATTGCTCGTGATGAACTTAATAAAGGCGATTATAACATTGGCCGAGTTATTGCTCGACCATTTTTAGGTAATAAACCAGGTGAATTCGTGCGTACTGGTAATCGTCATGATTTAGCTGTTGAACCACCAGCACCGACGATGATTAAAAAATTGGTTGATGAAAAACAAGGTAACGTTGTGTCAATCGGTAAAATTGCTGATATTTACGCCGAGGTAGGTATCACAAAGAAAGTGAAAGCAACTGGCATTGAAGCACTATTTAATGCTTCACTTGATGAAATTAAACAAGCTAAAGACAACACTATTGTGTTTACCAATTTTGTTGATTTTGACTCATCATACGGCCACAGACGTGACGTTGCTGGTTATGCTGCAGCATTAGAATATTTTGACCGTCGTTTACCTGAAATGTTAGAACTGATTCAACCTGGTGATCTATTAATTATTAGTGCCGATCATGGTTGTGATCCTACTTGGCCGGGAACAGATCATACTCGTGAACATATTCCTGTTTTAGTTTATGGTGATAGTGTTCCTGCTGGGTCATTAGGTCATCGAAAAACATTTGCTGATATCGGGCAAAGTGTTGCGGATTATTTTGATTTATCACCGATGGATTATGGTGAGTCATTTATTCGCAAATAGTAAACTGTTTTTTTGTTAGTGTAGTAACGTATTTTAGACATAAATCAGGAGAGTTAAATGCCTACCCCACATATTAACGCCGCCGATGACGCTTTCGCTCAAACGGTTTTGATGCCCGGCGATCCATTACGCGCTAAGTTTATTGCCGAAACTTTTTTAGAGAATGCTAAAGAAGTAACCAATGTTAGAGGAATGCTAGGTTTTACCGGTGACTATAAAGGTAAGAAAATTTCTGTTATGGGGCATGGTATGGGCATTCCATCCTGTTCTATATACACAACCGAACTGATTAAATTTTATGGTGTTAAAAACATCATTCGTATCGGTTCCTGTGGCGCCATCAGCCCCGCTGTCAATCTTGGTGATGTGGTTATTGGTATGGGTGCCTGTACTGATTCAAAAGTCAATCGGTTACGTTTTAAAGATCATGATTTTGCTGCGATTGCTGATTTCGGTTTAATTTGTAATGCAGTTAATGCTGCTAAACAATTAAATGTTAATGTGAAAGTGGGTAATCTTTTTTCTGCTGATCTATTTTATAGCGTCGAGCCAGATCTTTTCGATATCATGGAAAAATACAATATTTTAGGTGTCGAAATGGAGGCCGCTGGTATTTATGGTGTAGCAGCAGAATACGGAGCTAAAGCATTAGCGATCTGTACTGTTTCAGATCATATTCGCAAAGGCGAAGCTATGTCATCTGAACAGCGCCAGCTGGGTTTTAAAGAGATGATTACAGTCGCTTTAGAATCGGTATTAGTTAATTCATAATAAATAATGGCAGAATATCTGCCATTTTTTTTGGTTACTCAAAAAAGAGGAACCAATAGTTTTAACATTGACGTTATTATTAACGGTAAATGTTGTTGAGCGTTATAACTAGGTTATTAATAGTAATAACAAAATTTTATCTTTATTCATTAATTTTTATCTAATAGGTTAGAAAGATCTCATTTAATAAGGAATCGAAATGAATACCAAGCTACAACTGAAAGTTATATTATTCTTACAATTTTTTATCTGGGGGAGTTGGCTAATTACCTTAGGCTCCTATATGATGATTAAATTAAAATTTACTGGTATTGAAGTTGGCGCCGTATATGGCACCATGGGTATTGCTTCAGTATTTATGCCTAGTCTGCTTGGTATCGTAGCTGATAGATGGATACCTGCTAATCGCTTATATGTGTTATGCCATTTGGTTGGCGCAGTAACCTTATTTATCGCTGCATCTATCACATCGCCATTTTTAATGATGATTGTGATGCTTATCCATTGCCTTGCATTTATGCCAACTATTGCCATTTCTAATTCAATTTCTTACTCTTGTTTAGAATCACAAGGACTAGACGTTATCGAACAGTTCCCTGCTATTCGAATCTTCGGCACTATCGGCTTTATCGTAGCAATGTGGATGGTTAGTTTTATGCAGTTAGAACTCAGTAATATGCAACTTTATATTGCAGCTGGTAGTTCAGTTTTATTAAGTCTCTATTCATTAACCTTACCTTTAATTGAAGTTGCAAAAAATGATGGCAAAGAAAAGTCTATTGTAAGTTCATTAGGTTTAGATGCATTTGTATTATTAAAACAACCTAGATTGGCTATCTTCTTTTTATTTGCTGTATTATTAGGTGGGATTTTACAAATTACTAATACTTTTGGTAATCCGTTTCTACATGACTTCGACAAAGTACCAGAATATGCTGATAGCTTAGTGGTTAAATTCCCATCAGTGTTATTATCTATTTCACAAATTTCGGAAGTTGTATTTATCTTATTTGTACCATTTTTTATGAAAAAACTTGGTATTAAATATGTCATGTTAATCAGTATGCTGGCATGGGTTGCTCGTTTTGGTTTATTTGCTTATGGCGATCCATCACCATTCGGCTTTGTGCTGTTACTGTTATCGATGATCGTTTATGGTTGTGCCTTTGATTTCTATAATATTTCTGGCTCAATGTATGTTGAAAAAACAGTATCACCTAACATCCGTAACAGTGCTCAAGGTTTATTTATGACAATGACTAACGGTATTGGTGCTTATTTAGGTTCAATGATTAGTGGTATTGTTGTTGATCACTATACTTCAGAAGCGGGTATTGATTGGCATAATGTATGGCTTGTCTTTGCAGGTTATTCATTAGTGCTTGCAATTATTTTTGTTTTCATTTTCCAAAATGATACCGCTCAGCAAAAAACAGAAACCATTAGCAGTTAACTAAAATAAAATTCAAGTCAAAGAACCTTCTTTGACTTGAAATATTCAATTAATATTATAGTAAATAGTTGAATCAGATTATTCGCTAATAACTTGATAACATCAACAATTAGGCAACCGTTAAATAGTTGCCTAATTCTTAACTAGGCTAAAATGTTACCAGCCTCACAGAAATTTGATAAGTCACACAAAATGTATGGAAAATAAGTGTCTTATCAAGGTAGAATAAAACGCTTGTAAATAGGGCTTCAATTCGGCTTTTATTACTTAAATCAATTACCGAAATATGACTATTACAAGTGCCCTATAAGCATAATTGAACAGATTAGAACTAGATGAATAAACAAATAATCCCAAAAGTTATACTTCATGAGCATGTAGAAGGCAGTATTACTCCCTTTATGGCTAAAAAACTAGCCGATAAAAATCATTTACCTTTTCCTGATTCATTGTGTTATCAAATCGGCGATTATAATGAGATCGAGTATAAAAATGGTCGATATAATTATGATGAATCTGACTTTGTTTCATTTATCCAAACCTATGATACTGTTTCTAACTTTGTTAAAAGTCCTGACGATTATTACCTAATTACCTATGATTTTTTAAGTAGAAATGCTAAACAAGGGTTAATTTATTGCGAATTATTTTTGTCACCTTATCATATTTGTGCAACAGAAAACCAAGGTAAAGTTGTTTGGGATCAAGCAAGATTTCAACAAACACTAAATCAAATGGATAAAGCAATCATAGATGTTCAAAAAGAGCATAATATAACCGTACGATATCATGTTATTGGTGTACGCCATCTTGGCGCCGATGTAGTATACGATACATTGCAATTTATCGAAAATAATCCGCATCCATTTATTACTGGATTTAATATTGCAGGTAATGAAAAAGCTGGGCATTTTGATGATTTTGAAAAAGCTCATCAACTTGCTGAAAAATTAAATTTAAAAAAATCCTACCATGCAGGTGAAATTGATTCGGCTGAAAGTATTATTCAAGCCTTAAAACATGGTGCAAATCGAATCGGACACGGTATCGCGGCAATTGAAGATGATAGCTTGATTAAACAATTAGTTGATAATGAAATCACGTTAGAAATAGCTCTTACCAGTAATCGTATTTTAGTCAATAATTTACATGGTGATATTCATAATCACCCAATTCGACAACTTTATGATAAAGGGGTAAGAATTACCCTTAATACCGATGATGCTGGTATTTTTGGTACCGATATCGAAAAAGAGTATCAGCTAGCCGAGCAAGCGTTTCATTTTTCACGTTTGGAATTATTTGATATTACCCTTTGTGGAATTGATGCCGCATTCGTTGAGTCTAACGAAAAATCAAGTTTACTCAAGGAGGTTCTATCTTGTTTTAACGACAATGATAAGCAATCTTTACAACAAGCAATTAATGCTAAGCAGTATCATCCGGCTATTATTGCCAGATTAAAAAAATACCAAGATTTATTATTACAACATGTTAATGGATAACCATATCAGAAAAATAGGAAATAAATATGAATAAAACTCGATTAACCCTAAGCCTACTGACCCTATTAATTTCTGGAACACTGCAAGCTGCAACGGTTGATTTAAGAATTATTGAAACGACTGATCTGCACGGCAATATGATGAATTACGATTATTTTAAAGATCAGTATATTGATACCTTTGGTTTAGCTAAAACAGCCAATTTAATTCATCAAGCGAGGGAAGAGGTAAAAAATAGCGTATTAGTTGATAATGGTGATCTGATTCAAGGCAGTCCAATGGCTGACTATGCGCTTAATAAAGGACTAAATAAAGGTGATATTCATCCAGTTTACAAAGCCCTTAATACCCTTGATTATGTTGTTGGTAATATTGGTAATCATGAATTTAATTTTGGTTTGGATTTTTTACAAAAAAGTCTAGCAGGGGCAAATTTTCCTTATGTTAATGCCAATGTTTATGATGCAAAGAGCAATAAGCCTTTCTTTAAGCAATATATTATTTTAGATAAAAAAGTGGTTGATAGAGAGGGTAAGCAACACTCTATAAAAATTGGTTATATTGGGTTTGTACCACCACAAATTATGCAATGGGATAAACTTAATTTGGAAGGTAAAGTGATAGTTAAAGATATCACTGAAACCGCCAAAAAATTAGTACCAGAAATGAAAGAGCAAGGCGCTGATATCATCGTTGCTATTCCTCACTCCGGTGTTTCTGCGGAACCTTATAAAGCATTAGCTGAAAACTCTGTTTATTATTTAACTCAAGTTGAAGGTATTAATGCCATTATGTTTGGCCATTCTCATGGCGTATTCCCAAGTGAGGATTTTAAATCGCTACCTAATACCGATATTAATACCGGAAATATTAACAATATTGCTGCAGTGATGCCCGGACAATGGGGAAGCCATTTAGGGGTAGTCGATTTAGTGATTGAGGGAGACAAATCTAACTGGAAAGTAGTTTCTGGTAAATCACAAGCCCGCCCTATCTTCGATAGTAAAAATAAAAAAGCACTAGTTGATGCAGATAAAAATATAACCAAGGTATTAAAAGATGATCATGAAGGTACCCGTGAATTTGTTGGTAAGCCAATTGGTAAGGTATCAACGGATATCAATAGTTATTTAGCCTTAATCGAAGATACATCTGCTTTACAGATTATTAGCGATGCCCAAATTGATTATGTAAAACAATTTGTTCAAGGTGATCCTGATCTAGATGGGTTACCAATTTTATCGGCTATTGCACCATTTAAAGCTGGCGGTCGCAAAAATGATCCTACAGCTTATGTTGATGTGAAAAAAGGTGATTTAACATTTAGGAATGCAGCCGATATCTATCTTTATCCTAATATTTTATCTGCCGTAAAAATTACTGGAAAAGAGGTTAAAGAGTGGTTGGAATGTTCGGCTGGTGTTTATAATCAAATTGACATCAATTCCTCAAAACCACAATATTTGATTAATTGGGATAAATTTAGAACTTATAATTTTGATACTATCGATGGAGTAAGTTATGAAATTGATATCACTAAACCAGCACGTTACGATGGTAGTTGTCAATTAATTAATCCTGAATCAGAACGTATTATAAACTTAACCTATCAACAAAAAACAATTGATCCAAATCAAGCATTTTTAATTGCTACTAACAACTATCGTGCTTATACCGGTGCATTCCCTGGTACAGGTGGTAAAAATGTTAAATTTAATTCACCTGATGATTTAAGAGTTATTCTTTCAGCTTACATTACTAATTACACTAAAAAACAGGGACAAGTTGATGTAACTGTTGATAATAACTGGCGAATTGCACCAATTACCAGCCAAACAAAATTGGATATTCGTTTCGAATCATCACCAACTGATGAAGCTAAAACCTATATCGAAACATATTCATTGTATCCAACTAAGTTTGTTGAAAAAGATAATCTAGGCTTTGGTGTCTATCAACTTAATTTACAAGCACCAATAAATTTACAATCTAAAAAATAATAACATCTTGATGATGACAAGGATTATAAATATGGCAAATTGAATAATTAATCGAACTAGCAAAAATAGCCCGCTTTAAGGCTTATGTACCCTATCCTAAATTTCAAGTAGGTACGGTATTAATAATCGAAGATGACGAAGCAATTTTAGGTTGTAACATTGAAAATGCTTCCAATGGAATTGCTAACTATGCTGAAATAACAGCGATTTTTAAGGCAGTAGCAAAAGGAAAGAAAAAATCCGAAAAATTGTTGTGATTGATGATACTGAAGGGCCAATCTCAATTTATGTTGCTTGTCGTAAAGTAATTAATGAGTTTTGTGCTAAAGATATGCCAGTGATTTTGATCAATATACAAGGGAAAATCCAAGAAACCACTGTTGGTGAATTGTTGCCTTGGTGTTTTTCACAAAGTGATTTAGATTAATTTTATTGTTGAACAATATAATTTAACATATTGAAAAAGAAAAATAGCGATTGATGATAGTTAACCAAGATCAGCTCACTCATCAGTCCAAATTTTGGATGAGAAGAATATAATACTAATTTGCTTTATTAATATTAAGAGAGAAGTGTAATGAGATTTGTAGATATTATTGAAAAAAAACGTGATGGTAATGCTTTAACAACCGAAGAGATTCAATTTTTTATAACTAACTATACCAATGGTTCTATTCCTGATTATCAAGTCAGTGCCTTACTTATGGCGATTTATTATCAAGGCATGACTTCAAAAGAGTGTGCTGATTTAACTAGTGCGATGATGTATTCAGGTGATACCGTTGATCTATCATCAATTAAAGGCATTAAAGTTGATAAACATTCAACCGGTGGTGTGGGTGATACAACTACTTTAGTGTTAGCACCATTAGTTGCTGCATTAGATATTCCAGTAGCTAAAATGTCAGGTCGTGGATTAGGCCATACTGGTGGAACGACTGATAAATTTGAAACAGTACCGGGTTTTAAAATTGAATTAGATAAACAAGAATTTATTGATCAAGTTAATCAAAAAGGTGTCGCTGTTATTGGTCAATCCGGCAACCTAACCCCTGCCGATAAAAAACTTTATTCATTACGTGACGTAACAGGGACGGTTAACTCTATTCCTCTTATTGCTAGCTCAATTATGAGTAAAAAACTCGCAGCTGGTGCAGATGCTATTGTTTTAGACGTTAAAACAGGTGACGGTGCTTTAATGAAGACCATGGAAGACTCAGAAAAATTAGCTCATGAAATGGTTAATATTGGTAATCAAATTGGTCGTAGAACCATGGCGATTATCTCTGATATGTCTCAACCTTTAGGTTATGCGATTGGTAATGCGTTAGAAGTTAAAGAAGCCATAGATACATTAAACGGCCATGGTCCTGCTGATTTAACTGAACTGGTATTAACACTTGGCAGTCAAATGGTGGTGTTAGCGAATAAAGCTGAAACACTAGATGAAGCAAGAAAAAAACTACAAGAAGTGATTAAAAATGGTAAGGCCATTGAAAAATTCAAAACATTAATTGAAGCTCAAGGTGGTGATAGTTCAGTGGTTGATCATCCGGAGAAATTAGCTAATGCGCCTTACCAAATTGATCTACCAGCGCAAAAAGCAGGTTATGTATCACGCATTATTGCTGACCAAATTGGTATTGCAGCGATGCAACTGGGTGCAGGTCGAGCAACTAAAGAAGATGTTATCGATCCTGCTGTTGGTATCGTACTACATAAAAAAGTAGGTGATAAAGTTGAAGTAGGTGAAACACTGTTAACTATTCACGCAAGTAGTGATCGTATTGATACAATAAAACAAAAACTATATGACAATATTACTATTAGTGATAGCGCTGAACAGCCACAATTAATTTTTAAAGTAATTACGGAATAGCTTTAATAAATACGGATTCAGGAGACATCATGCATCGTTTAAAATTAAACAAAAAACTGTCACTACTTGTTATTTTAAGTTTGTTTTCAGTCAATTCATTCGCAGCTGTTGCTACCAAACAGTCTACGGCACCTGCTTGGGAAAAAGACAAGTCCTATTCTTTTACTATTTTACATACTAACGATCATCATGGCCGTTTTTGGCAAAATGATATTGGTGAATATGGGTTAGCAGCACAAAAAACAGTTGTTGACCAAATAAGAAAAGAAGTAGCAGAAAAAGGCGGAAAATTACTTCTGCTTTCTGGCGGAGACATTAATACTGGTGTTCCTGAATCCGATGTGTTACAAGCAAAGCCCGATTTTATTGGTATGAATGAAATTGGCTATGATGCAATGGCAGTAGGTAATCACGAATTTGATCATCCGTTAGCGATTATTCGTGAACAACAAAAATGGGCTCATTTTCCATTTTTATCAGCAAATACTTACTTCAAAAATACCGATAATCGTGTTTTTGATGCCTATAAAATATTTGATTTAAATGGTATTAAAGTTGCAATATTTGGTTTAACCACTGATGACACTATTTTCCTTGCTTCGCCTAAAAATACCGATGGTGTTGAATTTCGTAAAACACTACCAGAAGCGGAAAAAGTCATTAGCCAAATTAAAAGCAATGAACGTCCAGATATGATTATTGCGGTTACTCATATGGGGCATTATGAAAATGGTGAGCATGGTTCAATGGCTCCAGGTGATGTTGAGCTAGCCCGAGGATTAAAAACTGGTGAATTAGATATGATTGTCGGTGGCCATTCACAAAACCCAGTATGTATGGCTAGCCCTAACAAACGTATTACCGAATATGTCCCTGGAACACCTTGTGCTCCAGATCAACAAAATGGTACGTGGATTGTTCAAGCTCATGAATGGGGGAAATATGTTGGTCGTGCTGACTTCGTATTCTTAAACGGTAAAATTACCCTCAAAAATTATCAGTTAATTCCAATTAATTTGAAAAAAGAAGTTGATAACGGTAACGATACCAAACGTCTTGAATATTACACCAGTGAAATCGAACAGGATAAAAAACTGTTGGAAACACTAAAACCTTATCAAGAACAAGGTAAACAACAATTACTCATTAAAAGTGGTGAGTTAACCGGTCGTTTAGAGGGCGATCGTAACGTAGTTAGATATCAACAAAGTAATATGGGGCAATTATTACTTAGTGCCTTTATTGAAAAGACAAATGCCGATATTGGTATTATGTCTGGAGGTATGATTCGTGACTCACTTATCGAAGGCGATATTACTTATCGTGATATTTTGAAAGTTGAACCATTTGGTAATAGTGTTGTTTACTTTGAATTAACGGGTAATGAATTAATCGATTATCTTAAAGTTGCATTAGGTAAAAAACAGGGTTCGGGTGGTTATACGCATTTAAAAAATATTAGCCTAACTAAAACTGGCGATACTATCAGCGACATTAAAATTAATAATGAACCAATTGATTTGCAAAAATCATATCGAATTGCAACATTAGACTTTTTAGCCGCTGGTGGAGATGGTTACCCTATCGTCAATAACTCGCCAACTTATGTGGATACAGGTTATCGAGATGCCGACGCAGTAAAACAATATTTTGAAGCGCATTCACCAATTAATGCAGCCGATTATCAACCGTCTAACTTTATTTTAGAAAAATAATTCTATGGTTTAAAACAGAAATATAAAAACTAATGGCACTGATAATCATAATTCTCAGTGCTAATAATTTAATAATTAGTCATAAAGATTTAATCTTTGCTTTCAGCATATAGGTAATATAGAGGTATTTATGAACATGACAGAATTTCAAAAAAATTGTTACGATATAGTGACCGATGCCAATTTGTCACCAAAACAAAAAGCGAACCTTCTCGCATTAGCCGCAGAAAATAACTTACCTTATGTTGATTTAGATAATGAAACGCAAAATGCGCTCAATGAAAGGGTAATTTGTGATATGTACGAAGGACATGCGCCGTATAAACCTCGTTATGTATTACCTGATTATGCAAAATTTCTTAAGCAGGGATCTGAATACTTAGAACTCGAACCAGCAAAAACCTTTGATGATGCATTAAATATGCTCACTATTGCTTATCATCACGTACCATCGGTCACTGGTATGCCGGTTTATTTAGGCTGTTTAGATCAAGTGTTGCTTCCTTATATCGGTAATTTGACAGAAGAAGAACTTTACCCACGATTAAAGCGTTTTTGGATTATGCTGGATCGCAATCTTCCAGATGCATTTATGCATGCCAATATTGGGCCAACCGATAATGTGATCTGTCGGGTTATTTTACGTGTTGATCGCGAACTTAAACAAGTTGCCCCTAATTTAACTTTTATTTATGATGAAAATATCACACCAGAATCTTTACTAAATACCGCAATTGGAAACATTTGTGAAACAGCAAAACCACATATTGCTAATAATATGATGATTAAAAAGGATTTTGATGAAAAAGGTTATGGTGTTGTGAGTTGTTATAACTCTCTTCCTGTGGCTGGTGGTGGTAGCACTTTATCAAGAATCAATTTAAAAGAGGTTGCGTTAAAAAGTAAAAGCATCACTGACTTTTTACAAAATACTTTACCTTATTATTGCCAATTGCAATTAAATTTGATCAAAGCAAGATCAGAATTTCTTTATGAAAAATCTAATTTCTTCCAAAATAGTTTTTTAGTTAAGGAAGGATTAATTGACGCTACCCGATTTGCACCAATGTTCGGTATTTATGCCATGGCTGAAGCAGTCAATATTTTACAAGAAAAATCTAACTTAACCGGCCGTTATGGTGTTGACGAAGATGCGAATGAATTGGCAACAACCATTTCTAAACAGCTAGCTGACTTTATTGACAGCCATACAATTAAGCATGCTTGGAAAGGTAAAGCAATGTTACATGCTCAATCTGGCATCAGTTCAGATAGAGGCGCTACGCCAGGTTTACGTATTCCTTATGGTCATGAACCAGATCCAGTAACCCATATTATGGCATTATTCAAACACCATAAATATTATGCCTCTGGCATTAGTGATATTTTAACCATTGATGAAACGATTAAAAATAACCCATTAGCCTTAGTACAGATTTGTAAGGCGGCATTTAAATTTGGTTTTCGTGAATTTACCGCTAATATCAGTGGCAATGATCTGGTCCGTGTAACTGGCTATATGGTGAGATTGTCAGATATCAAAAAATATAAACAAGAAGGTTCACGAATTAATACCACATTTTTAGGTAGTGAAGCAGCCGAAGATACCGATAACAATAGTTACTTATGCCGAACACCTCGAGTAATTAGTCATGAACAAGTCATGGGCAATCGTTAATAAACTTTTACCCTTTTCTTGTGTTGACGGACCGGGAAACCGGTTAGTCATTTTTTTACAAGGTTGTAATTTTAAATGTTTAAATTGCCATAATCCTTACACCATTTCACGGTGTAAGAATTGTGGTGATTGCGTTACTACCTGTCCACATCAAGCATTAACATTTATCAATAACAAAGTGATTTGGCAATCTTCAAATTGCCAGCAATGTGATACCTGTATTAATACTTGTAGTTATCAATCCACACCAATGACCTATAACTACAATGTTGAAGATATTCTACTCGAAATTCGTAAATACTTACCTTTTCTAAATGGCATTACAATTAGCGGTGGTGAAGCGACATTACAATTACCTTTTATTGAAAAATTATTTCGAGCAATTAAACAAGCAGATGATTTAAAACACCTGACTTGTTTTATTGATAGTAATGGTTACTTAGCTGAAACTGGCTGGCAAAAAGTTGAAAAGGTTATGGACGGTGCGATGATCGATCTAAAAGCTTGGGATACTCAAGTTCATAAAAAACTCACAGGTCGGGATAATGATCGCGTCAAACAGACCATTGAATATCTAGCCAAAATAGAAAAACTATATGAAGTCAGATTTTTAGTGATTCCCGAGCATACTGATTTGCAAAACAGTGCTAAACAACTTGCTAATTTTCTAATAAGACTCAATCCACAAATTAAAGTCAGAATTAATGCTTTTCATAATCATGGTGTACATGGCATAGCCAAAACATGGCCAGCGGCTACACAACAGCAAATCGAATCTTTTGCTGCTAAATTAAAACATTATGGATTACAGAATATTATTTTGCCGAGTGTATATTTGTAATATTTTGAAAACAAGATCATAAACGAAGCGACTAGTGGCAATAGCTATCTACCTTAAAAGGTCTACAAGCTCAAAAAATTGAAGTTTTTCGTTTGGCTATAATATTAAGAATATATTAGAGTAATAAATTTATTTAACTAAAACGCATCAAAAGAAGTTTCATTACAAAATATTAGCGATTTTGTAATGAAACATAAAATATCGCAAAATTATCAGTACTTAACACACATAGTAAAAGCGGAATCTGGCTCTACAATAACATTACCTTCAACAGAACCAATACTATAACGCCTTGTCAAACCATTGTTATCTTTTAATTGCGACAATTCGTAAGTGAAATAAAAGTCATAAGCAACAAAGTGTTTTAAAGAATCCGTTATATCTGCCATCATATCTCTTCCTGAATTATCAATACCATTAGGCGCATATGGATACAGTTTTCCCCACTCGGATATTAATCCTTCACCGATAGCTCTTTTATAACCGTTTTGAGGTATATACCAATTTTCATTATTTGTTACACCAGTAGCTAAAAATGAATTGGTTAATTCGGCTCTAGATGGTAATCGGTCGTTATTAGCAGTGCACAACCTTTCAGCGGTATTATAATCTACCCAATTTAACTGTTGTTGGTATATATACATCCAATGATTTAATGAAAAACGATAATAAAACTGAGCTTTAGTCTGATTATTCTTTACCAATATTATAAATTGATCATCTTTTGCGGGAGCATTGTCAGTAAATTTAAATTCACTTTTTGAATCTGGATTTGAACTCCTTGCAGTACTTATTAAAGCACCATTAGGATTTTTAACTAATGTATAAGTATAATTAGATATTGCATTTACGGGTACAATTCTAAATCTTGCTTCAGGAAATGCAGTAGTAGGGAAATGATGACCTGTTGAATCAGTAGCTGAAGCTTTAAATCCTGAATGTAAAACAAATTGATCTGGATTGTAAGCATCTGTACGATTGATAGTATCTGCACCGTACGACAACCAATTATCCGTTTCGCTCCAACCACCTTTTGCAATTATGGCTAATACCCCTGGTCTAATATAACAAATACCATCGTTAGCTTTTACGGTAAATGTTTTTGAAATTTCTTTAGGCTGAGATTCGGCGGGATTACCATACTGAGTTTTAGCAGAAATACTAAAAGTAAGTTTTAGTGTTGAATCACCTTTATAAGTAGCTGAATTACAAATATTACTACCTAATGGAGCTGTTGAATCAGAAGAAATTATATTATTTTTACTATCACGCCATTCAGCTGTTACACTATCCACTTTAAAATTTTTGCTACTTCCCAAATAATCACCATCAACATCAATAATATCATCATCGTTCATGGCTGAAAAATCAACATCAAATGAATACATGCTGGGTGAGGTATCATAGGCAACAGATATTTCATTAGACGAACCTGGGGTAATAACTAGAGGAGCATTATTTGGTACCTGCAATTTTAGTTGAATACCATTAAGCGCTTTTGTACTACCTGACATTTTAATTTCAGGAGCATTACCATGAATATACATTTGCGTAGTCACGGATAATGATAAAATTGCAAATAGATTATTGGAAAAAATCAATAACATTAATAGCAATAATCTCTTTTTGAAAAATAATTTCAAAAAAATTTTTTTTAAAACAACAGTACAATTATTCATCGCTACTCCTCTACTCATAAACTTCTCCGCCTATTCGAATAAGATTATTGATTTGAAGCATTAGTGAATTAACAATTTTTATAAGTTGTTCAAAAATTGTTACCCGTTAATATCAGAGCTAAGACAATTAAAATCGTTATTTTTCTAACAGAAATTCATCCATATCTAATATACGGCTCGAACAAAATAATTTGACTACAACAATTTGTTTGTTGTTTAAGACTTAAATCGTAACATCCTAAATTTTAAAACTTGTAAAATAAGAACATCAGACAAAATTTGGAAAAGCTGTAAAGGTAAGACTCAATAAAGAAACTGAATTTGAAAACAGTTACTAATTAATTCAAATTTAGTAATAGTATTATTATATATGATTATACTTTGATAAGGGAATAGTAAAAAAAAATTATTTTCCGTTTATTAATACTAATTCATTGAAGAATTTAAAAGTAATGATATTAATTAAGTTATATCTCAATAATCAAAAAGGGGATAATTCCCCCTCTTTTTAATTTGATATATAATCACTTGCCTTTTTTAAATGCGGCAGCAAATGCATTACCCATAGCACTGTTAGTCAGCGTTGCAGCAGATTGATTTTTATTAGATACCTTATTGTTAGCCGATCTGCTACTATCTTGTTTCGGCGTAGCTGTATCATCTAAACGCATTGATAAAGCAATACGTTTTCGGGCAATATCAACTTCTATTACTTTCACTTTAACAATATCGCCTGCTTTTACAATGCTTCGCGGATCATCAACAAATCGATCTGATAATGCTGAAATATGAACTAGACCATCTTGATGCACACCGATATCAACAAAAGCACCAAAATTTGTCACATTAGTTACAGCCCCTTCCATAACCATACCGATTTTTAGGTCTTCCATTGTTTCAATGTTATCGGCAAATTGCGCTGTTTTAAATTCAGGCCTTGGATCTCGTCCTGGTTTATCTAATTCTTTAATAATATCAGTTACTGTCGGCACACCAAAATGGCCATCAACATAATCGATAGCTTTTAGTGATTTAAGATAATTCGAATCACCTAAAATGTCTTTTAAGGCTTTATGATTTTTTTCTAAAATCCTTTCAACAACAGGATAGGCCTCTGGATGAACCGCTGATGCATCAAGCGGATTTGCACCTTCCATAATTCTTAAAAAACCGGCACATTGTTCAAAAGCTTTGGGACCTAATCGTGACACTTTTAATAATTGTTTTCTATCAGTAAATTGACCATTTTGGTTACGCCAATCGACAATATTTTGGGCGATCACTTTATTAAGGCCAGCAATACGAGCAAGTAACATCATAGAGGCTGTATTTAAGTTAACCCCTACCGCATTTACCCCATCTTCAACTACTGCATCAAGTTTTTTAGCTAATTGAGTTTGACTTACATCATGTTGATATTGACCAACACCTATCGATTTTGGATCAATTTTCACTAATTCAGCTAATGGATCTTGTAAGCGTCGAGCGATTGAAACGGCTCCCCGAATTGAGACATCTAAATCAGGAAACTCTTGTGCCGCAAGTTCGGAAGCCGAATAAACAGATGCACCAGCTTCACTTACAATCACTTTTTGACCTTTGACTTCTGGATATTTCTTTTGTACATCAAGATAAAAACGTTCTGTCTCTCGTGAAGCCGTACCATTACCGATTGCGACAAGTTCAACTTTATATTTTATACATAACGCCGCAACAACCATTGCCGCTTTATCCGCCTGACCGGTATGTGGATAAATAGTTTCGGTAGCAACTAATTTTCCTGTTCCATCAACAACAGCAATTTTAACACCGGTACGTAAACCCGGATCCATACCCATGGTAACTTTCATACCAGCCGGTGCGGCCATTAACATATCATGAAGGTTAGCCGCAAAAACGTTGATAGCTTCTTCCTCAGCTCTTTCTCGCAGCGTAGTCATAAGTTCAGTTTCCATATGCATTAAGATTTTAATGCGCCATGTCCAGTTGATCACTGCTTTTCGCCACTTATCAGCTGGCTGATCGTTGAAGCGCACACCTAAATGTTCAGTAATAATCTGCTCGCAATAACTCTCTTTAGGTGCTTCTTCAAACTGTGGATCAGCATTTAATGATAACTGTAAAAATCCTTCATTTCGACCACGGAACATCGCTAAAGCTCGATGTGATGGTACTTTGGAAATAAGTTCACTTTGCGCAAAATAATCTCTAAATTTAGCACCTTCTTCCTCTTTACCGGTAATAACTTGAGAAACAAGGTGGGCATTATTCCAAAGATAATGACGAACTTTAGCTAGTAAAGCGGCGTCTTCGGCAAAGCGCTCCATTAAAATATAACGCGCTCCATCTAATACTGATTTAGTATCAGCTACACCTTTTTCTGGATCAATATATTTTTCAGCTTCTGCTTCTGGATTGAGATCCGGGCGTTGCCATAAATCATCAGCAAGTGGTTCAAGACCTGCTTCGATTGCAATTTGCCCACGAGTACGACGTTTTGGTTTATAAGGGAGATAGAGATCTTCTAATTCGGTCTTACTAAGGGTATTGGTAATTTTTTGACTTAATTCAGAGGTTAATTTACCTTGCTCCTCAATTGATTTTAAAATCGTTTGTTTACGCTCTTCAAGTTCTCGCAAATAACTTAAACGGCTATCTAAATTACGTAACTGAGTATCATCCAGTCCTCCAGTTACCTCTTTTCGATATCGAGCAATAAATGGCACGGTACTGCCATCATCTAATAATTGAATGGCAGCTAAAACTTGTTCTGGTTTTACGGTTAATTCACCAGCTATAATATGGCTTATTTGATTATTTATCATGGTATCTCTGTATATCTTGTCGATTAACGGAATTTATATTCATCATGCAAAAAGCTAATTATATAACAAGAGAAGGCTACTTGGCACTCGATCGTGAATTGAAATATTTATGGAAAGAAGAAAGACCTAAAGTAACTCAGGCAGTATCTGATGCCGCAGCACTCGGTGATCGTAGTGAAAATGCCGAATACATTTATGGAAAAAGAAGGTTACGCGAAATTGATAGACGAGTTCGTTTTCTAACTAAACGTTTAGAGACGCTAACCATCGTTGATCCAGATCCACGTCAAGAAGGTAAGGTTTTTTTTGGCGCATGGGTAAAACTTGAAGATGAATCTGGAGAATTACATATTTATCGTATTGTTGGTGCTGATGAATTTGATCCGAAAAAAAATTGGATATCAATTAATAGTCCTGTTGCTAGAGCCTTAATAGGTCATAAAATTGATGATGAAATATCAGTTTTAACACCAAATGGTAAAACATATTATGTTATTGTTGATATCAGTTATCAAAAAATAAGATGATTAAGCAAACCAAAATAATTTACCATATTATTCTCCCACTATAAGAAATTGGCTATATAATTTTATTTAATAATAAATTTAAGTTTTTAAACATAATGATCAAAGTTAACCAACTATTTATCTATCCTATTAAATCGATGCAAGGTATAGCATTAACAGCCGCCAATAGTATTGATGGTGGTTTTGAATATGACCGTGTTTTGATGATAAGTGAACCAGATGGCACCTTTATTACGGCTAGACAATATCCAGAACTTTTAAAACTTAAAACTGCATTACACAATAATAAAATAAGGGTTTCGCAGCCAACTAACCAATCAATAACTATTGATTTTGATGAGTTTTCATTAAGCAATGAAGCCACAGAGGTCTGGGGAAATCACTTCACCTCACATATTGCACCAATAAAAGTTAATCAATTTTTTAGTCATATTCTCGAAAAAGATGTACAAATGCGCTGGATAGGCAAACAACTAACCAGAAGAACTAAACGCTACCCAGACGTACCGGTAAGTTTTGCCGATGGTTATCCCTATTTATTATTAAATCAAGCTTCATTCAATTATCTGCAACAGCAATGTCCTGAAACATTGGATATTCAGCAATTTCGTGGCAATATTATTATTGATGGTGCCATTCCGTTTGCTGAAGATGGATGGAAAACGATTAAAATAGGCGAAGTAATTTTTGATATCGTTAAGCCTTGTACTCGTTGTGTATTAACTACCTTCAATGTCAATTCAGCCAAAGCATTACCGAATAATGAACCTTTAAAAACTTTAGGTTACTTTAGAGCTGATTTAGAAGGGAAAATCGATTTTGGCATAAATATGATTGCTCGCAATCATGGTACCGTATCTATTGGCGATAACATTGAGATACTTGAGCGGCAACCTGCTAAAAATTACATAAAAAACTTCCCTAAACAAACAACAAAAGACTCTCAACTTTGTACAATTACATTCGAAGATAAAAAAATTGTCGGTAATAATCAGCAAACAATTTTAGAACAACTCGAACAACATCATATTTCACTCCCTAATTCTTGTCGAGCTGGCGTATGTGGCCGTTGCTCAGTATTATTAAAAAAAGGAAATGTAAAATCTTTAACTCAATCAGCGGTCAAACAAAATAAACATATTCTTGCTTGTAGTTGTATACCTAAAGGGGATATCACGATAGAATTGGTAAAATGAAGAAAATAACTTTTATTGCAGGACGTAAAATTTATTAAAATTATAAGAAAGATAAAAGGTTATCATGGATGTTTAGAAAATTATTTTTATTTATATTTCTCTGTTCGCTTTCTACAGCTGTATTTTCTTTGGATCATTATAAAATGGTGTTTGATGATATAAAGGAAGGAAAAGAAGCTAAAATTCTTAAAGAACTAAATGAAGGCAATACAACAAACCTCAGTACCCTTTCACAATTAGGTATGAATTATATCGAATTAGCGCATAATTTTAGCTTAAAAAATTGTAAAAAACTTTACAAAATTAATGAATTGGTGTCTAGTTGGAAGGATAATTTTATTTTGACCGAAGATATCTACTATAACGAATATGATGAGGAAAAAGAATATAATGACTCCTTATCATATAGATGTAAAAAAGTAGATTATGCAGACATAAATTATTTTATTAAACCTAAATTAGTGGATAAAGGATTATCACTAATTCGAATAGCAATCCTGAATGGTGATTTAAACGCAGTTAGATTATTAATAGATTTAAAAGATTCAGATAAAATACCATACGGTTATGTCATTAATTTAATTGAATGTTTAAAAACAGATAATGAGATAAATGTTAATCAATATGCATCATTTTTAATTGGGCAAGAGTATCTTACCTCCCCACAGATTGATCCAACAAGCGCATTGCAACAATTTGCTAATGCAAAAGATATTGATGATCCATCTTTATCCTATTTTATTGCTTACGCTAAAATTGAAAAGCTAATTGAGGATTTATTAGATAATAAATACAGTTTTAGTGACGAAGATTATAAACATGAAAACAAAATAATTGATAAAGATACCTTAGAAAATATTCAAGAGAAAGCTTCTCGAGGCAATATAAAATCCCTACTTTATTTGAGCAAATATTATGTAAACGAAGTAAAGCTAAATAAAGCTTTAATGTATTTTAATCAAGCTTGCTCACTAGCTTCTTCACGAGCATGTGAAATGTATCAGCTACAGTTCAAGCTTTCATCAAACAGAGAACTTTACACTTTATTAGAAAAATTTGATAAAGACACACTTGATCCTGAAATAGCCATTGCCATTGCTAAATGGTGTGAATCACATCACAAGTATTTAGCTGCAATTTATTTCTATTCACATATTGCTGATAACAATCCTCAATTATTCCTTCATATAGCTGATTTATATCCTAAAACAGAGCTTTTTACCTCCGAAAAAGATGCAGAAATATTGAAAAATTATATCAAGTACGTGAATTATGTTAAAAGTCCTAAAATCATGGAAAAGATTGCTTTCAAGTATGACGATGATTCAAATCTTGATCAAAAAATTTATTGGTTAGAAGCGGCTGCAAATGCGGGTAGTTTTTCATCTAAACAAACATTATCCGAAATGTATATGAAAGGCGATTATGTAACTCAAAATTATGACAAAGCAATTTACTGGCATCAAAGATACTGTTTCGATGAACAAGATGGATATACATGGGGAAGTTGTATTGCTTTAAATAAATTAAAACAAGATCCTCAATTACAACGTGCATTAGATAATGGTGATATGGAGGCCCAGTACAAAGTAGGTTCAATGTTTATTGAACATACAACATTGTATGAAATAGGGGTAGATTTACTTGAAAAAGCAGCCAAACAAGGTCATAGCTCAGCTGAACTGAGACTAATTTTGAATCGTAGTAAACGCAGCGATTTAAACTTTTCTCAATAATATTAAATTGAAAGTAAAATTATTTTATCAAACGGAATTGTTAAGTTAAAAGAGAATAGATTAATAAATGAGTAGAAACTTGCTACTCATTTAGAATAAAATTATATTAATTAAGAAATAGCTTTTAATGCTAATTGCTCATTCTCAGAAACTACTGAATTTTCTGTTTTTGCTAATGAGTTAACTAAAGCTAATCTGTCATTCATCACTTTGATTGCTTCTGAAAAATAAAAAGTTTTATTCATCGCTACAAATGTTGGTTGTGCAATAATACAAAGTGAGGCGTTTTCACCCGCTTCAACAACTAATAAACATACTTTTTGGCCATTTTCTTGCATATTTACGCTAACAACATCAGCTACTTTAGGTTGGTAAAACATTGGCTGTTGAGAAAAATACCAGCTTTTAGGCATTTGTGGCTTTAAAAAATTTGCTGCAACAATTGCATTAATGGATAATTCAATTTTTTGAGAGTCAGTTAACGGCAACGATTGACAGCTATCATAAAACTGGTAATAAGCTGTTGCATCATCAACTGAAAAAGAAAACTCATCAAATACATCTGGAATTAATATTTTGCTAGCATAATTACAACGAAATAGCATTTCTGATGAAATTTCAAGCATTAAACTATCATATTCATTATCAAAATACCAACGCCAGCTGTCTGTTGGTCGAAAAGCCATTTTCATTGATATTTCATCCTTTCAAATTGAACTAAATTTGAACAAAATATATCATGATTTATATAAAAAATAAATAAAAATTTAAAATAAGAAAATTTTAATTATTTAATTTTTAAAAATTTTATGTCGATCTACTCAAGATCAAAATGATCTAAGTTAGATCTAAATTTAGATCTTAATGATCCTTTCGGATCAAATTTAATTTTAATGAAAATAGCATGTATATATAATTATAAATAACAAATTTTTAGCATAAAAAAAGGTGCTATTTAGCACCTTTTTATAATCAGTTAATAGAATTAACTTGCAACATTAATACGTTTCATATCAGTCATATAGCTACGAAGTTTACGTCCAATAACTTCGATTGGATGATGACGAATAGCTTCATTAACATCACGTAGTTGTGCGTTATCAACACTTCCTTCAGGGATTGCTTTCCCTAAATCACCAGCTTGTAACATTGGCATAAATTTCTCTTTTAACAATGGTACAGCAGCATTAGCAAATAAATAGTTACCATATTCAGCGGTATCTGAAATAACAACATTCATTTCATACAGGCGTTTACGGGCAATTGTATTTGCGATAAGTGGTAATTCGTGTAATGATTCATAATAAGCCGATTCAGGTAAAATTCCAGACTCAAGCATGGTTTCAAATGCTAGTTCAACACCAGCTTTAACCATAGCAACCATTACAACTCCTTGATCGAAATAAGCTTGTTCATCAATCTTACCTTGATATTCTGCCGCTTTTTCAAATGCAGTTTCACCTGTTTCTTTACGCCATTTCAATAAATTAACATCATCGTTAGCCCAATCTTTCATCATAGTAGATGAAAACTCACCAGAAATAATATCATCCATATGTTTACGATAAAGATCGGTCATAATTACTTTTAATTCTTTAGCTAACGCATTAGCGCGTAACTTAGCTGGATTTGATAAACGATCCATCATTAAGGTAATACCACCTTGTTTTAATGCTTCAGTGATCGTTTCCCAACCAAATTGTAATAATTTACACGCATATGCTGGATCTACGCCATCAGCAACCAATTTATCAAAGCAAAGTAATGATCCAGTTTGTAACATACCACATAAAATAGTTTGTTCACCCATTAGATCTGATTTAACTTCAGCAACAAAAGAAGATTGTAACACACCGGCACGATGACCACCTGTTGCTGCCGCCCATGCTTTAGCAATTGCTAGACCTTCACCTTTCGGATCGTTTTCTGGATGTACAGCGATCAAGGTTGGTACACCAAATCCACGTTTATATTCTTCACGAACTTCTGTTCCTGGACATTTTGGCGCAACCATAACGACAGTAATATCTGGTCGGATTTTTTCACCAACTTCAACGATATTAAAACCATGTGAGTAACCTAATGCCGCATCTTTTTTCATTAATGGTTGTACTGCTTGTACCACAGCAGAATGTTGTTTATCTGGAGTAAGGTTGATAACCAAATCAGCTGTTGGGATTAATTCTTCATAAGTTCCTACTTTAAAACCATTCTCAGTAGCTTTTTTCCATGATGCTCTTTTTTCATCAATAGCTTCTTTACGTAATGCATAAGCAATATCTAAACCAGAATCACGCATATTTAGCCCTTGGTTAAGACCTTGTGCACCACAACCTACGATGACAATTTTTTTACCTTTTAAAAAATTAGCTTCTGATGCAAATTCATCGCGCGCCATAAAACGACATTGACCTAATTGTTCTAATTTTTCGCGTAAATTTAGTGTATTAAAATAATTTGACATTATTCTCTCCATGAGTTGAATTTCTGATAATTAAGTTGTATGCACTATACCGTAAAAGCATAATTGCGGAAATTGATATATTTAGAATATTATGTTGCATAAATTGCAATATACTTGCTAAGTTAACTACTTTCTTTTACTCTAAGCCACCCCAGATAACTTAACCATTTATTTATTATGGATACTCGTTACAAGCAAGCTAATAAAGAAGCAAAACTTTCATTGCTACTGACTATCATTTACTTCGCTGCATGGGTAATTACTGCTTATATTGTCAAAAATCAAACCGGATTTTTGGGTTTACCATTATGGTTTGAACTATCCTGTATATTTATACCATTGGGTTTTATCTTGTTGTGTTTTGTTATAGTAAAAAAACAATTTAAAAATATTCCACTAGAATAGGCCATTAAACCGTGCAATTAGATATTATTCTTCCTCTTGTTATTTATCTTATATTTGTATTTGCATTATCAATTTATGCATATGCAAAACGAAAAAAAGTAAACCAATTTACTGATTATTTTATTGGTAATCGGACTATGGGCGGTTTTTTACTGGCAATGACTTTAGCTGCAACTTATATTAGTGCCAGTTCTTTTATCGGTGGTCCAGGTGCTGCTTATAAATATGGTCTCGGTTGGGTTCTGTTGTCGATGATTCAAGTTCCAACCGTATTATTATCACTTGGTATTCTTGGCAAAAAATTCGCAATTTTAGCGCGTAAATACAATGCAATAACGCTAAGTGATATGCTCTATTCTCATTATAAAAGCAAACTAATTGTATGTTTTGCCAGTATTGCGCTTATTGCGGCTTTTATTGGTGCTATGACCGTACAATTTGTCGGTGGAGCCCGATTACTACAATCATCTGTAGGTATTCCCTATGATATAGGATTACTTATTTTTGGTATTGGTACAGTAATTTACACAGCTTTTGGCGGATTTAGAGCCAGCATATTAAATGATGCATTTCAAGGGTTGGTAATGATGATTGGCGCCATTTTGTTATTAGTTGCCATTATTTATGCTGGCGGTGGCATTACAAATATAGTTGATCGTTTAAATCAGATCGATCCTGCTTTATTAACACCTCAAGGCCCTGACAATTTTATGGACTTTCCATTTATGGCATCATTCTGGGTTTTAGTCTGTTTTGGAGTTGTTGGTTTACCTCATACCGCTGTTCGTTGTATGGCTTATAAAGATAGTAAGGCTGTTCATCAAGGCATTATTATTGGTACTGCTGTTGTGACAGTCATCATGTTAACAATGCATCTATCTGGCGCACTTGGAAGAGCAATAATAAGTGATTTAACCATTCCAGACCAAATTGTGCCAACATTAATTATAAAGGTTTTACCTCCTTTAGCCGCAGGAATTTTTTTGGCAGCACCATTATCAGCAATTATGTCCACCATTAATGCACAATTATTACAAGTTTCATCTGTAATTATTAAAGACCTGTTCTTAACGATGAGACCAAATACTAAATTTAGTGATAAAATGCTTACTCGCATATCAATTATCATCACCTTTATTTTTGGTGGTTTATTAATTGTCGCTGCATGGAACCCACCAGAAATGATCATATGGCTTAATTTATTAGCTTTTGGTGGACTTGAAGCAGTATTCTTATGGCCTCTAGTACTAGGATTATATTGGAAAAAAGCTAATTCAACAGGTGCTTTTTGCTCGATGTTTGCTGGTGCTATAAGCTACACATTACTTGCTGTTTATAACATTAAAATTTATGCTTTCCATCCAATAGTGCCATCATTACTTATTGGATTAGTTATATTTATTATTGCCAATCATTTTGGCCAGACGGGAAAAAATTATGCCTTGGATTCAACTCAGAATTAACACAACTAGTGATTTAGCTGAAAGTATTAGCGAACAATTAGAAGAATCAGGGGCAGTGTCAGTCACTTTTCAAGATACTTTTGATAACCCTGTTTTTGAACCTTTACCTGGTGAAACAAAACTTTGGGGGAATACCGATGTTGTCGGATTATATGATGCTGAAACAGATATTGACGAGTTAAAATCAATTTTAAATCTTGAGCAATATTCTTATAAAATCGAACAATTGGAAGATAAAGACTGGGAACGAGAATGGATGGATAATTTCCATCCAATGCAATTTGGTAAACGATTGTGGATCTGCCCCAGCTGGCGTGAAATACCCGATCCCAATGCGGTTAATGTAATGTTAGATCCAGGTTTAGCCTTCGGTACAGGTACTCATCCTACGACAGCTTTATGCTTAACTTGGCTAGACAGTCTCGATCTTAATAACAAAATTGTGATCGATTATGGATGTGGTTCAGGTATTTTAGCCATTGCGGCGTTAAAACTAGGTGCAGCAAGAGTTATAGGCATTGATATTGATCCTCAAGCGATCCAAGCAAGTCATGACAATGCTGAACGTAACAAAGTAAGTGAAAAGATTGAGCTTTATTTGGCAAAAGATATTCCCGATAATTTACAAGCGGATGTGGTAGTAGCTAACATTTTGGCCGGCCCGTTGAAAGAACTTAAACCCCAGATTAGTAAATTAGTAAAGCCATCAGGAGAACTTGGACTATCTGGAATTTTAGCGAATCAATCGCAAAGCGTATGTGAAGCATATCAAACTGAGTTTGTCCTTGATCCGGTTATTGAACAGGATGAATGGTGCCGTATAACCGGTAAAAAATTATAAAAAATTAACATTACCCCTTTTAACTTCGAGAAAAAATGCGTAATATAGCCGGCCTTAATTCGCTTAGTATCGGCAAGGTCAATTTAAAAAATAATCTGATTGCTGCTCCAATGGCAGGAATCAGTGATAAACCGTTTCGGAATTTATGTCACCGCTTTGGTGCTGGAATGACTGTCTCTGAAATGTTTTTAGCAAATTCTGATGTTTGGCATACTGATAAATCAGCATTAAGAATGATTTCAAATGATGATGTCGGTATACGTGCAGTTCAAATAGTTGGCTCAGACCCCGACGAAATGGCGAGAGCGGCTGAATTTAACGTCAAGCATGGAGCTCAGTTAATTGACATCAATATGGGGTGTCCGGCTAAAAAGGTGAATAAAAAATTAGCTGGCTCTGCTTTAATGCAGTATCCAGAGCTAATAAAAACTATTTTGCAAAAAGTTGTTGGTGCTGTTGATGTACCAGTAACATTAAAAACTCGGACTGGATGGGATAAAAATAATAGAAATTGCATTGAAATCGCACAAATTGCGCAGGATTGTGGCATAAAGGCCATTACTATTCATGGGCGAAGTCGTGCATGCTTATTCAATGGGAAGGCTGAATATGAATCCATTAAAGCAGTTAAAGAAAAGGTAACTATTCCGGTAATTGCAAATGGTGATATTTGTACCCCAGAACAAGCAAAAGATGTTTTTAAATATACGCAAGCTGATGGTATAATGATCGGCCGAGCGGCACAAGGGCGACCTTGGATATTTGAAGAAATTGCATTCTATTTAACACACGGACAGTTAAAGAAAAATAAGTCAATTGATGAAGTTGAGCAAATAGTGTTAACACACCTTGAAGAACTTTATCAATTCTATGGAGAATACAAAGGATTACGGATTGCCAGAAAGCATGTAAATTGGTATACCAAGAACTATGCTGACAGCGATCAATTCAGGCGCTTATTTAGTGTACTTAGCAATTCATGTGAGCAAGTAAAAACACTAAAAGCATTTTTTAGTCAAATTAGAAACAAATAAAAGAGTTAAATATACTATGTCAGAACAACGCGTTACAGCTGCAGCACTTAAATTTACAACTGTAAACTCACAAGACCAAATAACACAAAAACCTTTGCGAGATTCGGTAAAACAAGCTTTAAAAAACTATTTATCACAATTAAATGGTGAAGATCCTACTGATCTATATGAATTAGTGTTAGCTGAAGTTGAACACCCATTCCTTGATATGGTTATGCAATATACTCGTGGCAATCAAACTCGAGCAGCAAATATGCTTGGTATCAACCGTGGTACTTTACGCAAAAAATTAAAACAATATGGAATGAGTTAGTCTAAATATCTAAAACCATATTATAGGATTATTTAAAAGCGTCTTCTTTAGAGGACGCTTTTTTTGTTCTCAATATATCAATTAGATGTTATTTACGCTGAAAAACGTTTAATTAATGTAGGGGTCAAAGTCAATATTTGTCGCGACTCTTGAGGATTTTGAATACGATTCAGTAAAGTTTCAACTGCTAACTGGCCTAATTCTTCTTTCGGTTGATGGATAGTTGTCAAAGAAGGAGTCATGTATTGCGCAATTTCAATATCATCATAACCAATAATAGCGATATCCTTGCCAACTTCAAGACCATTTTGATATAGAGTTTGGTAAGCACCAATTGCCATGGCATCATTAAAACAAAATACCGCTTCCGGCGGAATCGGTAAATCTAATAATTGCTGCATGGCAATCACGCCTGATGAAAAGTGAAAATCCCCTTGTACTTCATAGCTGTCAAGTCTGGTTATATTAGCGGCTTGCAGAGCATTTCTAAAGCCTTTTAAACGCAATTGTGATTGGTTATTATTCAATGGCCCAGTAATACACGCGATCTTTTTATAATTTTGTTCAATGAGATAATTGGTAGCTAAAGTAGCACCATATAAAGAATGATCCTTTATAGTATCATAAAGAGCACTAAATGGTGTCCGGTCAACCATAACTATGGCAAGTTTAGGATATTTAGTGAATATCTGTTGTGGGATTGGCTCAGTTTCAGTACACATTGTTAGTAAACCATCAACACGTTTTTGTAATAAATGTTCAATATTAATTAACATTCGTTGCTGGTCACCCTCGGTATGACATAATATCAAATTATACCCCAGTCTATAACAGCATCTCTCAACGCCCTGCACGACTTCTGAAAAGAAGGGATTATTACTTGCTGTTACTACCATACCAATAGTAAATGTTTTATTACTTTTTAAACTTCGAGCAATGGCTGAAGGTGTATAATTTAGTTGTTTGATTGCCAATTCAACTTTTTTGCGAATAGTTGGACTAACATAACGGTCATTATTAATGACATGAGAGACTGTTGATGTCGATACTTTCGCAAAATTTGCGATATCCTTCATAGTTGCCAAGTCGAAACTACCTATTTACTTTGTTGTTCAAGAAACTCTTCTACTTCATTTCGAGATGGTACTGCTGTTTGAGCTCCCGGTTTCGTAACTGATAATGCACCAGCTGCATGAGCATATTTAATCGCTTGTTCTAAGGTTTTACCTTCTAACAACGCGGTAACTAACATACCATTGAAAGTATCACCAGCACCAATAGTATCAATTGCTTTGACTTTAAATCCAGCAATGATTGCCCCTTGTTGTGCAGAACTTACCCAGGCACCTTTACAGCCTAAAGTAATAATAACCGTTTCGATACCTTTTTTATGTAAAAAAATCGCAGCTTGCTCGGCATCTTTTTCCGTTAAAACTTTAATACCTGTTAAGTATTCAGCTTCAGTTTCATTAGGGGTAATAATATCAATGTGTTTAAGTAAATCATCTGATAATTTTTGTGCTGGAGCCGGATTTAAAATAACTTGAGTCTGATGTTGTTTAGCCAATTTTGCTGCTTGTTCAATTGTTGCCAACGGTGTTTCCAATTGCATTAAAATAGCATCAGCATTGATAATATCTTCTTTATATTTAAGTAAATATTCTGTAGTAACTTGTGCATTTGCACCAGCATGGATAGCAATTTGATTTTCACCTTGTGCATTAACTAAAATCAAAGCTACCCCAGTATTTTGCCCTTCAATACAAGCTACTGAACAAGTATTAATATTATCATTGTTAAGCTGCTGTTTAATTTTGTTACCTAGTTCATCATTTCCGACAGCAGCAATAAATTGAATATTTGCACCCAATCGACCTGCTGCAACAGCTTGGTTTGCCCCCTTACCACCGAAAGAAATTTTATAGTTTGATCCTGATAATGTTTCACCCGGTTTAGGAAACTTAGGAACATTTAAAATATGATCAACATTAACACTACCTAAGACAATCAATTTTTTACGTTTCATTTATCTAATTCCTAATTAAATAGGACGTTTATCACGTCCTATACTAATCTATTTACTAATTAATTTTAACTCCACAGGAATACTCGGACTGACTTTTTCACCTTTTATAACTTTATCAGCGATTTCGACCCCAATTGCGCCAATTTTATCGGGTTGTTGTGCCACAGTTGCAGCTAATTTACCGCGTTCTACAGATTTGATACCATCATCAGTACCATCGAATCCAACGATCAAAATGTCAGTTCGACCAGCGGTTTGAATCGCTCGCATTGCACCTAATGCCATTTCATCATTTTCTGCAAATACAGCTTGAACAGTGGGATAAGCCGTTAATAAATTTTGCATAACATTCATACCTTTAGCTCTATCAAAATCC
Source organism: Gilliamella sp. W8126 (assembly GCF_016102185.1). Lineage (NCBI taxonomy): Bacteria > Pseudomonadati > Pseudomonadota > Gammaproteobacteria > Orbales > Orbaceae > Gilliamella > Gilliamella sp. W8126. The sequence goes on along the minus strand of NZ_JACFPE010000001.1, from coordinate 147,712 downwards.
GCAGGCTGTGCCGTTAAAATGGTAAAATTATTTTCTTGTTGTGACTGATTAAATCCTTCACCTCTTTCACGTGAAGCCGAAGTACCTACAATTCCTTGTAGTTGAATGACTTTTGCCTGTTTACCTAACTTATTAACAATAAAATCACCAGCCATTTTACCGCCAGCAACATTGTCTGATGCTATATGGCTAACTACCTCACCTTTCACTGAACCACGGTCAAGGGTTATAACAGGAATATTTGCTTTGTTAGCCGCTAGAACAGCGTTACCAACTGCTTCCGAATCTGTCGGATTAATTAAAATAATCTTTGTTCCTTTAACAATTGTATCTTCAACATTTGCTAACTCTTTGGCGGGATTATTTTGGGAATCTAATACTACTAAATCGTAACCTAGTTCATTAGCTTTTTTTACGGCTCCCTCTTTTAAAGTAACAAAAAATGGATTGTTTAGCGTGGATATTATTAAAGCAATATTCTCTTTTGCCGAAGCTTGAAAGACAAATAAAAAACTTATTAATACAGCAATGTACTTATTTAATCTCATAACTTTCTCCTAGCTACTTTTATTAAAAAAATTACTTATTAGTTTTTTTATCAACTAAAACCGCAAGTAATATGACGCCACCTTTGACTATCATTTGATAATACGCATCGACCCCTAACATATTTAAGCCATTATTCAAAAAACCTAGAATTAACGCACCGATTAGGGTCCCAATAATTTTACCGCGCCCTCCTGACATACTTGTGCCGCCAAGAACAACAGCAGCAATTGCATCCATCTCGTAACCAGTTCCTGCTGTAGGTTGAGCTGAGGACAATCTTGAAACCTCAATTGTACTGGCAACAGCACACAGTAAACCACTCATCGCATAAACAATAATTTTTACCTTATCAACATTGATACCTGATAATTGTGTTGCTGATTCGTTACCGCCAAGGGCATAAATATAGCGACCTAAACGCGTATATTTCAACAAATACCATGCCGCGGCAAACACAACCAACATAATGATAATTGGTACTGGAATACCGAATACTCGACCAAATGCGATCCATTCAAACATTTCGGAATTATCATTAGTACCAATAGAAATTGGACTTCCTTTTGTATATACCAGTGTTGCACCACGTAAGATTAACATCATCACTAATGTTGCAATAAAAGCTTGAAGCTTTCCTTTCGCGATAATGACTCCAGAAAAGGCCCCTAATATTGCACTTAAAATTAAAGCAGCACATATAGCAATAAATGGGGAAATGTCGGAACCAATCATCGATGCGGTCACAGCGCCCGCTAGTGCAAATATCGAGCCAACTGTAAGATCAATACCGGATGTTAGAATGACTAAGGTCATTCCAACCGCAATAATGGCGTTAATTGAGGTTTGCTGCAAAATATTAAAAATATTATTTAACGTGAAAAAGTTATCACTTAAACATGAAACGATTAAGATTAATACCAGTAACGTTATTAATGACTTCTGCTCAACTAATACATTTTTGAGCGTTTTATTTTGCAGCATCAGATTTCTCCTGTATTTTTCCTACGGCAGCGGCCATAAGTTTTTCTTGTGTTGCTTCATTAATAGTAAAATTTCCGGTTACTTTTCCTTCATGAATAACTAAAATGCGGTCACTCATGCCAAGAATTTCGGGCATGTCGGACGAAACTAAGATAACACTTAATCCTTGTTGTTTGAATTGATTAATCAGTTGATAAATTTCCTTTTTAGCGCCAACATCAACACCTCTGGTTGGTTCATCCAAAATTAATATGCTTGGACGTGTCATTAATCCTTTAGCAATAGCAACTTTTTGTTGATTACCACCTGATAATAAACCTATTGTTTGATTAATTGATGGGGTTTTAATATTGAATAGTCCCACATAATCATCAACCGCTCGTCGTTCATTTTTTAGTTTTAACTGTTTAAATTGATTAACAAAATAACCAAGGGAGTTGAGTGACATATTATCTTTAACTGACATGCCTAAAATTAATCCATCTCTTTTGCGGTCTTCAGAGATATAAACAATGCCGTTCATTAAACCATCTTTTGGCGAACGTGTTTTAATGGCTTTGCCATTTAAAGTTATTGTTCCTGATTTAGCGGGATTTGCGCCATAAATCATCTTCATCAACTCGGTTCGTCCAGCCCCCATAAGACCAGAGATACCTAATATTTCTCCTTCATGAAGAGAAAAACTAACATCATTCACACCATCACCAATAAGGTGGTTAACCTGTAACGTGATATTTCCTTTTTCCATTTCGATGCGTGGATATTGTTCTTCAAGCTTACGACCCACCATCATCTCAATTAAACTATCTTCATCCAATTGAGTGATCTTCTTTTCCCCCACAAATTGACCATCACGTAATACGGTTACTGCATCGCAAATTTGAAAGATTTCTTTTAGACGATGAGAGATATAGACAATGCCACAATTTTGTTTTTTGAGTTTATTAATGACTTCAAATAATGAAGCGGTTTCTGTATCGGTGAGAGCATCGGTTGGTTCATCCATAATGATAACTTTAGAATCAAAACTTAGCACTTTGGCAATTTCAACCATTTGCTGTTCACCAATCGACAAATCACTAATCAATCTTCGACTGTTATAATTCAAATGCAATTGCGCTAATAATTTATCGGCTTCAGCATAGGTTTTTTGCCAATCAATACAACCGAATTTATTGGTAAATTCTCGACCTAAAAAGATATTTTCGGCGATGGATAATTGCGGTATTAAATTCAATTCTTGATGAATTATACCTATTCCGGCTAATTGCGAAGCTTTGGGACCATTGAAGTTAACTTTACTACCTTGATAAATAATTTCACCAGAATCTTTTTTATATATTCCTGTGAGTACTTTCATTAACGTAGATTTACCCGCGCCATTTTCGCCGATTAAGGCCATAACTTGACCAGCTTTAACAGTCAGATTAGCGCCTGAAAGCGCTTTAACACCGGGAAAAGATTTAGATATATCAGTAAGCTGTAATAAAATATCACTCATAAAATTCCCATTATTTTAATTGTTGTTTTTAAAAAATTACTCCCGACTGTAGAATAATATTCGCGTAAGGTGAACATTCACCAGTCCTAATTACCGCTTTGCATTCGCTGGTTTGCTGTTTTAACATTTCGTGAGTGACATATTCTATATCAATTATATTTTGTTGTGATTCCTCAATTTGTTTAATCTGAGCTAATATTTTTTTATTTATCTCTGGATTATGTTCAAGGATCTCTTCTGCCAGAAGAACTTTTTCAATTTGCATAGATTCAGTTACAGTTTCCAAAACTTGCATAAAAGATGGCACGCCAAATGTCAGCGCCAGATCTATTCTTTCAACATTTTCAGGTATGGGTAAACCTGCATCACCAATAGCAATTTGATCGGTATGTCCCATTTTGGCTAAAGTCTGAACTATTACTGAATTGAACAACTTACTTTTATACATAATGCAATCCTAAGAATAATAATGAAATTGTTTATCGAAACGTTTCGATGAAGGCTTAATCTATCAAGAATAAAGATATAATGAATTAAAACTAAATGAGTTGCAATGAATAAAATATGAATATTTGATACAAATCAATATAATTATTCATTATTAAAATGACATGAACCAATGAAAAAATAGATTGATAATGAACTTTAGTTAAAAGTTTGTTAAAATGATGCGATTTTTAAATTATTTAATCTGGAGAACTCTATGGCAGGTCATAGTAAATGGGCCAATACCAAACACCGCAAAGCAGCTCAAGATGCTAAGCGCGGTAAAATCTTTACCAAAATTATTCGCGAACTTGTAACGGCAGCCAAAATTGGTGGTGGCGATCCAGCGTCTAACCCTCGTCTACGTGCTGCTATGGACAAAGCATTATCTAATAACATGACTCGAGATACCATGAATCGAGCTGTTGCTCGTGGTGTCGGTGGTGAAGATGATACTAATATGGAAACTATCATCTATGAAGGTTATGGACCTGCAGGTACTGCAGTAATGGTTGAATGCTTAAGTGATAACCGAAACCGTACTGTATCTGAAGTTCGTCACGCTTTCACTAAAACTGGCGGTAATCTAGGTACTGACGGCTCAGTATCTTATTTATTTACTAAAAAAGGTGTGATCTCTTATCCTGCAGGCACTGATGAAGATCAAGTAATGGATGCGGCACTTGAAGCTGGTGCTGATGATGTGGTTACTTATGATGATGGTGCAATTGATGTATTTACTACACCTGAATCATTCGGTGAAGTTAAAGATGCACTCGATGCAGCTGGTTTAGTGGCTGAATCCGCTGAAGTTTCAATGATTCCAGCAACCAAAGTTGATCTTGATATTGAGTCTGCACCAAAATTACTACGTCTTATCGATATGCTTGAAGATTGTGATGATGTTCAAGAGGTTTATCATAACGGAGAAGTGTCAGACGAAGTTGCTGCAACACTCTAATGACTATTATTCTGGGTATTGACCCAGGCTCTCGTTTGACGGGTTATGGCGTAATTCGTCAAACGGGACGACAACTCACCTATCTTGGCAGTGGCTGTATTCGCACTGCTGTCGATGACTTACCCACACGTTTGAAACGTGTCTATGCAGGAGTAAGCGAAATCATTCTTCAATTTCAACCGAATATGTTTGCTATTGAACAAGTCTTCATGGCACGTAATGCCGATTCTGCTTTAAAATTGGGTCAAGCACGAGGTTCTGCAATTGTTGCAGCAGTCAATCATGATTTACCCGTTTTTGAATATGCTGCACGCTTGGTCAAACAAAGTGTTGTTGGCACTGGAGCAGCTGACAAAAAACAAGTTCAACATATGGTTAAACTACTATTGAAATTACCAGCAAGTCCTCAAGCGGATGCGGCAGATGCACTAGCTATAGCAATTACCCATGCCCATATGAGTCAACAATTAATCAAATCACATAAATAATCTGATACTATTCCATATTAACGCATGCTTTTATAACTTAAAAACCCCTTTCCTCAACTTTTATTTCAACTGCATAAAAACTGTTAAACAAAATATCGAATAGGTAATCTATTAAAAGTTAAATAAAAAAAGCACCAATATTATTGGTGCTTTAAATTCATATTAATTAGGTATTAATTATTCATTAACTATTTCTCTGTTTTACCAGTATAGTTAGCAGGCAACACCACTTTATTCTTATGTTTAGTGAATAATTTCGTTATAAACAAGAAGAATAACGGAACATAGAATATCGCTAAGAACGTCGCCGTTAACATACCTCCAATAACCCCAGTACCTACCGCATTCTGACTTACAGAACCGGCACCGCTACTGGTAGCCAGTGGATAAACACCGAGGATAAAGGCAAATGAAGTCATTAAAATTGGGCGTAAGCGTAAGCGACACGCTTCTAATGTTGCATCAATTAATGACTTACCTTCTTTTTCAAGCGCATCTTTAGCAAATTCTACGATCAGAATAGCATTCTTAGCCGATAGACCCATTGTTGTTAATAGACCAACGATAAAGTAGATATCATTATCAAGGCCTCTAAACATAGTTGCATATACAGTACCAATAATACCTAATGGGATAACGAATAAGATAGAAATAGGTACAGTCCAACTTTCATATAATGCAGCTAACGATAGGAACACTACGATAAGTGAGATAATATAAAGTGTTGTCGTTTGTGAACCTGTTTGACGTTCTTGGTAAGAAATATCTGTCCAATCATACGAGAAACCTTTCGGTAAGTTTTTAGATAGTTCTTCCATTATTGCCATAGCTTGTCCTGAACTCATACCTGGTGCAGCAGCTCCACTGACACCCATGGCTGCAACGCCATCATAACGAACTAGAGATGGCGAACCATAACTCTTAGTTGTAGTGGCAAATGCATCATAAGGAACCATTTCACCTTTTTGATTTTTAACATGCCAAAAGCTGAAATCATCAGGTAACATTCGATAAGCCGAATCTGATTGTAAATAGACTTTTTTAACCCGATTGTTATAAACAAAGTCATCAATATAAGCTGAACCCAATGCTGTTGAAAGTACGGTATTTACGCTACTTACTGCAACACCAAGTGCTTGAGCAGTTTCAAAATCAACATTAATCTTATATTGTGGAACATCTAGCATACTACCTGGACGAACTTGTTGTAGATTAGGATTCTGTGCAGCTTGACCCAATAATTGGAAAAATGCCCCCATTAGTGCCTCATGGCCAAGTCCAGCGGTATCTTTTAACATGTAAGAAAAACCATTTGCCATACCAAGCGATGGTACAGCCGGTACATTCGTAATAATGACCCGACCTTCAGTAATAGTAGAAGCAAATCCCCAACCACTACCAACTAATGCATCCACTTTTTGATCAGGGCGTTTACGTTCATCCCAATCTTTTAAGCGAATAAAGCCAAGTCCCATGTTTTGTCCACGACCAACCATGCTAAAACCTGCAACGGTAAAAATCTCTCTGACTGAATCAGCTTTTTCATTCATATAAAATTGAGAGGTTTTGTTCAATACACCCATGGTTTGTTCTAATGTCGCACCGGGTGGTAACTCAACCATTACAATCAACACCCCCTGATCTTCATTTGGTAAGAAACCAGTTGGTAAACGGTTAAAGCCAAATACTAAGCCAACAACTATCAAGACATAGCAAACAAATGAAATCAGTGGATAACGAATAAACTTAATTACCCCTTTTTCATAGGCATATAAACTTTTGTTATACAAATTATTGAACTTATTGAAAAACCATTTAGTTCCAATTGAAAGCCACGTAAACGGAGGTATGGTTTGTAATTTTTCGCCTAATGTTGTTATCTTAACTTTATTTTTCGATGGTGCTTTTAAAATTTGTGCGCAAAGTGCTGGCGTTAATACAATTGCCATCAATACTGATAAAGCCATTGACGTTACAATTGTGATTGAAAATTGACGATATATCCCCCCTGCAGCACCACCATAAAATGCCATTGGTACGAATACGGCGGATAATACCACAGCAATACCCACTAATGCCGAAGTAATTTGTTCCATCGATTTAACCGTTGCATCATAAGGCGAAAGGCCTTCGTCATGCATAATACGTTCAACGTTTTCAATTACTACGATGGCATCATCGACCAGAAGACCGATGGCCAGCACCATAGCAAACATAGATAACGTATTAATGGTAAATCCAAATATATATAAAACTGCAAAGGTACCTAACAATACTACCGGTACGGTAATAGTTGGAATAAGTGTAGAACGCAGATTTTGTAAAAAGACATACATAACGATAACAACCAATATGATTGCTTCAATTAATGTATGCACAACGTTATTAATCGATAATTTAACAAACGGAGTTGTATCATAAGGATAGGCAAATTTGATATCTTCAGGAAAAATCTGTGATAATTCTTGAATTTTTTGGTCAACTTTAGCTGATGTATCGAGTTGGTTTGCACCTGTCGCCAAATAAATACCTAAACCAGCTGATGGTTTACCGTCATAACGTGAAAGAAAGTTATAATCAGCGGCACCAATTTCAACATTGGCAACATCTTTTAATAAGATGTTTGAGCCATCTGTGTTAACACGTACTAAAATATTTTGAAATTGCTCAGGTGTTTTTAACCGAGATTGAGCTGTAATAGTTGCATTGAGCTCTTGACCTTCAGTTGCTGGTAAAGCACCTAATTGCCCTGCAGTAACCTGCGCATTTTGTGCTTGAATAGCAGCAATAATTTCTTCAATAGATAAATTAAAATAATTTAGTTTATTAGGATCTAACCAAATACGCATTGCATATTCAGAACCAAACAACTGAGTATCACCGACTCCTTGTACACGACGTATCTGATCTTGTACTGTTGAATAAATAAAGTCAGCGATATCTGCTTGTGTTTTTTGAGGATTGGTAGAATAGAAACCAATAACTTTTAAAAAGTTGGTATTATTTTTAGCAACCGATACCCCATTTTTTTGCACGCTTTCTGGCAAACGAGATTTAATACTTTCTACTTTATTTAAGACCTGTACTTGCGCAAAATCAGGGCTAGTGCCGGGAGCAAAAGTCAGAGTGGTTTGTACAACCCCTTGAGCACTACTGGTTGATTTCATATAAATCAAATTATCCAAACCAGTCAAGTTTTGCTCAATCAATTGGGTAACTGTATTCTCAATAGTTTGAGCATCAGCCCCTGGATAAACAGCAGAAACCGTAACAGCTGGTGGTGCGATATCAGGATACTGTTCAACAGCGAGTAGCTTAATACATAAAGCACCGCCCAGCATCATCATGATAGCAATTACCCATGCAAAAACAGGTCTATCAATAAAAAACTTAGCCATAATTAACTCTACCCCTGTTTTATTTCACGCTGCTTTTGATGATATTGTCTAATTGCTCTTGAGAAAGAGTAGCTGGCTTATCTACTACTTGAGCCTTCATTGGTTGCCCCCTTTCTACTGCGGTTAAATTAAGTAAACCGGTAGTAATCACTTGTTCACCAACATCAATGCCACTGGTAACAACCCAATAACCACTGATGCCAGTATAAACTTTAATATCTTGACGATATTCAACTGTATTATCTGGTTTTAAAATCTTAGCTGTATATTGACCTTTTTGGTTACTAGTAATACCTTGCTGAGGAACTAGTACTGCATTTTTGATAGTACCTAATGTCAATTGTGGTTTTACAAACATCCCCGGTAAAATTTTACCTTCAGCATTTGAAAATTGTGATCGCAAAGTAACTGTTCCAGTCGTTTCATTAACCGTCATATCTGAAAATTTAATATTTCCTGATAGAGCATATTTTGATCCATCATTAAAAAACAATTCAACATTATCGCCTTGAGCTGGTTCATAAATTATATTTTCATCTTGAAGATATTTATTATAACGAGTTGCAGCTTCAGTCATATCAACATAAATTGGATCAAGTTGCTGTACCAAAGCTAATGGAGCAGCTTGCCCTGCTGACACTAATGCCCCCTCCGTGACACTTGATTTACCAATATACCCATCAATTGGCGAGTATACTTTCGTATAGTCCAAATTAACTTTAGCTGCGTGCTCTGCTGCTTGAGCAACTAAAACACTTGCCTCAGCTTGTTTGGCATCGGCTGCCGCTTTATCATATTCTTGCTGACTGATAGATTTGGTATTCAAAAGTCCAGCATAACGTTTTAAGGTTAGTTGAGCTATATTAGCGTTAGCTTTCGCGCTAGCTACACTGGCCACCGCACTATCATAATTCGCTTGATAAATGGCTGGGTCAATTTGATAAAGTGATTGACCAGCTTTAACATTTGAACTTTCTTCAAATTCTCGATTTAGTACAATCCCACTAACCTGTGGTCGGATTTCAGCGATCTGGGAAGCAACGACCCGTCCAGGTAAGTTTATTTTTAGAGTATAGTCTAAAGGTTCAACTTTAAAAACAGTTACCTTTGGTAATTGGCCAGCACCATCTTGTGATTGATTATTATCACAACTTGTTAATAACAATAGACTAGTTAATGCCGCTGGCAGAGTAAGTAATAGCTTATTAAATCTCATATAAAAAAGACCTCGGTAACTTAATAATTATTTTTTAAATAAAAACAATGAATATTATTCAAAAGTGATCGGAGATTTTACAAAAAATATGCATAGATTGTAAGAGTCTTAACGCCTTAATAGCACAGAGTTCTAAAAATTATCTGACTTATAAGCCTTAAAAGCAAATTAATAAAAAAATTCTATTGATAATTATGATTATTGCTAGAAATAAAGTAATATAGAATAATAGTTTTTTTGCGCTGTAATAAGTGAGTATGGATTTAACTTAAATGTAAAAAGTAAAAAAATTTCGTTGTGGTATTTTTTAATCCTTTTTTTTCAATTATATTATTGAATAATTTGAATCTATATTTAATTTAATTCTGAGTGGGTATTATGGATAATTTACGTACTGTTCTAATTGTAGTGGCATCCTTGGTCATCATTGCATTATTAATTCATGGGCTTTGGATCAATAAGAAAGAACGTTCTTCTTTATTTAAGTTAGGCAAAAAAGATAAATTCACAACAAATACTCAGCAATATGAAGACATCTATAATGATGAAGATGATGTGATTTTACTCACGCCAAAAAGCAAAACAAATCAGGACGATGCTAATATTTCTATTAATAAAGCACTAGTAGTAGAAGAAGAACAACTACCCCTTCAAGTTGATCTATTTTCAGATGATGACGAACAACAACCAAAAATCGAAACTAAGGTTTCTAATGAGTCGACTCACGATGTTCAACAGGATATCTTTACTGATGAGCCAATGAAAGAAACTTCTAAAATCGAAAAAACAACCAAAGCTAACGAGGATATAAAAACAGATGCTCCTCAACCTGAAGAAAAACTCGAAAAACAAGACAAACTAACGATAGACGATAGTGAAGAAAGCAAAACTGAAATTATTGTATTAAATGTTACTGGCTTAAATGGCAAGGAATTACAAGGTGATATGCTATTAGCTAGCATCATGCAATCAGGATTTCAATTTGGTGATATGCGTATTTTTCATCGCCATGTTGACCCAGCAGGTAATGGGCCGATATTATTTAGTTTAGCAAATATGATTAGTCCGGGGCATCTAGATCCCGAAACTATGCACGAATTTACAACACCAGGTGTATCAATTTTTATGGTTGCACCAACCCATGGAAACAATCAACAAAATTTCAAATTAATGCTACAAACAGCACAACGTATCGCCGATGATGTTAATGGTGTCGTTTTGGATGATGAACATCATATGATGACACCTCAAAAAATCGATAGTTATAAAGAACGCATAAAAAAAGCTTGTAATGAAATTTAAGCTAGCTATTTAAAATTCCTCATTTTTGCTACTATTCCACTAAAAAATTAGTGGAATAGTCTGACTTATATTAGATAATTGACTATATTTAGTAAAATCTGTTGTTCTAAATACAGTTAAATACTATTTTAGTAATAAGCTTAAAAACCTTCTTGATAAATTAAGAGTTTAAAATCATGCCACAATCAAATATAACTGAACATTCAGTAGCGCCATCTAGCTCTAACCAAGATGTAATAACACAGATCTCGACTTTACGTGATCTGATAAGACATCATGAATACTGTTATTATGTGTTAGATGCTCCCGAAATACCCGATGTGGAATATGATAAATTAATTAAACAACTGCAAAATCTGGAGCTGACTCATCCTGAACTTATTACCCCTGACTCACCAACCCAACGTGTTGGAGGAGCACCATTATCACAGTTTTCGTCGATCAGACATCAATTACCTATGTTATCATTGGATAATGTTTTTGATGAATCGAGTTTTATCGCTTTTAATAAAAGAATAAAAGATCGCTTAGAGCTTGATGAAGAGCAAGCCGTTGAATACTGTTGCGAGTTAAAACTTGATGGATTGGCGGTAAGTCTGTTATATGAAAATGGCCAATTAATTCAAGCTGCTACACGAGGAGATGGAACGACTGGTGAAGATATTACAGCCAACGTTCGAACAATAAAAACTATTCCACTCGTATTGCAGGGTGAGAATATTCCGTCTCGCCTAGAAGTTCGAGGTGAAGTTTTTATGACGCATAAAGGTTTTGCTAAATTAAATGCAGAAGCTGAAAAACGTAACGAAAAAATATTTGCTAACCCTCGTAATGCTGCTGCCGGTTCATTGAGACAGTTAGATCCTAAAATCACGGCTAAAAGACCACTTACTTTTTTCTGTTATGGCGTTGGTATTAATGAAGGAGCAGATTTACCCAATACTCACTATGCAAGACTAATGCAATTTAAAGCTTGGGGCCTACCAGTAAGTGACAAAGTTCAAATTCGCCATGGTGCACAAGAAGCACTAGATTATTTTAAGCAAATTGGTGATCAAAGAATGTCATTAGACTTTGATATCGATGGTGTTGTAATCAAAGTCAATAGCATTACAGAACAAGAACAACTTGGCTTCGTTGCTCGTGCGCCTCGTTGGGCTACTGCATTCAAATTTCCAGCACAAGAAGAAGTAACAAAGTTAAATAAAGTTGACTTTCAAGTCGGGCGTACTGGAGCGATAACGCCAGTAGCCAGATTAGAGCCAGTATCAGTTGCCGGGGTAATTGTCAGCAATGCCACACTGCATAACAGCGATGAAATCATCCGGTTAGGTATTCGTGAGGGTGATTATGTCACCGTTCGTCGAGCTGGCGATGTTATTCCACAAATTGTCACAGTAATTAAAGATCGAAGACCCGCTGATACTAAAGAAATTATTTTTCCAACTCACTGCCCGATTTGTGGTTCAATCATTGTCCGTGATGAAGGGCAAGCGATATCTCGTTGCGCAGGGGGATTAATTTGTCAAGCACAACGCAAAGAAGCTTTAAAACATTTTGTTTCTCGTCGAGCGATGAATGTCGAAGGTTTGGGCGATAAAATAATTGAACAATTAGTTGATAAAGAATATGTCAAAACACCAGCAGATCTTTATAAACTTACAGTGCCAATTTTATGTTCATTAGATAAAGTTGGCGAAAAACTAGCCAATAATTTATTGGGCGCATTAGATAAATCTAAAAATACAAGTTTGAATCGATTTATTTTTGCGCTTGGTATTCCGAATGTTGGTGAAGTCACTGCGGAAAATTTAGTTAATCAATTAGGAAATTTAACCGCAATTGAAAATGCATCTTTGGAACAATTACAATCGGTAAATGATATTGGCGCTGTTATTGCAGAAAGTATTATCGACTTCTTTCAAGAACCTCATAACCGCACAGTAATTGATCAGTTAATTAGTGAGGAAATTGGTATACACTGGCCAGATGTTGAAATACAACTGCTAACAACTGACTCACCATTTTCTGACAAAACCGTCGTGTTAACAGGAACTTTATCAAAATTAACACGTGACGAAGCAAAAGCTAAATTAAAACAACTTGGTGCTAAAGTAACAGGTAGTGTTTCCAAAAAAACCGACTTTGTAATTGCTGGAGAAGCAGCTGGTTCAAAATTAACCAAAGCTCAAGAACTTGGAATAAAAGTGATTGATGAACAAGAATTGATAAACTTATTAAATCAATGAATATAAAATAGTGGGGTATATTAAGCTAATCAAGCAAAATGGCTTAATCCCAAATTCAAGGAGAAAATTATGCCTTTATTAGACAGTTTTAAAGTTGACCATACCAAAATGAAAGCGCCTTTTGTACGAATAGCCAAAACCATGGTAACCCCAAAAGGCGATGATATTACGGTATTTGATCTTCGCTTTACCATTCCTAATAAAGCACTATTACCTGAAAAAGGTATTCATACCTTAGAGCATTTATTTGCAGGCTTTATGCGTGACCATTTAAACAGTGATAAAGTTGAAATCATTGATATCTCACCAATGGGTTGCCGAACTGGTTTTTATATGAGTTTAATTGGCAAACCAGAAGAGTCTTCAGTTGTTAATGCTTGGTTGCAAGCTATGCATGATGTTATGAATGTAAAATCTCAATCAGAAATTCCTGAATTGAATGAATATCAATGCGGAACCTATACCATGCATTCTTTAGATGAAGCCAAAGCGATTGCTGAAAAAATTATCCAAACTGGAATTGGAATATGCCATAATCAATACATCGCATTAACCGATGAACAACTAGCCTCCATTAATAATTAGGAAATATTTATGCCAAATGTAGTGATTGATTTTTTAGAAGGTCGTACCATTGAACAAAAACGTGAAATGGCAAAACGGGTAACTGATGCCATTGTTGAAACGCTTAACTGTAAACCTGAAGCGGTACAAATTATTATGCATGAAGTCTCAAAAGATCAAATTGCTAATGGTGGCGTACTAAGATGTGACAAAGATTAATAAATTTTTTATTAACAGATAAAAATTAACCTCAAAACCGCTGATAGATTTTGAGGTTAAACGATTAAAGAATAATAATAACTAAATCAAAAAAACGATAACTCCTTAAAACTCACCTTTTAAAGAGTTAATGATTATAGTGGTGTAAATGTAATAAATGCCCTAATTTATTAGCTTTAGTCGCTAAATAATGCTCGTTGCTCGGGTTTTCGCCTACTTCCAAAGGTACTCTTTCAGTAACATTAATACCTGCTTGCTCAAGAACTTTTATCTTTTCTGGATTATTCGTTAATAATCTAACTTGAGAAACATTTAATAACCTTAGCATATCAGCACACAAAGTAAAATCACGCTCATCAGCAGCGAAACCTAATTGCTCATTTGCTTCAACCGTATCTAACCCCTGATCTTGAAGCGCATAAGCCCTAATTTTATTTAGCAAACCGATATTACGCCCTTCTTGACGATGATAAATTAAGACACCTTTACCCTCTTTAGCTATCTGCTTCAATGCAGCTTCTAATTGAAAACCACAATCACAACGTAAACTAAATAATGCATCGCCCGTCAAACATTCTGAATGAACACGTGTTAATATGGATGAATGATCATTAATGTCACCAAACACTAACGCGACATGATCCTTACCTGTTGCAATTTCTTCAAAACCAACAATAGTAAAACATCCCCAAGGGGTTGGTAGTTTAGCTTGTGCAACATGTTTTAATTGCATTATTATCTCCAAGTTTCGTCACAACATGATTAAGATTTTTTAAAAATAAATCGTATTTCCATGTTAAAATAAATAAATTTTTATGCTTAATTGAGTTTTAAATGGGGTTAGTAATAAAAAAAACAATAGTGCCATTGATCTTATTTCTGATTATACCTTTATCTGTTATAACCGTAAATTGGCAGTGGCAACCAACGTCAATAAATAATACATCTAAATATTTATTTTGGGTAACTGAAACTGCTAGTTTTCCGTGGGCAATAATAACATCTGGACTGTTTTTTTTACTCTTTTACCTAAAACTAGTTAATAAAAATAAAAAAACATTATTACTATTATGGCTAGTTTTAGTCAGTGCTATGTTAGGTGGTCAAATTATTAAAAGCATTATCAAACAACAAACTGCTGAAGCCAGACCTTATGTGATATGGTTAGATAAAGAGTTTAATCTTAATCAACAGCAATTTTATTCACAAGCAAGAGCAGAACGTAAAGCTAATATTGAAAAATTGTTAGCCAATTCAACTATTATTCCTAGATGGCTATCTAATCATTGGCAGAATGAAACAGGTTATGCTTTTCCTTCTGGGCACACCTTATTTGCAGTAACTTGGGCTTTATTAGCCATAACACTACTAAGTTTTAAACGACATTTTTTTATTGTATCAATCATTACTATTTGGTCATTGCTCATTGAAACGAGTCGGCTATTACTAGGCATGCATTCTGCTTATGATTTAATATTAGGGATATTGCTTGCTTGGTTAATTTCACTTATCTGCTGTTTTTATGTTAAAAAATGGCATATAGTAATGGAATAACACTAGGAAAAAGAATAGTTTTAAAGAAAAGAATTAGATTAAATCAATATTTTTAATAAAATAATAAGGTTAGCATTATGAAATTAGTAATATCAATTTTATTGATAATTCTTATTTTCGCCATTTCGATAACAATAGGTTCGGCTAATAATCAAATAGTGACTTTTAACTATTTAATTGCTAAAACTGAAGTCAGATTATCAGTATTATTGGCAATATTATTTGGCTCAGGTTTTTTAGTTGGTTGGATATTAACTGGAATATATTTCTTAAAATCTAAATTCCAACATTCATCGACTAAACGTAAATTAAATAAATTGCAAAAAAAATATGATGAAGACATATCAAATCATCAAAAAATGAATTTAACCAATACCAATTAAAATAGGTAATTATGTTTGAATTGTTATTTCTGTTACTGCCAATAGCCGCTGCCTATGGCTGGTATATGGGTGACAGGAATGCCAAACAAAAATATTTAAATCAATCGAATCGATTATCTCGAGAATACGTAGATGGTCTAAATTTTCTTTTGTCTAATCAAAAAGATAAAGCGGTTGACATCTTCCTTGATCTACTTAAAGAGGATGAAGGTACTCTCGAAGCGCATCTAACATTAGGAAACTTGTTCCGTTCGAGAGGCGAAGTTGATCGAGCAATACGTATTCATCAAGCATTAATGGAAAGTTCATCATTATCATTCGATCAACGATTATTGGCAATTCAGCAACTCGGCCGAGACTACATGGTTGCAGGCCTTTATGATCGTGCTGAAGAGATGTTTTTACAATTAGTTGATGAAGAAGACTTCCAGCAACATGCTCTACAACAATTACTTATTATTTATCAATCTACAAGTGAGTGGATAAATGCAATAAATACCGCATCTAGACTAGTGAAACTTGGCAATGAAAAATATAAAATCGAAATCGCCCAATTTTATTGTGAACTAGCCGCACTCGCTATAACTAATGATGATTTAGATCAAGCATACAACCTATTAAAGAAATCTGCTACAGCCGATGCTAACTGTGCTCGCACGTCATTAATGCTTGGACGAGTATTCATGGTCCAAGACAAAACCGAACAAGCAATTGAATCTTTTCAACAAATAATAAACCAAGACAAGGCTTTTATTGGCGAAGCATTGCCACTATTAAAAGCATGTTATGAAAAAATAAATCAGCCACAACTATTAAAACAGTTTTTAGAAATTTGTGTCAAACAGGACACTGGTAATGTAGCCGAACTAATGCTTGCCGATATTGTTGAAAAGAACAACGGATTAGATGCCGCCCAATATTACCTTTATCGTGAACTATTAAAACACCCAAATCTTAAAGGATTCTACCGTTTAATGGATTACCATGTGGCAGATGCTGAACAAGGAAAGGCTAAAGAAAGTCTACTACTACTTCGAAATATGGTAGGCGAACAAATAAAATCAGTTCCTAATTACCGGTGTCAAAAATGTGGATTTACCGTTAATACTCTCTATTGGTTGTGCCCAAGTTGTCGCTCATGGTCAACCATAAAACCTGTTCGTGATTTCGAACATCATTCAAATAATTAAAAGAGCTTAATATGTTTCTAATTGATTCGCACTGTCATTTAGACAGTTTGGACTATACTAATAAAACGCTTGATAGCGTTTTGCAAGAAGCACTACACAATGATGTGAAACATTGTCTAAGTGTTGCAACAACGTTGTCGGGTTATGAATCGATGAAAGCAATGCTAATGCCCTATAAAAAACAGTGCTCGTTTTCATGCGGTATTCACCCTCTCAATTTAGATGATGAACCTTACGATGCCGAGCGTTTTGCCCGCCTCGCTCAAGAAGACAATGTTATCGCTCTTGGCGAAACAGGTCTTGATTATTACTATCAACAAGATAATCTTGAACTACAGCAATACAATTTTATACAACACATTCATTTAGGTAAGCAATTAAAAAAACCAATAATTGTCCACACCCGTAACGCTAAACAAGATACCCTAAAAATATTAAAAGAAGAGCAAGTTTACTCGGGGGTTTTACATTGTTTTACTGAAGATATTGATACAGCTAAAGCTTTATTAGATATTGGTTTTTATATTTCATTTTCAGGAATTATCACCTT
Organism: Gilliamella sp. W8126; assembly: GCF_016102185.1. Lineage (NCBI taxonomy): Bacteria > Pseudomonadati > Pseudomonadota > Gammaproteobacteria > Orbales > Orbaceae > Gilliamella > Gilliamella sp. W8126. The sequence continues at coordinate 130,121 of NZ_JACFPE010000001.1, read as the reverse complement.
TAAAAATGCCGAATCTCTTCGAGAAGTAGCAAGATTTGTGCCATTAGATCGTATGTTGATTGAAACTGATTCCCCTTATTTAGCACCTGTTCCCTATCGGGGAAAAGAAAATCAGCCCGCTTATGTTAGAGAGGTAGCTAACTATTTAGCCGCACTAAAAGGCGTAACTCTTGACACTATTGCACAACAAACTACAACAAACTTTTGTCAATTATTCAATTTACAAGGAGTAATTAATGAGTAATAAATTAACAATCAATTGGGATGACTTTTTAACTAATTATTGGCAAAAAAAACCAGTTATTTTACGTAATGCTTTTAGTAATTTTATCGACCCAATTTCTCCTGAAGAACTAGCTGGTCTTGCCATGGAAGAAGAAATCGAAAGTCGAATTGTTACCAACAAAAATGGGGAATGGGACGCAAAATATGGGCCATTTATCGATTATAGTGACTTAGGTGAAGATCATTGGAGCCTGCTTGTCCAAGCTGTCGATCATTGGCATGAGCAAGCAGCCAGTTTAGTCGAACCATTTAAATGCATTCCACAATGGCAATTTGAAGACCTAATGATATCTTATGCAACCCAAGGTGCTGGTGTTGGCCCTCATATTGATAATTATGATGTCTTTATCATTCAAGGTAAAGGCCGCCGCCGTTGGCAAGTCGGTGATCGCAATCCTAACTATAAACAGTTTAGTGCTCATAAAGCTTTATTACATGTTGAAGATTATCAACCTATTATTGATGAAGAAATCACTGCTGGAGATATTTTATATATACCAATTGGTTTTCCACACAATGGAGTATCGATTGGCGAATCACTTAGTTACTCAGTAGGATTTAGAACCCAAACATCACAAGACTTACTCAGTGGATTTGCCGATTATATTATCGATAATTTGCCTAATGGTATTTTTTATCAAGATCCAGAGTTAAAATTACCAAAAGATCCTTATTTAATTCAACCATATGAAATTGAAAAGCTTCAAAGTCAAATGATTGATTTAATAAAAAATCCTGCTTTATTTAATGATTGGTTTGGTAAACATATCACAATGTCTATGCATGAACTAAACATCATTCCTATTGAACCTGCTTATGATTTAGATGAATTCGAAGCAATTCTCAAAGCTGGAGCTGAACTCTACCGAGTTCCTAGTATCCGTATCTTAAAAATCGGTGATACCGCCTATATCAACGGCAAAAAAATACCTTTACCAATGACAACAATCAATTTGTTATGTGAAACTGAAGTACTTTGCTATGAGCAAATACAAGACGATATAACCTTAGAAGTCATGTTAAAATTTGTTAATCTTGGCTATTGGTATTTTGCCGAAGAGTAAAATTTTCATCTTAACAATATCGGTTACTAAGCTATCGGCTAATATCCGTAAAATGGCAAAATTATCGGCCAATTTGTCTAAAAAATTAGATATTTTTCAATATTAAACAGATAATTTTGCCAAAACAACAATAAATAAAATAAAAGCTGATATTTTTGGATTTTCATTTAGCTTTTTACCATTTTTAAGTATATACTTGCCCCCGCTTTTGAGCCCCTTCGTTTAATGATTATTTAAACAAAATAACGCTTATATTGAACCACTATCTTTTTATTGACTTGAGGTAAACATGAATATTAACGCAAACATGACCAACCAAGCTGAGAGTGAAAGCGCACAAACAACTCCTTATCAAAAACGTACTTTATTTGCATCAACGGTAGGATATGCATTAGATGGTTTAGATATGATGATTTTAGGTGTTTGTTTTAGTCTAATTGCAACCACTTTTAACCTAACTAAACCCGATCTAGGTACATTAACTTCAGTAACATTATTAGGAGCTGTATTAGGTGGAATTCTTTTCGGCGTGCTTGCTGATAAATTTGGCCGTGTTAGAGTATTTTCATGGACAATCTTAATCTTTTCATTATTTACAGGCCTTTGTGCTATTTCACCAAATTACGAAAGCTTTTTAATTTTTCGCTTTGTTAGTGGCCTTGGTCTAGGTGGTGAATTTGGTATCGGCATGACATTGGTATCAGAAAGCTGGCCTAAACATAAACGTTCCAGAGCAACATCGATTGTGGCATTAGGCTTTCAAGTGGGTATAATTCTTGCCGCTTTAACAGTTAATTTTATTGGTGAAGTGCATGGCTGGCGTTGGGCATTTGCTATGGGTGTATTACCAGCACTATTTGTTGCATGGACACGTAAAGGATTAAAAGAGCCTGAAATTTGGCAAAACTTAAAAGACCAAAACAAAAATAAAATTGCTATCGGTAAACTATTTAAATCCCCTAGAATAACAGCTACTACTATTGGCTTAACTATTGCTTGTGCAGTACAAAACTTTGGTTTTTATGGGCTTATGGTTTGGATGCCAAACATGATTGCGACTGAATTAAAACTACCGTTCAAAAACACGATGTTTTGGACCATATCAACCACGATTGGTATGTCATTAGGGATCTTAATTTTCGGCTGGTTGTGTGATAAATTTGGTCGTCGCCCATCTTATATAATATTCTTACTTATATCAGCTATTTCAATATGGTTTTATTTTCACCAAACTGATATGTTAGTTTTAATTCTATTTGGTTCAGTAATTGGCTTTTTTGTTAATGGTATGATGGGTGGATATGGGGCTTTACTGGCTGAACATTACACTACTGATGCCCGTTCTAGTGCTGAAAATATTATCTTTAACGTGGGTCGTGGTATTGCGGGTGTCTCGCAAGTACTTATTGCCTATTTAGCAACTGTTTACTCTATCAGTTATGCATTAGCATTACTTTCTGGAGCTTACTTATTATCAGCAATAGCCTTTATCTTCTTGATCCCTGAAACCAAAGGCAAAGCATTAGAATAATTACATAAAAAAACAGGGCTAAATAGCCCTGTTTTACTAATAAAAGTAATAGTTATTTTTAACTATTTTGCATCACAATCAGAAGGTTTTAAGTGAATACTAAATACCACTTCATCTTTAATATAATAATTATGAATCGCACCATCAGGGAAAGCATTTTTAAAAGCTTTCATTTCACTATTATCTGAACAATAAAGAGTTTTTAATGCATCAGCGGTAATTTTTTTACTTTGGTCAATATCTAACTCATCTTTAGATATATCCATTACATATTTATAGTTAATTGAATTATTTTCTTTATAAAGATCAACTAGGCTTGAATTTGAATTCACTTTTGTTGGTAAGAAACCTTTAGCTTCACTTATATAATTGTCTTGAGCTTTACTTAGATCTGTCTTGGCTGCCTCCGCATCATTAGAAGCTGGTGCAGTTTTGGCTGGCTCACTATTGGCACTGTTATCTGCTGGTTTAGATTTTGAATCATCACAACCGAATAGAGCGGCAGCCATTAGGACAAATGCCGAATATTTTAAACCTTTCATATAAATTCCTTATTATAAAATTAATTAATGATTTAATCAGATTAAAAAGACTATTAAATTGTAAATTATAACTATAAAAAAATATACAACTTTTCATATTGAAAAAGAAAGAAAAAATCGTTCATATACAATATAAAAAAAGGGCTAATACAGCCCTTTAAAATATTATAATTATTGAAAATTAATTAATATGCATACCGCCAGTTACACCATATACTTCCGCGGTGGTATAGCTTGATTCTTCTGATGCAAGATGAACATAAACGCCAGCAAGTTCAACAGGCTGACCAGCACGTTTTAATGGCGTCTGTTTACCAAATTCAGGTATTACTTCGCTTGGTTGACCACCACAGATTTGTAATGGCGTCCAAACTGGACCAGGAGCTACACAGTTGACACGGATACCTTTACCACCTAATTGTGCAGCTAAACCTCGAGTAAAAGCTATAATTGCAGTTTTAGTTGCAGCATAGTCCAATAAATTAGCACTTGGTTGATAAGCCTGAACTGAAGAAGTGGTAATAATCGTTGCCCCTGGTTTTAAATACTCCAATGCAGCTTTAGTTAGCCAAAAGAGTGAAAAAACATTAATTTCAAAGGTTTTTTTAATCTGTTCAGTAGAGAGATGCATAATATCTTCAACGGCTGTTTGTTTACCAGCCACTAAGGTTAGATTATCAAGCCCACCTAATTTTTTATGCGCTTCATCAACTAATTTTTTACAAAATCCCTCATCACTTAAATCCCCAGGAATCAACACTACTTTACGCCCTACAGATTCGATAACTTTAGCAACATCTTCAGCATCTTTTTGTTCAGCTGGCAAATAGTTGATTGCCACATCAGCACCTTCTTTTGCATAAGCAATAGCTGCTGCACGACCAATCCCTGAATCCCCACCAGTAACCAACATTTTTCGACCTTCTAACCGTTGATGACCTTGATAACTTTTTTCACCACAATCAGGCACTGGATTCATTTCATATTGTAAGCCGGGAGGAGTTTGCTTTTGTTTAGGAAACTTGTCATGATGATATTTAGTTATCGGATTATAGGTTTGCTTGCTCATAATTTTCTCCTAAGTTAGACATGTATTTGTAGACAAATTCAATATAACTTAAATGAAATCAATTAATAATCACAAATTCCTATTGCTAGATTTATTTTATATCTTTAAAATATTTAATTAATTCAATTAATTATATTAACCGATAAAACACTGTAAAAATATTAATCATTAATAACCAAAATTTGAGAATAAAGTAACAGTGACTTCCTTGAATGGCCTAGCGAGGACAGAATAGATTTATGCTAAAACCATGACTGATTATAAATTGAACAGCAAAAATAGTGTAACAAATAAATAAACATTAAGCTAGCAACGCCTGCTTAATAATCGCTATTTATTAGTTGAGCAAGCAATCACGACTATAGTTAACACACTTTTCCCTTCAATATAATAGATAAATTTCGCACCTTGATTAAAATATTTTTTTCACCCTTTTCATTTGGGGAATCTCTTTGCAATAACTTTCAACCATTCCCTGACGAATTTGCTGTTTATTTTTTGGCGACATTAAAAACTTTCTAGCTATCCCTTTAATTTTATAATGATAAACAATAATATTATTTTCAGCTGTAACATCAAATAAGATCGTATGAACATCAATAGTAATAGACAATATTTCCTTAATTATACTGATGGCAGCAGCTTTATCATCATCTAAACCATAAGGTTTATTATTTTTTAACGCATTGTATTTTGCATAATTAGCTTGATCGATCAGTTATAATCGCTTCTCGGTCTTTTCAGCTCCAACATTTTACACAAGTCTATCAATTTTCTTATTACCTATCGGTGAATTATCACAACCAAATTGGAGCATAACCAACACAATAAAATAAATAATTGTCTTCATCCATAATCCTTAGCTAGCCTATTTCTTATACCTTCTTTGAAGAATGATCATTTTATCAATTACAGATAATTATTTAACATGACAATCTACCGGGGTTAATTCAACCACGACAATCTCTTTATTATCAATAAAATAATGATAGTTTGCGCCATCAGGAAATGCTGTTTTTAACTGTTGCATTTCTTCATTATTTTCACAATAAGCCTTAAACAAAGTTTGACGGATAGTATCAAGTGTACTTGGCAATAATAACGTATGTTCAGAGGTATTTTTAACCTCATATTGGTAATTAATGATGTTATGATCTTTATCTTTATCGATACCAATCAAAGTCGTTAACTCATCAATCACAATGGGTAAAGCTTTCTTGATGGGTTCAATCATTGCATTTTGTACCGCAACAAGTGATTCATCATTAACGTTATCCACGGTATTGTCTTTTGCTTTTTTACAACCAAACACTAAAAAACTCACTAGCAAAAATGCAACCAATCTAAGTATTTTCATATAAACATCTCTTAATGAGTAATAAATAATAATTAACAATACTAGGTTAAAACAGCTAGCTTACTTTTAAGATCAATGATTAATATTTATACACTAACCAGCCATAAAAAGCCAAATTAAAACCGAAAATAATCTTTTTTTAAGTCTAAAAAACCCCTTTCCTCAAACTTTTTTCAAACAATAAACAAATTAATTAAAGCTGCTTTTGAAAAAAGCATAAAAAATTGTTGCACTTTTTTTTAAAACGAGTATTTTGATTAAACATCTTTCGAAAATGACAAAAGAATTACAAAAGCATTATGATTTTTTCACTCATCGTCGTCCTCATTAACATTATTGTCAGCGTGGTCATTATTCCAACGCGGGGGCGTCTTTTGAGTTAAATATATGGTTACCATATTTCAAAAACCCCCGCCCCAAAAAGCGGGGTTTTTTTTATGAAAAATTTTGACATTAACAATAAATGAGCAAAAGTAACAAGTGAGGAATAAATGTTAGGAACACAGTGGATAGTAAGAACCTTAAAAGAAAAAGGCATTACCACCGTTTTTGGATATCCTGGTGGTCAAATTATGCCTCTATACGATGCACTTTATGATGGTGGAATTGAACACGTATTATGTCGTCATGAACAAGGTGCCGCAATAGCAGCCATTGGTTATGCTCGCGCCACCGGAAAAATTGGAGTTTGTATTGCAACATCAGGCCCTGGCGCGACCAATATTATTACTGGCCTTGCTGATGCATTAATTGATTCAGTACCTGTTATAGCCATTACAGGACAAGTTCCAACCACATTAATTGGTACTGATGCCTTTCAAGAAGTTGATGTTTTAGGCTTATCCTTAGCTTGCACCAAACATAGCTATTTAATTAATGATGCCACCCAGTTGCCAAATACCTTACAAGAGGCCTTCAATTTAGCCAATTCGGGTAGGCCGGGACCAATATTAATTGACATCCCAAAAGATATCCAGCTTGCCGAACATGATTACCAAACCTATTTAACACCGACAACCATAAAAACCCCTTCTGATAATGCTCAATTATATCCAATCTCATCTGACGAGATAGCCCTTGCTAAACAAATGATTGGCCAAGCCGAAAAACCAATGCTTTATATTGGTGGTGGCGTTGGACTATCAAATGCAATTGCTGAAATGCGTGAATTTATGAACTTAACGCAAATACCTAGTGTATCGACATTAAAAGGACTCGGTGTTGCTGATCTTAACAATCCTTATTACTTAGGATTAATTGGTATGCATGGCGCCAAAGCAGCTAATTTAGCGGTACAAGAGTGTGATTTATTGATTGCTTTAGGCGTTAGATTTGACGATCGAGTAACAGGCAAACTCAATGAATTTGCTAAACATGCTAAAGTCATTCATATTGATATTGATCAGTCTGAAATCAATAAATTACGCCAAAGCCATTTAGGATTGCAAGGTGATATCAAACATGTTTTACCAATGCTTCATCAAACTGTCTCTATTAAAGATTGGCACGAGAAAATTAAACAATTGAAGGCGCAGCACCCTACTCGCTATGATCATCCAGGTGAAGCAATTTATGCGCCAGCATTATTAAAACGTATTTCGGAAAGAAGGCCAGTCAACAGCGTAATTACCACTGATGTTGGTCAACACCAAATGTGGACAGCGCAACATATGAGTTTTAATCATCCACAAAACTTTATTACTTCTAGTGGATTAGGAACAATGGGCTTTGGTCTACCCGCAGCTATAGGTGCACAACTGTCCAGACCTGAAGATATGGTGATTTGTGTATCTGGTGATGGTTCTTTTATGATGAACGTACAAGAATTAACCACAATAAAACGTAAAAAATTGCCAGTAAAAATTGTACTAATTGATAATCAACGTTTAGGTATGGTGAGACAATGGCAAGAGCTGTTTTTTAATGAAAGATATAGCGAAACCAATTTATCGGACAACCCTAATTTTCTAATGTTAGCTAAAGCATTTGATATTCCGGGACAAATGATCAGTAAAAAGTCGGAAATCGAATCAGCGCTTGACAATCTATTTAATTCATCTGGAGCTTACTTACTGCATGTATGTATTGATGAACTAGAAAATGTATGGCCACTAGTACCACCAGGGGCAGCAAATGAAAATATGTTAGATAAAAGTAATAAGGAGTAAGTGATGAATCAAATAGCAACACATCAATTTACTATAAAAGCCAATGATAAATTGGGTTCTCTTGAACGCATTTTACGCGTTGTTCGCCACCGTGGCGGACATATACAACAGATGCAAATGCAATCAATTGATAATCATTTATTTATCTTAAATCTAACATTAACTACGGAACGATCACTATCATCATTACAAAGCCAAATTAGCAAATTGGAAGATGTTATAGAGATAGAATAAAGTATAAAATAAACCTTAGTGAAACAATAAGTTAAATAAAAAAAAGTAATTTTTTTAGCAGTTAAACAAACAAAAAAGTGATGTATAATGCTTACCATTAAATGAATAAAAGCAGTATACATGCTTAACAAAAGTAAATTTAAGAGGAAAACAAAAAATGGGTACTACAGCAAAATCTGATTATATTTGGTTCAATGGCGAAATGGTTCCATGGGCAGATGCGAAAATTCACGTAATGTCACATGCTCTGCATTATGGTACTTCAGTATTTGAAGGTGTCCGTTGTTATGAAACTAACAAGGGGCCAGCAATTTTTCGTCATAAAGAGCATGCGCAGCGCCTATTAAATTCAGCTAAAATTTATCGTTTTCCTGTTCCTTATTCACTTGAAGAGATCATGGAAGCAACACGTCAAGTAATTAAGAAAAACAACTTAAAAAGCGCATACATTCGTCCATTAGCATTTATTGGCGATGTTGGTATGGGGGTTATTCCACCAGCAGGTTATCAAACAGATGTTATGATTGCCGCATTCCCATGGGGAGCCTACCTTGGTGAAGACGCCTTAGAACAAGGTATCGATGCAATGGTATCATCATGGAACCGTTTTGCTCCAAATACCATTCCAGCAGCAGCAAAAGCTGGTGGTAACTACTTATCATCACTACTTATCGGATCTGAAGCTCGTGCTAATGGCTTCCAAGAAGGGATTGCATTAGACGTAAACGGTCAGCTTTCGGAAGGTTCAGGTGAAAACCTATTCATCGTTAAAGACGGTATATTATTTACCCCATTACTATCATCATCTGCACTTCCAGGAATCACTCGTGATGCGATCATTACCCTTGCTCGTGATCTAGGCATTGAAGTACGTGAACAGACTCTGTCTCGTGAATCACTTTATCTTGCTGACGAAGTGTTTATGACCGGTACTGCAGCCGAAATCACACCAGTACGAAGTGTTGACCGTATTCAAGTTGGTATTGGTCGTTGTGGCCCAATCACTAAACAAATCCAACAGACATTCTTCGGATTATTCAATGGCAAAACTGAAGATAAATATGGTTGGTTAGATCTAATTAAATAAGCATTAATAAGAGCCGCCGATTAAGATTAATTCGGCGGTGTCATCATTTTACTATTTATTAAGAACTCAAAAATGTACCGATAGAAATCGGTCACTTGCATTAGGAAAAATTGGGAGCAACAAATGCCTAAATATCGTTCAGCAACCTCAGTTGAAGGTCGCAACATGGCAGGCGCCCGCGCCTTATGGCGTGCAACAGGCGTAAAAAATGAAGACTTTGGTAAACCCATCATTGCAGTGGTTAATTCATTCACACAATTCGTACCTGGCCATGTCCACTTAAAAGATATTGGTCAACTAGTGGCAAAAGAAATTGAAGCTTGTGGTGGTATTGCCAAAGAGTTTAACACTATTGCTGTTGATGATGGTATCGCTATGGGCCATGGTGGTATGCTTTATTCCTTACCATCTCGAGAACTCATTGCCGATTCAGTTGAATATATGGTTAATGCACACTGTGCTGATGCTATGATCTGTATCTCAAACTGTGACAAAATTACCCCAGGGATGTTAATGGCATCACTGCGTTTAAACATTCCAACTGTGTTCGTCTCTGGCGGTCCAATGGAAGCCGGTAAAACTAAACTGTCAGATCAAATCATCAAACTCGACTTAGTTGATGCTATGATCCAAAGTGCTAACCCAAATGTTAGCGATGCCGACAGCGAGGCTATTGAACAATCAGCCTGCCCGACTTGTGGATCATGCTCTGGAATGTTTACTGCTAACTCAATGAACTGTTTAACCGAAGCATTAGGTCTCTCTTTACCGGGTAATGGCTCACTGGTTGCCACCCACAAACAGCGTGAACAACTTTTCTTAAATGCGGCTAAGCGCATTGTTGAAATAACCAAACAGTATTACGAACATGATGATGTAGCTTATTTACCTCGATCAATTGCAACTAAAGCTGCTTATGAAAATGCTATGTCACTTGATATCGCCATGGGTGGCTCAACAAATACCGTATTACATTTACTTGCCACAGCGCAAGAAGGTGAAATAGACTTTACCATGTCAGACATTGACAGATTATCACGTAAAGTTCCTCATTTATGTAAAGTTGCACCAAGTACCGCAATTTATCATATGGAAGATGTCCACCGTGCTGGTGGTGTGGTCTCTATCATGTCTGAATTGGACAAAGCAGGATTACTAAACCGTAACGTACATAACGTACTTGGTTTAAGTTTACAAGAAACCTTTGCCAAATATGATATTACGCAAACAACTGACGAAGCCGTTAAAAAAATGTATCGCAGTGGTCCAGCAGGCATTCGCACCACCAAGGCCTTCTCTCAAGATTGTTATTGGGATAGCTTAGATGATGATCGTGAAAATGGCTGTATTCGTGATAAGGCACATGCTTATAGTCAAGATGGTGGATTAGCAACCCTTTATGGTAACGTCGCCCAAGATGGCGCTATTGTAAAAACCGCTAGTGTTGCTGCCGAAAACCTAGTCTTCCGTGGTCCAGCCAAAGTTTATGAAAGTCAAGAAGATGCCGTTGATGCAATTTTAGGTGGCAAAGTAGAAGCAGGCGATGTGGTAGTAATTGTCTACGAAGGACCAAAAGGTGGGCCAGGTATGCAAGAAATGCTTTATCCGACAAGTTACTTAAAATCAATGGGGCTTGGTAAAGCCTGTGCATTAATCACTGATGGTCGTTTTTCTGGTGGTTCATCTGGATTATCTATTGGTCACATTTCACCTGAAGCCGCTAATGGTGGGGTGATTGGTCTTGTTCGTGACGGCGATATTATCGATATCGACATCCCAAATCGTACATTAGAACTCATCGTACCAAAAGATGAATTAGAACGTCGCCGTTTCGCAGAACTTGCTCGTGGTGATAAAGCCTTTACTCCTCATAATCGTGACCGTTATGTCTCATATGCACTAAAAGCTTATGCTAGCTTAGCAACTAGTGCAGACAAAGGTGCGGTACGTGATAAAAGCAAATTAGGTGGTTAATGTGAATCAACAAGCTAACAAACTAACCGGCGCTGATTATTTAAAAGCTACACTATGCAGTGCCGTGTATGATGTCGCCCAAGTGACGCCACTGGAACATATGGAAAAAATATCCACTCGTTTAAAAAATCAAATTTTTGTTAAACGGGAAGATCGTCAATTAGTCCACAGTTTCAAAATTCGTGGCGCTCAAGCCATGATAGCCAGCTTAACCCCCGAAGAACGTAAATGTGGCGTAGTTGCCGCATCAGCCGGTAATCATGCCCAAGGCGTTGCATTTTCAGCAACTAAATTAGGGATTAAATCGTTAATTGTCATGCCATTAAATACGGCTGATATCAAAGTCGAAGCCGTAAAAGGCTTTGGTGGTGAAGTACTACTCTATGGAGCCAATTTTGACGAAGCTAAAGCCAAAGCAATGGAACTGGCTAAGCAACAAAATCGGATATTTATTCCACCTTTTGATCATCCACTAGTTATCGCAGGTCAAGGCAGTATAGCTATGGAACTGCTACAACAAAATGCCAAGCTTGACCGCATTTTTGTGCCCGTCGGTGGTGGTGGACTCGCTGCTGGTATTGCCGTATTAATTAAGCAAATCATGCCATCAATCAAAGTGATTGCGGTTGAACCTGAAGATGCTGCCTGCTTGAAAGCGGCTTTAGTGGCAGGACATCCAGTCGATCTTGATCGGGTTGGTTTATTTGCTGAAGGTGTTGCAGTTAAACGAATTGGTGATGAAACATTTAGACTCTGTCAGCAATATATTGACGATATCATTACTGTTGATAGCGATGAAATCTGTGCGGCAGTTAAAGATCTATTTGACGACGTGCGGGCCATTGCAGAACCATCGGGTGCAGTAGCATTAGCTGGTCTAAAAAAGTATGTCGAACAAAATAACATCTGTAGTGAAAATTTAGCCCATATTTTATCTGGCGCTAACTTAAACTTCCATAATCTACGATATGTATCTGAACGTTGTGAATTAGGTGAAAAACGTGAAGTACTCTTAGCGGTAACTATACCTGAACAAAAGGGTAGCTTTTTAAAATTTTGCCAATTATTAGGTGGACGAGCAGTCACAGAATTCAACTACCGCTATCATGACGATAAATCGGCTTGCGTTTTTGTTGGCGTTAAAATTGCTAGAAGCAATGAAAAAGACGAAATCATGCAAGAACTCAGCGCAGCTGGTTATCAAGTTGTCGATCTCACTGATGACGAAATGGCCAAACTACATGTTCGTTATATGATTGGTGGTAAACCATGCCAACCTCTTAACGAACAAGTTTACAGTTTTGAGTTTCCTGAATCACAAGGTGCATTGCTTAAGTTTTTACAAACGCTAGGTACTAATTGGAATATATCAATGTTCCATTATCGTAGTCACGGTACCGATTATGGCCGAGTACTAGCTGCTTTTGAAATTGATAAAGCCAGCCATACAACCTTTGCCAAACATTTAACCGAGTTGGATTATGGTTTTAATAATGAAACTGAAAATCCATCACTTAAATTATTCTTAACCAATGAATAATTCAACAGCCCCTAATAAATTAGGGGCTGTTTTGCCTAATAAATAACATAATTTATAAATTAATAATGATAATTTTTGGCAATTAAATAGACTCAAAAACGCCGTTCCTCACATTTTTTTGCCAATAATTATCTTTCGATTATTATGTGATATGCACTAAGTCATTTAGTATAGGAAATTAATTATGTGTCGCCCAACCTTTAAATATCATCCTAATGCCTACGAACTTGATATATTTATTCATGAAGAGGGGGAGTGTTCGGTCTGTAATCAATTACGCCATCTTAAATATTCAGCAGATTTTTATAGTGAAGAAGAACCAGAATATATTTGCCCATGGTGCATAGCTAATGGCCTAGCAGCGGAAAAATTTGCTGGTTCATTCAATGATTATATTGGCGTCGAAGTTATACCTAAGGATAAACTTGATGAAGTGTTATATAGAACACCAAGTTATATATCTTGGCAACAACAAGTATGGCTATCACATTGTAATGAACCATGTGCTTTTTTAGCTTATGTTGGTGCAAAAGAGATATTACCTTTTTGGGATGAGCTTATTGAAGATATAGAACAACAGGAACTTTCTGCAGATTTTGTTAAAGCCAATTTATCCAAAGATGGGAATATGGCTGGATATTTATTTGAATGTCTTCATTGTTCAAAAAAGCGATTACATATTGATTTAAATTAATATTATTTATTAATAGATGAATTTGGTAAACTGATTTAATTAGCATTTATAGAATAAAAAACCCTCATGCGAGGGTTTTATTATTTAGTTAGGTTCTTATTTTTCTAATTTCATTCTATTGCTTAAATCTTCATAAATAATTGATACACCATTATCAAATGCAGATGACACAGAAACATCAGATAATTTAAAAGTGTTTTCTTTTCCAGCTAACAGTGTGTAAGTCGATACAGTCATTGGCTTACCATTTAGATATGATGCATGAGCAACAATATCAACATTTTCGCTAGTATCATTTTTAAGTGTTATTGTTACTGATGGCTGTATTTTAGACATTCCTGACTTACTGACTTTGTCAATTTTAGTTTTTAAGTTTGGTGACATTTTTACCACCAGACCTCCACCAAAATCAGCATTAGCCAATTGGATATCACCAGTTAACTCTTTACCACCAACAGTGATAGGAATTTCAAATAACGCTTTTGAATCCATTTTTTCTCTATAACATTCAATATATTTGGCATCACCAAATACTTCTGTTATCCCCTTTTTAGCTTGGATTAAGCTAGATGATTCATTACGAGAATCTTTATAATCAGCACATGCTGTCACTTCTACAATTAATTTTGATGAAATAGTTTTCGCTGTATCACTATTTATGTCGCTTAAATTTACGGTTGGAGCCAATTCAACTTTACAGCCAGTTAATAACACCACTGACATTAAAGACATAAGTACTTTTTTCATGTATTACTTCCTTTTATTAAAACAATCTCATTAAGGTTATTGAATTAGATTTAATTAGTAATAATTAAAGTTAAGATTATAACTAAGATATATAACGATATATTACATAATAATGATTCCAATCAAATCGGCAAATAACCACTTTGTATAGTAGCAATTGTGTAAATAGTTTTTAATTATATGATAGTTATAAAAATAATATTATTAACTGAAAAATATACCATTCAAAATTATCCACTAACTTCAGTTAATCCCATTGAAATAATAAATATTAGAATATAACAATAAAGATTATCTACTAAGGATCTAGCGAAGACGATTGATCAATCCAATAGAGATTATGAAATTTTAAATGGAAAACATCAATTGCCTTAACAACGATAAAAAATCTAAATCATATATTGAATATTTCATTTGTGATCTTAATTAGATAATTTGTATTGAGATAACATTGGGCGTAATCAATAGCTGATAATAAGTCTGAAAACGCCCCTATAATCAAATTTTTTAACAATTAGAAACTAATATGATCAATATATCCTTTCACTATATTGACACTATTAGTGAATAATTTTTTTTCGTTGTCATTAAAATTAAGTTCAATAACTTTTTTAATACCATGTTGATCTAAAATTGCCGGTACGCCTATTGCCAAATCTTTATAACCATACTCACCATCTAATACACAACTAAGAGCTAATGCTCGGTGACTATTGGTAAAAATATGTTGGCAGATCTCTGCAATAGTACTAGCTATACCATATTCAGTACAATGCTTATATTTGGCTATTTCAAAGCCTTTGTTTTTTGCTTTTAGCCCAATATCATTAAAATCGATGTTTTTACTTTCTAAATCGTTGAGATTGATACCATAAACCGATGAGTGTGACCAAACTGGAAATTGGGAATCACCATGCTCGCCAACAATAAATGCATCAATACTTTGTGGACCAATATCCATCTGTTCTCCTAATAGTCGTCGTAAACGCACGGTATCAAGCCAAACACCAGTACCAATAACTCTATGACGAGGTAAACCAGATAACTTCCACACTTGATAAGTAATCGCATCACACGGATTAGTAGCAATTAAAAATATCCCTTTAAAGCCACTTTTCATCATACTAGGAATAAGATTAGCCATAATTTTAGACGTACCTACAAGTTCTTCAGCCCTGCTTTTTTGCGCTAATCCGGAGGTAACTGTAATTACTGCAATATCAATATCGGCACAGTCCGTCGATTCACGCAAACTGACTTTAATCATATTTTGTCGATATGCTGCGGCGTCTAATAGATCTTGCCCATGACCGTAAGCTAAATCCTTATTAAGATCAACCAGTGCAATTTCTTCACAAAAGCCACGATTGACCAATGTATAAGCGGTAGTTGAACCAACATTACCTACACCAATAACCATTACTTTACGCAGTTTCATATTTAAATCCACCTTTTTAAATTACTGATTTTTAAGTTGTATAAATATCGTTGATTACTTCACTATCATATACCTTTACCATTAATAAGCAAGGAGCAGCAAATAGTTGATATAAATCGTTTTTAATAATAATTATTCGATAATAACAATTACTAATTTGAGTAACCTATTTTATTCTGTTAGGCTGTTTGTGAATATATAAGGAAAAGAAAGAGAAAAGAGATGAAAAAGAAAAAATTAATTACATTATTATCCCTAGTTATGCCATTAACGGTTAACGCTTTGAATTTACAAGGTACACAAACTTTTACTGATGAAGTAAATATTCCGGAAACACATAATTTCGAGAGTTTTAGAGATAATGTTACATCGGCAATAAATATAACTTCTGGAAGTAATACTGTTTTTGAAAAAGATGTTAGCATAATTATGTCCAGAGATGATTTACACAATCTTGATGATAAGTTTAATATTTCAGGTATTAGCGCATTTTCACCGTGGTCTCCGATAGGAGAATCATTTGTTGTATTTAATGGAGATCTTAACATTGAAATGAACGGCGAGAAAATGAATGCTATTTCTTTATTAGATAAAAATGTCAACTTGACTGTTAATGGAAAAGCAAATTTAAGATCTAAAAGTAGCGAAGATGATGAGACTATTTTTATTATGGGAGGAAGTAGTATAACATTTAATGATGAAACACATATAGATAGTGATATTGATGCTATTTTTCTATCAGGAACTGGTTCAAATGTGACATTAAATGGTGAATCTTATATCAATGGTAATCTTTTTATTAATAGCGGTGCATTATTAGAAATCAAAAATAAATCCATTATAAAAGGCGATATATGGGCTGAGTTTGGTGGTAAGGTAATTCTAGATTTAGCTGCGGGCTCTAAAATTGTCGGGGAAGTTTCAGCATTTGGAGACCCTGATGATCCTGACGAGCCTAATCAAGATACCACAGGAATTATAAAAATGAATCTAGCCAAAGGCTCTTCTTGGGAACTTGATGGTTACGATTCTTATTTAACTGAATTATCAGGACAAGGAAATATAATATTTACTAATATTGAGAATGATAATGATGACTACTTTGGTGAGCTCGTTATCGAAAATTTAAAAGGAGCTTCGACGTTTAATTTACGTACCGATATTGCCGCTCAACAAAGCGACAAAATTATTATCTCAAAATCATCTGATACCAATCGAACAGTTTCAGCTGAAGGAACCCATACGATTAACCTAATTAATAATGGTTCTGCAAAAACTACTGGTAATGAAAAGTTAACTCTAGTTGAAATCGATGAGAATGCGACAAATACAGCAGAATTTAAAACTAATCATGATGTAGAACTCGGTGGTTATCAATATAGTTTAAATAAAGAAGGGAAAGATTATGTCCTCACAGGACAACCGATTACCTCATCGGCTATGGCGAGTGTTAGTTTTCTTAATGCTAACTATTTGATGAGTTATGTTGAAACTCAAACCCTTTTAAAACGTTTAGGTGATATGCGAACTAGTGGCGAATTTGGTGATGTTTGGTTACGTGGTTTCACCGGTAAATTAGATTCATTTTCTAGTGGTAAATTAAGTCAATTCGATATGCGCTATCATGGTTTCCAATTTGGGGCTGACAAACAGTTATCTGAAAGTTCACCATTTGTCATTGGTACTTTTGTCGGACAGACTTATGGTGACCCAAATTATCGTAAAGGTGATGGTTCACTGCGTTCATTTAACGCCGGTCTATATGCAACTTATTTAGATAATAGTGGCTTTTATATTGATGGTATTGCCAAATATGACCGTCTAAAAAATCAATTTAAAGTTAGAGATACAGCGAATAATCGTGTACAAGGTTCAGGACATTCCAATGGAATTGGTGTATCAATGGAATTAGGTCAGAAATTTAAAATTAATGATTTCTATATCGAACCACAAACACAGTTATCATATAGTCATCAAAATGGTACTACGATTAATGCTTCTAATGGCCTTAATGTTAAATTAGGCAACTATAATTCATTACTAGGCCGAGCATCAGCTCTATTTGGTTATGAATATAAATCAGATAAAAATAGCATCAATCTCTATGCTAAAACCGGTATTGTAAGAGAGTTTGATGGTGATACTTACTATAAACTAAATAACCATAAAGAAAGCCATTCATTTAAAGGCAATTGGTGGAATAATGGCGTTGGTATAAACGCTCAAATAAATCAAAATCATAATATTTATTTAGATTTAGAAAGCTCACCAGGGAATAAATTCGATTTATTACAAGTTAATGGTGGTTACCGCTATTCGTTCTAATGCATAACTTTATTTAAATCGATCATATCAATCACACGCTGATTAACTGAGCGTGTGATTTTTTCAATTATCATTAAGTTTAACACTACATTAGCTATCAATCTAATAGATGTATCTATCTACGCTTTTTTTGTATCTTTATTTAACATTAATAGAATTAGTTATAAAAAATAATTTGACTTTCACTAATTAAATGATAATAATTCTCATTAACATTTAAATGTTACGGTTTTGTTATTAATAATTTATTTAGAAAAGGATTTCATTCATTTCTGACTAATTTTATCTATAACTTATTTTTGTATTTCGATCTAGCTTGAGCAAGTAGTATTAATAAGGATTCGCTAATGAAATTTAATTTTTTTAAAAGCCGCAAAACGTTATTAAATATGATATTAACATCATTGTTAGTTTTAACTGGCTTAGCTAATTCAGCATCGGCTGATGAAAAGAAATTTAAAGTGGTTACCACATTTACCGTCATTCAAGATATTGCCCAAAACGTTGCAGGTGATGCTGCAATTGTTGAATCCATTACCAAGGTAGGAGCCGAAATTCATGAATACGATCCTACCCCAAAAGATATTACTAAAGCTCTCTCTGCCGATTTGGTGCTTTGGAATGGTTTAAATTTGGAACTTTGGTTTAAACGTTTTTTTGAGGATATTAAAGATGTACCTTCAGTTGTAGTTACAGAAGGAATCGATCCTATGCCAATTCAAGAAGGCAGTTATAAAGGTAACCCAAATCCACATGCTTGGATGTCACCAACCTTAGCTTTAATCTATATTGAAAATATTCGAGCCGCTTTTGTTAAATATGATCCTAAAAATGCCGAAATTTATAATAAGAATGCCGCAGATTATGTAGCTAAAATTAAAGCGCTAGATGCCCCACTTCGTGAGCGTTTAGCTAAAATTCCAGAATCACAACGTTGGTTAGTCACCAGTGAAGGGGCATTCAGTTATTTAGCTCGTGATTATAATCTTAAAGAAGCTTACTTATGGCCAATTAATGCGGAACAACAAGGTACTCCCAAACAAGTTAAGAATCTTATTGACTTAGTTCGAGCGAATAATATCCCTGTCTTATTTAGTGAAAGCACCATTTCAGATAAACCTGCAAAACAAGTCAGTAAAGAAACCGGAGCTAAATACGGTGGTGTGCTATATGTTGATTCACTTTCAACTCAAGATGGCCCAGTACCAACTTATATCGATTTATTAAAAGTGACTGTTGAAACAATCGCTAAAGGATTTGAAAAATAATGACTCAAATTTGCTTAAATGTTGATGATATTACCGTGACTTATAATAACGGTCACACCGCAATTCATGATGCAAGCTTTCGTTTAAATGGTGGCACAATCTGTGCGCTGGTTGGCGTTAATGGTAGTGGTAAATCAACACTATTTAAAAGCATTATGGGAATGATAAAACCAACTAAAGGACAAGTGACTTTTAATAATATTTCGGTAAAACAAGCATTGAAGCAAAATATTATTGCCTATGTTCCACAAACAGAGGAAGTCGATTGGGATTTTCCGGTTTTAGTTTCTGATGTGGTGATGATGGGACGCTATGGTCACATGTCTTTTTTGCGAATACCAAGTAAAGAGGACAAAAGACAAGTCGATTTAGCGCTAGAACGGGTCAATATGTTAGATTTTAAACATCGCCAGATTGGTCAACTTTCTGGTGGTCAAAAAAAACGTGTTTTTTTAGCAAGAGCTTTGGCTCAGCAAGGTAAGGTATTGTTGTTAGACGAACCATTTACCGGCGTCGATGTTAAAACAGAAAATGCTATTATCGATCTGCTTAAAGATCTTCGTGATGAAGGCCATTTGATTTTGGTTTCTACCCACAATTTAGGTAGCGTACCTGAATTTTGTGATCAAGTGGTGTTAATTAACCAAACCGTATTGGCTTTTGGCGAAACCAAAACCACCTTTACACCACAAAATTTGATGACAACTTTTGGTGGTGCATTACGTTATTTAAGCTTATCAGGTGAACAATTGCATGAGGATGAAGATCCTCGCAAGATGTCAATTTTAACTGATGATGAACGTGCTGCTGTATTTTACGGTGAAGGTGGTGATAGTTCACCTCATCAAGATTTATTAGTCGAACCAACGATAATTGAACCTAAAGGGCAAAACTAAATGGAACTACTTCTGGAACCTTTTACCTATGGCTTTATGTTAAAAGCAATTTGGGTAAGTAGTATAGTTGGCGCCGCTTGTGCATTTTTATCAGCGTTTTTGATGTTAAAAGGCTGGTCTTTAATGGGTGATGCTCTTTCCCACTCTGTAGTACCTGGTGTAGCTGGTGCCTATGCGATCGGCTACCCTTATTCGGTTGGGGCGTTTTTTACAGGATTGTTGGCAGCTTTATCAATAATCATTGTCCGTGCTTTTACCCGTTTAAAAGAAGATGCAATTATAGGTTTTATCTTTTCCACCTTTTTTGCTATTGGCCTTTTAATCATCTCATTAAATCCAACCTCAATTAATGCCCAAACTATTATTTTTGGAAATATTTTGGGAATTGATGATAGTGATATGAGACAAGTGCAAATCATCATTTTGGTTTCGTTTATTTTGTTACTCTTATTCTGGAAAGATCTGTTAGTGGTGTTTTTTGATGAAACACATGCACGCTCTATTGGTTTAAAACCATTACCATTAAAGATTCTATTTTTCACTATTTTAAGTGCTTGTACGGTTGCAGCTCTGCAAACTGTGGGGGCAATATTAGTCATTGCGATGGTGGTAACGCCAGGCGCAACCGCTTACTTACTCACTGATAGGTTTACAAGGTTATTAATTATTTCTGTGGTTATTGGTGCATCAACTAGTGCAATTGGCGCTTGGATAAGTTATTTTTTAAATGGCGAAACCGGTGGCGTGATTGTGACACTACAAACCTTAATCTTTTTGACTGCTTTCTTCTTTGCGCCAAGACAAGGATTGATTTCCAACCGTCGTCGAATTAGACAAGCAAGACGCATTAAAGGGGGAGTGGTATGACTATGTTATGGGAGCTTATTTATCATCCCCTAACAATTCCTTTTGTTCAACGTGCTATTCTGGCTGCCTTAGCTACGGGGATTGTTTGTGCTTTGCTATCGTGCTTTTTAGTATTAAAAGGCTGGTCATTAATGGGGGATGCTATTTCTCATGCAGTATTACCTGGTATTGTACTCGCTTATTTAATTGGAATCCCCCTAATGATAGGTGCGTTTACTTCAGGATTATTTTGTTCTGTCGCCACCGGTTATATTAAGGAAAACAGTCGAATTAAAGAAGATACCGTGATGGGTATTGTTTTTTCGGGAATGTTTGCTTTTGGCTTGGTGCTATTTTCTAAAGTAGAAACATCCCAACATTTAAACCATATTCTATTTGGTAGCGTATTAGGTACTAGTTATCAAGAATTAATACAGATTATTGCTATTGCGGGCATTGTTTCGGTTATAGTGATTGTTAAGCGCCGCGATTTAATGTTGTACTGCTTTGATGCCGTACAAGCCAAAGTGGTTGGTTTGCCTGTTAAATTATTGCATTACGGTTTATTAAGTATTTTAGCATTAACCATTGTTGGATCACTAAAAGCCGCAGGTGTTATATTGGTTATTGCAATGCTAATTGCACCTGGTATCACTGCATTTTTATTAACCAAACGATTTGAGAAAATGCTAATAATTGCCGTGATTGTATCGGTTTTTTCGACAGTAACGGGCACATTAATCAGTTTTCATTTAGATGCATCTACCAGTGCTTGTATTGTGATTTTACAGGCGTTTATCTTTATTGTTGCTCAGTTTTATCGAGTCTATGCTAACCATAAGATAAAGCGTTAATTGTTCTAGTGTAAATGTTATATTTTTTCACATTTACACTAGTTATTTAGTTGATTTTATTATTCATCATCTAAATATTTACTGGCATCAGCATAATTATCAAATCTTGAAAATTGACCTTGGAATTTTAATCTCACTTTACCTATTGGACCATTACGCTGTTTACCTAAAATGATTTCGGCAATACCTTTATGTTCCGAAGCTTCGTTATAGACTTCATCACGATAGATAAACATAATCACGTCAGCATCTTGTTCAATAGATCCTGATTCACGTAAGTCAGAGTTAACAGGTCGTTTATCGGCACGTTGCTCTAAGCTACGGTTAAGCTGAGAAAGTGCAACCACTGGGATTTGCAATTCTTTTGCTAATGCTTTTAATGAGCGTGAAATTTCAGCGATCTCAAGTGTTCGATTTTCAGAAATATTAGGTACACGCATAAGCTGTAAATAATCGACCATGATCATACTTAATCCTTTATGTTCACGATAGATTCGTCGTGCTCGTGAACGCAATTCCATAGGTGTTAATCCTGATGAGTCATCGATATAGATATTTTTCTTCTCAAGGAGTAAGCCCATAGTGCTCGATATCCTAGCCCAGTCATCATCTTGTAGTTGACCTGTACGAATACGAGTTTGGTCAACACGTGATAGCGATGCTAACATACGCATCATAATTTGCTCTGATGGCATCTCAAGACTAAAAATAAGAACCGGTTTTTCTTGCATCATGGCGGCATTTTCACAAAGATTCATAGCAAATGTGGTTTTACCCATTGATGGACGAGCAGCAATAATAATTAAATCTGAACGTTGTAAACCTGCGGTTTTCTTGTCTAGGTCAAGGAAGCCTGTTGATACGCCAGTCACTCCATCATGTGGGCGTTGGAATAGTTCTTCAATTTTTGCTACCGTAGCTTCAAGCACATCGGTAATATTTTTAGGCCCTTCACCTTGCTTGGTACGACTTTCGGCAATTTGGAAAATTTTGCTTTCAGCTAAGTCTAAAATTTCCGTACTATCTCGACCTTCAGTTGAATAGCAGTTGTCGGCTATTTCATTTGAAGCACTAATCAGTTCACGCAATATAGCTTGTTGACGAATAATATCGGTATATGCAACCACATTAATCGCACTAGGGGTATTTTTAGAAAGTTCAGCTAAATACGCAAATCCACCAACATCGATCAGCAAATCCTTACTTTCTAAACTTTCAGAAAGTGTTATTAAATCTATCGGAGTGCCACGACTGACTAAGGTATGCATTTCCGAAAATATTAATTGATGATGACGAGAATAAAAATCACGGTCTGTAATCATTTCTGCGACAACATCCCAACGTTGATTATCCAACATTAGGCTACCAAGCACAGCTTGTTCTGCCTCGATTGAATGAGGAGGCAACTTTATATTTTGCAGTTTTGATTTTTTTGCGTCTTGATTTTTGAGTTCTTTATTCGAACTTGTTTCATCATTTTTCATTGCATTCATCTTTGTGTTTTTAAATTAATTTAACCTATAACTAATTCGCTTACTGTATAAATAATGGACCTAAAGTGCAATTAGGAATTTGATATTCTAATGGATAATCCACCTGAACCAAATATAATCCTTCAGGTTTTGCCGTTGCTGCTGCTTGGGTACGATCTTTTGCCGCTAATAAAGCTTCGATCCATTGTGGTGATTGGTTACCTGCACCAACTTCCAACAAACTGCCAACAATATTACGCACCATATGGTGAACAAAAGCATTAGCTTTAATATCGACAACAACATATTCACCCTGTCTTGTAACTTCAATATGGTGAATATTACGCCATGGAGTCCGTGACTGACATTGCGCAGCTCTAAATGATGAAAAGTCATTTTCACCTAATAAATATTGTGCTGCTTGATGCATGAGTTGTTCATTTAATGGCAGATAATAATGTGACACACCTTTAGCTAAAATAGCCGGACGATAACGATGATTATAAATAATATATCGATAACGGCGAGCTGTTGCGCTAAATCTAGCATGAAAACTATCATCAACACTTTTTGCCCAGCGCACAGCGATATTGTCAGGAAGATAGGAATTGACTCCCATTGTCCATGCTCCTTCAGCACGATGAGCAGTGGTTTCAAAATGAATGACTTGTCCTGTTGCATGAACTCCGGCATCAGTTCTCCCAGCGCAAAATACCGCGATAGGTTCATTAGCGATTACTGACAAGGCTGATTCTAATCTTTGTTGTACTGAATCAACATGTTGTTGACGTTGCCAACCAAAATAACCGCTACCATCATATTCAATACCTAAGGCAATCTTACAGGTAGTCATTAATTAAGATCTCTAACGTCTCGATTAACATTAAACCACCTAAATAACGGACATTATCCGCCACTGACCAAAATTGGATTTGCTCATAATTACCATAACTGTGTCGTAAATTAGCGAGTTTGATCGTCAGATTACTTTCAGCATCAGTATTTACTTCGGTTACCGGTGTTGGTAAATCTTCACTTTTTACTTCAACGCCAAATTCACCAAAACGGGCCATATCTAATTCAATTGGTAAACTGCTTGAAACATTAACCGCTTGAGCCAATCCATAAAATACGGGAACAATAACTGATTCAATAGAGATAGGTAAATCATAATTGCTTATCACTTTACGGATTTGATTAATTTGTGAGTGTTCACCTAAATTTAAGTGGTCAGACTCATGAGAAACCGGTAATAAATTAAAAGCAAGTTGATTGTCAAACAGTTGATTATCAACAGGCATACCATTTAGTAACCGAGCACTTTGCCCAGCAAGCTCGTCAACACCTGGTTTGCCATATAATGAAGAAGGAATGAAGCTACTTAAATGTAAATTAGTCAATAACTGAATATCAGTTAGCGAAGCAACACAGCGTAGTAATTGTGAAATGGTAGGGCTAGCAACAGCTATAATGTTTTCATTGCGATATTCGGTTAGAACACTGTTATTTGCTTTCGGTACAATTAATGGAATATGATCCTGATCAGCAAAAAAACCACTAGCATCAATAACGATACAGCCTACTTGCGCTGCTGTTTGAGCATATTTTTCACTGGTTTTACTACCAGCAACAAAAAAAGCAAAATGGCATTGACTCCAATCCATCTGCTCACTATCAATAACCGTTAAATTTTTACCAGCAAAACGCACCACTTCGCCAGCGCTGTTATCACTACCAACTAGGTAAAGATTATCAATTTCAAAACTTTTTTTTGGTAAGCTACGTTCTTGCAATAACTCAACCAACGCAGAGCCTACTTGCCCTGTTGCACCAACAATAGCTATATTCCATGCAGTCATATATTAAACCCAAATTAAAAAAATATGGCAGTAATTATACCACTATATTGCCAAAGATTTTGCAAAAAAGATGTTTTCTAACTTTGGAATATTGCTCGAAAAAATAGATATTAGCTAATTACAATTTCGCTGTTGTTCGTTAAAGTGATTTTATCAGTTATTCGATTGCAGTGAAAATTATGGCAAAAATCACTTTATCAGCGATTGCGAAAAAAGCTAAGGTTTCAGTAGCATCTGTATCTAGAGTACTAAGAACTCCTAATATGACATCGTCACAAACCCAATCTGTTGTTTATCAAGCTATGAAAGATTTAAATGTTGATTTGTCTGAAAACTTGAAAGACTACCAACTCAATCATTCCAGCAATAGAATATTAATTATTGATAATCAACTTATTTCAAAAAGTTTAATCAATTTTGGTATTGAACAAGCTTTATGTGAAGTTAAATTACAATTTTGTTATTTACAATTTTCTTACCAAGACGACTGTGATATTTATCATTTGATTCAGTACATTACTCAAAATCGCTTTATTGGTATTTTAATAATTAATCAAGCACCTTATTTAGACAATCTGTATAGTTATAAAAAATCATTACCACCAATGGTATTTGTGAATCATTTTAAACATAATTTTTCTTGTGTCTATTTTGATCATCTCACCATTGGTTTTAAAACAACGCAATATTTAATTAAAAAAGGCAACCAACGGATCGCTATTTTTGTTAATAGCGATAAAAGCATCAACTCATCGTTTTTCCTACAAGGTTATCAACAATCCTTACAACGACATAATTTACCAATTGATTCTGACTATATCATTCAAGGCTGTTTAACTTATGAACATGGTCGAGATGCAATTAAAACTTTATTAAATAGTAATAAACCACCAACAGCTATTATTTTTGAAGATTTAAGCAGTTTATCTTTCTTCAATTCAGATAGTTATCATGCACAAAATTATTTATCTTGTTATCGTTCTCTATTTGGTGCCTTACATCAAATCAATAAAGGCCAATCAAATCAGTTAAAATCACTGTCAATTGCTTATATTAGCCATAGCAATGAATATCAATATAATGACTTGGATAAATTGAATAGAATTAACAAACCACTCTATGAGATGGGCAATAAATCAGTACACTTACTTTGTGATTTACTTAAACAAAATATGACATCGTTAGCACGATGCCATATTATTGAAACCGAAGCTTTTTTTATCAACTAATTATTTGTTAATAAAAGGTAGTTAAAAAAGTTAAGAAGTTGAAATCAATCTTTTAGGTGACAATTTATCCAATAGTTGTATACCTGCACCAATAAATTGCTGATCTTGATAAATTCTAACTAAAGTTTCTACTGCTACACTGTCAGCTAATTTGATAGTTCTACCTAATAAGATATCGCTACCTTGGCTATCATTCAATTGCACTTTCGGACTATCTTGTAATGGACTATCTACCGGCATAAGTAATTGTGTTTTATCAGTAATATTTTCTAACTCATCCAAGCCAATCATTTTATCGATTGGATAATTTGACACTTGTAAACGTCTTAAATAAATCACATGGGCTCCACAACCGAGTAATTCACCTAAATCATCAATGATAGTACGGATATAAGTCCCTTTTGAACAATGGATCTCTAACGTTAATTCCTGTTTAGCCGAATCATATTGAATAAACTGGTTTTCGTAAACCGTGATCGGTCTGGCTTCCCGTTCAATGACAATACCTTGACGAGCATATTCATAAAGCGGCTTACCTTGATATTTTAAAGCCGAAAACATGGTGGGAACTTGTAAAATATCACCACGAAAATGAGTTAATGCTTGCTCAATTTGAAGTTGAGTAACATCAACGGATTTGGTACAGATTATTTGCCCATCAGCATCAGATGTGTCTGTCCGCTCACCCAATTTAGCAATTACTCGATAACGCTTGTCAGAATCTAATAAGTATTGTGAAAATTTAGTTGCTTCGCCAAAACAAATCGGTAACATTCCTGTTGCTAAAGGATCGAGAGCACCAGTATGACCTGCCTTTTTAGCATTAAATAGTCTTTTCACTTTTTGTAAGGCATCATTTGATGTAATGCCTTGTGGTTTGTCTAATAACAAAACGCCGTGAACATCACGGCGAATTTTTTTTATATTCATCATAGATATTTAAATTGAAACGGATAACACTTCTCAATATTTTTTACAAAAATTGAGTGTTTTTAATTATTAATCTTTATGACGTTCGTTGTCTTGCTTAATCACATCAGAGACTAAACTAGACATCTGCATGCCTTTGACAAGCGATTCATCATAAAAGAATTTAATTTCAGGAATAATTCGTAAACGCATAGCTTTACCGATCAACGTTCGAATATACCCTTTTGCATCATTTAAGACATTCAATCCTTGTTCAATAACTTGTGGATCATCATCATTTAAAAAAGTGACAAATACTTTGGCATAAGAGAGATCACGTGAAATATCTACACCAGAAACAGTCACCATGCCTAAGCGTGGATCTTTGATTTCACGCTGTAAAATAATCGCAATCTCTTTTTGTAATTCATGTCCAACTCGAGATGATCGATTAAATGCTTTTGCCATATCTATTTTCCTTAAAATGTGAATAAGCAAGGCTAAAACCTTGCTTATAACATGTTAACGTATTAATTAAATAGTACGTTTGATTTCGACAGTTTCAAAGACTTCGATATTATCACCAACACGAACATCGTTGTAGTTACGAACACCAATACCACATTCCATACCATTACGAACTTCGTTAACATCATCTTTGAAGCGACGTAGTGATTCAAGTTCGCCTTCATAGATAACCACGTTATCACGTAATACACGAATTGGATTATGACGCTTAACTACGCCTTCAGTAACCATACAACCAGCAATTGCACCAAATTTAGGTGATTTAAACACATCACGTACTTCGGCAAGGCCTATAATTTCTTGCTTATATTCTGGAGCAAGCATACCGCTCATTGCTTGTTTAACTTCATCAATAAGGTCATAAATAACTGAATAATAACGTAAGTCTAAGTTTTCAGCCTCTACAACTTTACGCGCAGATGCATCAGCACGAACGTTGAAGCCTAAAATGATCGCATTAGATGCTGCAGCAAGTGATGCGTCAGTTTCAGTAATACCACCTACACCTGAACCAATGATTTTAACTTTAACTTCATCAGTAGATAGTTTAAGTAATGAATCAGAAATTGCTTCAACGGAACCTTGTACGTCAGCTTTAAGGACGATATTAAGTTCAGATACATCACCTTCAGTCATGTTAGTAAACATGTTTTCAAGTTTAGCTTTCTGTTGACGAGCTAGTTTAACATCACGGAATTTACCTTGACGATATAGGGCTACTTCACGAGCTTTCTTTTCATCTCGAACAACTGTCGCTTCATCACCTGCTGACGGTACACCAGAAAGACCTAAAATCTCTACCGGAATTGAAGGACCAGCTTCAGTAACTTCTTTACCTAATTCGTTACGCATCGCACGAATACGGCCATATTCGAAACCACACAATACAATATCGCCTTTACGTAAAGTACCTGATTGAACCAGCACAGTTGCCACTGAACCACGACCTTTATCAAGGAATGATTCAATAACCACACCACTAGCCATACCCGTTTCATAAGCAGTAAGCTCAAGAACTTCCGCTTGTAACAGAATCGCTTCTAATAATTGGTCAATACCCGTTCCCGCTTTTGCTGAAACATGAACGAATTGAGTATCCCCACCCCAATCTTCTGACATAACGCCATATTGAGCTAGTTCGCCTTTAACACGATCTGGATCGGCTTCAGGTTTATCAATTTTGTTAACCGCAACGACAATTGGTACATTAGCGGCTTTAGCATGTTGAATCGCTTCAATGGTTTGTGGCATAACACCATCATCTGCTGCAACAACTAATACCACGATATCTGTTGCTTTAGCACCACGAGCACGCATTGAAGTAAATGCAGCATGGCCCGGAGTATCTAAGAAAGTGATTTCGCCACTTGAGGTTTTAACATGGTAAGCACCAATATGCTGAGTAATACCACCGGCTTCACCTGAAGCAACTTTCGCTTTACGAATATAGTCAAGAAGTGATGTTTTACCATGGTCAACGTGTCCCATGATAGTCACAACTGGAGCACGTGAAACTTTTTCTGCACCTGTATCACGGTCGCTCATTAGTGATTCTTCAAGTTCGTTTTCACGACGAAGTACCACTTTGTGTCCCATTTCTTCAGCAACCAATTGTGCTGTTTCTTGGTCAATAACCTGATTAATAGTTGCCATTGCACCCATTTTCATCATGGTTTTGATAACTTCTGAGCCTTTTACAGCCATTTTGTTGGCTAGCTCGGCAACAGTAATGGTTTCACCAATAACCACATCTCGGTTAACAGCCTGAACTGGTTTGTTAAAGCCTTGTTGTAAAGTACTTTTGCCTTTTTTCTTGTGGTTACCACGAGTTACAGCTCGAGCTTCTTCACGTTCAGCTTTACCTTCAGATAATTTGCTGGCTTTTTTCTGTTTAGTCTGTTTAGTACCACGACCACGACCTCGACCGCCTTCGACTTCACGATCGGTATCATCTTCAGCAGCACGAGCATATTTAGAAGTAGTTACGTGATAATCTTCATCATCACTGTTATTATTGGTTTCTTCTGTTTCGTTATATTGTTCAGCAAGTTTACGCGCTTCTTCTGCCATACGTTTGGCTTCTTCTTCAAGTTTACGGCGGTTTTCTTCTTCAGCTTTACGTTTAATTTCGTTAGCTTCAGCTTCTAAACGTGCTTTTTCTTCTTGTGCTTTTTTCACTTTTGGATCAGCTGCTTGTTCTTGAGCTGCTTTAGCCTTTTGTTCTTGACTACGCTTTTTAGCTTCTGCTTCTTCACGTTTCTTTTGTTCTTCAGCAGCTAATTTTGCCTTTTCTTCAGCTTCTTTACGCGCTTTTAACTCAGCTTCTTGTTGCGCTTTTTGTTCTGCTTCAAGACGTGCTTTTTCTAATTCAGCTGGATCTTGTTTAACAATAGTTCGTTTTTTACGAACTTCAACTTTAATTTCTTTGCTTTTACCACCGCCACTTGACACATTCAATGTTGAATGTGTTTTACGTTGTAGTGTTAATTTTGTTGGGCCTTGCTGAGGATTTAAATGCGCAAGCAAAGCTTCTTTTTCCTTTTGGGTAACAGAATCAGATGCAGTTTTTTTAATACCAGCATCAGCAAACTGTTGCAAAAGCGTTTCCACTGGAGTTTTTATCTCTTGAGCCAGTGTTTCGATTGATACTTTGGTCATGTATTACTTTCCCTCAATTATTCATTTGCAAACCAACAAATATTACGGGCAGCCATAATAAAATCGCCAGCTTGTGTGCTTGTTAAACCTTCAATATCCGCAAGATCATCTGTACCTTGTTCAGCTAAATCTTCTAAAGTTACCACATCTCGTTGTGCTAATTGATAGGCTAATTCTTGTGTCATACCTGGTAGATCTAATAAATCTTGAGCAGGTCGTTTATCACCACTATGAGCAAGAGCGATAGTTGTTAATGCATCTTTTGCTCGATTTCTTAATGCTTCAACCAGCTCTTCATCAAGTTCATCAATTTCTAATAACTCTTCAACTGGTACATAAGCTAGTTCTTCTAATGAAGTAAAACCTTCTTCAACTAAAAGCTGGGCAAGATCTTCTTCAATATCTAAATGTTTCATTAGATTATTAATTGCTGCAAAAGATTCTGCTTGATGTTTTTCTTGCAAATCTTCTGTGCTCATAACATTTAACGTCCAACCAGTAAGTTGTGATGCTAAACGAATATTTTGTCCATTACGACCAATTGCTTGTGGTAATGTTTCAGCATTAACTGCGACATCCATAGTGTGTTTATCTTCATCAACCACGATTGACACAACATCGGCTGGCGCCATAGCATTGATAACATATTGTGCAGGATTATCATCCCAAAGAACAATATCGATACGCTCACCACCAAATTCATTTGAAACCGCTTGAACACGAGCGCCTCGCATACCAACACAAGCACCAACAGGATCAATACGACGATCGTTACTGCTAACCGCAATTTTAGCACGAGAACCTGGATCACGAGATACACCTTTAATGTCTATCATCTCTTCACCGATTTCCGGCACTTCAATGCGGAATAACTCTTCCATCATTTTCGGATTTGAACGGCTAACACAAAGTTGTGCTGGTTTATTATCTTGTTCAACAAGATATAAAATACCTCGCACACGATCACCAATTCGGAAATTTTCACGAGGTAACATATCATGGCGAGACATCATTGCGTCAGCGTTATTACCTAAATCGAGGATAACGCTATCACGATTGGTCTTTTTAACAATACCAGTAACGATATCACCGATTCGGTTTCTAAACATGTCAATCACCATGGCACGCTCAGCTTCACGTACTTTTTGGACAATAACTTGTTTAGCGGTTTGAGTTGTAATACGGTCAAACGCGACTGACTCAATTTGTTCTTCTACGTAATCACCTAATTTTACATCAGGCTCTTCAAACTGTGCTGCTTCAAGGGTTATTTCTTTGGTAGGTTGAGTTACTTCATTTACCACTAACCAACGACGGAACGTATCATAATCGCCAGTTTTATGATCGATTTTTACAATAACATCGATATCAACAGTATGTTTCTTTTTAGTGGCCGTCGCTAATGCGGTTTCAAGCGCTTCGAAAATCTTATCTCGGGTAAGTGCTTTTTCATTAGATACTGCTTCAACAACAGCTAAAATTTCTTTATTCATCCTTTACACCTGTACTCTATTTAAGGTTAAAATTCGGTACAATGTTTGCTTTTTGAATATTACTAAAAGCAAACACTTCATCATTTCCATCTACATTAAACGTAATCATTTCATTCTCAATGGATTTAATCTGTCCTTTCCACTTGCGACGATTGGCAACAGGAATACGCAAACTGACGATGACTTCTTCACCAACAAAACGTTGATAGTGTTCAAGCGTAAACAAAGGCCTATCCATACCTGGAGATGAAACTTCAAGATTGTAGGCATCTGTGATAGGGTCTTCAACATCAAGTACCGCACTAATTTGTCGACTAACATCAGCACAGTCATCAACGGTAATACCATTTTCACTATCAATATATACGCGTAAAACGGGATAACGACCACGAATATATTCAATACCAACTAGCTCAAAACCAAGCGCATTAACTGGTTCTTGAATGATATCGGTCAATTGCTGTTCTAAATTAGCCAAACAAACCTCCACTGCAGAAAATAAAAAAGGGCATAAAGCCCAACATTCCTTTTAAACTCACGTTTGAATCATAACGCATAAAAAAACCCCGACAAGCGAGGCTACATTTAAAATTTAATATAATGAAGCCACTTGATTCGAACTTTCAGACAATAATAATAGGATAGATTAATGTATGAATGAAAATTTAAGTGGTTGCGGGGGCTGGATTTGAACCAACGACCTTCGGGTTATGAGCCCGACGAGCTACCAAGCTGCTCCACCCCGCGATAGATGGCTGAAGATTATACTATGTTTTGTAAAATATGCAACCCAAAATCATACTAGAATTATCAAAATCGTTTAAAGTCATTGAAAACTAAGCAGCTATAATTTTGTGTCGCAACTAATTACAATTAATCTCAAGTTATGATTAATATAAGTACAATTATTGTTTTTTCAAGTAATAAATTCCGCTGAATAATCAGCGGATAGTTTTACTGTTATTATTTTTGCGTTGCAGCTTTCATCGTTTTAACGAAACTCGCTAGTTCGCTCAACATTTTGGTTGGATTATTAAGGTTATTCTCAATAATTTTGACCGTTGCCGATCCTGCAATTGCGCCAGCAGCACCAGCTTTAATTGCTTCACTCACTTGATTTGGTTCTGAAATACCAAATCCTTGAATCGCAGGCGGTGCTTTAAACTCTGTCAATTTTTCCAGTAAATGAGTTAACGGTTTATTCGCACGATTTTCAGTACCGGTTACACCAGCTCGTGAGACTAAATAAGTATAACCTTTACCATGCTTAGCAATATTTTTTATTACCTCATCATCAGCATTAGGTGGGCAGATAAATATCGGAGCTATGCCATGTTTTTCTGCAGAACCAGTAAACTCTTGTGCATATTCAACCGGTAAATCAGCAACTAAAACAGAATCAACACCAGCTTTAGCGCATTTAGCATAAAAGTTATCAATACCATTTTTAAATACTAAATTGGCATAGATTAACAATCCAACAGGAATATCTGGATTGCTAGTTCGAATGTTAGTTAAGATTTCGAAGCATTTCTCAACAGTTATACCGCCATTAAAAGCACGAATATTAGCATTTTGAATTGTTGGTCCATCCGCCATTGGGTCAGAAAATGGAATACCTAATTCTAACGCATCAGCCCCTGCATCAATCATGGTTTGAATAATTTGACTTGAAAGTTGTGGATTTGGGTCACCAACTGGAACAAAAGGAACAAATGCACCTCGTTTTTCGACTGTTAAACGATCAAACAGTTTTTGATAACGACTCATTCTATTTCTCCTTTTGCTTTAAATATATCATAAACCGTAAAGATATCTTTATCACCACGACCAGATAAATTAACAATTAATAATTGTTCTTTATTTGGATTTTCTTTAATCATTTTCAGTGCATAAGCTAATGCATGCGATGACTCTAATGCAGGAATGATACCTTCACTTCGAGATAATGCTTTGAAGGCTTCAAGCGCTTCATCATCAGTGGCAGAGACATATTCTGCTCGACCAATACTATCTAAATATGCATGTTGTGGTCCGACTGCCGGAAAATCAAGGCCAGCAGAAACCGAATAAGACTCTTCAATTTGCCCTTCATCCGTTTGCATCATTGGTGTTTTCATACCAAAGTAGATACCGAGTTTACCATGTTTTAGCGATGCACCATGTTCACCACTTTCAATACCATGTCCACCTGGCTCTACACCAATTAATCTAACTGATTTATCATCAATAAAATTAGCAAACATACCAATTGCGTTTGAACCACCACCAACACAGGCGATGACTGCGTCAGGCAAACGACCTTCTTTTTCCATAATTTGCTGTTTTGCTTCACGACTAATCATTTGTTGAAATTCACGCACAATGGTCGGAAATGGATGTGGGCCAGCAGCTGTACCTAACATATAGTGTGCGGTTTCATAACTACCAGACCAATCACGTAATGCTTCATTACAAGCATCTTTTAACGTGGCAGAACCGGTTTCAACTGGAATGACGGTAGCACCCATTAATCGCATTCTAAATACATTTGGAGCTTGGCGTTGAACATCTTTTGCTCCCATGTAAATTCGGCATTTTAAACCTAATAATGCGCAAGCTAATGCTGAAGCGACACCATGCTGACCAGCACCCGTTTCGGCAATAATCTCTGTTTTACCCATTCTTTTAGCCAGTAATGCTTGGCCTAGGACTTGGTTAGTTTTATGGGCACCACCATGGACTAAATCTTCTCGTTTTAAATAAAGTTTTGTTTTGGTACCTGCAGTAAGATTTTTACACAATGTTAATGCGGTTGGTCGACCTGCATAGTTCACCAAAAGGTCATTAAATTCTTTTTGAAAACTTGCATCGTGTATCGCCGATATAAAGGCATCCTCAAGTTGTTCTAGCACTGGCATTAATATTTGTGGTACATATTGACCACCAAATTCGCCAAAATAAGGATTTAATTTAGACATAACCATTCCTTCAATATAATTAGTTAAATTTGTTCAAATACTGCAGTAATTTTTTGTTTATCTTTAATTCCGGCCGATATTTCAACACCTGAGTTAAGGTCAACGCCAATAACATCAGTAGCGAGTGCTTGACTTACATTTTGTGGATTAATACCACCAGCCAAAATGACATTACTTAAATCTTTACCCTTTAATAATGACCAATCAAAACTTTTACCCGTTCCGCCAGCACCATTATCAAATATATAACGAGAGACTAATGGATTATCATGGTTCGGAATACTATCACTAATACTTAATGCTTTCCAAATTTGACAAGTTGTTGGCAATTGTTGGCGGAGTGTTTGAATATAATTATCATCTTCATGACCATGTAATTGTACTGCGTACAGTGATAATTGTTGCGCTATTTGGCAAACTTCGTCTATATCACTATTTTTAAAAACTCCCACCCAATTTAATGGTGCTGCTGCAATAACACTACGTGCTTTAGTTGGTGTAATATATCTTGGTGAATTAGAGACAAAAATTAATCCGCCATAAATCGCACCTGCTTGATAGACAGTTATCGCGTCCTGCGCTCTGGTTAAACCACAGACTTTATTTTCACCTAGGATCACCTTACGAATAGCTAGATTTAAATTTGACTCAGACATTAACGCGCTACCAATTAAAAAACCGTTAGCATAATGGCTAAGATCTTTAACTTGATTATGAGTGTAAATACCCGATTCACTGATAATAATTCGATCATCGGGGATAGATTTAGATAATGTTTTTACTCGATTTAAATCTACTGACAGATCACGAAGATTACGATTATTAATACCAATAACTTTGGCGCCAAGATTAATGGCTCGTTCAACTTCTTGTTCCGTACTTGCTTCAGTTAAAACTCCCATTTTAAGTTGATGAGCAATTTGGCTAAGATGGCGATACTCATCATCATTTACCACTGATAACATTAACAAAATAGCATCCGCTTGATAATATCGAGCTAAGTAAATTTGATATTCATCGATAATAAAATCTTTGCAAAGTACTGGTTGTGTGACTTCATTACGTACCATAGGCAAAAATTCAAAGCTACCTTGAAAATATTTTTCATCAGTTAAAACTGAAATCGCTGAAGCATAATCTTTATAAACTTTAGCAATAGTTGCCGGATCAAAATCATCACGAATTAAGCCTTTAGATGGTGACGCTTTTTTACATTCTAAGATAAATACCGTTTTCGGTTGATTTAATGTTTGATAAAAATCACGATCACTTGCTACTACTTTACTTTTAAAGTTAGTTAGTGGTTTTTTAGTTTGCTGTTCGGCAAGCCATAACTGTTTATCTTGAATGATTTTTTTTAATACTGTTGCCATTTCAACATTTTCGGTTAATGCTGCAATTGCCATGTTATTCTCCACTTATTATCTTGCTGCTAACTTTTGTAATAGCTCATAAGCCTTGCCACTATGCATCAATTCAATTGCACGTTGTGCATTTTGTTTTAAGTCTGGTTCACCAAACAAGCTAATTAACATAGCTACATTTGCAGCAATAGCCGCTTCATGAGCTGGTTTACCATGTCCTTGTAAAATAGCTAACAACAAATCACGATTCATTTCAGGTGTACCACCCTCAATATCTTTTAAAGTATATTGTTGTAAACCAAAATCCTTTGGTGTTAGCGTAAAATAGCTGATTTCACCATTTTTTACTTCGGCTACTTGAGTCTCGCCATGAATAGCCACTTCATCCATACCTGCACCATGTACTACATATGCATGGGTATAGTTCAACATTTTTAATGTTTCTGCAATCGGTTTTATCAAATCAGGATGATAAACACCGAGTAAAATACGTTTTGGTCGTGATGGATTTATCAACGGACCTAGCACATTAAAAATTGTTCGTGTTTTTAATTGTTGACGAACTGGCGCAGCATGACGGAAACCTGAATGATATTGTTGAGCAAATAAGAAACATACCCCTAATTCATCAAGCGCTTTACGTGAGGCTTCCGCTGACATGTTTAATTTAATACCTAAAGCAGATAGTACATCGGAAGATCCTGATTTACTTGATACCCCTCGGTTACCATGTTTAGCGACTTTATACCCTAAGGCTGCAGTAACAAAAGCACTAGCTGTTGATATATTAATACTATTAGTGCCATCACCACCTGTACCAACAATATCGGTAAAATCATAATCAGGAACTTCAAAAGCATCGGCATTTTCAAGTAATGCTTGCGCAGCACCAGCAATTTCATCTGGTTTTTCACCTCGCACTTTCATACTTATAATCGCAGTTGCCAAAACAGTTGGTTCAATTTTACCTTGAATAATTAAGTTAAATAGTATTTTGCTCTCTTGTTGTGACAATACTTGTCCTAAATACAATTTATTTAAAATCGGTTGAATGTTGTATTCTTGCTTATCGACAATTGCCTCTTGTTTTGCTTGCGGTTGTTTTTGGACTGGATTAAGTGCCCATTCAATGGTTTGCTCTAATAATTTTACCCCTTGAATGGTTAAAATCGATTCAGGATGAAATTGAAAACCACAAACCCGATCCTCATCATTACGTACTGCCATAACAATGTTATTACACATGGCATTAATCGTTAATGTTTTCGGTATATTTTCACCTTTTAAAGAGTGATAACGAGCCACCGGTAATGGATTTGGTAAGCCTTTAAACATAGCTTGACCATCATGTTCAATTAATGAGGCTTTACCATGCAAAATATCACCAGCTGGTACAATCATACCACCATAAGATTCGACAATCGCTTGATGGCCTAAGCAGATACCAATAATCGGTAATTTCCCTTTTAAACGTTTTAGTAATTCAGGCATTGAACCAGCTTCACTTGGCGTACCTGGACCTGGCGATAACATTAAGATAGGATTTTGCATATGTGATAATTTTTCGATAATCACATCTGCCGGAATAGTATTACGGTAAATCGTCACGTTATGTTGATTATGACGTAACTGATTAACTAAGTTATAAGTAAACGAATCAACATTATCAATAAATAAGATATTAGCCATTAGAATACACCTTCTACATTATGTGCTGCCATAATCGCGCGAACAACAGCACGAGCTTTGTTACGTGATTCGTCCGATTCTGATTGAGGTTCTGAGTCTAAAACCACCCCACCACCTGCTTGCACCGTGGCAATGTTATCTTCAACATAAGCACTACGGATAACAATACAGGTATCCAAATCACCACTAGCGGTTAAATACCCCACTGCTCCACCATAACTGCCACGTTTTATTTTTTCCGATTCAGCAATTAGCTGCATTGCTCTTACTTTGGGTGCGCCGGTTAATGTTCCCATATTCATTGTTGCTTGATAAGCATGTAGTGCATCAAGATCAGTCCGCAACTGGCCAACTATTCTTGAAACAAGGTGCATAACACACGAATAACGGTCAACTTTTAATAACTCTTTAGTATAACGAGTGCCCGGCTGGCAAATACGAGCTAAATCATTACGGGCTAAATCAACCAGCATTAAGTGTTCAGCCAACTCTTTTTTATCGGTGCGCATATCAAGTTCCAGTCGGCTATCCAAATCATAATCAATCTCACCACTTGCGGTTAAACCACGAGGTCGAGTACCGGCAATAGGGTAAATTTCAACTTGATTATTGGTCTTATTATATTTAAGGGCACTTTCCGGTGATGCACCAAACAGAACAAAATCGCTATCTTGCATATAAAACATATATGGACTTGGATTGGTATTTTTTAACACTTGGTAAGCAGATAATGGTTCAGGGCATGGTAATGAAAAACGTCTTGAAGGAACGGCTTGGAAAATCTCACCTTGTTGGATAGCATCCTGCATTTTTTTAACTATAGTATTGAAATCATCATCACTCTTATTACATGAAACATTTATTTCTGCTAAAGATTGAGTCTTAATCGCTTTCATCGGTTGATTGAGTTTACTTTGCAACTCAGTTAAGCGCTGATTCAAGCGTTTTGTCTCATCAGGACAAGAAGTAAATGCCGTTGCTTTTAACAATGAAACACGATCTTTATGATTAATTTCCAGTAATGTTTCAGCTAAATAAAAGCGAAAGTCTTGGCAACGTTGTTCGGTTGGTAACAGAGGTAAATCCTCAAAGCCAGCGACAAGATCATAAGCAAATAAACCACCGACAAACACTGCATCAGAACTCGCTTGTTGTGGGATATTAACGATGTTTAATAATGTTCTTAGTGCATCAAAAATTGATAATGACTTTAAGCGAGAATCTTCATCTTGCAAATTATCAATAGCCGGAAAAATTAGCTGAAGATTATGTTCATCTAATTGTGTTTTAGCGACGTTATCAGGAAAAGCTTGTAGCAATAAAGGCAATAATTTTTGTCCGTTACTGGTTAAAGCTTGAAAAGTGACTTGGTTATTGAGTGCAGAAATAGTCAAAGCGCTATCAACTATCATTACACTTTTAATACCTTGCTTATTATCAATTTCAGCTGATTCCAATAACAATGTTGCCGGTTTGTTATCACAAAGTTGATAAAATACCTGAGTCGGATCCTGATAATAACCAATGGTTTTAATTATCTGTGTTAATGTAGGCTTATTCATTGTTGACTCTCTTTTATAAAATTATTTTTATCTTTGCAAAACTAAAATACCCGCACTGAGCGGGTATTATGAAAAAAGGATATCATCACATCACCCGCAGGAAGTAATGCGCCACCATCCCAAAACGGTAGTTTGTTTACAATGCGTTAATGTGAATTGCTGATTTATCATTATTGTATCTGCTAGAAAAGATTTTGTACTATTAAACTAGTTCGGTGATGTATTGTCAAGTGAATATTTTATGTACATTTAAATTAAGGCTATCTGCTACAAATCAGAAGGTCTTTTTACAGTAAAGAAGTTTATTCTTTTTTATCAAACGAATTAAAACTAGCCAAACAAGATATTAGTCTTTAAAATGAACGACTCCGATAAATAATTGATAAAAATTAGAGATTTTGATCTATGCCTATATTTTATATTTTTATAGCAGTAATCGTTTTACTTGCTTTAGTTACTGTTTTTAAAACCATCACTATTGTTCCGCAAGGATACCAATATACTATCGAGCGTTTCGGTAAATACACTCATACCTTAGAACCTGGTTTAAATATTATTATTCCTTTTATGGATGGTGTGGGCCGTAAAATTAATATGATGGAACAAGTGCTTGATATCCCATCTCAAGAAGTTATTTCTAAAGATAATGCAAATGTACAAATTGACGCAGTTTGCTTTATACAAGTACAAGAAGCAGCAAGAGCAGCTTACCAAGTTAACCAACTTGAGCGTGCTGTTATTAATCTGATGATGACAAATATCCGTACAGTACTTGGTAGTATGGAACTAGATGAGATGTTATCACAACGTGACCATATTAACTCAAAACTACTTAGTATTGTCGATGATGCAACTAGCCCATGGGGAATAAAAATTACTCGTATTGAAATTCGTGACGTTCGACCACCGGCAGAACTAATTGCAGCCATGAATGCACAAATGAAAGCTGAACGTAATAAACGTGCGGAAATCCTTGAAGCGGAAGGTATCCGTCAAGCAGCTATTTTACGTTCTGAAGGTGAAAAACAGTCAGAAATTTTAAAAGCTGAAGGTGAAAAACAAGCAGCATTTTTACAAGCTGAAGCACGTGAACGTGCGGCCGAAGCAGAAGCTAAAGCAACACAAATGGTTTCGGACGCTATTGCAGCAGGTAATATTAATGCTATCAACTACTTTGTTGCGCAAAAATATACTGAAGCGTTACAACAAATCGGTGCTTCAGATAACAGTAAAGTTGTGATGATGCCGCTTGATGCTTCAAGTCTAATGGGTAGCATTGGTGGTATTGCCGAATTAATCAAAAATACTAAATAGACTAAGTTTAGCAAAATCATATCCCTAACTGATAATAAATTGGTTTGAGAGATGATTGGAAATATAATTTAATTAATAATAGGTAACAACCAATGACAGATTTTTTAATGGTTATTTATGATTCTCCTCACTGGGTATTTTTTGCTTTAGGCGGTATTTTGCTGATAGCTGAATTATTAGGAACTGGCGGATATGCACTTTGGAGTGGAATGGCAGCCATTATTGTTGGCTTAATTGCTTGGATTTTACCACTGTCTTGGCCTGTTTTATGGATTTTGTTTGCTATTTTTACGTTAATATCCGCTTATCTTTGGTGGGCTTGGTTAAAAAAACGCGATAATAACAAATCAAGTAAAGTTGAAATTAATCAACCACAACAAGAATTAATTGGCATTAGAACAATCGTTACCGAAGCCATTACTAATGGTTCAGGTCGAGTAAAAATCAAAGACGGCACATGGTCAGCAAAATGTAATCAAGATCTAGAAGTAGGTCATCCTGTTGAGGTTGTTGCAGTTGAGGGCATAATACTGAAAGTAAAAGCACTCAATAAATAAATTAATAATTAAATACGAGTCAATGACTCGTATTTTTTTGTTTATCATAAAAAATAATCAATCAGATAAACCGATTATTAAATATCTTCTATAGTAAAAATTCATGGTAATTATCATAATAAGATAATTACTGTTAATCCAGCTTCAATATAAAATTTAAAGTGCTTAAGTACTTATAACAGTAATTATCATTTTTACTAAAAACTAGTGTAAAAATAAGCCAATAAGAATGCTAACACTAATTCGATTATTTAGGATCAATACCAATAACTTTCCAATTATTATTTGATTCATCGGTAATCTTACCTTTCTTCACATCGGTAATATATTTAATGGTCATATTACGAATGGTACCTTCTTCATCACCTAATGCAGTGCGAGAATTCCAAATTGGCTCGACTCGGCGCCCTTCTAATGGACCACCTTTTTTCACCAGCATTTCATAACGATAAGCATTCATACCTAGTTTGAGTTTCATATCATCAGTAATAACTTTACCATTTAAAAGTGTTAGATTTTTAATTCGATTTCCTACTGGTTCACTTAAATCAATAATATATTTAATGCCACCAAACATATCATAAGTCATATATTTAGATGCGCCTCGCACTGAATCATATTGATAATTTTTATCCGTTGGTTGTACTTGAGCAAAATATGCCGCAGACCATTCCATATAATCTTTAAGATCCTTCCCTGTAACTTCAAAAATAGAGGTTTCACCAGCAGTATATTGATAATTGTTAGCAATATCTTTGCGAGCGATTGGCCCTTTATTTAATATCGCTTTTTTATTATCGACTAAAACCGCAGTCACATCCGCACCGCTATAATAAATTTGTACAGAATTAAGTAAATTAGTTAAACCACTTTCTTGCAAGTAAACCGCTGGTATACCATGTATTATCTCTTGTGGTACAAGATCTTGATCTGTTTCACCAATAACTTGATTAGAAATTTCTCTTAATTGTTGATGATAAGGTGAATAAATTTTTTCGATTTCAGGATCAGCTGGATAAGTTTTTACTGGTAATGTTTGCGATTTTTTTGCTTTTAAGGTTTTTTTATTGCCATCAATATCAAATTTAAGATCAACCACCGATACTACTGTTCCATAGCGATGAGGTTCAGTAATAACCACATTATTAATGACTTTTTCACTAATATTTTGATGATTATGTCCGGCAATAATTATGTCAATTTCAGGTAATTGATTAGCAACATCGGCAACACCTGTACCAGGTTTATTGTTTTCATTATCTAATCCCATATGGGTAACTAAAACAATAGCATCAACTGATTGTTGTTTGAGATTAGCAATTTGTTTTTTTATTTCCGGTATTGGCATGGTAAATTCCATTTGATTTACATAACCAGTTTTATTCTCGTATTCTGGAACAAAAGGCGTAGTTGCACCAATAAAGCCAATCTTAATACCTTCTTTCTCAATAATGGTTGTGGCGGGTAAATAAGGTTTACCGGAATCTTTATAATAAATATTAGCCGCTAAAGATTGGCCTTTAAATTCAGAAGTGACTTTATCGACTATCGGCATACCAAAATTAAATTCATGATTGCCAAGTACCATAATGTCATAATGCATGGCATTTAATGCCGCAATAGCCGGATGATTTTGCACATTGTGAAATCGTTCAATTTGATTATCTTGAATAATATCACCAGCATCAACCACAATGACATTTTCATGTAGTGAACGGTACTCCTTTAAAAACGAAGATATCTGCGCATAAGAGCCTGAAGAGTCTGCTTTGTCAGTACCATAATCCCATGGTAACATTCGCCCATGCACATCTGACGTTGCTAAAATAGCAACATCAACTTCTTTTGCATTAACCTGAAATACACAACCTAATATGAATAAACCGCTTAACAAAGCACGTTTTTTGCTTACCAACATCCTTATCTCCTATCACTATTATGTAAAATTAATATCCTAATTAATTTAAATCATTTTTATAAAAACAGTCTATTATTCTAAAGTATTATTTTTTCAATTAAAGCGTTTTTATAAAAAAATAAGCTGCTTAATCAGTGATAAAAAATGCCTAACGATAGTGACTATTGTTAGGCAAAATAAGGAGTACGAAAGTTATTTTCATAAACAGACAGAATGTTACTTTAATTTAACATTCTGTTTACTGTTAATTAATGTGACATCGTAGTTTTAACACCACCTTCAGGAATAGGCACATAAGCGGTTTCTTTATCAGTTCTTTGTTTATTATTACGCACTTTAAGTGCAGTTTTAATACCAAAGAAGATAATGCTATACACAACCACTAAGAATAAGATACTTAAACCGGCGTTAGTGTAGTTATTAATGACAATATGATGCATATTATCAATTTGTTGTGCTGTTAATTCGCTACCTTCGGCAATTCGACGGTTATACTCATTAGCTAAATAGAAGAATCCTTCTAAATTAGGATCATTACTAAATAGTTTAAGTGCCAATGCCCAAGTAGTACAAATTAATAACCAAACGGCAGGAATAATAGTCACCCAAACAAATTGAGCTCGTTTCATTTTAATTAATACAACTGTAGCTAATACTAATGCTACGGCTGCTAACATTTGGTTTGAAATACCAAATAATGGCCATAAGCTCTTAACACCACCTAATGGATCAACCACACCTTGGTAAAGTAGATATCCCCATAAACCAACACATCCTAAAGTACCAATAAAGCCAGCAATAAGTGAATCGGTTTTTTTCAAGAATGGTACAAAGTTACCTAATAAGTCTTGCAACATGAATCGTCCAGAACGAGTTCCTGCATCAAGCGCGGTTAGAATAAATAGTGCTTCAAATAAGATACCAAAGTGATACCAGAAGCCCATATTTGCGCCTGGAAGAATTTGATGGAACACATGTGCAATACCTACGGCTAAGGTTGGTGCACCACCGGCACGATTTAATACTGATGGTTCGCCAATATCTTTGGCTGTTTGTAAAATTTGCTCAGGTGAAATCACAAATCCCCACGAACTAACTGTAGCCGCAGCATGTGCTGTCACATCTTGTAGTTGAGACATTATCATCGCCGCATCGCCAGTACCTAATTTATGTAAATCAGGCATAGTTATTCCTAGCGCAGCTGGTGGAGTATTCATAGCAAAATATAAACCTGGCTCAATAATTGATGCAGCCACTAAAGCCATAATAGCCACGAAAGACTCCATTAACATAGCACCATAGCCGATAAAACGTGCATCTGTTTCATTAGCAAGTAATTTTGGTGTTGTACCTGATGAAATTAAAGCATGGAAACCAGAAACAGCACCACAAGCAATAGTAATAAATAAGAATGGAAATAAAGAACCTTTCCAAACAGGGCCTGTGCCATCCACATATTTAGTTACATCTGGCATTTTTAAATCAGGA
Source organism: Gilliamella sp. W8126 (assembly GCF_016102185.1). Lineage (NCBI taxonomy): Bacteria > Pseudomonadati > Pseudomonadota > Gammaproteobacteria > Orbales > Orbaceae > Gilliamella > Gilliamella sp. W8126. Next base: position 85,202 of record NZ_JACFPE010000001.1, on the reverse strand, counting down.
TTTAAAATAACAATACCAATAGCTAAACCAACGATTACACCAATTTTTAAGAAAGTGGCGAGATAATCACGCGGTGCTAAAATTAACCATACAGGCAACATCGCAGAAACTAAGGCATAACCAACTAAAGTAAAAGTAATCGTGGTTGCTTTGAAAGTTAATGCTGGTCCCCAATATGGGTCATGAGCAATAACACCACCAAACCAGATAGATAAGATGAGTAATACAATACCAATTATTGAAACTTCTAAAACACGGCCTGGTCTGAGGTATCGCATATAAATACCCATAAATAGGGCAATTGGCACGGTAGAACAAACAGTAAATACACCCCACGGACTTTCAGCTAATGCTTTAACAACAATCAATGCCAATACAGCTAAAATAATTAGCATGATTAAGAAACAACCAAATAAGGCTATTGTCCCAGGAATTGGTCCCATCTCTTCTTTTATCATTTCACCTAAAGATGAACCATTACGGCGTGATGATAAAAATAGCACCATAAAGTCTTGTACGGCACCAGCAAATACCACACCAGCTAATAACCATAAAGTACCCGGTAAATAACCTACTTGTGCTGCAAGTACAGGGCCTACAAGCGGTCCAGCACCGGCTATTGCCGCAAAATGGTGTCCAAATAAGACATATTTATTGGTTGGAACATAATTTAAGCCATCATTATTGATAACTGCCGGTGTCGCTCGTGTCGGATCTAACTGCATTACTTTATTGGCGATATATAAACTATAATATCGATAAGCAACGAGATAAACGGACACTGCAGCAGCAACAATCCACAATGCACTAATATGTTCCCCTCGACGTAGTGCGATGACAGCTAAACAGCATGCACCAACGATAGCAAGAATAACCCAAGGTATATGCTTTAGTATTCTATTATTCATAATAATTCTCTTTATCGCTTTAAGATTAATATCATCTATTTAATTTTTAACTTAATTATATAGTTAAAAAGGTAGATAAAATTTATTGATATTAACTTCAAATTGTTTTTGAATTTTGTTGTATTGAATCATGAGATAAAGCTTACTTTATGCTCAAGGGTATAGTAATTTTTTAGTTAATTGAATGGTATAGGAAATTTAGTTACAGGTTGAAACAACTATATGAGTGGTTAAAAATGGCTGGTAAACGGTATCTCTATCGATGAAATAAACCCAGATAAAATGATTATAGTCCTAATATCTCTTTAAGCGATTTTAAATATCGACGACTCACAGGCACAGCAACATCATTATTTAAAATAATATCAACACTACCTGCTTCATTAAAACGAATCTCTTTTAACTTTTTTAAATTAACTAAATATTGTCTATGGCAACGAATAAGCGAGGTTTTATCTTCTAACGTTTTTAGTGTCAGTTCAGTAAAATATTCATTATTATTTTGATTAAAAACATAAATACCACAGACTTTAGATGAAATATAAAAAACATCATCATTAGATAGTAAATAAATTCGATTATGACCAATACAAGGTATATATTTTAACTGTTGATCAATTCCTGATAATTGATTTATATCAGCTACAGGACATTTTTTGTGTAAGCGGCTTAATGTTTTATTTAGCCTATCTTGTTCAATAGGTTTTAATAGGTAATCAAAAGCTTGTTCTTCAAAGGCTTTTACAGCAAACTCACTATAAGCAGTTAAAAAAACAATATGAGGCATAGTTTGTGGATCAAGCATTGATAACATTTCAAGACCATTTATCTTCGGCATTTGAATATCAAGAAAAACAACATCAGGCGCTAACCGATGAATTTCACGTATAGCATCCATTGCATTATTACATTCTGCGACAATATTAATTTGGCTATCGTTGTCTAGCAAACAACGTAAATTTTCGCGAGCAAGTAATTCATCATCAACAATAATCACATTTAACATTAAACTACGACATCCTCTAGCAAAGGCAAAGATAACATTACATTTGTATATTCGTCTGGTTTACAGATTATCTTTATACCATAGTTTTCACCATAGCGGATCTTAATTCGTTTATCTACTAAATTAAGACCAAGCCCTTTATTATCTTTTTTATTTTCTCGATAATTACCTGCATTATCAATAACCTCTAAAATTAAAGTCTGATCATTTTCATAGGCTCTAATCGTTACTTCTCCTTGACTAATTAATTGTGATGTACCATGTTTAATGGCATTTTCCACAATTGGTTGTAATGAAAATGCTGGTAATTGCGCATATTCGAGTTGTTCAGGAATATCAAAATTTATACTTAACTGCTCCATAAAACGCATTTTTTCGATCTGTAGGTAAGCATTTACATGCTCTATTTCATCTCTTAATGTTACTATTTCATCAGTACGTTTTAAGTTTTTACGGAAAAAAGTTGATAAGTTTTGCACTAATTGCGATGCTTGTTCTTTATCACGCCTAATAATAGCCAGTAAAGTATTTAAGGCATTAAATAAGAAGTGAGGATTTACTTGGGCATGTAGTAGTTTAATCTCAGTTTTAGACAATAACTGTTTGTAGTACTCATTTTGCCCGGCCAATATTTGCGCAGATAACAAGCTGGCAATACCTTCACCTAAAGTTCTATTTATTGAGCTAAATAATGTATTTTTACCTTCATAAAGTTTAATAGTACCAACTACATTATTATTTTCACCACGCAGAGGAATAACCAAAGTTGCACCTAAACGACAATTTTTATTGATTGAACATTGATAAGGTTGATGTGTACCATCAAGATATTTAACATCATTTTGCTCAATTGCTTCTAAAGTAACATTTGAAGTAATTTGAGTACCAGGTAGATGATGATCGTCACCTACCCCAATAAAAGCAAGAATTTTTTCTCTATCTGTTATAGCTACAGCGCCAATATCTAATTGTTGATAAATAATTTCTGCAACTTTAGTACTATTTTCTTGATTGAAGCCTTCGCGCAATAGACCTTCAGTACTCACTGCGATTTTAAGAGCCTTGGCAGAAAAAGCCGATGTATAACGTTCAAAAATCGCCCGTCTATCTAGTAAAATTCGCATAAACATTGCAGCGCCAATACTATTAGCAACAATCATCGGTGCAGCAATACTACGCACTGCATGTAGAACAACATCAAAAGGTCTCGATATTAATAGTACTTGAATCATTTCTAACGATTCAACCAAAACACCTAATACTCCGACTAAAAATGGATTATAGACTAAATCAATTCGACCTCTTTTCATTAAGGTATAGTGAAATAGCCCACTAATTAAACCTGTCAAGATAGTCGATAACATACAACTTTCAGCTGTAATACCACCTAATGTATAACGATGAATACCACCAGTTAAGCCAACTAAAAGGCCTACTACTGGACCACCAAGCAACCCTCCTAAAATAGCGCCAATAGCACGAGTATTCGCAATAGTATCTTCAATATGTAAACCAAAATAGCTACCCATAATGCAAAATAAAGAAAAAATAAAATAACAGACTAATTTATGAGGTAAATGGATGGTGACTTGCATTAAAGGAATAACAATTGGGGTTTTACTTAACAAATAAGCAATAACCAAATACACGCACATCTGCTGTAAAAGCTGTAGTACAAGATCAAACTCAAACATAACAATAACCACGGCAAAAAACCGCCGACCAAAGTCGACGGAAAATGCTAACTTTAATTATCAAGTAAAGTAAATGTTTGCTTATCTTTAGTTGTAGAATCCGCACCTACAAACACATTAAATTTACCAGGTTCTGCAACATATTGCATTTTATCATTCCAGAATTTTAACATGTCATATTTGATAACAAATTTTACTTGACCTTTTTCATGCGGTTTAAGAGTAATAAATTCAAAACCAATTAACTCTTTTACCGGTCGGCTTACTGATGCTGTCACATCTTGCAAATAGAACTGCACCACTTGTGAACCTTCTCTTTCACCAGTATTTTCCACATTAGCAATAACTTCAATTTCCCCATTTGGTGACATTTCAGTTTTTGATAATGAAAAATCAATAGTAAAATCAGTATAACTTAAGCCAAAACCAAATGGAAATAAAGGCTCATTCGGGCTATCAAAGTAAGACGTTGTGTATTTACCCATATTAACTGTACCATGTGGTCGACCAGTTTTTAAATGGCTATAATAAACAGGGATCTGGCCAACATTATCTGGAAAAGACATAGGTAATTTAGCTGACGGATTATAATCACCAAACAGCACATCGGCCACAGCATTTCCCCCTTCAGTACCCAAAAACCAAGTTTCAAGCATAGCATCAGCTTGCTGATATTCTTCTTTCACAGTAAGTGGACGGCCATTCATTAAAGCAATAATAAGTGGTTTACCAGTGGCTTTTAATGCTTTAATTAATCGTTTTTGACTAGCTTGTAGATCAAGATCGGTTCGACTTGATGATTCATGAGCCATGCCTTGTGCTTCACCAACAAAAACCACAACAATATCTGATTTTTTAGCTTGAGCAACAGCTTCGGCTATCATCTTATTAGCTGGTCGTTTATCAAATTTGCTGCTTTCACCATATAAATTTAAAAATTTATCAAGGTTAGGATCATCCGAGAGATTAGCCCCCCATGCGTAACTCACTAATTTGGGATTTGCGATGGCATTTTTAATGCCTTGCAACGGCGTTACCGCTAAATTAGCACGCCCAGCACCTGACCAGCTACCTAAAATATCTCGTTTTGAATCAGCCAATGGTCCAATGACAGCTATTTTTTTATTTTTGTCTAACGGTAATAAATTATTTTCATTTTTTAATAATACAATACTACGACGAGCTACATCTCTGGCTTCAGTACGATGTAGGCGATCGTTAGCAAACATAGTTTCAATATCAAAATTAGGATCTAAATTTCGATGCGGATTTTTAAACAACCCCATATCATATTTAAGCTCTAACACATGGCGACAAGCTTGATTAATCAGATCTTCTGAGATTGCACCTTCATCAACCAATTCTGGTAAAAACTGTAAAAAGTATTCATCATTCATACTCACATCAATACCAGCTTTGATAGCAATACGTACCGCATCTTTAGCATCCTGTGCAACGCCGTGATTAATTAATTCACGGATAGCACCATGGTCACTAACAACTACTCCATCAAAGTGCCATTGGTTGCGTAATACATCAGTTAATAACCAATGATTAGCTGTAGCAGGAATACCATTTACACTAACCAGCGCAACCATAACCGCTCGGCTACCGGCATCAATAGCCGCTTTATAAGGCACAAGATATTCTTGAAACATTTTGCGTTCACTCATATCGGTGCTGTTATATTCGCGCCCTGCTTCTACCGCACCATAAAGTGCAAAATGTTTAACCGTTGTGACTAATGATTTTTTATCAGCCAAGGATTGCTTTTGCATTTTTTCAACAAAAATTCGCCCTGCTTCTGAAGCTAAATAAGGATCTTCACCAAATCCTTCGGAAACTCGTCCCCACCTAGGATCACGAGTAATATCTACCATTGGCGCCCAAGTAACATTAAGTCCATCAGATGTAGCTTCATCAGCAGAGACCTCAGCCACTTTAGCGAAAGCATTACGATCCCAAGTTGCAGCTATACCTAAATTAATTGGAAATACTGTACGATGCCCATGAACAATATCAAAACCAAAATAAACCGGAATTTGGTTTGGTGATCTTAAAGCTCTTTCCTGCATTCTGGATAGATCGGGTTCCACAACAGTATTAAAAATGCCACCTATTTCACCAGCTTCTATTTGATCAAGTACTTTGTCTAAGGTTAGATCACCGCCGACACTAATTAACCGCAATTGCCCCACTTTTTCTTTAATAGTCATTTTTGATAATAAGTTATCAATAAATACTTTCTTTTCTTCGTCATTGGGATTTTGTGCAAATAAAGGACATGAAAAAATAAAAAAAACAAAAAAGAAAACTAATTTTTTCAGCATAATAAGTATTGTTATAATATAAGAGGATAGACAAGTAAATAGAATAACGTATTTAGTCAAAAAAATCTCGTTATTTGAAATAATGCCTCACCAAAAATAAAAATAAAAGCACATATTATTAAAAATTTAGCCGCAAAAAAGTGCTTTCCTCAAATTTTTTAAAAGTTGATTCTGTGAATAAATAAAAACATATTGCCGAACAATTTTGTCAAAACAATGTCGGCAATAATAAAGATTAGAATGATTGATTAGTCGCGGAAATTAGTAAATTGAAATGGTTGACCTAACTCACCATTTTTAACTAGTGCCATAGTTGCTTGTAAATCATCACGTGATTTTCCAGTAACCCGAACTTGGTCACCTTGTACTTGTGCTTGGACTTTAATTTTACTATCTTTGATTAATTTAACTATTTTTTTAGCTAATTCTTTATCGATACCTTGTTTCAGCTTAACTGTAATACTATAAAACTTACCACTATGTTCCATCTCTTCTGGAATTTCCAGCGCGCCACCATCAATACCACGCTTAGCTAACTTATCACGTAAAATATCCAGTAATTGTTGTACTTGGAAATCTGATTGGCTCGTCGCTTTGATAGTTTCATTTTTCTCATTAAGCTCAAATGATGCTTCGACATTTTTGAAATCCCAACGTGTTGCCAATTCTCGAGTCGCATTTTCGACCCCATTTTTGACTTCTGGCATTTGAATTTCTGATACAATATCAAAAGAAGGCATAAATTTTCCTCTTCTAATCGTTATAAGATATAACTCACTTTAAACAACTCATTTTATTGCTACCGTAACATTTACGGTAGCTTTAATAGATAGATTAATAAAATTAATCAATAGTACGAAGTAATTCGTTAATACCGACCTTACCTAACGTTTTAGCATCTACTTTTTTAACGATTACTGCACAATAAAGGCTGTATTTACCATCTTTAGTTGGTAAGTTACCTGATACCACCACAGAACCAGCCGGTACGCGACCATAGTGAACTTCACCAGTTGCACGATCATAAATTTTAGTACTTTGTCCAATAAATACACCCATTGAGATAACGCTGCCCTCTTCGACAATCACACCTTCAACAATTTCACTACGAGCACCGATAAAACAGTTATCTTCAATAATAGTTGGATTTGCTTGTAATGGCTCTAATACACCACCAATACCAACGCCACCAGATAAATGGACATTTTTACCAATTTGTGCACATGAACCAACAGTTACCCATGTATCAACCATAGTCCCTTCATCAACATAAGCACCGATGTTGACGTAAGAAGGCATTAATACTGTATTGCGAGCTACATAAGCACCTTTACGTGCAATTGCTGATGGAACTACGCGGAAACCTTCTTGTTGGAAACGCGCTTCATCATAATCGGCAAATTTTAACGGTACTTTGTCATAATAATTAGTTGCGCCACCATCAATAAGTTGATTTTCATTAATACGGAATGAAAGCAACACTGCTTTTTTTAACCATTGATGAGTTACCCAATCGCCATTAATCTTTTCTGCGACACGCATTTTACCGCTGTCTAATAAAGCGATACATTGATTAATCGCATCACGTGTCACTGTATCAACATTTGAAGGGGTAATTTCAGCACGACGTTCAAATGCTGCCTCAATAATAGTTTGTAATTGTTGCATTTCTCGTTTCCTTTAACTTAAAGTCCGTTAGCAAATTTAATTGGCCTAACAGTATAATATAATATGCCGCTATTTTTAAGTGGTTTATCTTATCATTAAGATCTCTCAAAAAAAGTTAATTATTTGGAATACCTTTCACAAAATCTTAGTAAAAGTTAATACCGTGATTTTATTTGGATATAAAGTTTATATTCTCATTAAATTTCTCAATAAAAAATAATGCAAAACAGCGGATTTTCTTTATTAGAGCTTTTATTAGTTATCAGCATTAGTGCTATTTTGGCCGCAATTGGTGTACAACATTGGAAAGAATTACAACTGCGTAATGAACTAACAACCACCACAAAACAGCTAGCCTATTTTTTAGAAGAGGCTCAAGCAAGAGCTTACAACACTAATGAAAACTATCACGTATATTATTTTTTTAAGCCTTGGTGCATAAGTATTAGCAAGGGCGAAAAACCAACCACTTGCCAAGAAGGCACCGCCTATTTTATGAAGCCTAATAATTCTGTTGAATTGAGTGATTTAACTGATAAAAAAACCATCTCCTTTTGGGGCCGGAAAAATATGGCACAAACGGGGACAATCGAATTACACAACGCCATTGGTACCACGCAAATTATCATTTCTTATCGAGGGCGGATCCGATTTTGTAAGAAAAATAGTTATTTACCCGGACTACCGCGATGCTAAAACAAAATGGATTTTCATTATTTGAAATAATGTTAAGTATTGCATTTTCCAGTTTAATATTTATAGGTATCACCTCATTCTATAGTAAATTACAATCGATATTGTTGGAAAAAAATTTGCATATTCATTTAGAAAAAAATATTCATCAAGGTTTAGCTAGTATAACCAAAGATCTAAAACGTGCTGGATTTATTGCCAATAGCCCCGAAAAAATGAAACAATATCCAATTGAAATCAATACTTCAAACAATTGTTATATTTTCCGTTATGATAGTGAAATTCGCAATGATTGGATTTATGATCGTAATGCGCCAAGTAAATCAGACATCTTTGCTTATCGTTTCTACAAAAATAATTTGGAATATAAAGTAGGTTCAATAAGTTGTGAGGGTGTAAATTGGGAGAAAATATTCGATCCACATGACATTAAAATAACGCAATTTTCAATAAAACAGCAAAACAGCTATTTTGTAATAAATATTGCTGCTCAATTAAAGAAAAACAAAAAAATAATCTATCAAACGGTAACCATTATCAAAAATGAAAATCCATTTTAATAAAAAAACAACGCAAGCCGAAGGTTTTAGCACGCTAATAATGGTAATTATCCTAACCATTGTCGGCCTCATTTTATTAACCGGTTTTCAGGCTCTAGTTAATTCATTAAAAAAAAACTATTTGATTGAGATTCAACATTATCGTCAGTTTAATCAAGCAAGCTCAAGTTTAAATTGGGCAAAAAAACAGGTATGGCAATCACCGAGTGAGCAATGGCAATGTTTATTAGATAATCAATATCAATTCAAGGCTTGCATCAAAAAATCACGATTAAAAATCGATAACTATACTCTACTGAGAGCTCAAGCTGATGACTATTATCTTTATATGTTAACGTATTTTGCTGATAATCACTTGATTATTGAAAAAGGCCATTGGCTAGATTATTGTCCAGAAAAAAGGCTCGTTGATTGTGAATAGAAAAAACATAGCCGGATTTAGCTTAATTGAAGTCATGATATCATGCTTAATGTTTGCTATCATTATGCTAGGTTTTAGTGGTTATTTAACCGCAATCATTAGTCAACACCACTATTTCCAAAAACAGTTTAAAGCGGAGCAAATCGCCTTTGCTTTACTTGATAGTTATCCTCATAATTTACAGCAAATCATACCAAATAATTGGCAATATCAAGTTTATAGCCAACCTTATGGTAGGTCTTGTCAGATGGTTTTTGTTAGCGTCACCCCTATTCATCACAAAACGATTAAACAACAACGTTTTTTATGTGATTAATATTTATGTCCAAAAATAAATCGCGCTTTTTATTTTCAATTCTTTTATTTCACGCCACGGCAATATCCCATCCCAGTTGCGCTAAATCTAGTGTAATGAGTTTCACACCTTTAGGTAAAAAATGACGAACACTAGCTGGCACAAAAGCAATTCCATTTTTAGCGGCAATTAACGCTAAAAGCGTAGGAAGATCATTAGTTGTTCCTCCTTGTATTAAAGTCACATTAATTCCTTCAAGCATTAATTGGGTTTGTTCAGTTAAACAAGGGGGCTAAATCTGGATTTATCTGCAATAACGGGTGCGTTGCCAGTATCTCGTTAATATTACCGGAACTCACTTTTACCTCAGTTGGTACCGCCAATACAATATACTCTTTAGATAATATAATTGAACGCAATGATTCTGGCACCGGCATCCGGACAAAACCAATATCGAGTTCACCTTGCATTAACAGATTTATTTGCTCACTAGAAGGTAGTTGTTTAGTCACAATATGACATTCAGGGGATCCATCAGAAAAAGTCCGAATCCATTTAGGCACCTGTTGAAAACAAGAGATACCAAAACCAATTGATAAGCATTCATTCGCTTTTTTCTTAATATTATCGGCAAATAACAGGAATTTCTGATGTTGTTGCAGTAGTTTTTTAGCTTCGGGATATAACGCATTGCCTATTGCAGTCAATGTTGCTCCATTCCGACCACGGATAAACAGTTTTTGATCGATGACTCGTTCAAAAGATTGAATTTGTTTAGTTAACGCTGGTTGTGTTATGAATAGCCGGTGCATATTGTGTCGGCATTGGTAATGCTGAACTGATCCAACATGGTGCTCAAACCGCAATTGCTAATTTTTCTAAAGTCAAAGTTATGAACCAAAACAACAATGATATTCGTATCTGGTTAGATAATGAACATAAATTGATTTATAATAAATAAATCACACCATAAAGAATAAAAGAAATACGTATTGGCTAATACTGCTTATACTATGACTATTCATGTTGGTTGATTGAATTTACCAAACAACCAATCTTATTTTTTAGTGTTATTGCTTATTAAATCATGCAATCTTTAGTTTCAATTAAAAAATAAAAATCAGTAACCATCAATTAAGCAATTGCTGTACTGATTAATTTTATTGTTGAAATAATTATAATCAGTCAGCTAACCAATGATATAAATGTTGCAATACTTGCTCTGTTTTTTCAGCATGAACATTATGACCAGCGCCTTCTACAATATCAATTTGTGCATTGGGAAATTGATTAAATATAGCTGGATAATTTTCATCACTGATATAACTAGAATTACCACCGCCAATAAATAACGTTGGTATGGCACTGGCTGAGATAGTTTGCCAATCACAAATATTGGCATACTGATTAATAATTACATCAGCATTAAATAGCCAACGCTCACGTTTAAAGGATTTAAGCAAAAATAAAATCGTTGGTTCATTCAATCCATGTTGTCGCATAACTTCAGCGATTTGCTTTCTATCAACTAATTGTTGATCAATGCATTGTGCCAATGCTTTTATGACCGGAGTATTAATTGTTTGAGTATATTTAACTGGCGCAATATCAATTGCACAAATGTTGCTAATCAGTTGCGGAATAAGTTGGCTTAATTGTAAAGCAACTTTGCCACCCATTGAATGACCAATTAAGATTAAGTTCTGTAATTGCAAACCATGGCATAGTTCCGCGATATCTTCCGCCATAGCTTGATAGTTCATGATATTTGACCATGGCGATTGGCCATGATTACGTAAATCAACTTGTATAGTTTGATAATTTGCAACGAGGTCTTTAGCTAACATGTTTAAGTTATCTAAACTACCAAATAGCCCATGCATTAATAAAATCGGTTGTTTATTGCCTTGTAATTTATAATTTAATTTCATGTTTTAACTCTTTATTTATTGTAACTGACTTCAATAGCCAGTCATTGATGAACAATTCAATAACCCCTAAAAGCATAACTATGATAGAATTTAGTCTAAATTTTTCAATTAATATTAAGCCATATGTTTCAAAATAACCCATTACTCGCCCAACTTAAACAAGAATTTGCAGAACAAAAACCTCATGTTGAAGGTATCGTCCGAGCACACGAAAAAGGATTTGGTTTTTTAGATGTTGATAATAAAACAAATTATTTTATTCCTGTTGCCAAAATGAAGCAGCTTTGCCATGGAGATAAAGTATCGGGAACCATCATCAGCAATAATGATAAAGAGTCATTTGAACCTGAAATATTAATTGAAAGTAGCTTACAAAAATTTATTGGTAAAATCGGCTTTTTAGATCGCGCTATGGTGATTTATCCTGAAAATATGCCAACTAAGTTTGCTATACGTTGTCAAGTTAACACCGAAGTTAAGCAAAAATTAACCGAAGGTGATTGGGTTGTGGCAACATTACAATCGCATCCATTGCAAAAAGATAAACAACAATTTCTTGCTCAAGTAACACAATTTATCGCAAGTTCTGATTCAATTTATCAATTATGGTTGAAAACCTTAGCTCGTTACCAATTAGAGGATAATGCACCCCAAGCTGAATCATTCATCATTTCTGAAAGTGAACAACAAAATCGACAAGATTTAACCAATGTGTCGTTTTTCACTATTGATAATGAAAATACCGAAGATATGGATGATGCAATTGCTATTTGCCAAGATGAAATGGGTAATTATAACTTAATGATAGCTATTGCCGATCCTACGGCTTATATTTTACCTGATAGTGAGCTGGATAATATTGCCAAAGTTCGTAATTTTACAACTTATCTGCCCGATTTTAATATTCCAATGTTACCTAAGCAATTGGCTGATGATCTATGCTCATTAAAAGCCAATCAAAAACGTCCAGCAATGGTATGTAAAATTCACCTAGATAAAACGGGACAATTTACTGCTGAGGATATCCATTTCACCCCGGTTTGGATTGAATCCAAAGCTAAGCTTTGTTATAACAATGTTTCTAATTTCCTTGAAAATCAAAGTGATTTAAATATTGCTAATACAGAAATTAAAACCCAATTGAAATTGTTAGCTGATTTAGCAAAAGTTCGTATCAATTGGCGACAACAAAATGCGTTAATTTTTAAAGCAAACAATGATTATCGATTTGTACTTGATGATAATCGCCAAGTGCAAACAATCCTCAAAGAAGAGCGCGGCATCGCCAATAATATCGTTGAAGAAATGATGATTATTGCTAATTTAGCTTTGACCTTATATTTAACTGAAAAGATTGGTATCGGCGTCTTTAATACTCATTCAGGCTTTGATAGTAAGTACATTGAACAGATTTTAAAAATATTAGTTGATAATGGCATTTCTGATTTTGATAAAGAGTCACTAACTTCATTTGAAGGATATATTAGATTACGCCGATTAATTGATAATAACGATTTTCTATCAACTAAGTTGCGTAAATTCCAAAGTCCTGCTGATTTTTCGATAACGCCACAACCTCACTATGGTTTGGGCTTTTCGGCCTATGCCACTTGGACTTCACCAATTCGCAAGTATGGTGATATGATAAACCATCGTTTACTTAAAGCTTCTCTTAAACAGCAACCATTCTCTGCACCAACTAATGAACAATTAGAAATTATGGCAGATCGTCGTAAGAAATTACGTTTAGCTGAACGAGATATCGCCGAAAATCTTTATAGCCAATACTTATATGATAAACAAGAGCAATGTTTTACTGCTGAAATAGTTGACATTAATCGAGGTGGGGCCCGAGTTCGATTAACAGAGATAGGCGCATTCGCATTTTTACCACTATCAATGATTCATAACATTCGTGATGAAATAACCTTAAACATTGATGAAGGTTCAATTAAAATTAAAGATGAATTGATACTTAAACTAGCTGACAAACTATCAGTTGTGATCCATCAGGTTAAAATTGAAAACCACTCAATTATTGTAAAAATCGGTGAAAATAAATAAAGATTATCTTGTCAATTTGACTTTTTTCACTCTAATTATTTAACCCTGATAATAATCAGGGTTAATCTAAATACAATTAATGATTTTTTTAACATTTAACCTCTTTTTTTTATTAAAAATATCTGCTATCTTTCACCGCTTAAAAAATAATAATTAGAGCGAGATAAACCGCAATCTAGGAGAGGAAAATGATATCAATTCACGGTCATGAAGTACTACAGATGATGGATGGGAACAATTATACCGAATCATCTTTACTTAATGCTATCCATGAAAAATTTGGTACCGAAGCTAGATTTCATACCTGTTCTAACTCCGATATGAATGCCGAGCAGCTTATTGCTTTTTTAAAAGCAAAAGGAAAATTTAAGCCAGCTTTAACCGATGATTCACAATTTACTGTCGATATTAAAAAAATATGCCGACATTAAACAAAATCGGCAAACGAATATTTAGTGCGTTTTTTACTAAATTAATGTAATCATCTAGTGTTTTTAAAAGAATAAGAGTATATAATTTCGCGTTACGACTTCACTACAAAGTGTTAAGTTTCTCAACCTGAAATTTCAACTCAAGAATATGTTCATGGAATTTGATATATGAAAATAAGTAATATCCTTACATGTGCCATTGTCTTTATTCTTGCCACAGGCTGTGTAAAAAACAATATGTCTAAAACAAAAAATAATGGCAAAAATATTGAAGTCGATCCGTTAACAATATTAAAAGAACAAACGGAACAAAATAACCCGTTTGTATCTAATGCCAAAAATCAATTACTTCAATTAGTTGGCGATAAACAATTTGACAGTTATATAAAAAAACAAGGTATTTTAGACTGTAAAGATGATAGTAACGAATCATCCTGTGTGTTAAATTTTTATCTTAACGAATTTTATAAGTTAAAATATGATATACAACTCAAAAAAGTGATTGAAGAAAATCAAGCCGAACATAAAATTGAGTTAAAAAAAATTAATCCAACCGACAATAACCTAAACAATTACTGTCAATGGTCAGCTGATTTCGTTGCCGCAGTTTACAGCAAAGATACCGAAAATATAACCAATCGCTATCAACCATTATTTAGAATGTCAGAACAAGATTTGGCTGCATTACAAACTAAAATTCTCAAAGATAATTACTCGCATTTTTTAATTGATGAAAATCCAAGTATTCTTGACGAAATGAAAACTGATTATCTTGAAAATTGTTTAAGTAGCCCTAAAGACAATATTATCAATTACATTAATATTTTTAGATAATACTTAAGTGAGTCTTTTTTATGTACAATTTATTACCTATTAGTCGATTTAGTAAAACACTAACTTGCAAGATGTTATGCATAGCATCAATATCTTGTTTGAGTTTTTCTTCATGGGCTTTTACTTTTAATGATGTAGTGACAAAAGCAGAAAAATTATCAAAAAAGTCTTATGTCCAACCATCTAAAAACATTCCTAGTGAGCTATCTTCACTGCAATTTGCTGATTATCAGAAAATTTCTTTTAAACATGATAAAGCTTATTGGAATGATCGCAAAAGTCGCTTTAAACTAGAGTTTTATCATGAAGGTATGTATTTTGACATGCCGGTTAAAATTAACGAAATTGTCAATAACCAAGTTAATGAAATTAAATACGATCCAGATTATTTCGACTTGAGTCAACTTCATTTAGATAATTTAAATACTAAAAATCTTGGTTTTGCCGGTTTTAAAGTTCATTATCCAATTAACAAACCAACAAAAACCGATGATGAAATATTTACTGCTCTTGGTGGTAGTTACTTCCGTGCTGTTGGTAAAGATCAACGATATGGCCTTTCCGCTCGAGGTCTTGCTATCGACACCGGTGAAATGTCAGGAGAGGAGTTTCCTCGCTTCAAAGAATATTGGATTGAACGTCCAGAACCAAATCAAAAGCATTTAGTCATTTATGCATTACTTGACTCTCAAAGTGTTACTGGAGCTTATAAAATCACCCTAGTACCAAGTATCGATACCACCGTTACGGTTGAAGCTAAAGTATTCTTCCGTAATTCAGTTAAAAAATTGGGTATTGCGCCATTAACTAGTATGTTCTTATATGGCCCAAATCAGCCATCACCACTACTTAATTATCGTCCAGCAATGCATGACTCAAACGGGTTATCTATTTTGGCTAATAATAATGAGTGGATCTGGCGTCCCTTAAACAATCCTAAACGTTTATCTTTTTCATCATATAGTTTAGAAAATCCAAAAGGTTTTGGCCTAATCCAACGAGATAAAGGTTTTGATGATTATCAAGATTTAGATGATCACTACGAACTACGACCAAGCGTTTGGGTTGAAATTTTAAATGATTGGCAAAAAGGACGAGTTGAACTTGTCGAAATTCCAACAGCAGATGAAACCAATGATAATATTGTTTCTTTCTGGGTTCCTGAAAAGCAATATAAAGGCGGTGATCAACTTACTTTTAAATATCGACTACATTACACACTAAACGAACAAAATCGTTATCCGGCTAACGTCGCTAGAGCAGAAAGTACTCGTTTATCGCTAGGTGATATCAAGCAAGCCAATTTAATACGTAAACTTGATGGTTCTAATGCATATGTTATTGATTTTACTGGACCTCAGTTATCTGATAAAAATCCTGTTAAAGTTATTTCAAGTATTAATAACGGCTCAATTGTAAGTTGTGATTCCCAATACAATTCAGTAACTAAAGGTTGGCGTGTTATTATTCGATTCAACGTTGAAGATAACAAAAAAGCAACCGATCTGCGGGTTCAACTCGCTTCTCAAACGGGTGAAGTTTTGTCCGAAACTTGGAGTGGGCAATACCCTGCTCAATAATTATAATAATCAGCCAATAATATGAAAAAAGATTACTTCGAAAATCTATCTGACGCCGAAATTTGGCGTCAGAAATCGGAAAACAATAACTCTCTTGCCAATGATGTCGAATTCTTAAAATATCGATTGAGTCAAGTCGGCAACATTGACCATTTTAATGAAGCAAGACAACAGCAACCTAGTTATCCCAAAGTTGAACGTGTGTCAGTACAACCACAAATTTGGAATGAACGGTATACAGCTAAATCAAAACCTCGTGTGAATATTATCGCACTTATTCGTCGTCTAATTATGTTTGTGCTTATAGCAGTTCAAACATACTATGGAACAATTTATTTATCGTCACTTTTGCCGTATCAAAGCTGGCAAAAGATTAGTTTCATGGCTAATTGGAACATCAATCCTGAACTCGCTATCTATAGTATTATCCCTTATATCATACAGGGTTTTATTATTGGTCTCTTTGCTATTTTATTTTGTTGGATTTCAATCGGTTTTTGGACTAGTATCATGGGTCTTATTTTGGCAGTGATAAAAAAAGACCGTTATACCATTGCTATTCCAAATGATCCCGCAGCTCATATTGACGCAAAACATCGTACCGCTTTAGTCATGCCTATCTGTAATGAAGATGTTTCACGAGTATTCGCTGGACTTGAAGCCACCTATGAATCACTAGTTGAAACAGGACATGCTCAATGTTGTGATTTTTATATTCTTAGTGATACAAACGATCCTGATTTGTATGTTAATGAATTAAAGGCTTGGGCTGATTTTAATGCTAAAAAAGCAGATAATGGTTGTAATATTTTCTATCGTCATCGTAAACGCCGTGTAAAACGTAAAAGCGGTAATATCGATGACTTTTGTCGTCGCTGGGGTCATCAATATGAGTATATGATGATTCTTGATGCTGATAGTATTATGACTGGCGATTGTATTTTAAAAATGGTTGCCATGATGGAAATGAATCCAACAGCGGGTATATTACAATCACCACCAAAATCGGTCAGAATGACAACCTTATACGGCCGTATTCAACAATTTGCCAATCAAATTTATAGTGATATTTTTTGCTCAGGTACTCACTTCTGGCAACTAAGTGAAGCCCAATATTGGGGTCACAATGCCATGATTCGCCTAAAACCTTTTATTGAACACTGTATTTTATCACCATTGCAAAAACGTAAAGGCCCGATTCATATCTTATCGCATGATCTGGTTGAAGCAACTTTGATGCGCCGAGCTGGTTATGGAGTATGGATTGCTTACGATATGAACGGCAGTTATGAAGAGTTGCCAGGTAATATGATTGAAGATCTTAAACGAGATAATCGTTGGTGTATGGGTAATCTTATCAATCTTCGATTAATATTCAAAAGTGGCATTACTTTAACCCATCGAGTTATGTTTTTAACCAGTGGTATGGCTTACATTTCATCATTATTGTGGTTGGTATTTTTAATTTTCTCAACATTGTTATTATTGGTATTCAATATTTCTGAACCACAATATTTTTTCCAACCCAACCAATTTTATCCAACTTGGCCTAGGTGGGATGAACAATTAGCTATTCAATTACTTTCAACCACGATGGTATTGCTGTTTGCACCTAAATTATTTAGCTACGGAATTATTATAGCCAGAACAGGGGCAAAAGATGTAGGTGGGATATTTAAACTAACCTTATCAATTCTTATTGAAATGGTGTGGTCAATGATCCTTGCTCCAATCCGTATGATCTTCCATAGCAAATTCGTTGTTAAAGCATGGCTTGGTAGCAAAATTCAATGGAAGTCACCATCACGAAATGATGATGCCTTAACTTGGGGTGAATCATTCTATTTTTGTTGGCCTTTATCGTTATTAGGAATTGTGTGGTTATGTGTGATTATTTGGTTAAATCCACAATTTACCTATTGGTATATCGCAATTTTAATTCCATTAACTATTTCACCACTAGTAATTCGTATTTCTGGTTTATCCAGTATTGGTATGAAAGCTAAAAAAGCAGGGTTATTTTTAACACCTGAAGAAACCCACCCTTCACGTGCAGTAAAACTCACTGGTGACTATTTAGCGCAAACCGAAGCTGCTTTTATGGAACATGGCTTTATTATGGCACTTGTTGATCCTATTTATAATGCATTAGCCTGTGCATTATCGACTTCTCGTCATTTACCTAATACAAAAAATCAGCAATTGCGCCAACAACTGATTGAGCACTATCAGCAAGTGGATTTAGAAAAAATCAGTAAAGAACAACAATTAGCGATTTTAGAAGACCCTATTATTCTTTCTGCACTTCATTGCCACATCTGGCATCAGCAAGAAAAATACGACAATTTGTTCTCATTATGGCAAAATGAACGCCAGCAATAAGAGATAGGGCTTAATGCCCTATTTCTTCTTTTAGTAATTAATCAAAATCCATGGATATTTTTTTTATGACTTGGCAACCAACTGCATCAATTAATAATTTACTTAAGCGCGCTAAAATTGTATCTCAAGTAAGACAGTTTTTCGCTGATCGCTGTATATTAGAAGTCGAGACGCCAACCTTAAGCCAATATGCAGTAACAGATGTGCATCTGAGCTCATTTCATACCTTATTTTTAAAACCTGGTGAAACCAATGAACAACAAGGGCAGAAAATGTCATTAATCACCAGCCCTGAATATCATATGAAGCGTTTATTAGCGGCTGGCAGTGGCCCTATTTATCAAATATGTAAATGCTTTCGTAATCATGAAGAAGTGAGTCGCTATCATAATCCTGAATTTACCATGCTTGAGTGGTATCGTATCCAATTTGATATGATGCAAATGATTAACGAGGTCGATGATCTTCTACAAAACATTTTAGATTGCGAACCAGCCGAACGTATCTCTTATCAAAAAGCATTTCAACGTCATCTAAATATTGACCCATTAGAAGCAGATCAAGCAAGGCTAATTGATGCGATGAAAAAGCTTAATATCGAGCTCAATACTGATGATTATGATCGCGATACTTTATTACAATGCCTATTTAGTTTCGGCGTCGAACCTCATATTGGTCAAGAGAAACCGGTTGCAGTATATAATTTCCCAGCATCTCAAGCAGCATTAGCAACGATCAGTTCGGAAGACCATCGAGTCGCCAGCCGTTTTGAGTTTTATTATAAAGGGGTTGAACTGGCTAATGGATTTAAAGAATTAACTAATCCGCAAGAACAAAAGATGCGTTTCGAACAAAATAATATTGATAGGGCTAATCAAAATTTACCACCACAAAATATTGATATTGAATTAATTGCGGCTATGGAAGCAGGTTTACCTGATTGTGCCGGTGTTGCCGTAGGACTTGACCGCTTAATTATGTTAGCACTTGATGCCATGAATTTAGACGATGTCATTTCATTCACTTTTGCAAGGGCTTGATCATGTTTGGAAGTTTAGGCTTAAGTGAATGGACAGCGATAATAATTGCTATTATCGCCGTTGTTTTATTAATCGCTTTATTAAAAACGCAATTTAGAGCCAATAATCTACATGCTTTATTTGATTTACAACTAAATCAAAAAAAACAAGAAAATCAAGTTTTAACCACTCAAATAACACAGTTGGAACAAGAATTAAACCAATGCCAACAACAAAATATCGCCCAAAATATCAAAATTAGCGAGTTACAAACTCGTTTGGAAGAGACCATGAATGCGGCACAGCAACGGCAAACCATTCTGGAACAAAGTGAGCAACGCTTAACAACTCAGTTCGAAAATTTAGCTAATCGAATTTTTGAACAAAGCGGCAAAAAGATTGAGCAACAAAATAAACAAAGTTTAGATTTTCTACTTTCACCACTAAAACAACAATTAGAAAGCTTTCAGAAACAGGTTCAAGACAGCTTTGGACAAGAAGCCAAAGAGCGTCATACGCTCACCCATGAAATCCGCAATTTGCAAAAGCTTAATGAATTAATGACTAAGGAAGCCACTAATTTAACTAATGCATTAAAAGGCAATAACAAAACTCAAGGTAATTGGGGAGAGTTTATTCTTAGTCAAATTTTGGATAATTCAGGACTCCGCTTGGGACATGAGTATCACACTCAGGTTAATTTAACCAATGAAAATAATCAACGATTGCAACCAGATGTAATTGTTCATTTACCTCAAGGTGGTGATGTTGTCATTGATTCAAAAGTTACTTTAGTTGCCTATGAACGTTACTTTAACAGTGATGACGATGATATTAGAACTAAGGCTATTGCCGATCATCTTGCTTCGGTACGTAATCATTTAAAACAGCTTAGCCAAAAAGATTATCACAAACTCATTGGTATCAATTCATTAGATTATGTTTTAATGTTCATTCCAGTTGAACCAGCATTTTTGTCAGCAATTGATCAAGATCCTACATTAATTAATGATGCTTTAAAAAACAATATTATGATTGTTAGTCCAACAACCTTATTGGTAGCGTTAAGAACTATTCATAATTTGTGGCGATTTGAATACCAAAATCGTAACGCCGAACTTATTGCTGATAGAGCAAGTAAACTATATGATAAAGTTCGTGGTTTTATTGAGGATATGGAAAACCTAGGTAACTGCTTAGATAAAGCGCAACAAACCTTTCAATCTTCAATGAACAAACTATCTAAAGGACGAGGTAATGTTGTTGGTCAAATAGAACGATTCAGGGAATTAGGAATTGAAGTAAAAAAACCGATCAATCCTGATATAGCCCAACTATCAGTTGATGAACTTGAACGTGAACAAGAAGATTATCCATCTTGCCACGATACTCAATAAAACTAATCACAACTCATTGTGCAATGACGTTTTAATTAATGTAAAAATTTAACTTAAATATCTTAATTCACCATCAGAAAAAATACGTGTATACTCATTTAACACAGAGGGGGACGATATGGCAAAAAAACAAGATAAAGAAGCAAGTTTTGAAGAAACGATCAAACAACTTGAAGCAATTGTCACTCAACTTGAAAATGGTGATTTACCATTAGATGAAGCTTTAAATGAGTTTGAAAAAGGGATTAAATTAGCCCGTTCAGGTCAAAAACAACTTAATGAGGCTGAACAACGCATCCAAATTTTGTTATCTGAAAATAGTGATGCTCAATTATCTGAATTTTCAATTGATAATAATGAATAGCACAAAACCATTACAAGAACGTATTGATAATTATTTAACAACATATATTTCGCAATTTGCCCCTTCAAACTTGCAACAGGCGATGAGTTACAGTCTGCTTGCCGGAGGCAAACGAATCCGCCCTATTCTAGTTTATCTAACTGGGCAGATGTTTAATTGTCCTTTAGAAAAACTTGACCCTATTGCAGCAGCTATTGAATCAATGCATACTTATTCTTTAATTCATGATGATCTACCAGCCATGGATAATGATAACCTCAGGCGGGGTAAACCTACTTGTCATATTCAATTTGGTCAAGCAGAAGCAATTCTTGCTGGTGATGCCTTACAATCGCTAGCTTTTGGTCTATTATGCGAAAATCAACATATTGATAACCAAAGTAAAATTAATATGGTTAGTGAACTTGCTAACGCCAGTGGTCTTGCAGGTATGTGCTTAGGTCAATCACTTGATTTGCAAGCAGAACAACAAAAAGTAACCCTTGAACATTTACAAAATATCCATAATTATAAAACCGGTGCTTTAATTCAAGCTGCAGTTAGGCTTGGTGCTTATGCTAGTGGTGAGGTAGCCAAACCCTATTATCAAATCTTAGATGACTATGCTCAAGCTATTGGATTAGCATTTCAAATTCAAGATGACATTTTAGATGTTATTGGTGAACAAGAACTAATGGGTAAACCACAAGGCTCAGATATTGCACTTGAAAAAAGTACTTATCCGGCATTAGTTGGCTTACAAAATGCAATTGAAATGACAAACACATTATATCGACAAGCTATCGATAGTCTGCAGCAAATACCTTATAATAGCCAACCATTACAAGATCTTGCTGGTTTTATTATTAATCGAAATAGTTAACCTAATAACTAGATGATAAAAATGAATTTAGATAAATTTCCTTTATTAAAGCAAATCAATTTCCCCACGGATCTTAAACGTTATCCGCTATCACAATTGCCAGAGATTTGTCAGGAATTACGACAATTTTTATTAGATAGTGTTAGTCAATCTAGTGGCCATTTAGCTTCAGGTTTAGGTGTAGTCGAATTAACCGTTGCTTTACATTATGTCTATAACACTCCATTTGATAAAATTATATGGGATGTAGGACATCAAGCTTATCCGCATAAAATCCTTACTGGTCGACGTGATCAGATGCTAACCATTCGCCAAAAAGGTGGATTGCACCCTTTTCCTCATCGTTATGAAAGTGAATACGATGTGTTAACAACTGGCCATTCATCAACATCTATTAGTGCCGCGCTAGGTATTGCTATTGCTGAACAACAAAAGCAATCAGGACAAAAAGTAGCAGCAATTATTGGTGATGGAGCATTAACCGCTGGTATGGCATTTGAAGCAATGAATCACGCAGGTCATATAAAACCTGATATGCTAGTCATTGTTAATGACAACGATATGTCGATTTCTGAAAACACCGGCGCACTTAATCAGCATTTAGCGCAACTTTTAACAAGTAAAGCTTATACCTCTTTTCGTGAAAGTGGTAAAAAAGTCCTTTCGAATATTCCGCCATTAAAAGAATTATTCAAAAAAACCGAAGAACATTTAAAAGGATTAGTGACTCCAGCCATTTTATTTGAAGAATTAGGCTTCAATTATATTGGCCCAGTAGATGGTCATGATGTCGAAACACTTGTAGCTACCTTGCAAAATGTGAGGCAGTTAAAAGGACCACAACTACTGCACATTATTACTCAAAAAGGTAAAGGCTATGGCCCTGCCGAACAAAACCCGACTTTATGGCATGGTGTTCCCAAATTTAATCCCAACGAAGGGACTTTACCGATTTCAAAAAAAGTTGCACCAACCTATTCAAAAATATTCGGAGATTGGCTGTGTGAGATAGCCGAACATGATAAACGTTTAATGGCAATTACCCCTGCCATGGGCGAAGGCTCTGGTATGACTGAATTTGCAAAACGCTATCCCAATCAATTTTTCGATGTGGCCATTGCTGAGCAACATGCGGTAACGTTAGCCGCAGGCTTTGCTATTAGTGAATTTAAACCGGTAGTAGCCATCTATTCCACTTTTTTGCAACGTGCGTATGATCAAGTGATCCATGATATTGCTATCCAAAATTTACCTGTCCTGTTTGCTATAGATAGAGCTGGTATTGTTGGCGCTGATGGTGAAACCCATCAAGGGGCTTTCGATTTAAGTTTTCTACGCTGTATTCCTAATCTTGTTATTATGACTCCGAGTGATGAAAATGAATGTCGACAAATGCTTTATACAGGTTATTTACATAATGGCCCATCAGCGGTACGTTATCCTCGTGGTGAAGGATGTGGTGCTAGCTTACAACCACTCAATCCAATACCATTGGGACAATCAAAATACTGTCGTGAAGGTGAAAATATTGCTTTACTTAATTTTGGCACATTATTACCTGAAGCTTTACAAGCAGCCGATCAAATAAATGCTACAGTGATAGATATGCGTTTTGTAAAACCACTAGATGAAAAAGTCCTTTTGCACATTGGTCAAAGCCATAATATACTTGTCACCATCGAAGAGAACAGTATCAAAGGTGGGGCTGGAAGCGCCGTCAATGAATTTTTGTTATCGAAAAAAACAAAATGTGATATTTTAAACATCGGATTGCCTGATGTGTTTATTCCACAAGGATCACAACAAGAAATGCGTGATGAAGTTGGATTAAACGCCAAACATATAATCGACAAAATTAATACATTTATAAAACTATAGGTTAAATATGGAAACTCAAGCTGTCACGGTTCAGATTTTTGGGCGAACTTTAAAATTTAATTGCCCTGTTGAAGAAGTTGACGCACTTACAAATGCGGCTAAAGATTTAGATGCACGCTTAACAAATTTACGAGAAAAATCACCACAAGTTGGCAGCGATCAACTTATTATGACTGCTGCACTAAATATATCTTATGAACTAACTAAAGAGAAAGAAAAAAGCGATGAGTTTGCTAATAGATTAAAAATGCTACAGCAGTTACTTGATTCCGCTTTAAATACCAACAATTAGTTAGCTTAAACGTAAATAATCAACAAAGACTATTGTATGATTCTCTAAATTTTGTATTATATTAATTATCTCTGAGATGCTCGGGATAAGGGTTAGTCCCCTGAGCCGATATTCTTTAATTTAGAGTGGTGTGGTTTTTGATTGGTGTGTATGCCTAATTTATTTAGGAAACCTAAAAATTAAAACATGCAACTCACCTTGAACCTTGGGTTCAAGGGTTACGACCCTAACGACATCTTGGAGTGCTTCTTTACTTTTCTTTTTCAATCGATAACTAATGAATATTCGGCAAGCGATACGTCAAAAAAGACGTGATTTATCTCCACAACAACGCTGTAATGCGCAGCAAATTATTTATCAAAAAATTAAAAATCATCCAGCTTTGAATCAAGCTGAAAATATCGCTATTTTTTTGTCATTTGATGGGGAAGTCGATACTAAACCGATTATTGAATATCTATGGCAACAAAACAAATCAGTCTACTTACCAATTACCCATCCATTTTGTAAAAATCACCTACTCTTTTTAAAGTACACCACAAATACGCCACTCATAAAAAATCATTTTGGCATCTTTGAACCAGAACTTAATGTCAATAATGTCATTCCGTTTGCACAACTTGATATCGTCTTTACACCATTAGTTGCTTTTGATGAACGAGGTTATCGTATGGGAATGGGCGGTGGCTATTACGACCGAATGCTAGCAAATTATCAACAACAACAGATATTACCTATTGGGCTCGCATTTTCCTGCCAAAAATTGGCCAATATTGATAATCAACCTTGGGATATCAAATTGCCAGAAATAATTTATGCTTAAACAGGCATTATCATAAAATCAAACAAACTATAAGTAATCAATAACTGGTTATTTTAGCTTATTCGACTTTTTCAGAATGGCTGCCATTAGCGGACGATGGCAATGATAAATCATGTCAGATTTTAACATCACTAATTCGGCTAACGGTACAGTCCAATCAGGTATTTCAGTAGTCTCTGGATGTTTTGGATCAATCGGATTATCTACAGTATAAAGTTCAGTACTAGCAAATAAATCTTGCTTTTTAGCAATATCTACATCATCACTGTCGCTAAGCATTTTACAGTTATCTAATAGTTCTTGGGCAAATTGTTCTGGCCAATCATCCGCAAAGTGCTTAAATTTAGCAAAGCTTGCAATGTGCCTCAACATATCACGAAACAGTAATAAATAGACCATTTGAACATTTCGCCCAGATAAACTAGCAAGCTGTTCATCAGACAATTTGTTGTTGAAAACACTAGGCCCCCATTTAAAAAACAGCGTATCTTTATACAAATTGATGATATGTTTAGCTGCACTATATTTCGACTTAACTAAACTATCAATTTCACGAGATAGTTGCATGGTAGGATAACCAACATTATTACGACCATTTAAGTCTCGTTCTGATAAAGATTGTGTTTTTTTGCTGGGTAAAAATTTTTTCAAAAATCCTAACATGATATATCACTCAAACTATCTATTTTTTTGTCTAACAATTTCAAATAAGCAAATACCTGTCGCTACCGAAACATTAAGTGAAGAGACAATTCCTGCCATAGGTATACTGACTAGCTCATCACAATGCTCTTTAGTTAATCGACGCATACCTTCGCCTTCAGCCCCCATTACTAAGGCCAGAGATAAGTTTTTTGAACTTTTATAAAAATCAGTCTGATAAAGTGTGCTGGTTGCTTCACCGGCAGTACCTACAATCCAAACTTGATATTCATCTTGTAACATCCGCATAGTTCGAGCTAAATTGGTAACTCTAACTACAGGCACGCTTTCAGCGGCGCCACAAGCAACTTTTTGTGCGGTTGAGTTAAGTGGTGCAGAGCGATCCTTTGGCACAATAATAAAATTGACACCAGCGGCATCAGCGGTACGAATACAGGCACCTAAATTATGTGGATCGGTCACACCATCTAAAATTAAAATAACCGGAATGGGATATTGTTCCATCAGTAAAGGTATATCATTTTCTTGGTAACCACGGCTTGGTTTTACCATCGCTAATATACCTTGATGAACACCATTTTTTGATTTTTCATCTAGATATTGTCTATTGGTTACTTTCACAGTTAAACCTAACTGTTCTAATTCTTGAACAAGGGCTGTCAAGCGTTTATCTTCTCGACCTTTAGCGATAAAAACTTCAATAATTCTTTCTGGAGCACGCGTTAACAATGCTTCAATGGCGTGGATACCGTATACTGTTTCACTCATCTATTAATTACTCTTTTTTTCTCTTATTACTTGATGTCGATGCTGATTTAGATTTAGTCTTAGATGCCGCTTTAGATTTTGCTTTAGCTTTTGTTCGTTTTTTACTTTTCACTTTAGCTTCTGCTTTATTTGCTACTTTAGCGTTCGCTTTTTTCTTTTTGCTATCTGGTGGACTTTTAGCTTTGCGTTTTACTGGTAAATCAGTAGCAAAACTTATATCAGCTTTATTAGCTTTATCTCTTGCCGTCTTACCTTGACGTTGTGGCTTATTATTACTGCCGACCAAAGAAAAATCAATTTTACGCTCTTCTGGATTAACATTATCGACTTTTACTTGAACTTTATCACCTAAACGATAACTAAAGCGAGTATTCTCACCAATTAGACGATTACGTGATGCATCATAAATATAATAATCATTTTCCAGTGACGAAACATGCACTAAACCATCAATAAACAGATCATCTAACCGGACAAAAAAGCCGAAATTAACCACACTAGAGATAGTACCATTGAATACCTCACCAACATGATCTTGCATATAGTCACATTTTAGCCAATCAACGACATCACGCACGGCTTCATCCGCACGACGTTCAGTCATTGAGCAGTGTTCACCAAAATAAAGCATTTCGCTAATGGTATAACGATGCCCACCAGTTTTACTGGTTTTATGTTGTTCATTCGCCAGTACCCATTTAATGGCTCGATGTAATAATAAATCAGGATAACGACGAATTGGCGACGTGAAATGAGCATATTCTTCAAGCGCTAGGCCAAAATGACCACGATTTTCGGGATCATAAATTGCTTGCTTCATTGAGCGTAAAATTACAGTCTGTAACATCTCATGATCGGGTCTTGCTTCAACATCAACCATTAATTTGGCAATATCTTTAGGTGTTGGATTTGCTCCACCGCCAAGTGATAAACCGAGTTCACTTAAAATACTGCGTAAATTATTCATGCGATCTTCATCCGGTCTATCATGCACGCGGAATAAAGACGGAATCTCAGCATTAATGACCAATTTTGCCGCAGCAACATTGGCTAAAATCATACACTCTTCAATAATTTTATGTGCTTCATTACGCTGTACTAATTCAATACTCTCAATACGTTTATCTGCATTAAAAATAAATTTTGGTTCTTCTGACTCAAAACCGATTGCGCCACGAGTAACCCGAGCATTATCTAATACCTTATATAAGCCATAAAGATTTTCAAGATGAGGCACTAACTCTCGATAGTGCTCACGTAACTCTTTATCACCTTCTAAAATTTTGGCAACCTTAGTATAAGTTAAGCGAGCATGCGAGTTCATTACAGCTTCATAAAATTGATAACCAGTTAAACGTCCTTTATTAGACACCGTCATTTCACAAACTAAACATAAACGATCAACTTGTGGATTGAGAGAACAAAGGCCATTAGATAACACTTCTGGTAACATTGGTACCACTCGTGATGGAAAATAGACCGACGTACCTCGTAAGCAAGCCTCTTTATCTAAAGCTTTACCGTTGCGAACATAATAACTCACATCAGCAATTGCTACCCATAATCGATAGCCACCGCCACGATTTTTTTGACAATAAACTGCATCATCAAAATCACGGGCATCTTCACCATCAATAGTAACTAACGGTAAATCTCGTAGATCTTTACGTCCTTTTTTAGCACTTTCAGGCACTTGATCACTAAATTTGTTGACCTCTTTTTCAACTGCTTTAGGAAATTCGTAGGGGATCTCATGATTACGTAACGCAATATCTATTGCTAAATTGGTTCCCATAATCTCACCAAGAACTTCTTTAATAATACCTACTGCTTTTTGACGACGCTCAGGACGTTGTTGTAATTCAACTACCACAACCGACCCCATTCTTACGGTGCGATTTGGTTTACCCGCGATCAAAATATCAAAGTTCAATCGACTGTCATCAGGTACCACAAAGCCAACACCTTGTTCAATAAAATATCGCCCAACGATTTGGTTAGTTCTGGGTTCTAAAATTCGTACTACACGTGCTTCTGTTTTACCTCTATATTGGCTACCAATTGGTTGTGCTAATATAACATCACCCTGTAACACTTTTTTCATTTGTTCAGGTGATAAAAAATAATCTTCTGGTTTTCCTTCTACCCTTAAAAAACCAAAGCCATCACGGTGGGCAATAACACTCCCCTTCACCATATCGAATTTTTCCGGTAAGGCATAACACTTACGCCGTGTAAACACCACTTGGCCATCACGTTCCATCGCCCGCAATCTTCGATGTAATGCTTCTTTTTGTTCATCATTCTTAATTGATACTGCTTGAGCTATCTTGTCTAAATTAGCTGGTTTTGCTTCTTTAGTTAGGTAGTCCAAAATCAGCTCACGGCTGGCGATCGGCGAATCATATTTTTTCGCCTCACGATCATAAAATGGATCTTTTATCATATGGAACGTCCTGTGATCGAATATTAGGTTAAGCATAACATAGAGTTGCATAACTTAAAATCAAGATTACTTTTTTGAAGTGCAAAAGCCTTTACTCACAACATATTTATAATTACTAATTCTTAAGATTCATGATTAATAAATAGGAGATGCTAATAAGGTAATTTATCTAAATAAAATATAAATATAATTTATATCTATTTATTCAGCTTTGTTTGATTGTTTTTTGATCAAAAAATTGCTTCCAGTACGCTACGCATAACTGGAAGCAATTTTTCTCTGCTTTTAATATATAAAATGTTTCCCTTTTATATTAAACATATTTTAATCACCACGACAAACAGCCGTTGTACTTGGATATCTTGGCTCCTGAAGATCAATTGCACCTGTTTTACCCCTTACTCGGTAAACGTAATATTGATCTCTTATTTCAGCAGTCCATAAATCACCATCTGGAAGCCAGATTCCACCATAGAGTTTTGTAATACCCCACTCACTCATAAATGTACCCACTGCCCTTATAAAATGAGACTCATTATTAGTCAGTTCAGAAGTTGTATATAAATATTTTAACCGAAAATTTTTATCCAATACCTGTTCTTTAGTAACTTTATTTATCCCGCTACAAAAACTTAATGCACTAAATCCTCTAGAGATGTTTATAAACTTTCCATCACCAAAATTAATTGCCTTACCTGATCCTTTTCGAGGCCATTTGTTAGGAACTGGAATAGTAAAACTATCAAACCTTTCCCAATTACGACCATTATAAAATTCCATTGTTATTGTTGGTGTGCCATTTTGAATAAATTGACTTTTTTGCCCTGCAATATAATTTACCGTACAATTTGAAGCATAACCACCAATTGTCGATAAGCTTATCTTTCCACCACCATTAGACGTATAACAACGATAAAGACTTTGGTCTGAACCACTACCAACTAAAGTAAAGGCCGCATTCTGAAAACCGGTAGTTGGAAAACCACTATTTCGTGAAAAACCATAGGTATTATTAAAGACATTGGGATCATGATCACCAAAGTGAGTCATTTCATTCGGTCGTAAATAACATATTTGCCCATTTGGAATTATCCTATACTCTACCGAACTACTGCCATAGTAACGATTTCTAGGTAAACCATATTGAGTATTGGCCTGAATATTCGAGACTTCTACGCGTAATTTATAAGGTCCGCCACAATTCCAAAGCTCCCAACTTAACTTATCATTAGGTATTTGAATGCCATTCTCAAACCAAGTTGCTCTAATTGTGCCAGAGATATAACCGCCAACTTGATCACCATCAATATCATCAACCTTAAGTGCCGATGGGATACGTGCAACACCATCAGTTGATAAAGCAAAAGCCAAAACGTCTTTGAAATGCATCCCTTTAGGGGCTCGCAAGATAAGATCTGTATCCCAGGCACTGATCCATTCAGTACCGCCTTGTCCATTACGATTAGGAAAATTAATCCACATGATTTGACGTAAATCAGTTAGTGGTGTTACGCCATCAGTTAATAAAATATACGGCGTATTACCGGTTATCATTTTTTCAGTTTGAGCAGAATATGAAGATAATGCCCATACATTATTTACCAATAACAGACTACTTAGAATAAAAATTATTTGTGCAAATAGTGTTTGATATCTAGTTAAATTTATCGCTTTTTGTTTATTTTTATGTTGGTGGATATTTAATACAATTTTTGCTATATAAGTTTTTAGATTATGGAAAGATGAGTTTATGGCAGATTTTATTTGCGAATTTTGTTTAGCCTGAAAGATGGCTAGAATACTATTTAGCCTATATGGCTGGCTGGCTGGCTGGCTGGCTGGCTGGCTGGCTGGCTGGCTGGCTGGCTGGCTGGCCTCTAAACAACTGTATTTTAACATTTTTTCAATCCCTTGTCAATGTATCCAATTATTTTATAACAATAAAAATATATTTTATTGACTTAAATAGTATAAATATATTCATTAATTTTGACAAATATTGTTTCGTAATGAATTGTTAAGATTCATGATTAATAAATAGGAGATGCTGATAAGGTAATTTAACTAAATAAAGTATAAGTATAATTTATACTTATTTATTGAGCTTTATTTGATTGTTTTTTGATCAAAAAATTGTTCCAGTACGCTCCACTTAACTGGAACAATTTTTCTTTACAGTATACCTAAAATGTTGCTGATTGTTATTAAATATATATTAATCACCTCGGCAAACAGTTGTTGTACTTTGATATCCTGGCGGCTGGGCTTCAATTCGACCTGTCATTCCCATTACACGATAAATCCTTCTATCATCACTTGTTATGTCAGCTGTCCAGAGATCACCATCAGGGCGCCAAACTCCACCATATCTTTTTGTAATACCCCACTCACCCATAAACGTACCTACAGCCCTTATAAAATGAGACTGATTATTACTCAGTTCATCAGCTTTATACAAATATTGTGCCCGAAAACCTAGGCTATGCGCTTGAATATAACTGATTTTTTCTATATTACTACAAAAAGTCAATGCATGATAAATCTTGCTACTGTAAAACCAGTAACCATCACTAAAATACATTTCTCTACCAGAGCCTTTACTAGGCCATTTATTAGGAACTGGAATAGTAAAATTATCTATCCATTCCCAATAACGACCATTATAAAATTCCATTGTTATTGTTGGTGTGCCATTTTGAATAAATTGACTTCTTTGCCCTGCAATATAATTTACCGTACAATTCGAACCATAACCACCAATTGTCGATAAGTTTATCTTTCCACCACCATTAGACGTATAACAACGATAAAGACTTTGGTCTGAACCACTACCGACTAAAGTAAAGGCCGCATTCTGAAAACCGGTAGTTGGAAAACCACTATTTCGTGAAAAACCATAGGTATTATTAAAGACATTGGGATCATGATCACCAAAGTGAGTCATTTCATTCGGTCGTAAATAACATATTTGCCCATTTGGAATTATCCTATACTCTACCGAACTACTGCCATAGTAACGATTTCTAGGTAAACCATATTGAGTATTGGCCTGAATATTCGAAACTTCTACGCGTAATTTATAAGGTCCGCCACAATTCCAAAGCTCCCAACTTAACTTATCATTAGGTATTTGAATGTCATTTTCAAACCAAGTTGCTCTAATTGTACCAGAGACATAACCACCAACTTCATCACCATCAATGTCATCAACATTAAGTGTTGATGGATTATGTGCTTCACCATCCGTTGGAGTTGCAAATGTCCACACATCATTGAAATGCATTCCTTTAGGGGCTCGCAAGATAAGATCTGTATCCCAGGCACTGATCCATTCAGTACCGCCTTGTCCATTACGATTTGGAAAATTAACCCCCATAATTTGACGTAAATCAGTTAGTGGTGTTACGCCATCAGTTAATAAAATATACGGCGTATTACCGGTTATCATTTTTTCAGTTTGAGCAGAATATGAAGATAATGCCCATACATTATTTACCAATGATAGACTACTTAGAATAAAAATTAGTTGTGCAAATAGTGTTTGATATCTAGTTAAATTTATCGCTTTTTGTTTATTTTTATGTTGATGGATATTTAATACAATTTTTGCTATGTAAGTTTTTAGATTATAGAAAGATGAGTTTATAGCAGATTTTACTTGCGAAGTTTGTTTAGCCTGAAAGATGGCTAGAATACTATTTAGCCTATATGGCTGGCTGGCTGGCTGGCTGGCTGGCTGGCTGGCTGGCTGGCTGGCTGGCTGGCTGGCTCCTAAACAACTGTATTTTAACATTTTTTCAATCCCTTGTCAATGTATCCAATTATTTTATAACAATAAAAATATATTTTATTGACTTAAATAGTATAAATATATGCATTAATTTTGACAAATATTGTTTCGTAATGAATTGTTAAGATATGTAAGCAAGAATTGATGCAAAAAATATTCCTCAATATTTTGATTAAAAAATTTTACATAAAATTAACTTTCCCTATTTAGAGCAATCGGTTAACTATTTATGCATTTGAATGCTCACCTAACTAAATCGTTATGCTCGTCTTGATATTTGCTGTTTTTGGTGCTAACAGAAGCTGTTCTAGGCCTTTTTTGACTAAAGGTACATTTTGCAAATTTTATGGTTTGTTTGCAATAAATTGGGGTGATAGATTTATAAAAAAAACGGACTGTTATAGTCCGTTTCCTTGTCTAAAGAATAATCTTTCCATACCTTTTACAACATTTTTCGAGAGTTTTTCCGATAGCTTTTGTTTACGTTGATAGTTAACTGCTATGATTTTATGCGTGTCTAGATGCGATAAGATAAAATCATCACTGGTACTAATTTCGTCGACTAAGCCCTTTTCTTTAGCCTGTGTTGCAAACCAATGTTCTCCTGTAGCAATCTGTTCAATATCAATATTAGGACGATACTCTTTTACAAAGTCTTTAAATAATAGATGAGTCTCTTCTAATTCTTGTTTAAATTTTTGGCGACCTTCATCGGTGTTTTCACCAAACATGGTTAAAGTTCGCTTGTATTCACCTGCTGTTTGCAATTCAATATCGACATCATGTTTTTTAAGTAATCGATTAAAGTTAGGAATTTGCGCAACTACCCCAATTGAACCAACAATAGCAAATGGTGCTGCAACTATTTTGTTGGCTGTACATGCCATCATATAGCCGCCACTGGCTGCAACTTTATCTACCACCGCAGTAAAAGGAATATTTCGTGTTCTAAAGCGTAATAATTGCGAAGCGGCCAACCCATAACCATGCACTACCCCACCAGGGCTTTCAAGTTTTACCACAACTTCATCTTCTGGTTTGATGATAGCTAATACGGCAGTAATTTCTTGGCGCAACTCTTCTACTTCATGCGCATCCATACTACCATTGAATGATAGAACAAACAGTTTAGGTTTTGTCTGTAAAGTTGATGTTGTCTCGGATAATTTTACAGTATCGTCCGACGACGCATTATCGGTTTGTTTCTTATTTAGTTTAGCTGTTTGTTTAGCCTGTTTCTTTTCAAGTTTTTTCTGCTTTTTCAGATTTTTAGTGAATTGTTTGGCTTCGGTCTCGTCCATACTAGACATTAACATTTCATCTTTAGCTTGTTCATACTCTTTACTTATATCTTTGACTGACATTCGCCCAGCAACTGTGGATGATTTTCGACGCTGACATAAAATAAATATTAATATTGCTAGAATAGCAACAACAACAGTTACTGTTTCAGCCAAGAAAAGTGAATACTGTGAAAACCAATTCATTTGACAATTATCCTATAGTTTAAAAATTTGCCCATTATAACAATATAATTAAAGATTGTGCCGAAAATCAATAAAGATAAAATTGTTGCTTTATTCGGCATTTTAAATTCTTTATACTGACAACCTGTTTAATTTAATACGAGAACGAGTATGCCTTTACGTCCAATAACTGAAATCGCAAAACAATGTAATATCCCTGATGAATATGTGCTGCCTCATGGTAAATATGTCGCTAAAATTGATTTATCTATTATTAAAGCAAATCAAAATAAAGCTCAAGGTAAATTAGTATTAGTGACAGCAATAACCCCAACGCCACTCGGTGAAGGAAAAACCGTAAATACTATTGGATTAAGTGAAGGTTTAAATTATTTGGGAAAATCTGCTATCGCTTGTATTCGTCAACCTAGTTTAGGGCCAGTGTTTGGCGTTAAAGGTGGTGCAGCAGGTGGGGGACAGGCTGAAGTATTACCAATGGAAACATTAAATCTTCATCTTACTGGCGATATCCACGCTATAACTGCAGCCCATGATCTGGCTTCAGCAGCATTAGATTCTCGACTTTACCATGAAGAACGTCTGGGTGAGGAATTTACAGCACAAACAGGTTTGCCTCGTCTAAATATCGATATAAACCGTATTGTCTGGAAACGAGTCATCGATCACAATGACCGTGCGCTACGAAATATTACTGTTGGTGTCGGTGGTGGTGTTAACGGTGTTGAACGCCGAGATGGCTTTGAAATTACCGCTGCATCAGAGCTTATGGCAATTTTAGCGTTAGCATCTGATCTACATGATATGCGCGCACGAATTGGACGAATTATTTTAGCCTATAACACTAGTGGTGAACCAATTACTGCTGAACAACTTGAAGTTGCTGGGGCAATGACCGTTCTGCTTAAAAATGCCATTAATCCAAACCTTATGCAAACAGTGGAAAATACACCTGTATTAATCCATGCAGGCCCATTTGCCAATATTGCTCATGGTAATTCATCTGTAATTGCAGACCGCATTGCTATGCAATTAGCTGACTATGTTATAACCGAAGCAGGATTCGGCTCAGACATGGGAATGGAAAAATTCTTTAATATTAAATATCGTCAAGCTGGTATCAAGGCATCTTGTGTAGTGCTTGTTGCAACTGTGCGTAGCTTAAAATCCAATAGTGGTAAATATAATATCAAACCAGGACAAGCCATACCAAAAGAGATTTCAGAATCTAATGTAGAATTACTTGAAATTGGTGCAGCTAATTTAGCGTGGCATATCAATAATGCTAAAAGTTATGGTTTACAAGTGATTGTCGCAATCAATCGATTCCCACATGATAGTGAAGAAGAATTAGCATTTTTACAAAAATACGCCATTGAACACGGTGCATTTGCTTGTGAAGTCAGTGAAGTATTTACTCAAGGTGGTAAAGGTGCAGAAAAACTTGCCAAACATGTGATTAAAGCGTGTGATATGCCAAGTGAAATCAAGTTACCTTATCCTGACAGTATGCCATTAATAGATAAAATCCAAACAATGGTAAAAAAATACGGTGCGAATAAAGCTAATTTATCAGACACAGCACTTAAAAACGTTAAAGAAATTGAAGCATTAAAATTAGATCACTTACCACTTTGTATCGCGAAAACACCAATGTCAATCAGTGCTGATGCAAATTTAAAGAATGTGCCGACTAATTTTGATGTCGATATCAGCCATTTAGCAATTTCTGCCGGTGCTGGTTTTATTCGAGTTTATGCAGGTAATGTGATGACAATGCCTGGACTTGGTACTAATCCGGCTTATCGAAATATCGATATTGACAAAGATGGTAATATTGTTGGTTTAAGTTAATTTAAAAAATTATTATGCAAAAACAATATAAAGCGTTAATTGATGAAGAAAATTGTATTGGTTGTGGCAAATGTATACGCGTTTGCCCAACTGATGCTATTGTGGGGAGCAAACAAGTATTACATACCATATTGCCACAATATTGTACATCTTGTAGTAATTGTATTAATACTTGTCCAACCGACTGTATTACCTTAAGTACACTAGGTATTGCTTTAAATGAACAGGAAGAGTTACTGTTGACACAAAAAAAACAGCAACGATTAAGTCACAATCAATTGGTACCGCCAACAATTTTATTCCCTAGGTCGATGCCAATAAGCAATAGTAATGCGACTACACAAAAAGATCGCAAACAATCAATTGCCGATGCTATCGCCAGAGTGAAAGCCAAAAAAAACCTCGCTAATTAGCGAGGTTTTCATTTCTAATTTAAACTAACAAATTAAACTTGCTAGTTTTTTACTGACATTACTCTTTATTGCTTCTGAATGCTCGTTTACGATCATTTTCAGTTAAATGACGTTTACGCAAACGTACAGATAATGGTGTAACTTCTACTAATTCATCATCATCAATAAATTCTAATGCTTGTTCTAACGTCATTTTAACCGGTGGTGAAAGCGTAGTCGCTTCATCAGTACCCGATGCCCGCATGTTAGTTAATTTTTTACCCGTTAAGCAGTTAACGGTTAAATCATTTGAGCGGGTATGAATACCAATAATTTGTCCTTCATACACTTCTGCACCATGACCAAGGAATAATTTACCGCGATCTTGTAAGCTATAAAGTGCATAAGCTAACGCTTTACCTGTACCATTCGAAATCATTACACCATTATTACGTTGGCCGATTTCACCTGGACGTACATCATCATAATGGCTAAATGTTGAGTAAAGTAAACCAGTACCAGATGTCATAGTCATAAATTCAGTTCTAAAGCCGATAAGACCACGGCTTGGGATCACATAATCTAAACGTACACGACCTTTACCATCAGGTAACATATTGGTTAAATCACCTTTACGTAAACCTAAAGCTTCCATCACTGAACCTTGGTGCTGTTCTTCAATATCTAAAGTAACTTGTTCGAAAGGTTCTTGCTTTTTACCATCGATTTCTCTATAGATAACTTTAGGACGTGATACCCCAAGCTCATAACCTTCACGACGCATATTTTCGATAAGAACCGATAAGTGCAACTCACCACGACCTGAAACTTTAAATGCATCTGGGTCAGGAGTTTCTTCAACGCGTAAAGCCACATTGTGCACCAGTTCTTTGTTTAAACGCTCAAGAATTTGACGTGAAGTCACATATTTACCTTCTTTGCCAGCAAATGGTGAGCTATTAACATTAAAGAACATAGTAACAGTTGGTTCATCAACACTTAATGCAGGTAATGCTTCAACGCAACTATTATCACAAATCGTATCAGAGATACCGAGTTCGCCTAAACCAGTGATCGCAATAATATCACCTGCTTCAGCAACTTCAGCTTCATAACGTTGTAAACCTAAATGACCTAATACTTGGCCTACTTTACCAGTGCGTTTATTACCTTCACTATCAACAATAGTGACTTGTTGATTTGGTTTAACACGACCACGTTTAATACGACCAATACCAATAACACCAACATAGTTATTATAATCAAGTTGTGAAATTTGCATTTGGAAAGGACCATCTAAGTCAACTGCTGGTGGCTCAACATGTTCAACAATTGCTTCAAATAATGGCGTCATATCTTCAGCCATATCTTCATGATCAAGTCCTGCAAATCCCATTAATGCTGATGCATAAACAATTGGGAAATCAAGCTGTTCATCAGTTGCACCTAGATTTACAAATAAATCGAATACTTGATCCACAACCCAATCAGGACGAGCGCCTGGACGGTCAACCTTATTGATAACAACAATCGGTTTTAAACCATAAGCAAACGCCTTTTGAGTAACAAAACGTGTTTGTGGCATTGGTCCATCCATTGCATCAACCAGCAATAATACCGAATCAACCATTGACATTACACGTTCAACTTCACCACCAAAATCGGCATGTCCCGGAGTATCAACAATATTAATACGATAACCATTCCAATCGATAGCCGTATTTTTAGCTAAAATAGTAATACCACGCTCTTTTTCTAGCGCATTAGAGTCCATTATTCTTTCATTGTCGTCGCCACGTAAATTATCAAGCGTACCAGACTGTTTTAATAATTTATCAACCAAGGTTGTTTTACCATGGTCAACGTGAGCAATAATGGCTATATTTCTTAAATTTTCAATCACAATTAAAATCCCAATTAGGAGATAAATTCTTTAGGCGCAATATTGTACACCTTTTTAGTAAAAATGTTGATCTATATCACAAAGTTTCTTAAAAAGAACTTTAAGACTTGATATATAACGAGAATACTGACTTATTTTATAGGGATAACTAAGATTACTCATTGATAAATGTCGCAAATTGATGAGCAAACTCATCTACTTTGTCCCAATTTGTGTACTCAATCACTTCTTTAGTCACATCGGTATCACCTTTACCTAACCACATAATAAAACGGATCATATTACGATCAAACCAATTATATTTTGGATAATAAAGTGCGCCAGCAAATACCGCTTTAATCGTTGGTTGCCATGCAATTTTAGCTAAGAGTTTTTTAGTATATATATTCGTTTCAGGCGTATTTTTATTCGGTTTTCTTGCCACCATATTCACGCCAAAAAAGCCAGATTTGAGTGTGTTTAATTGCAGATAGTTAGCATCAATAAATTTTTTCATGGTTTTACTATAAAAACCATATCGAATAGACCCCCCAATCAATACCGCTTGGTAATTAGCAAGATCTATATGGCTATTTGGTAATAACTCAATCAAATCACAATCGCATTTACCAGCAAGCTGTGTTTTTATTCGCTGCATAATTTTAAGGGTTTGCTTTTCGTGAGTGGTATAAAGCAATAAAACCTTGATAATGCTATTCATAACAATGCTTCCTTTTATTAAAACTCTTGGTAAATATCAATAATTCTTTTTTTAGGATAAAAATTAACAATTTCGGGGTGATTTCATGGAAAACTTTGATTATAGTATTAGCCTTATTTAACCAGACCGGAACTGATTATGGCAATTTCACCTCCAAAACGTAGTGCTATTATTTTGGCGGCAGGAAAAGGCACACGGATGTATTCCAACCTACCTAAAGTTTTACATAAAATCGGCGGTAAGCCGATGTTACAACATGTTATTGATACAGTTCAACAACTTAATACTAATCGCATCAATATTGTTTATGGGCATGGCAAAAACGAACTTGAAAAATCGTTACAAAATCAGCCGGTGCAACTTGTTTATCAAGCAGAACAATTAGGGACAGGACATGCGGTTCAACAAGCTATCCCTTACATTCAAGATGATGAAGATATCTTGATTTTATATGGTGATACTCCACTTATCTCAGTTGAAACTTTGCAAAATCTTATTGCTAGTAAACCCAAACAAGGTATTGCCTTATTAACAGTGATTTTAGATGACCCAACTGGCTATGGTCGAATTGAACGCAAAGATGGTAAAGTTGTGGCTATCGTTGAACAAAAAGATGCCAATGCCGAACAAAAAAAAATCACCGAAATTAATACTGGTATTATGCTAGTTTCAGGCAAATTACTTAAGCAGTGGTTAGCTCGTTTAACCAATAACAACGCGCAAAAAGAGTATTATTTAACCGATATTATTGCCTTTGCACATCAAGATGGTTATGAAATTTTAACTTCACATCCAATAAAGCAATTTGAAGTTGAAGGCGTCAACAATCGATTACAGTTAGCAACTTTAGAACGTCATTATCAACAGTATCAAGCCGAGCAATTGTTACTTGCTGGAGTAACTTTACTTGATCCAGCCCGTTTTGATCTACGTGGAAAATTAACTCATGGTAAAGATGTTATCATTGATACAAATGTGATTATTCATGGTGATGTGACATTAGGAAATAATGTCATTATCGGTGCAGGCTGTATTTTGAAAAACTGCACCATCGCCAATAACAGCGAAATTAGTCCATACTCGGTGATTGAAGATTCGATTATTGCTCAGCACTGTACTATCGGACCATTTGCCAGAATAAGACCAGGCAGCAAACTAGATGATCATGCCCACGTTGGTAATTTTGTTGAGTTGAAAAAAGCTCATCTTGGCCATGCAACCAAAGCTGGACATTTAAGTTATTTAGGTGACAGTGAAATTGGCAGTAATGTCAACATTGGCGCTGGCACAATTACCTGTAATTATGATGGTGCTAATAAATTTAAGACAGTTATTGAAGATGATGTCTTTGTCGGATCTGACAGCCAGCTTATTGCCCCAGTCAAAATTGGTAAAGGAGCAACTATTGCGGCTGGCACAACAGTTACTAACGATGTCAACGACAATGAATTAGTGGTTAGTCGTGTAAAACAAAAACAACTTGCGGGTTGGCAAAGACCAACGAAATCGAAAGAGGGATAGACGATGTGTGGTATTGTAGGTGCAATCGCTAAGCGTGATGTGGCAGATATTTTATTAGAAGGACTTAAACGTTTAGAATATCGTGGTTATGATTCTGCCGGACTTGCTATTATTTCACCAACAGGTGAATTGCAGCGAATAAGACGGGTAGGAAAAGTACAAGCGCTTAAAGATGCGGTAAACGAACAACCTGTTGCCGGTTCAACCGGTATAGCCCACACTCGCTGGGCAACACATGGTGAACCAGTTGAACATAATGCGCACCCACATATATCCGACTTTATTGCCGTTGTGCATAATGGAATTATCGAAAATTTCGAACCACTGCGTGAAAAACTTATCGCGAAAGGTTACCAATTCCGTTCAGAAACAGATACTGAAGTCATTGCCCACTTAATTCATGACATCATCAGCACTGAAGAATGTTCCTTATTAGAAGCTGTGCAAAAAGCCATTCCACTCTTACGAGGTGCTTATGGTACAGTAATTATGGACACTCGAAATCCTGATATCCTAGTTGCCGCACGTTCTGGTAGCCCACTTGTTATTGGTTGTGGCATTGGCGAAAACTTTATTGCCTCAGATCAACTGGCTTTATTACCGGTAACTCGGCAGTTTATCTTCTTAGAAGAAGGTGATATAGCGCTTGTCACTCAACGTTCAGTGACGATTTATGACAAAAATTTTAATCAAATAAATCGCCCTTGCATTGAATCAGATGCCAAATATGATGCTGGCAGCAAAGCTGGTTTTAACCATTACATGCAAAAAGAGATTTATGAACAGCCGAATGCGATTA
This sequence comes from Gilliamella sp. W8126, assembly GCF_016102185.1. Taxonomy (NCBI): domain Bacteria; kingdom Pseudomonadati; phylum Pseudomonadota; class Gammaproteobacteria; order Orbales; family Orbaceae; genus Gilliamella; species Gilliamella sp. W8126. The sequence continues at coordinate 43,450 of NZ_JACFPE010000001.1, read as the reverse complement.
AAAATACCTTAGAAAGTCGCATGGCTCATGGCAAAGTCAATTTATCAGAACTAGGCCCAAATGCAGAAAATATTCTCAAGCAAGTTGAACACATCCAAATTGTTGCCTGTGGCACAGCTTATAATGCAGGCATGGTTGCTCGTTATTGGTTTGAATCCTTAGCCGGCATTCCTTGTGATGTGGAAATTGCCTCGGAATTTCGTTATCGAAAACCAGCTCGTCGCAAAAACAGTTTATTTATCACCCTATCACAATCCGGGGAAACTGCCGATACCCTTGCTGCTTTACGCTTAGCTAAACAGAACAATTACCTAAGTACTCTTGCGGTATGTAATGTGGCAGCATCGACTTTAGTTCGAGAAGCTGATTTGGTTTTACTAACCAAAGCTGGCGTTGAAATTGGTGTCGCCTCAACCAAAGCATTTACCACACAATTGACGGTATTATTACTGTTAGTGGCAAAGTTAGGCCGACTTAATGATATGGCAGAAATCACTGAACAAGCAATCGTCCATGCATTACAAACTTTACCAAACCGTATAGAACAAGTATTAATGGCCGAACCTGTAATCAAAAAACTTGCTGGTCATTTTGCCGATAAACATCATGCACTATTTTTAGGTCGTGGCGATGAATATCCAATCGCTATAGAGGCATCATTAAAGCTAAAAGAGATCTCCTATATTCATGCCGAAGCTTATGCAGCTGGTGAATTAAAACATGGGCCTTTAGCATTGATTGATGCAGATATGCCAGTTATTGTTATGGCGCCAACGAATGACTTACTTGAAAAACTCAAAGCCAATATTGAAGAAGTGCGTGCCCGTGGTGGTCAACTTTATGTGTTTGCTGAGCAAGATGCTGGTTTTGTTAGCGACGATACTATGCATATTATTAACTTACCCCATATTGAAGAACTTACTGCACCAATCTACTACACCGTACCGACGCAATTACTTGCTTACCATGTTGCCCTAATTAAAGGTACCGATGTCGACCAACCTCGTAACCTAGCAAAATCAGTAACAGTGGAGTAATTTATTAGATTAAATGTGAGGACTTGCTTTAATAGTATGTTTAGCCAAAGTTCTCACATTTACTTATTAAAACCTCACAACAGGCATTTATAGTTTATAAAAATATTTGCATAGCTTCTCTTACTAATGAATTGCTAGTTGTTTAAATAGTTATCTTAACTTTATTGCCACCTTTCATCTAAAATGACTAAACTCTTTTTTATAATGTTGTTAGCAATAATAGATAATATTTTAAATATCAATAAAATAGTTAATTTATTCTCAATAAGGAATAAATTAACATTAATTAAGTTTTATTAAATTGGATTGATAAAAATAGAGTAACTATTAACTTTTACTAACTATTATTTAATAAAATTTATAAACTCATAGGGTTATTGAGCAAATTGATTTTTCATTCTAACCAGAGACTATGCCACACTGTTTTTTTTGCGGAAAATAAAATATAAAATAAATGCAACAAACATCAATACTACATGATATTTAACAAAAAATAGATAAGTATCAATTCCTGAATTTGCGGCTATAGAAGCTAATACTGGAGACAAAAATGCTGTGCTAAAGATATTAATCCCAAAAATAGCACCAGAAATAGTTGGTTGCTTAACGAATGTAATTAATGCTAATAAACTACATAACATGGCAATAAGTATACCAAATATAGGAATAAAAATAGATATTATAGCGAAAATTAATCCAACAATTGATAGTGCTTTCATTTTACCTCTATTCAAAAAGATGCTTAATTAAAATCTATTAATTAAATAATTTATTATAAAATTAATCTGAAACCAAAGCCTGTGCATATTAACAAATTATGGTATAGAGATAAACATTTCCACTTGTCCTAATTAAATATTGTGTTTCAAATGCAAAATATAAATTATGCTAAAAGTCACATATTTTTTAAAAGTACTCATTGATGATTAACCGTAAGTTTATGGTTTAAAAAGCTAGCGAATAATACAATAATTGATTAACACTACGTAATTTACATATCGTGTCTAAATTTGTGTATTAAGGGGTGACACATGCAACACGACGTATATAATTTGGACTAGCATCATATAAAACTGGACGACCATATCCTGAAAACACTAATAAACCTTTACCATAATCATTAGAATTTAATGCTGTACTTTTAGTCCAGTAATAATAAGAGTCCCAATTCGTGGAAGGATAACCTGAACATAAACCATTTGTATATTTATCTTTACCTATGATACTAGCTCCATTTGCTAAACAACCCCATTCATTAAATAATCCGCCAATCCATCGCGCGTTATCTTGATAACTTAATTGACGCGCATACTTATCTCCTTGTCCAGGAAAACCATTCGACCAACCAACATTAGTTTCATTAGCATTAGTAAAGTCATTTACATCAGGCAATCTATAATTGACGCCTAATTTTTGACAATAATTGATCGCTGCCATCTGATTTTCATATTCAACTTCAGGTTGCACTATGTACCAACGCATTAATCTAAATTCGTATAATAACTGACTTTTCGCTTTATCAGCATAAATTTTAAATGTAACAGGTTTAAAATCTTTATTTGTCGAATCGAATTTTGGTCCATTTAAAGTTACCTTTACAGCTGGCTCAATACCTTTATTCCAATGAGTTCCAACAAATTTACCTTTTGTGTTTTTAGAGCCTGCTCTCCATTTACTTGCAGACCAGTAACTTGTTTTGCCTGCATTTAGAACTAGACTTATGTTACTATTCTCATCAGATCTAATAATATTACCATTTATCTCTACCACTTTTTCAGGGATAATGCCGGCTAAAGTCAAATAAAAATACAGACCATCAGCACCAGTAGATGGAAAATTATTTTTAGTTATACTTGATTGACCAGAATAATTTCCACTATTAGAAGGACTAAATACTCTATAACCTTGGTAATTTGTCCAGGTTGTTCCATCATAAAATCCTGGTTCAAAACCTGAATGATAGACTATATTAGGTTGGGCATAACATACAAAAGCTTGTTCAGCATTAGGTTTGATATAATAAGTATGGTTTCCATCACTAAATTCACTATAATTTGGTAACCCATATTTAGTTTTAATATAACCATTGGTTGTATTTATAATAAGCTTATAGATACCATTACAAGGATTAAGTTTCATTTTAGGGTTATTTTTGACTAAATCAGTGATATCTCGCTCCTCTATTTTATATGGATATATTGGACTTGATTGATAATTTTTCCATTTAATCGAAATATTTCCGGTTACTTTTGCACCACTATCACCATCTTCATCAATAAAATAATTATAAGGTTCATCAATAAGAGTATTAAGGTTTACATTTGGATAGTTATTATTTCCTTTGTTTGCCAAAGGTACGATAGTTTGTATATTTTCAAATGTATCAGCTGTATTGGGTAAAATTATTGGATTATCTTCACTAGATACATCTTTACTTGGCCTAATAATTGTATTATCAGATAGAGTTATGCCAAGCAATGAATCTGTATCATTAATTTTAGTAATTCCATTATCAAAAGTTAAATACGGCAAATGTCCATGAATTGATTTTACTGATGATGAACTCAAAGCATTAACATCATTAACATTTATTGTTAATGATAAAGTGATAGCAACAAACAAAATGATTAATGATGTAACAATAATATTGCAGAGTTGTTTATTAAAAATTAGCATAAATAGATTTCTTGATAAGAATTTAAATTATAGATAGCATTTGAACAACTATCTTTTGACATAACAATATAGCTAATTATCTTAACTATTTGTTTTACTTATAAAAATTATATATTTTTTGTTATAAATCAAAAAATTATAAAGAAATAAGCATTATTTAGCAAACCTTGTTCGCGAGGATTTTGTTAAGAATCGTAAACATGAGCAAAAAGTATTTTCGATGTTTTAACTTTATATCTATTATTTGCAAATTTTTTATTCTTATTATTTTTGTTTATAGATTGTTTAATTTGACCATTTCCCACAATTGCAATTAGTCGGTATAATGCCTGCAATTTTATTGTTAAGTGGATTATGCATGAAAACGCTATTTGCCAGCACCTCTCGCGGGCTTGAAGAGTTATTAAAAAAAGAGTTAGAAAATATTGGCGCGGTAAATTGTAAAGTATCGCAAGGTGGTGTCTACTTTGACGCTGATCAATCAACCATGTACCAATCATTATTATGGTCACGTTTGGCTTCTCGGATCCTATTACCCATTGCCGAGTTTGATATCTATAGTGACCTAGATCTCTATTCATGTGTGATGAATATCAAATGGAACGATATTTTTGCAGTCGATAACTCATTTATTATCAACTTTGTTGGCGTTAATGACTTTATCCGTAATAGCCAATATGGAGCGCTAAAGATCAAAGATGCAATTGTTGATCATTTTATGCGTCAAACCAATCAACGCCCAAATGTTGCCAAACAAAATCCAGATATTCGTTTACATGCTTATCTAAACAAAAATCGAGTTACCTTATCATTAGATCTAAGTGGTGAAAGCCTACATCAACGTGGTTATCGTCAGCAAACAGGTCAAGCACCGTTAAAAGAGAACTTAGCTGCAGCAATTATTCTCCGTTCAGGCTGGCAAACAGATGAACCTCTTATCGATCCAATGTGTGGTTCAGGAACCTTACTAATTGAAGCTGCGATGATGGCCTCTAATATTCCACCTGGACTGTTACGTAAACAGTGGGGATTTTTTGCTTGGCAAGGATTCAACCCAACACTTTGGAATGATTTACTCTTTAAAGCTAAGCATAATGTCCAAAAAACAAAAACTACTTTTATCGGTTATGACAATAATCCTATGGTATTAGAACGTGCCAAACAAAATGCTATCTATGCTGGTGTTGGTGATTTAATTACTTTTACTTTGCAGGACGTAACCCAATTAACCAATCCACTTGATCGTAATATACATGGTATGATCATTAGTAATCCACCTTATGGTGAACGGTTAGAAAGCGAGCCAGCTTTAGTTGCTTTGCACTCAACCCTAGGTCGACAAATTAAACAACAGTTTGGGGGGTGGCGATTATCGTTATTTAGTGGTACACCACAACTATTAGATTGTTTACAAATGCGGGCTGATAAACAATTTAAAGCCAAAAATGGACCTTTAGATTGTGTACAAAAGAATTACTCAATTGCTGATCGCCAATCTGATCAACCACTCACTAAGCAAAATTTACCCGCAGCCGATTTTGCCAATCGTTTACGTAAAAATTGCCAAAGATTTGAAAAATGGGCTAGTCAAGAACAACTTGAATGTTATCGTCTTTATGATGCAGATTTACCTGAATATAACGTGGCAATCGATCGTTACAAAGACAAAATTGTGGTACAAGAATATGCTGCACCAAAAAATATTGATCCACAAAAAACTCGACAAAGACTTTTTGATATTATTAATGCGACTATGTCTGTACTAGAACTAACCGCTGATCAGTTGGTACTAAAAACTCGTGAAAAACAGAAAGGTAAACAACAATATCAAAAACTCGGACAAAAACAGGATTATTTTTTAGTCCATGAATATCCAATTAACAATAAACAAACACAGTTTTGGGTTAACGTAGTGGATTATTTAGATACTGGATTATTTTTGGATCACCGCTTAGCCAGAAAAATGATTGGCCAAATGAGTGCCGGAAAAAACTTTTTAAATCTATTTGCTTATACAGGTAGTGCTACAGTTTATGCTGGTCTTGGTAAAGCTAAATCGACGACAACTGTTGATATGTCTCGTACCTATTTAGAGTGGGCTGATCGCAATTTAAAACAAAATGGCTTAACCGGTAAAAACCATAGATTAATACAAGCAGACTGCTTGCTCTATTTATCTCAAGCAGATGAACAATTTGATCTGATTTTTATCGACCCACCGACATTTTCTAATTCTAAACGAATGAACGATACCTTTGATGTTCAGCGTGATCATCTAAAATTAATGAATGATTTAAAACGTTTACTCAGACCAAATGGTGTAATAGTATTTTCAAACAATAAACGTGGGTTCAAAATGGATGCCGATGGTATGCAAAAACTAGGGCTAACCTTTCAAGATATCACCGATAAAACTTTATCGCTCGATTTTAAACGCAATAAACAGATCCACTGCTGTTTTATTGTTAAACATCAATAATAAATAAAATACCGCCGCAAGGCGGTAACTTCTTACCACTTTTATTATTATTTAAAACAAATTGATCTTTGCAATCTACTATTGATTATTCTGCTTGTTTTAATTAATATGATAAAATAGTTAAATAACTAATGAACCATTAAACTATAAAACAAAAAAAGTTAGTTTACACATAGGCCAATACATTAAACATATACATTGACAGCCCTATTTTAGCTAAGTATAGCAAAGCAAAAGGTTAATAAAATGCAAGAAAAAACAGTCAATTCATCAGCCATTATTATTTTAACTTCATTAGGATTTTTCATGTCAATGATAGATTCAATGATAGTCACCACAGCCACTACCGCCATACGGAATAATTTTCAAATATCAGTTAATTTATTACAGTGGTTGTTGAATATTTATAATATAACCATAGCGGCATTATTACTTGTAGGTGTCTCACTAGGCGAAAAAATAGGCAGAAAAAAAGTCTATCTTGTTGGTATCGCTATTTTCACTATCGCTTCCATATTTTGTGCTTTATCGAATAATATTATTGAATTAATCATTTCTAGAATGATACAAGCTGTTGGTGCTTGTGTTATGACACCAATGTCAATGGCTATTTTAACCCATTCATTACCCGCAAATATACGTGGAAAAGCGTTGGGAATATGGAGTGGTATTGGTGGTTTAGCGCTTATTGTTGGGCCTGTTTTAGGTGGGTTTATTGTCGCTACTTTATCTTGGCAATGGATATTTTGGATTAATTTACCTATAGGTATAATAACAATCTATTTTTCCCATATATTATTACCTGAAAGCAAAGGCAAAGAAGATAAATTAAACTTTACTGATTTTCTACTTATCACCATCTCTTCAGCGGGAATAATATGGTCATTATCAGAGATAACGACACAAACCTCGCACGTTATAACGACTATTACCGGCTTATCTTGTCTAGTTCTTGGTATTTTATTTATCATTAGACAAAAAATGACTACTACCCCTATGATTCCGTTGATATTATTTCATTCAAAAGTATTCACTAACGGTAATATCGCAACTTTTTTATTATATGCATCTATGTTTGGCGTATTATTCTTTTTACCTCAATATTTCTTAGTGTTTGAAAAAACTAATCCACTGATAGCTGGGTTACAATTATTACCATGGACAGCAACATTAGTAGTAATAGCACCATTTGCTGGCAACGCAGTAGATAAATTTGGTGAAAAGATTATTGCAACATTAGGATTATTTTTACAGGGAATAGGTTATTTGCTAATTATTCTTTTAGTTAATGTAACTAATTCATATATAGCTATGGCAATACCTTTAATGATCGCCGGTATGGGACTTTCAATGGCTGGACCAGCTCTGCAAAAATCAGTGTTAAGTGCTGTCGAGCCAATATATTTAGGGAAAGCATCTGGGATATACAATATATTTCGCTTATTTGGCGGTGCCATAGGTACAACAATATCAGTAATTATATTCAATATTTTTGGTGGAATAACTAATTCGATAGCTTTTGCCCACGGATTCGATGCGGTACTTATCACAACAGGAGTGATATCATTATTAGGAATAGTTTTTTCACTCAAATTAACGACAAGGCGCAAATTATAATAGTTAATAAACATCCAGTAGTAAACTCAAGATTAAATCAACATTTAAATATATTAAAGACTATCAAAAAAGCCTGTAATATATTTATCAAATGTTGATTTATTCAGTCCTATATATTTTTCTCTAGCACTTTTTCTTACATTAATTAATTCAGCTTGTTGTAATAACCTAAAATGATAAGTTCCCGAAGGTTTACTGATACCAACCGCTTGGCCTATTTCACCACAAATGACCTCAGTTCTTATGTTTTTTAAGTATTTAATTATTTCAATTCTAACTGGATCAGAGAGTGCTTTGAAAATAAGCACCATTTTTTCATTTAGTTTGTTGTCAATTGAATTATTATTCACAATAGGTGTAAAGTTTAATTATGAGTGAAAACAATTATAGCATGTGATAAGTTTATTCACCTTAAAAAACTCCTTTGCTAAACGTTTCTAGTTTGGTGGATTTCGAGCGTTATAACTTTAACTAATTTTAATCTACCTACACGGCAGTGAACTTCATCTTCAAAAATCGGCTCTAAATCTCCGCTTTCTAAACTACCTACACGGCAGTGAACAAACCGACGCAAAACCCCGATCATAGTTTTACTTTCTAAACTACCTACACGGCAGTGAACGTGCTGTATTTTGTTCGTCGGTTACGACGCCGTTTCTAAACTACCTACACGGCAGTGAACAATGAAGAGGTGGGCGAGGACCAACGCCAACATTTCTAAACTACCTACACGGCAGTGAACTGCTGTTAGCCTATCGTTTCGTGAACCTATTGTTTCTAAACTACCTACACGGCAGTGAACCGTTTTTCGGAGCGTCTAGACAAACATGATCTTTTCTAAACTACCTACACGGCAGTGAACCTAAATTCGATGAAGCTATCCAGTGGCTAGGCTTTCTAAACTACCTACACGGCAGTGAACTAGAATCCCATATACTATAAATGTTATTGGCAAAAAGGCAAAGTCTATTTTTACCAGTCAAAACCCTTTTTTTGAGCCATTTTTCAACCTATTGATTTTTAAATATTTTATCTTAAGTCAAAAAAAAGGGTTAGTGATGGGATGGATTTTAAGCTCAAAAAACCCCGTTCCTCAAATTTTTTTATTCTTTGAGTTTCGGACGTTTTGCGCTTTTGTGGCTATTCCTATACGGCGATTACGTCCGAGCAAAGAGGGTTTACGCGAACCCTCTTTACCAACTCCCGCGGCGACCACGCAAGTGGTCACTATGTGACGGCCTTCCGCCATCGTTCGCTATTAACGCATCGGCTGTATTTGTTCCTGACAAAACACAGCCTTGCCAAACATCCCTGTTTGTCATGCTAACCTCACTCAGTTGTCAGCACATTGCTCATGTCGCTAGATAAAATTTACCGAACTGATTGATAAAAATAAACTTTTATTATTGTCACTAGCTGATTTTATAACTAACTTTAGCGATTCATTGACTAGATTTAGGCTTTAAAAAACCCCGCTCCTCAAATTTTTTTATTCTTTGAGTTTCGGACGTTTTGTTGTTTGGTGATTAGTTCTATACGGCGATTACGTCCGAGCAAAGAGGGTTTATGCGACCCCTCTTTACCAACTCCCACGGCGACTACGCAAGTGGTCACTATGTGACGGCCTTCCGCCATCGTTTGCTTTAATGCATCGACTGTATTTGTTCCTAACAAAACACAGCCTTGCCAAACATCCCTGTTTGCCATGCTAACCTCACTCAGTTGCCAGCACATTGCTCATGTCGCGAAATGAAATACTCCAATCTGATTTGCCAGAAATAAACTTTTATATTTAGAGCTAACTGATTTTAGTTTTAAAGCCAATTTCAGTGAAATTGTGGCTAGATTTAGGCTTTAAAAAACCCTTTTCTCAAATTTTTTTATTCTTTGAGTTTCGGACGTATTGCGCTTTTGTGGCTATTCCTATACGGCGATTACGTCCGAGTAAAGAGGGTTTGCGCGAACCCTCTTTACCAACTCCCGCGGCGACCACGCAAGTGGTCACTGCGTGACAGCCTTCCGTCTTCGTTCGCTGTTAACGCACCGGCAGTGATTTGTTCCTGACAAAACACAGCCTTGCCAAACATCCCTGTTTGCCATGCTAATCTCTCTCAGTTGTCAGCACATTGCTAATGTCGCTAGATAAAACTCACAGAACTGATTGATAAAAATAAACTTTTATTATTGGCACTAGCTAATATTATAGCTAATTTTAGTGATTTATCGGATGGATTTTAGTCTTCAAAAACCCCGTTCATCAAATTTTTATTTTTAGATAACCAATTATTTAAGTTTGGTCGATCAGTATTAACTTTAATTACAATAATTAGCTAGTTCGACAAGATTTCCAACTAGATCTCTTAGATATAGGCTTTTGATATTACCTTTAGCACCGTGTCGTTCAACAATCCCTTCTACAAGGGGATAGCCCTTTTTTCGAACTCTTTTTTTACGATTTCAATATCGTCTTCAACAATTAAACAAAAATCTTGGCTTCCATATTCTGGGGGGGAATACCGCTGGTTGAAACTCGCCTTTTTGGGCATGAATATTGATTTTTTGATTGCCAAAAACAAAGGCATGTCGTCCGTCACGTTCGACATGTTTCAATCCTAAAATATCTTAATAAAATACGATACTTTTACTGAGATCTTGGCTGGTAATAACAAAATGATCGATATTTTTAATTTTCATTTTTTCTCCTTAAGTTGAGATGAAAATTGTTAATAATAGGTAAATCGATAGATTTTGTGTCTAAATGAATAACAACATAATGCCCTCATTTAAAGGGCACTTTGATTATAACTGAATTAGCGAACTACTAACACTGATGTTTGTGCGCCTCGCACCACGCCTGAGGCATTTGATCCCAGTAAGTGTGTTGAGATATTAGGACGTCTTGAACCTAAAATAATAAGATCTGGTTCAATTTCTTCGGCCAGACGTAAGATCTCATCTCGTGGATTACCAAAAGCGATTGAAAAAGATAAATTTTCCCGAGGTAAATTAATTGTATCAATCAAACGATGTAACCACTGTTCTGTTTGTACAGTAGCTTGATCTTTAAACTCATCAAAACCAAATGAGTAAGCATTCACGATAGCCGATGCAACCGGTAAGGTATGAAAGAAGATAACTTGTGCATTAGATAATTTTGCTAAACACTCTACATGAGGGATCACTTTTTGAGTGAGTTCATCTTCAAGCACATCAATCGGAACTAATATTTTTTTGTACATAACGCCTCCTCACAATATTTAAACTTGGCTTTACCATTTTATTGGTGAAGGCCAACGGTATTGGTTCAGTATGATACTAATTTTAAATGAAATCCAGTCGTTACATGACTATCCTAACGCGAATTTAAAAGATTGAAATAATTTTTTTGCAAAACCATGATGGAGATCAACTATAACGAACATTATTTATCATCATGACCTCAAACCGACAGTAAAACAATATTTCTCTTAAATCGGTTATGAAACTAAAATCAGCGAGCGCTAATAATAAAAGTTTATTTTTATCAATCAGTTCGGTGAGTTCTATCTAGCGGCATTAGCAAAGTGCTGACAACGGAGTAAGATTAGTATGGCAAACAGGGATGTTTGGCAAAGCTGCTCTTCGTCTGGAACAAATACAGCCGGTGCGTTAACAGCGAACGATGGCGGAAGGCCGTCACATCGTGACCACTTGCGTGGTCGCCGCGGGAGTTGGTAAAGAGGGGCGCGCAAATCCTCTTTACTCGGACATAATATTGGTATTGAAATTGCCACCAAACAATAAAACGTCTGAAATTCAATGAACAAAGATTTGTTGCAATTACTTGTAGTTTAACAGATTTAGTAGTTAATAAAACTTATCGAAAAAGAGTGATTAATAAGCCTTTTAGACAATAGCCCCAAAATAACACTGACCATCGTTGCATAATAAATTTATAACATAAGAGACAGTTGATTATTACCGTCATATCGGTTTTAATGCTCATCTTTCCCCATGAATCTCAAGAGAATAGTTGCAATGAGAATTATCTTAGCATCGACATCGCTATCACGTAAAAAGGTATTGGAAAAATTAGCCATTCCGTTTGAGTGTGTACCACCCATTTGTGATGAAACGCCTTTGGTAAATGAAAGTGCACAGCAATTGGTAGTGCGTTTAGCTAATGCCAAAGCGCAGTCGTTAGTGGCTAATTATCCTGATAGTTTGATTATTGGTTCTGACCAAGTAGGTGTATTGGATGATCAGATTGTTTGCAAACCACATACCATTGAAAATGCCCAACAACAATTAAAAAATAGCAGTGGCAAAGCGTTTTACTTTTATACCGGAATGACCGTCATTGATACTCGTACTGGCCAATCGCAAACAATTTGTGAACCGTTTAAGGTTACTTTTCGCCAGTTAACTGGTGCAGAAATTGATGCTTATATCGCTAAAGAGATGCCACTACAATGTGCTGGTAGTTTTAAATGTGATGAATTAGGTATTACTCTTTTTGATAAGCTTGAAGGTGATGATATTAATTCATTAGTTGGATTACCGCTGATAAAGTTAAATAAAATTATGATCGATATGGGCTGTAATCCACTACTCTTATAATTAATAATAAAGCCATTAAGGTAAATTAATTAATCAATTAATCGACCCGAAGACATTTTTAACGTTCTTTGGCTATAATTTGCTACATCATTATCATGAGTAACAATTAATAGTGCTGTACCTTGTTGATGAATCTCGGTTAATAATGCCATAATTTGTGCGGAGCTTTCTTCATCAAGATCGCTGGTAGGTTCATCGGCAATCACTAATTGTGGTCGACAAATCAGAGCACGTAAAATAGCAATTCGACGCATTTCTCCTCCCGACATATTCGCCGGATAAGTATCTTTTAAGTAGCCAATTTTAGCCTTTTCAAGCAGATCCAGTGCATAATTTAAGCTAGATTGGTTTTCCCGTTTAGTTAAATAAAATGGTAATCGAATATTTTCCAGTACGGTCAAATTGGGTAATAAACTACTACCTTGTGGAATGTAGCCAATATTTTGATTACGAAATGCTGATACCTGCTTATCATCAAGTTCAAATAAGTTGGTACCATTAATGGTAATTTTACCTTGAGTAGGAGTTAATAACCCAGCAATCATATTAAGTAACGTCGTTTTACCACTGCCTGATTTGCCCATAATACTGATGAAATCGGTTTGTGCCATTGAAAAACTAACATTATTTACCGCTGAGAAATGTTGCGAACCACGTTGATAATCTTTGCGAAGGTTTTTGACATCCAATAACATTATTCACCCTCTCTTAATGTTTGATAAGTATCAAATTTAGTCAACGATAATGCCGAATAAATACTAGATAGTGGACCAATAATCAACGTCAACATAAATACTATTAATGCATAAATTAATCCGTCAGTAATGGAAATGTTCATACATGGCAAACCTATCGACTGGCAAATCAATAAGCTAAAGGCATAAATTAATACACCAGCGATCACAATACCTGCAATGCCACCTAAGGCGCTAATAATAAGTGATTCTCGCAGTAACATTTTGACCAGATCACTACGTGAAGCGCCTAAAATACGTAATAGACTTATTTCACGTTTACGTTCATTAAGTGATGATGAAAATATCACAAAGATGACAATAATTGCCAATACCCAGAAAATTGCCGATAAACTATAGACAATAGTTGAAAAACCAGTTAGCCATTTGGAAATATTACTTAACATGCCTTTGGTCATCACAAAATCAATATTGTAGTCAATAGCATATTTCGGCATAATTTGATTAACAATATCTTTAGGCTGATAATCAGGATCGACTTTAACAAAAATCGATGATACATAGTTAGTAAAGTGTTCTGTATCGCCTTCAATTAGGTTCGCTTCTTTCATCAGTAATTGTGCCGTAGGAATTGTCATAAATACAGAGGTATCAAAACCCATTCCGGTACTATCCATTTTGGCTGCGACTTTAAATGGATGATTAAAAAACTTAATTTCTTCACCTAAATTGGCGGTAATTTTGCTACCAACAACAACCTGATTATCGATCAACGGTTGGCTTAACTGCGTTTGCAACCATGGTTTGATCACAAAATCACTTTCTTGATCAAAACCAATAAGTTGTACTTTAGAGGTACAGCAGCCAGCACTTAACGAAGCAATAAACAATTGTGGCGAGACCGCTGTAATTCCCTTAATATTTTTAATTTTATCCATCAAATCCGCTTTTAGATAAAAACTACTTGGTTCACCACGTAACAATGCAACTTCAAGATTTTTTTCATAACCGTAAGGTACAACAAGAATATCCGCGCCTAAACGATTAGCCATACCGGAAATACCTAAACTCAGATTTTTCATTAACACGCTACCGCCAAATAGCGTAGCGGAAAACAGCATAATAATGATAATCAAACAACAACTCCGAAATGGTCGTCTTTGAATGTTTCGCCATGCTAAATTTGCTATAGTAATCGGTTTTTCTTGCATGTTTTAGTTCTCGTTTTCTATATCTTGTTGTATTAAGGCTGATATTGACTAATGTTGATTGTTGATACTTACTTAATACTGTTTATCTTATTTGTTTATTCACTTGTTTATTCAAATAGAGCACATTGCTAATTGCTGCAATTACTAAAACGATAGCTAATAAAATCAGTGCAGGTTTGGCACCCATATTACAACGCATCATCTCATTGCCACAGACACCGATTAAAATAGTTGGAATAGCTGCCGCTAAAACTGCAGTGCAAGCTAACGCCATACTCAATCCCATACGAATAAATAATGAGCGACTAAATAGTACTAACGCACCAATGGCAATCACTAAACTACCAATACCAATTTCTGCCCTTGCAGTCCAAAAGCATTTCATGATTTTACCTGGAGTTGAATGCATATGCCCATCCCCTGCCATCGTTGTAGCAGGTATAGCTTGCGCATCAGGTAACGGGCAGACAGGTAAAATATAAAGCGGAAATAAAATAAGTAGCGCCCCGATGAATATAAACAATACAGATGAAACAATGCGATTTTTCATAAATATAGACCCTTTAATCATTAATTATTGATAATACTTGCTACCTTACCATGTTCAAGAACCACCGTAGTCTGCGCATGTTTTGATACTTCAGGCGAATGCGTAACAACGATGATTGTACTTCCTTCTTCGTGAAGTTGATGTAGTAAGTTCATAACCATTGCTTCATTACTTTCATCTAAATTACCAGTTGGTTCATCAGCTAAAATCAGTTTTGGATAATTAATTAGTGCTCTGGCAATACAGACCCTTTGCTGTTCACCACCAGATAATTGGCGTGGTAAATGTTTGGCCCGTGCCGCAAGTCCAACTCGTTCTAATGCTTGTAAGGCTTCTTTTTCATCTACCATACTGTGATAATATTGCGCCACCATTACGTTTTCTAATGCAGTTAAATAGGAAACAAGATGGAATTGTTGAAAGATTAGACCAATCTTATCACGGCGAATTTCCGTCAGCTGTGGTAATGACAACTGGGTAATATCTTGTCCATCTAAAATCACAGAGCCTAATGACGGTTTATCCATACAACCAATAATATTCATTAAGGTTGTTTTACCACTGCCTGATGGTCCCATAATAGATAACCATTTACCCTCTTCAACGGTTAAGTTAATTTCAGACAAGGCATGTAATGAGCCATAGATTTTAGATACATTATTCACTTCGAGCATATTCATACTTTACTATCCTATTCGCCACGTAAAACTAATGCTGGTTCAACTTCAAGTGCACGTTTTACTGGAATCAAACACGCAATAATGGTTACCACAGCCGAAATAATAATCGTTGTTGGTATTAAATAAAATTCAATTACAATTGATCGCCCAAATACATTAGCACTGATTACTTGGGCAAAAATCAGACCACAAATTACGCCTATCACGCCACCGACAATACCTAAAATTAATCCTTCGGCTAAAAATTCTTTGGCAATACTTTTGTTACTTGCACCAATAGCTTTTTTCAGACCAATCTCTTTACGGCGCTCCATGACGACGGTCATCATAGTGGTGGCGACACAGATCATTGTCAAAATTAACACCACTAGTGTAACCAAATAGAGTAAAGATGACAGTTTACCGAGCACCGATGCTTCCGATTGTGTTACCCATTTTATAAGATGGGGGTCGACCGAGCTGGAATTATCTTTAATGGTTTGAATATAGCGCTGTAACTCATCTTGCGTTGCCGTAATACTTATTTCGACCACTTCAGCTTGATTGTTTTCTTCGAGTAACATTTCAAGATCATTGAGTTCAATAAAGATAAAGTTATCCTCAGTTCGACCGGATTTGACGATGCCGGTAATAGTTAATTCTTCATCGAAGCGCGAATTTTGTTTAGATTTTCCTGAAATTGGTATGGTGCTACCAATGCTAAGCTTAGCAAAATGGGCAATATCGGTACCGATCATAATTTCATTTGGATTTTTCGGCACTTCACCTTCTATTTTCCAATAAGGGCTAGTATTGATAACTTGATCAAACTGCGTGCCGACAATGGTATAAGGCTGTTGATTACTGCGGATAGAGTCATAACGAAATGGGGTAACCCCTAATAGCTTATCTTGCGGGAGTAAGCTAACGGCTTTTTTTACTTCCGCCATTGGCATGGTAGGTTGATTATTAGCCGGCATCAACAGCAGATTAGCACCATAAGAGCGAAACTCTTGTCCCATTTGTCTTGGGATATCATAACAAAGTGTAACCATACCAAGTAAAACCGTGGCTCCTATCGCTACACCGAGTAACGCAATAGCAATCCGGGAACGACGGCGAATTAACGAACTAAGCAGCGTTTTTAAAATAAAGCGTTGATTTTTATTCATCATCATTTAGCCTCACTTACCGACCATGCAACACATCGGTTGGGCGTAAAAACATCATAATACGTAATGCCGGTAAGCTACCTAATAATGTAATCATGCTTACCATAATTAACACCAGTGGAATAATTATCATCTTAGGTTCAACAAACGAACCAAATACCGTTTGCCCAATAATTTGCGCAAAGCCAAGACCGACAAAATAACCAACCATCCCCCCGAGTAAAGCAATGATCAGTATTTCAGTAAGGATTAACATCGCTACCGAAATATTTGTTGCTCCTAACGCTTTTAATAAACCAATTTCAGTACTACGCTCAATCACATTGGCAGTAACTAAATTGGATATTGCTAGCGCCGAGCAAATTAAGGATAAAACAGTTAACAATAGCATTAATAACTGCGTTTTTTGTAAGATTGATCCTTCTGATTCAGCGACTTGCATAATTGCTTTAACTCTAACATCGGGCATTAACTCCTCCAATTGATAGGCTATCGAACTGATATAAGCGGTACAGTACCATGTATCCCATTCAGTTCGTGATAAGCTATTTGGATCTTGTGCTGCTTTACGAGCTAAATCATTCTCGGGCGTGGTTAATGCACTCACCTCTACCCGTTCAACCAAACCATCTTTATTAGCCAGATTTTGCGCGACAGGAAGTGACACATAAAGCTCTGCATCTTCGATTCCTCCGCTATGGAAGATATTATTTACAGTTAAAGTAACTTTTTTATTTGTTAATGGTGAAATTAGCTCAAGGCTATCGCCTAGTTTCAGATTCAATTGCGTGGCAATAGTCTCACCCACCATGACACCTTGCAAATTATCATCCTTCATAGTGTTGCCTTCAATTGACCACCATGACTTCATGGCTAACATACCAGTGTCAACCTCATCACCAGTTGGAATAGTCAGATGTTTATTAAACCAAGTTCCAACGAGGGTAACTGGTTTATCATTAACTGTTACTTGTGTAGTAAGATAAGGTGCAAAATCAACAATATTATATGCCCAGAAGATCATCTTAATCTTTACTAAATCATCTTGCTTGATATATTGAATAGCAGCTCGGGTATCAGCATTATCCAGTTGATATAACTCATTAACCAATGCAGCCCCTTTGGGAACGATATTTAAGTTAGCACCGTAGGCTTTTAATTCCTGATTAACTTTATCACCGACATCAAACATTACATTTAACATGGCTGTCGCCAGCGACACACCTAAAGCAACGGTTAAGGCGATTAAAAATAGCTTCTTTTTTTGACGAACTAACACGCTAAGTAACATTCTACGAAACATATTTTCTTCCTTTTAAAACCATTTACTTAAAACGACTTTTTTCAGCTTCAAGATGCGTAGGTCGAATAATCATATTGCCATCTAAAATCTCATATTTAAGCGGAACGGGATTACAACCACCAGAAAAACCAATAGTCGCAATATTCATCACGACATCACATAAAATACAAACAACTTGATTTCCTCGTTGATAATAACCACTTGCCCCACAAATATCACAAGCATCAAAACCAACCCCATAAGCATTTTCGCTTTTCTTAATCACAATAAATCTTACTAATGTGCCATCGGTTGTTTGATAACCATAACGATGCAAATTGCCGTCATTAACTTGTTCTAATGGAATAACAATTAAACCATCAGCATTTAGCGTAACCGGTTCAGCTGGGGTGAGTTCGACCCCTTTTTCAAATATATAACGAGCACGAGTGACGGTGTAGGCAGTAATAGCCACTCCCGCCATTAACAACAATGATGTACGACGATCACGGCGTAAACTTGCTTTAAGTTTGCGTATTTGAGCGGGATTATTACCAACCAGCGAGGTAGTTTTTGCTTTGGTATATAATAAAACAGTGAGTAGTAATACCAACACCATAAAGATAAAAGTAAACAAGTTGACATGCGCTAAAATAAAAATCACCAAATCCATCATCCACTGTTGCGGTGAGATAAATCGTCTGACAATTAATATTTGTAGTAAATTAATGGCGTTTTGAATGGTAAAGATAATAATGGCAAATGTCGCAATCACCATCACCAATCGAGTTGATAACCTAGCGCAAAGGCGATAAATCAACCAGCCAATTAAACCACAAACTAATAGAGCAAAGCCATAACCAACCCATTTAAACAGATAATCATTATTGAATATTGACTCCATGCCAACATCAAATCCAAATGGGTACAGTAAAATATTCGGTAAGCATTGAGCTGTAATCAGCCCTATGGCAACTGCAGTTAATACAGCCAATAGAATCTTAATAATAGGTTGTTGAAACGAATTTCTGAGCGACCAACTGATAAGCAATGGAATGACAATGATGCACCAAGGAATAATCACACCAAGGTCATAGTACTCTCGAACAGCAATACCGGTATTACGCTTTAAGATGGCATAAATGATTGCCGCCAGCATTCCCAATAAAAAACCAATGATAAGATATTTTTTACCACTATAAAGGTTTGACTGAACAAACACTGCACTAACAAGTGCCAATATGATCACAGGTACAAAAGTATTATCGGTAATACTGATAAGATATTGGAGCATAACGATTGCCTAAAGATTACAACGTATATTGGCGAGTTGTTACACTCGCCAATGGTTTAGCTAAATATTTATTGAGTTAACTCATTTAAAAATAATCATTACCATGCACGAGGGATGTAGTCAAAGTCCCAAGAAACCTCGATTGGTTTAGACCAGAAACGACCTTCAACACCCGTTTCTTTATCTACATGCAATAAATAACCTTGTTTTTCAGGGTTTTCGATTGTGAATGTAACTTTATATTTACCAGCACCATCTAACTTAATATTGTTACCATAGTGTGGGCCATCTGATGCATTCATCGGCATAAAATTACCTTCGATAGTTTTGTCACTACCTTGTTTTTGAATTTTATATTTTACAGTTAAGTAAGGGACAAAATCACCTACACCAAAACCTAATTTATTACCTTCGGCAGCAGAAATATCGGCTTCGATATGCATATCTGACTTAGAAGCAGGTAAGCCACCCATACCAGCAGGCTCCATATCTACAGGTTGGAAGTAAACCGCACCAATATGTAATGGACCAACAGTGACTTCTTCACCGATTGGAAACTCTTCAAAACCTTTTTCTTCACCTGGTGCTGGCGCAGCTGCATTTGCCATTGAAGAAAGTGCAAGTATTGACGAAATACCAGCAGAAATAATTAGTTTTTTCATTGAAAACTCCTTAATTTTTTTAACAACTTGTTTTACTCTTTAATAATTAGTCAATAAATTAATAACTAATCAATTACAAATTACTGCCAATGTTTTCATTACTATTCAAGTTTAAATTACACCAAGAATAATAATATTATTTAATTTTTATGATATTTTTTGTAATACATAATAGAGAGCATCACGACAACTAGCATGACTAACTGTGGCACCAATGTTTCAACCGTTGGATAGATGCCTAATACCTCTACTGAATGGACAAAATCTACTGGGGTGACCGAAATAATATCCGCTTCTTGTAACTCTTTCACACCACCGCCTGCAAAGGCTATCGCCATAAGATACATTAATGCACTGGTACAAATAAAAAATGGTTTAAGCGGTAATTTAACACTGCCAAAGCGGATAACAATAAATACCAAAGTCAACACGATGGTACCAACACCTAGTCCATACCACACCATATCCATGTGATCTTTAGCATCCGCTAACATAGCTTGATAAAATATGATCGTTTCCGCTCCTTCACGAAATACAGCTAAAAAGGCAGCAAACCCTAACGCAAAACTGCTTCCGGTTGATACCGCACTTTGCACCTTACCTTCAACATAATTTTTCCATGCTTTCGATTCTGACTTAGATAGCATCCAGTTACTTATAAAAAACAGCACCACTGTTGCGAGTAACATGGCGGCGCCTTCCATAATTTCTTGATTGGCACCACTTAAACCAACAATAGTATGCAAGGCGATAGCAGCCAACACGCTGGCAAACACCGCAAATAAACTGCTTAGATAGACGACTTTAAGCATTGGCTTATTATCTGAACGAACTAAATATGCAGAAATGGCCGCAATCACCAGTATCGCCTCTAATCCTTCACGGAAAATGATAATAAATGAGGCAAAGAAGACACTCCAACCACTCTCTTTTTTACCATCTAACTCGTTAGCATCCTCGTGGAGCATTTTCAAAATAACATCAATCTCGGTTCGCACGACTTTGTTAGGCGCGCCTTGACTCATTAATCGTTTAATTTTAGCAAATTGGTATTCGGTATCAGTGCCACGTTTACCGGAAATGTAAGACATTACCGCTCGTTCAACACCATGCTTTTCATAAAAGCCAAAATAAGCATTGTTTACTCGATCTTTGGCAGCCTCGCTGTCTTTCATGAAATAGATGTTATAAGCATCATTTAAAATGATATCCATCTCATCCACAATCGCATTCCAGCTTGCATACTTCTTTTCAGTTGCGTAAGAAGGGGTACTAAAAATCGCTAAACTGGCAATCAGTAGTAACACTAAAGTTAAATACTTTTTCACTGCTTACTCCTTATTTTGCTAACAACATTATCCCTATTGGTTTGCTGTTTTCTGGCAATTGTAACGATTGACTAATAATCTCAGGCTTAATTGAATGGATGTAACGGGTGCTGAGTTTTAATGCCGCCGCAGACAAATAGACATTTTGACTCATAGCTCCAACGGCAATTTGACTAAAATCATTGGCTTTTTGTGCATCAAAATCATTGAGATTAGTACCATCAGCTACAAAAATAAGAATATACGGTGCTCGCTTAGTAAAATTTTGCATACCAATGTCAGCACGAATATCTTGCTTAGTTATCTCACGAAGATAGTGTCCTTCCCATTCATATAAAAAGGCACCTTTATCGCTTGCTACATAGAGGCGAACATAAGGTTGTTTACCATTAGCCATTGGCACCGTCCAACCATTTTTACCTCGATTTAATCCCGTTGCCGACCAAAGCACGCTTGATAGTTCATCATCTGAAACCATTCCGGTTGGAAACCCACCGCCTGAAGTTGAAGCACGTTTTTTAAGACTATCAAATAACCCCATGCCATCTTTCATTTGTGGCGAAGGTAAAGTAATATCAGCATAACTTATTGATAAAAAAAATAAAGACATTGATAAAGCAATTGTAACATTGCGTAACCAGCACAACATGGCATAGACCTTAAAATAGTTGCAAATATTTGTTAGCTATCTTATTGCTAATGCTTTCAATTATCAACAACAAACAATAATTATTATCATTAAGGTGAAATAACTTAAGTAAAATAGTTGATATAGTTGATAAAGTAGAAATCGACATTGACTGCAAAGGACTGGTTAAGGTATTAACCAATCAATGCCGATTTTTATTTTTCTGTTTATTAAGTATATACTGGGACAATTTTTAAATTTTAAAGTAAAAATGAGTATTGATTGTTATGCCATTATCGACGTTAATTGTTTTACCACTTTTTATCTTAACCATTAGTTTAGCTTCGTTTTTTAAACAAAAAAAATGGCAATTATTCACCATCATTTTAATGACAGTTATTATTGTGATGGAGCTTACCTCAATTTATTTTAGTGGTGGATTTATTGATTATCAGTTTTACGTCAATCTGAACGTGAATGATATTATTGAAGGATTATTCATCTTTAAACTGCAAGCGCTATTAGTGATTGTGGTATTTTTGGGATTAGTGGTTATCCTCAGCAAATTAGCTAACTGGTTTCGCCATAAATATAAATTACACTGGCGATTACTATTAGTCATCGTTGCCGTTGCCTCAATTAGTTATCATAACGGCCCGATTAGTCGTGCTTATGAAATCTATCAAGTTACTTGCGCCCCAAAAGCAACTTTTGCCCAAGCGTTACAAAACTTAAATATGAATGATTATGTTGAAAAATCACAACTTGATAGCCAAAAAGGCAAAAATATTATTGTGTTGTCATTAGAATCTTTCGAACAAGGATTTTTGGATTTTGCAGATATCACGCCAAATTTAAGACAACTCAGGCAACAATACACTTTCTTCGCTAATATGCCAATGAGTGCAGGTAGTACATGGACAACAGCCTCTATGTATACTTATATGACTGGTGTGCCATTTTTAATCGGAGAACACTCAACTTCACCATTAAAAGGTGCAAATACCACCCAATTGGTTACTTTAGGTGATGTGCTAAAACAAGCCGGTTATCAAACTCGCTATGTTATGGCTGGTCCGGATTTCGCAGGAATTGGCCACACCGCCGAAGTAATAGGCATGCAAGTCGTTTCAGAAAAAAATTATGTAGGCAAATATCCAAATGCACCATTTGGATTGTATGATAAAGATATACTAGACATTGCTAAACAGCAAATACAAGAGTTGCAAAATGCAGATAAACCCTTTGCGCTATTTATCTCAACAGTCTCAACTCATGCTCCAAACGGTTTTAATGATGAGCGCATGACATCAGTAATCAGCCCAAAACCAGATAATATGTCTTTTGTAGCCGCTTCGCTCGATTATAATTTAGGGGAATTTATTAACCACCTAAAACAGCAAGGTATATTAGACAACACTGTGTTTTACATCTTCCCTGACCATTTAATGATGGGGGCAGGTACCGAAACGGTGAAAAAGTTATCAGAAAAAGAGCGCAAACTCTATTTGTTAACCAATGCAAATATTGATGATTTAAAAAAATCACCCAATCAAAGTATTTATCAAATTGATTTACCGAGATTGATTCTAAATGGTGCACAAATTAAAACCAATGCAAAATTTTTAACCGATTACTTAAGCGGTGAGAACGTTGATAAAAAACAGTTTATTGAACAACATAAATCGAATATCGCGACATTAAACAATGCGGCACAAGTACAAAAATGAGCGTCGATACCTTAATTTTAGTTATCACTATTAGCTGTTTAGGCATGATATCCCCTGGACCAGATTTTTTTCTGGTCTTAAAAAATAGCTTAAGTTATAACCGAAAAATGGCATTAATGACCTGTTTAGGGGTGATAAGCGCGATCGCCATTCATATGAGCTATTGTGTGGCAGGTATTGCGGTATTAATCACCGCTACCCCGTGGCTATATAATGCCTTGCGTTATGCAGGCGCCACTTATCTGCTATGGATAGGTATTAAAGCGTTATTGGCTAAAAGTAGTGCTACCACTTATGTCAGCAAACAAACTCAGCAGATTAATGTCACCGCAAAGGCGGCATTTATGCAAGGGCTATTATGTAACTTACTAAATCCGAAAGCGACACTGTTTTTTCTGGCTATATTTACCCAACTGCTCAATGCTGATTCAACTATAATGGACAAATTGCTTGTTGCATTTATTATTTGCCTTGAAGCCCTACTTTGGTGGCCATTGGTAGTATTTATCTTTCAAACCCAAATCGTCCAGCGACGTTATTTCAAACTTCAATTTATTATTGATAAATTATTAGGTGTAATATTGATCTTACTCGGGGTTAAAGTAGCGTTGGGATTTTAATACTTCAAAAAACCATTGCTCAATTTTTTCTTGAAAAATAACGTTTGGCAATAGTTAATCCGCCCAAGGGCGGAAATAGATTTCCTAAATATTTTATCGTTAACCCTATAAAACTACTTTAAGCTATTATTCAAATAGACAATAAGGCCAAAATCATTACTAAGGATAAACACAAGCACCTGGCTGCCTCCAGTATCTGATATCAAGATTGGCTACAATCTCACCACGACCCGATCCTACATAGTGGTATGCTCTGTCGATATCTGCTGCCGTGTAGGCTTCTCCGTGCTTTGCAATATCATAGTTATACAAATGGCCCCATTCCGAAAATAATCCGGCACCAATAACTCGCTGATAAAAATTATTAGGTGATGAAGGCGTAGCGCCGACTCGACCGGCAGAATATTCGGCACAATACTCCCTCTTCACTCCCTGACAAGATGCATTAGTTAAATCCCTAACATTTGCAAGACGATATCCTATTTTTTGACACCAATCTATGTGATTATAGGGAATATTACTACTCACAGTGTGTCTATCAATAAACCACTGCTTTAACTTAAATCCATATTTAACAACCTGATTACCACGACTATCTCTACCCACTAGTTCAAAAGTCTGGGGTAATGATGGTATAGCTACCTTACGAGGATTCTTTGACTCTCTCTCTTGACTACTCCGGGCATGAGGCCCTTTTAATTGAACGCGAACATTTGTATTTGATACATTCGAAAAGATAACGCTAATTCTGCCATCACCATCAGTAACTGAAGACCAAGATAAGGCCTGGTTACTACCACCAATTTCTAAATCAAAATATATATCCAACATACCTGTTGTCGGGAAATTTAAATGGTAAGACGATGGGTCTGTAGACTGTGGAATAAACCCTCTATTTTCATTCCACATGGTGGGTGGCCCGCGGAAATCATGATCACCATCAGTAAAATGCTCTAGTTTACCAAATTCTAAATCAGGTTTAGCAAAACAAACCACGGGTGTTGCTTTAGGGTTAATGTAATAAGTCACACTACTGGCACTAAAATTACTACTATTTGGCACACCATAACGGGTTTGTAATATGCCTTTAGTACTAGTTAATTTGACTTTATAAGGTGAGTTACAAATTGTTAGTACAGTATTACGTGATACAGATTGATTAAACTTATCAACAATAGATAAACTTAGATCACCCGTAGCCGTAATACTAGCATCACCATCATCATCTCGCCAATAGTTATACGGTGAACCAATAAGAGAAGTTAACGAAATTGAATTGCTATTAGTTGGTATCATCATGCCAATATTGGCAAAACTTTCCCCTGCATTGGGTAACACAATAGGTGTTACCGAAGAATTATTTGTTTCTGGAGTAATTTTTTCACCATTCGATAACGTTATAGCTAATAAATTATTAGTATCAGTGACCCGTGTTTGTCCACCATCAAAAGTCAAATATGGCGCTGTACCGTGAATAACATTTGTCGTATGAGCCGACAACGCTTGACTATTAAATGAAAATGACAGGAATAGAATAAACAGAAAAGTTAACAAAAACGGCGAGAATAAAAATGACCTTAATAGTGATCTGAAATTTTGCTGATAAAACTGACTAAGCAGAAATAATGAACTTGGCTTGTTAAAACTAAACCAATTTAAAGGATAAGTTTGGCAGGTTGGGTGTTGGGTGTTGGGTGTTGTAAATTATAATCCATTTCGACGCTCATTGTCAAGTAATCCTATGTTTTATTTAACTTTATTTTATTTAAACTGCCTAATTCCTCGTCGAATAGTGCGGTTTAAATCATCTATAAAGTATAGTAATAAAAAAGATCTACGCAACTTTATTTAACGATTAAATTGTTAAATTTTGTAAATATTATTACTGACTGAAGTCTAAAAAATAGAGTTTTAACCCTTTAAAAAACCCAGTTCCTCAATTTTTTTGCTATTAAAAAAACGTTCTTAAATATTCTTTCACTAATTTTGTTTTTTAATTCTAAAAGCTTTTTGAATATTCAATAGTTAATTGTTAGACTATCTAACATAATCTGATTAAATATAATCATAAAATTGATTATAAATTTAATTTTTGTGTAAATTTAATTCTATAGGCAAGTAAACATGGATAAATTGTTACAATATGGTCGAGAACTTCTTGAACTTGAACTTCACGAAGCACAAAAGTTACCAGCACGGCTTGGCAAAGACTTTATTAAAGCTTGTCAGTTCATCTTGTCCACCAAGGGAAAAGTTGTCGTGTCAGGTATTGGTAAATCAGGACATATTGGAAAAAAAATCGCCGCTTCATTAGCTAGTACTGGTAGTCCAGCTTTTTTTATGCATCCCTCTGAAGCTTTACACGGTGATTTAGGCATGGTAACCGAAAACGACGTAGTAATTTTGATCTCTTATTCTGGTCGAGCAAAGGAGTTTCAATTTATTTTACCAATCCTTGCAGCCATGAATATTCCGGTTATCGCTATTACTGGTGGCCTTGATTCGCCACTTGCGACAGCAGCACAAGCAGTATTAGACATTTCAATTGAGAAAGAAGCATGCCCAATGGGACTTGCACCAACCTCAAGTTCAACCAATACATTATTAATGGGTGATGCATTAGCTATTGCCGTTATGCGTGCTCGTGGTTTTAAAGAAGAAGATTTTGCTCGTTCACATCCTGCTGGTAGTCTAGGCGCTAAATTGTTAAATCACGTAAAAGATATTATGCGAAAAGGAGATTTAATTCCTAAAGTTTCACAATCAGCAACGGTACTCGATGCGATGTTAGAATTAAGTCGAACGGGTGTAGGATTAGTGGCAATATGCCAAGATGATAATAAAATTGTTGGCGTTTTTACTGATGGGGATTTGCGTCGTTTACTATTAAAACATGGTACACTACAAGACAATATTATCGAAGTAATGACCAGTCCAGGACATCAAATACCGGAAAATTGGAAGGCGGTCGAAGCCTTAAAAACATTTAATGATCATAATATTACAGCTGCCCCAGTAGTCAATAATCAAGGTGAATTAGTTGGTGCACTTAATATTCATGACCTACATCAAGCGGGGATAAGTTAACTGATTAGTAAATACCTGTTGCAAAATAGGGCTATCTATTGAGATAATTACCGACCTAAATTTTTGTCGTTAGACGGAGATCCAAGAAAGTTACACAATTCAAAGGTAAAATGATGATAAAAATCATTGAAAATTGATATTGTGTTGTAAATTTTAACCAAAATTAATAGATGATGAAACTACAATGGCAGAAAAGCGAAATATCTTTCTAATTGGCCCAATGGGGGCAGGAAAAAGCACAATAGGCCGACAAATTGCACAACAGTTAGGCATGGAATTTTTTGACTCTGATCAAGAGATTGAAAAACGTACAGGTGCTGATATTGCATGGATCTTTGACTTAGAAGGTGAAGACGGATTCCGAGCCAGAGAAGAGAAAGTCATTAATGAATTGACTGAAAAACAAGGTGTAGTACTTGCTACCGGTGGTGGTTCAGTACTATCGAAAGAGACGCGTAATCGTTTATCAGCACGCGGTATTGTCGTTTATTTAGAAACAACAATTGAAAAACAAATGGCAAGAACACAAAAAGATAAACGTCGTCCTTTATTACAAGGTGGCAATACCCCTCGCGAACTTTATGAAGAATTAGCTCAGGAACGAGATCCTCTTTATGAAGAAATTGCTGACATCACAATTAAAACCGATGAGCAAAGTGCTAAAGGTGTTGCTGGATATATCATTGATAAAATAGAACAAATTTAAATCATTGATCGATAAACCATGGTTGGTTATAAGGCATTAAACCTATTAATAGGTTAAGGAGTTAATATGCGTGTAGATAAAGATGATCGTTATATATCAGAACAATCCAATAAGCCGTCTACGCCCTCATTTAGTATTGCCAATTTTTTTCAGCATTATTCGAAAAAGAAATTGATAATTATGGGGTTAACTATTGTTATTATTGTCTTATTAATTAGCGCAATGTTATTGCGTTCGTCAAAACCCAAAACACCTACCCCACTAACTCCACCTGAAGTTAGCGGTGTTTCGACGACGCAAGAACCTGAACCAACCATAACAACGCAAGCCAATGACGTTGCAACAGATACAACTCAAGGTCAAGCATCTAGTACGGTACCAGCGCCTATGGCGCCGGCACCAATTACCGATGTTAATGAACAACAAAACAGTAGCGAATTGACCGGTAATAATGGTAATGGAGCCAACAGTCAACCTTTACCAGAGAGTAAACCTGAGTCACAAATTGACCATAATACCCGTCAGGGTAATAATTCATCACATAATAGTGTGGATAGTAGACCAACCTCATCAAACAAGGTTGAATCTAAAGCAAATAATAACCTGACTAAAATTGATAAAATAAAGAGTAATCAGTTTTCAATTCAACTTAGTGCATCAACTTCGCTTGAAGGTTTAAAAAAATTAGTAAAAGAACATAATCTAACTAATTACCAAATTTATGAAACTAAGAAGAATAATGCCAAATGGTTTATTTTAGTTAATGGTACGTATGATTCTGCTGCTGAAGCTAAAAAAGCAATCAACTCTTTACCTGATGCACTACAAAAAGATAAACCTTGGGTTAAATCTGGCGCAACGATTAATAAAGAAAAATCGGCAAAATAGTAAAGGATATCGTTCATATATCCTACCAATGACAAAATAGGAGTTTCCGTTGAAGAAGCGACGAGCCTTTTTAAAGTGGGCTGGAGGAAAATATGAGCTTGTAGACACTATAAAACGGTATCTACCGGAAGGTGAACAACTCATTGAGCCCTTTGTAGGCGCTGGTTCCGTTTTTTTAAATACTAACTTCAAAAGTTATATTTTAGCTGATATCAATCATGATCTAATTGCACTATTTAAGTTATTACAATCCAATCCGGAGCAGTTCATTAATGATCTTAAATTACTATTTAATGATCAAAATAATCAGGCTGAAGCATTTTATCAACTACGTGACGTGTTTAATTATAGCAAAGATCAATATTTGCGATCGCTTTTATTTGTCTATTTAAATCGTCACTGTTACAACGGCCTATGTCGTTATAATAATAGTGGTTTATTTAATGTGCCATTTGGCCGTTACAAGACTATTTATTTCCCGGAAAGGGAACTCTATTTCTTTGCCAAAAAGGCACAAAATGCTGAGTTTGTCTGTACGCCTTATCATAAAGCGATGAAAATGGCGAAACGTAACTCAGTTATTTATTGTGATCCACCTTATTTATCACCTAATGAAACAGCAGGTTTTACCGCCTACTATTCTAATAATTTTGGGTTTGATGAACATCAAAGGTTGTCACAATTAGCGGAGCAAATTGCCTATAAAAAAGAGATTCCAGTTCTGGTATCAAATCATGATACTCACTATACCAGAACGTTATATAGTAAAGCGCGCCATCTTTACCGAGCAGAAATGCGGCGCTCAATTAGCTGCGCTGGCGAAGGACGCAAAAAAATTGATGAAATATTGGCCTTGTACCAAAAATCCTAAGCTATTTTTAAGTATAAGGTGTTTATGAGTAGAGGTATGTTATGAATGAATTTATTATTGCACCATCAATACTATCCGCCGATTTCGCTCGTCTTGGTGAAGATACCCAAAAAGTATTAGATGCAGGAGCGGATGTTGTCCATTTTGATGTGATGGATAATCATTTTGTTCCCAATTTAACAATGGGTAGTATGTTTTGTAAGGCATTGCGAGACTATGGAATTAGTGCACCAATTGATGTCCATTTAATGGTTTCTCCAGTTGAAGAGCTAATTACCTCTTTTGCCAAAGCTGGAGCAACAAACATATCTATTCATCCTGAAGCGACAATTCATCTAGATCGTTCATTACAATTAATTAAAGATCATGGTTGCAGTGCCGGTATTGTGCTTAATCCGGCAACACCACTTGACCATTTAGACTATGTGATGGATAAAGTTGATATTATTTTATTGATGGGTGTTAACCCAGGTTTTGGTGGTCAATCATTCATCCCAGCAACGCTTAAAAAGTTGCAGCAAGTTAAACAACGCATTATTGATTCAGGTAAAAATATTCGCCTAGAAATTGATGGCGGTGTAAAAGTAGATAATATAGCTGAAATTGCCAAGGCAGGAGCCGATATGTTTGTTGCTGGCTCAGCGATATTTGGTCAACCTGACTATAAAACGGTAATTGATGCAATGCGTAAAGAGTTAGCAGGAGTAAAACATGGCTAAATTAGATGATATTCAAGCTATCGCTTTTGATTTAGATGGAACATTAGTAGATAGCGTACCTGGACTTGCTTTAGCAACCCAGAAAATGTTGGCAGATCTAAACTTACCAACAGTTACCAATGAACAAGTTAAAAACTGGGTAGGTAATGGTATTGATGTGATGCTTGAACGCGTTTTCAAAGCTATTGATATTAATCCATCAAAAGAATATTTTGTTGAAGCTAAACAAATATTTAGTCAGCATTATGATAAGGTTATGGATGAACAGACAACACTGTTTCCTCATGTAAAACAGACCTTAAAAGCTCTTTATGAAAATCATTACCCTTTAGCTCTTGTAACTAATAAACCGGCACAATTTTTACCGGGATTACTAAGCTCATTAGGTATCAAAGAGTATTTTTCATTAGTACTCGGCGGTGGTGATGTAATTAAATTAAAACCACACCCTGCTCCGCTTTATCAAGTCATGGCAACATTTGGATTATACAATGATCAGTTATTATTTGTTGGTGATTCGAAAAATGATATTACCGCAGCCAAAAATGCTAATTGCCCTACTGTTGCGTTAAGTTATGGTTATAATTATGGCGAATCAATTGCAACAAGTGAACCCGATTTTTTATTTGATAATTTTCAAGATATATTAACCCTATTACCTCAGCCAAAAGCTGATGCAAAAAAATAATAAGTTTAAATTAGGAATAAATTATGAGTAAACCAATTGTATTTAGTGGCGCTCAGCCATCAGGAGAACTAACATTAGGCAACTATTTAGGTGCTTTAAAGAATTGGGTGTCTTTACAAAATGAATATGATTGCGTTTATTGTATCGTCAATCAACATGCGATCACGGTACGCCAAGATCCTAATAAGTTACGTAAAGCAACACTTGATACATTAGCACTTTATCTAGCCTGTGGTATTGATCCACAAAAAAGTACTATTTTTGTGCAATCCCATGTGCCTGCACATGCTGAATTAGGTTGGGCATTAAACTGTTATACCTATTTTGGTGAACTTAGTCGTATGACACAATTTAAAGATAAATCTTCTCGTCAT
Organism: Gilliamella sp. W8126; assembly: GCF_016102185.1. Classification (NCBI taxonomy): domain Bacteria; kingdom Pseudomonadati; phylum Pseudomonadota; class Gammaproteobacteria; order Orbales; family Orbaceae; genus Gilliamella; species Gilliamella sp. W8126. Next base: position 11,878 of record NZ_JACFPE010000001.1, on the reverse strand, counting down.
TCAGAAAATATAAATGCCGGGCTTTTTGATTATCCAGTGTTAATGGCTGCCGACATTTTGTTATATCAAGCTAATTTAGTTCCTGTTGGTGATGATCAAAAACAACATCTTGAACTTTCTCGCGATATTGCTATGCGTTTTAATGCCCTTTATGGCGATATCTTCACTGTTCCTGAACCATTTATTGCTAAAGTTGGCGCACGGGTTATGTCGTTACAAGATCCTAGCAAAAAAATGTCTAAATCAGATGAAAATCGCAATAATGTTATTGGGTTACTTGAAAATCCAAAAGATGTCGAGAAGAAAATTAAACGGGCAATGACCGATTCTGATGAACCACCTGTCGTACGTTATGATTTAAAAAATAAAGCGGGGGTATCAAATCTGTTAGATATCTTAACCGGTATTACGGGTAAACCTATTGCTGAACTTGAGAAAGAATTCGAAGGTAAAATGTACGGCCATCTAAAAACTGAGGTCGCAAATCAAGTTATTGATATGTTAACTGGTTTACAAGCGAAATATCATCAGTATCGTGATGATGAAAATTATCTTCTGACAATTATGCAAGAAGGTGCACAAAAAGCTCGTGCAAAAGCAGAGCCAACGTTGAAAAAAGTTTATGACGCAATTGGTTTTGTATAGTTAACCGTAAAACTAGATTGCAATTAACGCTAAACAATATCAATTGGCTTTAATGACTAAAAGCATTATCGTTTTTATTAATGATAAATGCCGTTGAAGCCTTTTTGATTATCATAGGTTAGTTATGAAAATTATCATTCTTGGTGCAGGTCAAACAGGTAGTGCTCTTGCCGAATATCTGGTTACTGAAAAACAGAACGATGTGACAGTTGTAGATGAAGATCATGACAAATTGCAATCATTGCAAGAACGTTTTGATTTGCAAGTTATTTGTGGAAAATCATCTTATCCACAAGTATTAGAAAGTGCTGGTGCAGAATCTGCCGACATGTTAGTCGCTGTTACCAATTCTGATGAAGTCAATATGATGGCTTGTCAAATTGGGCATGTAATGTTCAATATCCCTCAAAAAGTGGCACGAATTCGGGCGCCTGAATATAATGATGAAAGATACTCGTTTTTTAATAAAGATTGTATTAACATCGATCATATTATTGCCCCAGAAAATCTAATCACCAATCATATCAGCCAACTAGTGCAATATCCTGGCGCACTACAATTTGCCTCATTTTATGATAATCGAGTCTGCTTAGTTGCCGTCACAGCTTACTACGGTGGTGCATTGGTGGGTAGTGAATTATCAGAGCTAAAAGAACATTTACCTCATGTCGAAGCTCGGGTGGTGGCTATTTATCGTAAAAATCGTTTTATTCGTCCGATCGGTTCAACCTTGATTGAAGCTGGGGATATGGTTTACTTTATTACCCCACCGCTTAACATCAAAGCGGTAACCAGTGAATTACAACGGTTAGAAAAGCCTTATAAACGAATAATCATTAGTGGTGGTGGCGGCATTGCTGTTGCTTTAGCTAAGCGATTAGAAAACGATTATCAAGTTAAATTGATTGAACGTAATGCCGAAAAAGCAGAATTAATTGCCGAGCAGTTAGTTAATACTACCGTATTACATGGTGAATCATCGGATCAAGAGCTATTATCGCAAGAACAAGTCGAACTTACCGACCTTTTTGTTGCAGTGACGAGTGATGATGAATCAAATATTATGTCATCAATGCTTGCCAAAAGGATGGGAGCAAAAAAAGTCATCGTACTTATTCAACGACAAGCTTATTTAGAGTTAATTAACGATAGCGTGATTGATATTGCCATTTCACCACAACATGCCACTATTTCAGAATTACTCAGTCATGTAAGACAAAATGGCGTGGTAAAAGTTGTCTCACTACGGCAAGGTGAATCAGAAATTGTCGAAGTGATTGTTCGTGGTGATACTGAAAATTCTAAACTAGTAGGTAAAAATATTAACAGTCTAAAATTACCTTCAGGGGCAACTATTGGTGCTGTGGTGCGTGGTGAAGATGTGATTATTGTTAATACCGATTTAATGATCGAAGATGGTGATCACTTAATCATCTTCTTACCAGATAGACGATCTATTAGCGATATCGAAAGATTATTACAATAGCTTGTATAAAATATAAACTCAGTACATAATTAAACTGTTTTTATTAATTGTTTTTTGACTCGGGGTGTTTTTTGTTACTACAAAAAACTGAGATTTTACCCGTTGAACCTGATCTGGCTAATACCAGCGTAGGGAAGTCTTCGTCTTAATTATTCGTTTTGACACATTCTTCCCTTAATATCAATAATAAATAAGGAAAGAATATGTCTACCATTCAGTTATTCCAAAACAATGATGCCATTCCCTTTATTGAGCAAGTTAAACAACAACGACCGTTAGTCCATTGCATTACCAATGATGTTGTACAGAATTTTACCGCCAATGTCTTATTAGCCATTGGTGCTTCACCAGCAATGGTCGTTGCGAAACAAGAAGTTGAGGACTTTGTAACTATTGCCAGTAGCTTATTAATTAATATTGGTACCATTGATGAGCACAGCGCAAATAGTATGTTGTTAGCTGCAGCAAAAGCTGAACAGACGCAGACACCGTGGGTACTGGATCCTGTAGCGGTTGGTGCGGCACTTAAATACCGTACTGAAGTTGCCAAACAACTGTTAACCTTTAGACCAAGTGTTATTCGAGGAAATGCCTCTGAAATTCTCGCATTGAGTGGTCAACAATCATCATCGAAAGGGCCTGATGGACTTGATTCTACCGATTCTGCATTAAATGCAGCAATACTATTAGCACAAAAATATCAAACCATTGTCGCAATAACAGGTGAGATAGATTATATCACAGATGGTGAACAAATTTATAGTATTGTCGGTGGCGATATCGCTTTAACTAAAGTAACCGGCACAGGCTGTTCGTTATCTGCGATGGTAGCAGCATTTATTGCAACCACTAGTAATCGTTTAACCGCTACTGCAACAGCCTGTTTTATGATGAAAAAAGCAGGACAGCTTGCTAATAAACAGCAAGGGTTAGGTAGTTTCGCCATTGCTGTTATTGATCATCTTTCACGATTCAATCAAAACTAAAAATAAGGATGTTTGATGAAAAAGCAACTTGATTTAACTCTCTATTTAGTCCTCGATCCGTTATTATGTGACGGTATAGATGGCATGGTCACTACTACCAAAATTGCCGTTGAGAATGGTGTTACCGCCGTGCAACTACGTTCAGAACAAGAATACTCTGGTAAAAATTGGTATGACGCCGCACAAGCGCTCAAAGAAGTGTTAAGTCGTACCCAAGTTCCACTATTTATCAATGACCATGTTGATATTGCTTTAGCCATTGATGCCGATGGCGTTCATATAGGACAAAGCGATCTCCCGGTTGAAGTTACTCGACGTTTAATTGGCACAGACAAATGGTTAGGACTTTCAGTTTCAAATCGATCACAACTAGAGAATGTTCCTTGGCATTTAGTTGATTATCTTGGCATAGGGCCTATCTATCCAACTGCAACCAAAAAGGATGCCGCAGCTGCGACTGGCATTGCTCAATTGAAAGAACTGGTTAAAGCGAAACAATGCCCTGCCGTAGCGATCGGTGGTATCGGCGTGAATAATTTAACCGAAGTAATCCAAACTGGCATTGAAGGTATTGCCGTTGTGTCGGCAATATGTGGACAAGCTAATCTTGCCAAAGCTACATCAGACCTAATCAGTAAAATAAAACAAGCAAAATAGGAAACCAAATCATGACAACAGTTGCATTAACAATAGCGGGCAGTGACCCTAGTGGTGGCGCAGGTATTCAAGCTGACTTAAAAGCATTTTCAGCACTTGGTGCTTATGGTATGTCAGTGATCACCGCATTAACCGCACAAAGTACGCAAGGCGTTAATGGTGTACATGCCATTCCCTCTCAATTTATTGAAGCACAGTTTAATACGCTGTATCAAGATATCTACATTGATAGTGTGAAAATTGGCATGCTAATGAATAAAGAGATTGTTACTTCGGTTGCTCAACTATTAAACGATAACCCTATTGCCAATATTGTGCTTGATACCGTAATGATTGCTAAAGGCGGACATCCATTGTTAAAAGCTGATGCCATTTCTGCTATTCGAGATCTATTATTACCATTAGCCACAATTATTACCCCAAATCTACCTGAAGCTGCTGCATTACTTGATTGTAGTGAGGCAAAAAACGAAGAGCAAATGCAACAACAGGGGTATGAATTACTTAAATTAGGTTGTCAGGCAGTATTAATGAAAGGCGGACATTTGCCAAGTCAAGAAAGCCCTGATTATTTAATCACTCGCAACAACATCATCAGAATGACATCACCAAGGATCGCAACGAGAAATACCCATGGTACAGGTTGTACCCTCTCTGCGGCAATTGCAGCCTTATTACCGAAACATCATTTAGAAGATGCAATAAAACATGCTAAAAACTACCTACAAGGGGCTATTGAGCATGCAGATAGTTTAAAAATTGGTAAGGGAATTGGACCTACTCACCATTTTTATCAATGGTGGTAACTGCAAATTTTTACATTGAATAATTAAATATTTATTTTTCTACAAATGGTTATCCAAAATAGTAATTAAAAATATGGTTAGAAAAATTGCTCAATAAGTTATATTTGATAAGAAATAATATATTTTTAAATCATTTTAAATTAATTTTTGATATGAATTAATTTAAGATATAAATAGGATTAAAAAAATAATATTAAAAACATTAAATGGAATTAGTTGGTTATAATATGATTTGTATAAAATATCTTATCTCAGTTGTTTTGTTTTTCCCTTGTTTAGTTTTAGCAATTGACTTAGATGTTCTTAAGGCGAACATTGATAAATATGATGTTGAATTAAATTTTAAAGATGGCGGTGATCTCGATATTCTTATTGAGAATGAAGAAATTAACAATATAGAGTTATTACAAAAAAGATCGACAGATGATTTTTATTTTAAAATGATACTTTCCTATAAAAAAGGTCAAGGATTGAAACCAACTGGTATAAATATTTATAGTAAGAAAAGTGGTCAATTACTTCAAACTATAACTAATTTACAAGGAATCGACTGGTTAATATCAGGAATTGAATCTGACTATTTTAAAGCAAATATTGATAAATATGATGTCGATTTAGATTTTCATGATTATGATTATCTCTCTTTTCCTATTAAGAATGAAGAAATTAACAATATAGAGTTATTACAAAAAAGATCGACAGATGATTTTTATTTTAAATTGATACTTTCCTATAAAAAAGGTCAAGGATTGAAACCAACAGGTTTAAATATTTATAGTAAAAAAAATGACCAATTATTTCAGACTATAGATAATTTGCAAGGATTTGACTTTTTAGGAGAATATTCAGTAGGTGCGGTTAACCATATAGATGATAGCTATCGTTTTGCACCAGATTTTTTTGATCACAATGGCATAGAAATAGACTACAATTTTGATGGTAATTATAATGATTTTTATATAGCCAGAGCCGTTGATGATATGGAAGATGGACCTATCATTTATCGGTACTATTCTTATGATGAGAAGAAAAAAGAGTTTATTTATCTCAACTTAGATGGTCGTTATATCGATTTTGACCCCAGCAAAAAAATAGCAAAAAGGAAAAAAATTTGCGAAATAAATAACTATTCTGCAGTTATTTTAAATGAAACCTATCGGTTTATACCTAAAAATGGCAATTATACTTTAACAAATTCAGCCTGTATTTATAAAGAATACCAATCTTTTAGAAATGTTGAGGGCAAAGATTCTAAAGTTTCCCGTCAATGTTCTCAAAAAGAAATAAATTTTTGTATTAACGAAAATGAACTTGATAAAGATTTTGATTAATTGTTGCTTAAATATAACTGTGAACTAACTAAATTTTGATGAGCCACTTAATACTAAAATGTTTGGTAATAGTTTTTTTATAAGCTATAAATATCAACCTGAATTCACTTTTTATAAATACGAAAAGCGAGCAAATGTTTTTTAGGTGAAGGATATATTAAATTGACACACAGATATACTTCATCAACAATCCAAGTCGATGAAGTATACAAAAACTGTTAATAGATGATTTGATAAAAATACTCTCTAAGGTTTAGGCGATGATTATAATCATCTAAAATTTAATAACTCTAAATACTGTTAATAAGCAATACCGACAAACTCAAATCCCGCTTCATTAATTGCCGCAATTGCCGCTTCTTGCGAGATAGTACCTCCGTCAATATCAACTTCATGCTTAGCTAAATCAACGGTAACTTTCGCTTTAGGATCAATATCATTAATTGCTTTAGTAATGGTTTTAACACAATGTTGGCAACTCATATTATCAACTATTAATTTCATCATTAACCCCTTTTGTTATTTAATCATTTATCGGTAAACTATCAATGCCAACAAAAAGCAAAATCAGATTATTCTTTAAATAAAACAAATTTGCTAGCTATTGCCATTAATTAAATAAAATTTAATTCTTATATTACGCCAAAACAAACTAAAACCAAGCCTACTTAAAAAATAAATTAACCTAATTTTAATAGACTTACCAAGATTAAGTTAAATACATCATCCATGTTACACAGCTAATTATCATGATTGGGATAAAAGTTATAGTATTAATTACTCGTTATAATAAAAAAATCCCAGTTGTTAAACTGGGATAATATTATTTGCCAAAAATTTTAATTCCGTAATGGAAGCATTCATAACACCAAACACCTAATGCTAAAGGAAACCAAATACAAGCTGCTTTACCAGCTAAACATATATCATGAATACCGAATTCAAAAGCTATATCATATTTAATCAACAATATTAATGAGATGAACAAGCGCATTATAATAATTAATAAAAATCCCATGAAAGGTAAAAAGATTAAATAATTTAATAATACTAAATATTTCTTATTTTTTTTCATGATTATTTTCTCAATATTATCTTGTACACTATTTCCAACAAAAGTAGAAATAATGCTTTCGAGTGTAGCGCTATACTACGAGGCTAGTTTTATTCAGCTATATTTCTTTTTCCAGTTCCTAACTGTGAATCTCTTTTGTTACCAACTAATTATGCTGGTAAAAGATCTTTTTATTGAATTGTAATGAATGTACATATCCACCCACTACCTAACAGTGCAAATTACTGTGACACAAATTATCTTTTACCGTGAGTAAAACTCCTTACTCCACATATAAACATAACCATCTGATATTCCTTCTCCTGTAGCTACGCTTTTAACATTTTGATTAACTCTTATTAGGTTAAATATCTATTGCCTTTTTAATCCAAATTATAACTAGAAACAGGTTTATCACCATAACCTACTGATATTTCTATATTCATCATAGTTCCTAATATCTTTATAGCTATTTTTCACTCTCATTTTTACTGCGAGCAATAGTTGTAGCAATATCATCTATATCGCAAACTATAGTTGCACTAGATCTACTACTATTTTCACTTTTATATGCTTCTGGTTCTTATGTTTACATAAATAATAGTTTTAGTTTTGTTGATGCTAACTTTTGCTCTGTTGCTACTACTTCAGTATTGATATCTCCTTAGCTAATCAATCGGTCATGCATTTTAGTCATTAATAAATTGAAACCCTATGCAGTTAAACAACAGTGCTCAGCTTGACGAGACTGTTTATTGATAGGAATAAACTAAGGTAATTTATCTCATTCTAATAATTGCATCTGATTAATACTCAAATAGAAAAAACCGATGAGAAATGAATATCTCTCGTTTCATAAGTAGTAGGTAATAGATAGATGTCAGGCAATGAAGGTATTGATGAACTTTATCACTTTTTCTTTTCTGGATAAGTTGTTGGTCACTCAGTTGTTGCGTTGGTGATGGTTCAGCTAACGCAACAAACGAGGGTATGATAATAGCCCCCCAAGCAAATAAATATTTTTTTATCATTAAATTCATCATATTGACTACGAGACAACATCACATAAAAAAGATATGAAACCATGTTAACAACAAAATACTGGAAGATCCATGAATAAAGTTGATATATATCAATTTATAATATCTTTTAATGTTTTATTTATATTACTTATTTGATTACCTTTTCCTTTTTATAAAAATCAGTAATGAATAAGATTAGGATTATTTAATAACAACTCATTAGCAGCTCTAAACTCTGCACAACGACCTAATCTATTTCCACATGAAGTCTTAAACCTAATCCCCCTAATTTCAGCATAGGCTTGTAATTAAGGGGCTATCTTAGAAGGAACAACCCCATTTGATACAGTAACTTTAATGGATCAACTGCTCCAATTGCTGTAGCTGGTTTAAGTCAGTTTCACTGTTGTATTTGCTTGAATGGAATTACTTCCTACTACTTTTGTTTCGGATCCAATAGAGCTTGAGCTAAAACTTATCTCCTTCCGTTAATTTTGATTTAGTTTATTGAGGTTTATTGGTAAAAATAATTGAGAAGTATATACCGTCTTATTGATATTAGGATATGAATGAACTAGTCAAAGTTTGCGAGAATTATGTGTAAAAGAGCTAACGGCTAAGAAACATTCTACGCTAAAAAACACCATTACCCAAACCCGAACGGTAAAACAACCGCTGAAGCACTGCATAACGGTCAGTTACAGCCTCAATGGCCGGCAATCCAACCCCAGACCGCAGCTGACCATTAAAGGCCGCTGGCTGGAGCAACTTGGGTTTTATCCCGGATTACCTGTCACCATTAAGATTGAGCAGAACAAGTTAATTATTGAATTTACTATGCGGCTCTAAAAGATAATAAGTCAGATCCCCACTGCGTGGGGATCTTGCCATTCTATTTATTAGATAGATCCATAGCGATAGCCAGAGTCAATTTAGACGATTTATCTTTAACTTTTTTAGCGTATTCGTTTAATGATTCTACTTGTACATCACTAATAGAATGATCTAATCGGGATAATTCAAACTCGATAACATACTTTCCATTAACTAATAAAGTATATATATCCTCAGCTTGCTCTATAATCTGATTTAAACAATAACTGTGTTTAATTTCATCAAAATGACTGACCAAAAGGTTATATATCACCTCATTATTTAAAATAATTTGCTCAAATTTTTCTAACCGTTCTCGTATTAAGCTTTCAGTTCTAGACCCTATTAATTTCATTTAATTCTACCTGGTGTTGTTGTTATCAAATTACCTTTTGCATCGGTCAAAATAGTCATAGTATTTGTTGGACTTTTACTAAATTTATCCACGCCTATATGCTTATCAAATGTAATAACTCGTTCATAACGAGGTCCATCAGCACTATCAATTACTCTACTAATAGGTACTTTAGAAACTTCATTACTTTGAAGGATTGTCTTCAGTTCAGATTGACTAATTGTAAACTGACTAGCGTTTTTATCAGAGAAATGTCTATCAACAACGTGATCCCAACCAGCTTTTTGGACATTAATACGGGACTGAACGATCGGATGATCTAAATCAGTTTTAGCTATTACTGTATCCGCACCATTTGAGACTATATATCCATTAGATGTCGTTCCCGTCGTGCCTTTTCCAGCATTTGAACTATGGGCTTGTCTAATTACGGTTGTTTCAACTTGTGTAGATTGACTAGCAACCTGATTCATTAATCGATTGCCTTCTGCTACATTACCTGCCTTGTATGCTGCCTCAGCTTCTTTTACTAAAGCTTGTGCTGCTATAGTTTCAACCTTAACAACTTTTCCTGCTACCTTGATATATTTTACAAAAGGTAACACTCCGGCAATTGCTATTGCATAGTCCCCCCAACTATCAGCATCCCTAAAGGCAATATAATCTCCATACGGCGTTACCAAAATAGCAAGATCTTCTGGAAATCGTTTTAAATCCTCTCTTAAAGGATCATACATGTATTTACCCGAGTTCATATCATCTATGATCTGAAAAGTTTCCTCGAGAGTTAAATAACCTGCTGCTGAAGCATGAACTATTGAATCATAATTCGCTCCTGTTTCTGGTGGTAAACCGATAATATCACCACCATGCCATAGTCCCGTCGAGTTATTCTCAACCGCATTTTTACTGCTACTAATTGCTGTGCTAGCATCGCTAATATTACCACCCCAGTAGCTAGCTGAGATAGTGCACTGATGGTTTCTTTTTCCTCTTCGGTTAAATCTTTGACTTCTTTGCCATACAGTTGTTTGCGGATGATATCTGCCGCAACTTCACCAACCACTCCACCTGCTCCACCAGATAATGCTGAGTTGCCTTGTAGCTCAGCTATTACCGTACCAAGTATTGCATGGGCAACTAACCTCGCTGTTTCGTTATCACCGGCTTGTATCTTTATCTGCTCTGCCAGCCATGGTGCGCTGGTGAACTTAAGAAGTAAATACTAGATGTAAAAAATCCCAGTTTTTAGGCTGGGAATTAAATTATTTACCAAAGATCTTAATCCCTAATCGGCGGCATTCTAAATACCACATAGCTATACCAATAGGAACACCAAAAGGAGCTAATTTACAAGCTACATAAATATCTTTTACTTCAAATATAAAATCTCTATACATTACATAAGTAAATATTGAAAATAAAAAAATAATTATGATGTAAGATAAAAATACAATAATTGGCATGGCGACACATGAATACAACAAGGCCAAATATTTCCTATTTTTTTTCATTTTTTTTCTTCTCTATATAGTGGTTAAGTCTATCTTCAACTGATTTGCCAATCGAAGAATCAACTGCACTACCACCAATAGCAGGAATAGAACTTTCAGTAAAATGACCTGTAATCCCCAAAAATCCTCTGTTTGTTTCATGAATATATTTATTAGCAACTGGATTAAACCACGATTGTAATGGTTTTTCTACTAATTTTCCTGCTCCATATCCGATAGATGATGAACCTGCTCCTATTAACGCCCCAATGATAGGGTTTTCATCTTTTAAATAACTTGACGTTGCACCGCCTGCAGCATTCCAACCAACTGTCCCCCAAAAACCTGTCCCTGCGCCACCAGTAACAGCTCCAACTCCTGATGCAATTCCGACATCAGTCCAATTAATACTTCCATCTGGATTTAATGTATATTGCATTCCTGCATTAATGGCGCCACTCAGTGAACCACCAATTATTGCAGTATCAGGAAGAACAACACCTCCTACAATTACACCAGTTGCAACACCGCTTGCAATTGCTCTATCTCGAATCATTTCATTAACATAATTTGTTGCTGCTTTTTCATCACCATTAAATAGCAATAAACCATCTCTATAATCACGATCAAATTCATCCATAACTTGATTAGCCATAAAGTTATTCTCAACCGCATTTTTACTGCTACTAATAGCCGCGCTAGCATCACCAAAATTACCTCCTGTAGTGGCAGCAGCAAGACCCGTCGCTAATTGAGATAAAGCACTAACGGTTTGCTTTTCCTCTTCGCTTAACTCACTTATTTTTTTATCACCGTAAAGTATACCAATAATTGCTTTATTTGCTAGTTCACCAGCTACCGCTCCAGCACCACCGGCTAACCCCGAATTACCTTGCAGTTCAGCTACTACCGCGCCAAGTATTGCATGAGAGATTAAGTTACCGGCAAGGTTATCAGTGACCCATTCACCATCCTTGTCTAGGTGCCCAGTGTGCAGTTTTATCTGCTCAGCTAACCATGGTGCACTGGCGCCAGCAAGGCCACCAGCAATATCGCCAGTGATAATGCTGGTAATAATTGCTACGGCTGAGTCAACGCCTTTACTAAAGTCATTGCCCATTTTACCATCTTTTGAGTCTTTACCGGCATCTTTATGAATAGTGCGCTCAA
>NZ_JACFPE010000017.1:0-676 GCF_016102185.1 Gilliamella sp. W8126 | reverse complement strand
CAGCTAATTACCTCAATCCAAGTTTACTTTTTCACGATAATTTATATTTTCACAGAAAATCCAAGTTAATATCTAGTCTTAGTCCATATCAATTTAGTCAAAGAACAAAAAAAACAAAACGCTGTTTAGTTCAGCTTTCACCTGGTGGAGATTTGATAGCAAATACAATGTGTTGTATTTTTGCTTTAACAAATTCTTCATTATTATCCGTTTGTTTATCTCTGGTTAAACCGTTTATTTATATTTTATTTATTTTATGCTTTTTAGGCGTCAGTCAAAAAAGCCTAGCACTTACAGCACATAGTATAAATGTCATTATTGGTAATAAACCGAAAGTTGTCGATATTGAAGGTGCATCGAAAAAACATGGTTTTACTGTTAATGGTGTTTTATATAGTTCAAATACCAATAACCTAAGTGACACACAAATCAATCAGTTTGATGGTAATTTAACAATTAAAGACTTTATTATTAAAGATTATGCAATGAATGATTTAGATGTGATGGCTAATTATGATGATACCGATGGTGATGGCATTCGCAATAATACTCCGTTCACCGTAGAAGAAACAAATTATAGCTGGTTTGATAATAAAGGAATAAAAATCGAAAATAATGAAAAAATAATTGGTTGTGGTAGTGGTATTTCCATGCCGTTAACTTTAACTATTACAAC
>NZ_JACFPE010000016.1:0-1145 GCF_016102185.1 Gilliamella sp. W8126 | reverse complement strand
GTTAATAGAAAAATTAAAAGGCACTAAACCTAATTATAAGATTTAGTGCCTTTTATTTTTTATAATTTGATCTTTAAAAGATTTTCAGATTTATTTGATTACAAAAAAGTATATATCACGTCCTTTAGTTAAAGCGTCGTCTAACGGCCTAATAGCTTTGGAATAAGTTTGTTCAGGATCTTTTTCGTTAGGACAAAGTTTTTTAGAACCAAGTAAGGCATGCATACCATCATATCCCCCAAATCCTTCATACTTACTTGCAACGTCACTACCCGTTAAAGTGAAAAGTTGTTGCCATTTATCTAATGTGTCCTGTAAATATTTTTTACCTTCATCACATGTTATGCTTTCTAAATCAAGTTTCGGAAATACATACTGATTAATTTCAGACAATTTTTTAGGTTTATTAGGAAAACTAATTTCATCTTCTATACCATCTTCTTTTAAAAACTTCAAATATTCATTTTCACGATACATTTTAATTTTACGAGATTGATAAGATTGATTTTTATTAATATTTTCAGTAATTTCGTCGGGAATATTTTCATCAATAGAGTAATCCCATCTATTATCTCGATCTTCAATAAAGAAATTATTAACCACTTTTACAGGAAGCTCAACCTCTACTTGCTCACCATCTAAGATCACTTCAACTTTATTAAGCGATTTCTCATATAATTTGTCGTATGTTTCATCACTGGTGTTGTCAGTTGCATAGATAAAAGTGTGTAACATATAATTGCTTTGGGTTGGATTAATAAAGCCTCGACCATTGAATTTTACAGGTTTTACAAAAAACTCAATCGACTCATTATTATAAGCTAAATTATGTTTACCATATTCAAAAGTATACTTAATGTTTGAGTTAGCGGGAATGACAATATCTTTACCATCAATAACTAACTTAATTTCATTGGCAGTAGGATTATCAATTAAACGAACTTGTGAAGTTGGACCATTAAAGCAGCTACAAAGTGTTATACTGCAAGCTAATATAAAAGAATACTTTAAACTTTTCATAACATCCATTTGTTTTATTTATATTATAAGAGTACAAATTTTAACATAAAAAAAATGATGTTGTTAATAGAAAAATTAAAAGGCACTAAACCTAATTATAAGATTTAGTGCCTTTTATTTTTTAT
>NZ_JACFPE010000015.1:0-1363 GCF_016102185.1 Gilliamella sp. W8126 | reverse complement strand
CATTTTGATGTGGTCCCATGCGTTTTGTAGCGACATTAACAATTTTATCAACGACATCCATTCCTTTAATGACTTTACCAAAAACAGCATAACCATATTGGTCTGGTTATCGGTAATTAAGGAAATCAATAATAACGATTATTTTCGATACATACTTTTATCTAAATAAATAAAAAGTATCAATGTCTGCTTTAACATATATAGGAAATACAATGAAAAAATTTATACCTGTTGGATTATTAATTTTGTGTTCTTTTTCAAGTTATGCTAGTCAGTGTAAAACAGATTATGAACAAAAAAATTATGAAAAGGCCTTTATTGAATGTAAACAAGAAGCAGAACAAGGTCATTCCAGCGCACAATATAATTTAGCTTTTATGTATGATGACGGTGAAGGAATAGAGCAAGATAAAGTTAAAGCTGCATATTGGTATACAAAAGCAGCGGAGCAAGGAGAGGCCAACGCACAATATAATTTAGCGCTTATGTATGATAAAGGAGACGGCATAGAGCAAGATAAACAAAAGGCATTATATTGGTATACAAAAGCAGCGGAGCAAGGAGAGGCCAACGCACAAAATAATTTAGCGCTTATGTATGATGAAGGTGATGGCATGGAACAAGATAAACAAAAGGCATTATATTGGTATACAAAAGCAGCGGAGCAAGGAGAGGCCAACGCACAATATAATTTAGCGCTTATGTATGATGAAGATGATGGTATAGAGCCAAATAAACTTAAAGCTGCATTTTGGTATGAAAAATCAGCGGAACAAGGTAATGTAGATGCACAGTATAATTTAGGCGTTTTATATGATGAAGGTGATGGTATAGCACAAGATAAACAAAAAGCTACATATTGGTATACAAAAGCAGCAGAGCAAGGAGAGGCCAACGCACAATTTAATTTAGCGCTTATGTATGATGAAGATGAAGGTATAGAGCCAAATAAACTTAAAGCTGCATTTTGGTATGAAAAATCAGCAGAACAAGGTCATTCAGGCGCCCAAAATAATTTAGCTAGTATGTATGATGACGGTGAAGGCATAAAGCAAGATAAACAAAAGGCGATATATTGGTATACAAAAGCAGCGGAGCAAGATAATTCCACAGCCCAATATAATTTAGCGCTTAAGTATGATGAAGGTGATGGGATTAAGCAGAATAAATCTTTAGCTAAAAAGTATTTTAAACAGTCTTGTGATCAGGGATTTGTAGAAGCTTGTAATAAATTAAAAAAATAATCCTATTATTTAATAAAAAACCACCTTAAATCATTAAGGTGGTTTACTTGAAGTGTTGATTAATTTTAGAACAACCTATTGTTTATCTTCAATCACAGTTGCTTTTTTAATATAGATTG
>NZ_JACFPE010000014.1:0-1402 GCF_016102185.1 Gilliamella sp. W8126 | reverse complement strand
GCGTAGGGATAGTGACCCGAAGGGCGAAAACCTACGGTTTGAGTTTTTAAGTCTCTGCTTCAGCTGAGACTATAAAAATATAGCCCGATTTTCAGCATGAAAAACGCCCATAATGTTTTTTGTTTAAGTTTTAATGTGGACGGTCTAGCCCATTTTGACGAGACGTATTGATAAAATGTGAATAGAGCATGGATAACTTGACGGCGTTGCCTTGTAAAACTTGCTCCACAAGTTTAACACAAGTTACCCACCCCCTACCGTTTCTCTTTCACAATTTATCAACACTCAAAATGTACCGACCACAATAAAACTTTCACTAATAGCAATAATTTTTGTTTGTATTTTTGTTTTTGTTTTTGTTTGGAAATATTACAAAACATTTTTAACATTACTTTTTTTCAAATCGAATAAATAGTTAAATAAGACTTCCAGGGCATAATCTGGCACAGCACGATAATTTTTGCTATTTTTGCTACGTCGCCAATCTCTTATTTGACTGATTGAAACCTCATATCCTGATTTTTTCATCAATTCCACTACTACATCTAGAGTTTCAACAAGTCCCGCTAAATGCAATAAATTATTAAAAATTTTGTTAGCTTGCATAATAAATAACATTATTAACCTCACATACTAATAATTATAAATATAAAAGCTAAATCAACCAAACAATCATAATTGTTTGGTTGAAAGTATTTTTATTTATTTATTTATAATTTGACCAATAATAGATGATAGCTGTATTAAAAGATCACTATCTGCTGATATTGTTAACGTAGGGCTATCAGAATAAACTCGAAGTATTTCAACCGAAATTGAATCACCTTTTTTATTTTCGTCGTAGTACGACAACCTATGATCATTTAAATCTGTTTTAAATGGCAACCCTCGTTTAAATGCTTCTATTTTGTGATACAAAATATCGTTTTCTTTCTTGATTTCTTTTCGATGTGACACTATATTTTCAATATGAGCTTCTAACTCACTTAAACCTAGTCGTTTAAAAAAATCATTTTCAAAACTATTTTTTTTCCAAATAGAAAAGGTAATTTCCTTTCTAAAACAGAAATTATGATCTATCCGATATTCACCGACACTAAAATAGGCAACAGCTTTATTTTTATCTCTGATATTTATGTGGACGATAACATGTGCGGGAACACCTTTTAATTTTGTTTCAAACCAAATTGATTTATTGTAATCATCACTGTTTTTTTTGATCCACTTATTGTTAAAATTTTTATGATTAAAAATTGAATCACATATTTTTTCAAGTTGTTGCTGAGATTTTAACATTTACGAAATACTCCTCTATTAAGAGATATTTAAATTCATAAACCCTAATGTAAGGTTTAAACTCATTGAACGTTAATCATTCAACTTGTAGTTATTATATCAAAAA
>NZ_JACFPE010000013.1:0-4822 GCF_016102185.1 Gilliamella sp. W8126 | reverse complement strand
CCACTCGCTGTTGCGATAACTTCACCGGTTACATCATCATAACCATCGCCATCATCATCACCAAAATAGTTATACGGTGCTTTCAGTAAATCAATAATATTTACTCTAGGATAACTACTATTACCTGCTGCCGGTAACGGAACGATAGTTTGGATACTCGCATAAGTATCGTCTTGACTCGGTAACTCGATTGGAGTTACTAGACTGGATTCATCATTTGAAGCATTGATGACTGTTCCATCGGATAAAGTTATACCCAACAAACTTTCCGTACTATCTGCTTTTGTCATACCTCCATCATTGGTAAGATAAGGAGCACTACCATTAATTACATTAACCGTACTGGTATTTAATGCATATGTCGAATTAATTGAAAGGGTTAATAAACTATTTATAACCAATACATTTATTAGCATCGGTTTTAAACAAAAAAAAGGGTTTATAAAATTGACTCTAAAAAACAAGAGGTTAACAGTAAATAAATCTTTAAAAGAAAAAAATGAATGTTGATGCTGAGGCAAATATATTGCTAACATTGCAGCAATTAATCGGTTAAATAATCCCAATTTATGGTTAGTTACTAAACAACTACTTGATAACATATATCAATCCTTTGTAAAAGTATTGTGTTTTTATTGCGAAAAATCAATTTTATAAGAAAAGTGTAAATAATATCATTAACCATATCAAATTTTATAATATTAAATTTTGTCAAATAATGTAAAGAAAAGTTGAACTAAAACGCTTTGATTTTATGTTACAAATTTGAAAAAATTTTTAGCTGACTTTTATAAATACTAAAATATTGTTAATTTTAGTTACTGTCGCGAAAAAAATTTTTATCATAGTTAATTAATAAGTTAATATTAAACTATAAAAAATACTTTTTTAGGCTGTTAATACAGCACAAATCGATGCTAATTCTGAAAATTAACCATTTAGTCGCTAATAAGATTATTGATTGAGAAATAAAGTTCAGGTGGAAACTTGAGCAAAATATAGTTAACAAACCTTATTTGGCAATTACTCGCTTAATTGTTCTGTGATCACCTTGTAGCACAAATCATACGTAATCTTTCGCCTGAAAAACTACCTCGTATAACGCCCTCTTGAATAACCTCACCACCAGAAGTCATCACTCGATCCGTAATTTGCCAACTACCAACATGTTGTCCCCATTCAGAATATAGTCGACCTAATTCTCTAAATGTTTGTGATGTCGTTGGTCGATTTAAATAAAAATTACTAAATAGTCTAGGCGATGGCAAGTTATAGCCTTCATAATTACAATACTTAGGAGGTGTAGGATTATGAGTTTTTTTGGTTTCAAAACGATTTGTATTAATAAACCAAGTACCTATTCTAAATTTATACAGAACTGTTTTACGTTCTTTATCAGCATAAAGTACAAAACTTGAAATACCAAATTTCTTATCCACTTTACCCGAACCAATTATCGCCACACCTTTTTTTGTTGACCTTCCTCCACCAATTATTTTAGGTCCATTTAGTCTTATCCCTACTTCATTAATTGAATCTCTCCACAAAGATAAATTTACACCTTTGCCTGATTCGGGATATATAGTACTACCATTGATAGCTATCACTTCTTCTGGGCTGATTTTATCAAGCACTAATGTATAATTAAGTCCATCACCTCCAGTAGTTGGAAAATTATTCCATTGATTACGATTTACAGGATATTCCCATGAATCAGAGCGTGTCTTTATGGCTCGCCCATTAGCTTCAGGGGAAAAATAATAAGTATGACTAGCCCCCTGAAAATTGCTTATATCACTTGATTGTGGAAGTCCATAACGCGTTGATAAACGTCCACTTGTAGACGAAATGGTAAGTTTATAGGGTGCGTTAACAATTGATAAATATGCCTCCCGATTATTTTTAACCCAATTAGTGATGTCATTATTATTAACATCTCGCCACGTAACATTTAAGGTTCCAGATGAACTAATTCCGCTATCGCCATCAATATCATTAAAATAATTATTAGTGGCTATAATGTTACTTAAGCTAATACTAGGATAATTATTAAATGGTACAATAGTTTGGATATCCTTCACTTTCGCAACTGACTCAGGTAGCTTTATTGGATTGTTGTAATTTGAACGATCTTGATATGGCTGATAAACCAAACCGTTTGATAATCTAAGCCAAAGCAGTGGTTCGGTATTTAAGGCTCGATTTCTACCATCAAACGATAAATACGGAGCATTGCCAGTAATCACATTTACTGTTTTTACAGTTAAACACTCGGCATTTGAAAAAAGAAATAGCAACATAAACCCCAAAAGCCATGTTTTAAAAGCAAAATAAGGTTTGTAATTGTCATAACTATTAACAAAATTATTAGATCTTATTTTTAATAATTCCGATGTTATAGAATTTAATGATGTACAACACGCTATAGTGAAGATAGGATATCTTTGATGATAAAATCGCAAAAACATGACTCCTTTTGATGAAACATTCCAATTTAGTAGAAACCAATTACAATCAAAATTGATAAAAATTTGATTACTATTCTTTAAAATTACATAGTTAATTTCTATGTGCTGCAGATCAATTTTTAGAAGGTAGTAGTAAAAATATTAAATGCAAGACTATCAGTGGTTACTTTTAACTAGACAAATCCTACAACTTTATTATCAGGTCGCTTAGCGTTATTAATTGAGAAATCATACCCAACATACTTATAAATATTGTTTATAAAACAATCACTTTAACGACTTGTTTTTTATGGATAAAAATTTAGTAATAAATAAATGTTGATAAAGAGGTGTTGATAACTTTTGATTGCTTAATTATGTAATTTTAGCTGTCTTGCCTATAAACAACTACGTCTAGCATCTTCAAACACCCGCTTATCCATTTGTTTTATTTAAATAGAAATATCTAAATTTGATAAAATCATAATTAAAGTATTTAACTATATCAAACTTTATAATGTTAAATTTTGTCAAGTTATGTAAAGTAAAGTTAACAATTGTTGGTTTATTAATGGAGGTCTGAGTAAAAATTTTTGCTAATTTAGAAAAAACAAATATATGGCAAATTTTAACCACTGATTCGCAAAAACTTTTCATTAAAATGGATTAATAATACAATGTTCAATCTTTAATAATGTCATTTTTAGACTTTTAATAAAGGCTAAATCAACTTCAGCAGGCTCGCTATCCGGTTGCCAAATACTTGATTAATTGATTTGTTGATGATGTAAGGTAAGATTAAAACACTGCATATCTTGTTCTAACATTGTATGTTTTTTTATTGTGAAAATCTTACTTTTAATTCATGCCTATAATGTTGTAACAATAAAACTACCCTCATTATAAACGCGTAAAAAAATAAACCTCCTTTATATAACAATATCCCCTTATATTAAGATTGTAAGATTAATGTTTTAAGAGTATCTATTTAAAATCTCACATATAAATCTCAATACAATGGATAATATTTTAATTTAATTGTTAAACTTCTTATAGCTGTTAAGGAGAAACACAAGCTATATAATAAGGTGTTAAGCTACCGAGGGACTCAGCCTCCCCACCTTCCGCCAATACATTCCATGAAGGTACTTTACGCTTCTCTTTCCAAGATTTAACTTCCTTAATTACTGTAGTGGCAATCAAATAATTAGAATGTAACCAATCACTATCAGGATAATTGCGACACCTCGAACGACTATTGTTATATAAACATCCCCACTCATTAATTATTCCACTGACCCATTCGCCATCTTTACGGTAACTTAACTGACGAAGAGCAGAGCCTACTATAGGACCAAAAGTTGCTTTCATCTCCCAATAGACGTCATAGGTCAAATCATACATTTCGGTTAACCGATAACCTTTACCTAAACGACGACACTCTTCTTGACCTTTTGCTTGATACATCGGTACATTTTCTTCAGTAATAACATTTTGATAGACTATATCGGTAGGAATATACCAACGCATCAACTTAAATTCATAAAGTATTTTACTTTTTCCACTATCGGCATACAGCCTAAATGTCGAAGGACTAAAACTCTTATCATTAGACGTTGCACGAGGACCATTTAAGGTTATCTTTAATCCTTTTTGTGGGACACCATATAATGGGGATAGATAAGGGAACATTGTTGAAAAATCATCCAGCACACCGCTTCGATGATCCCAGAGAGTTATTCCCGTACTTAAGCTTAAGCTGACATTGCCACCTTCTACAGCACTTATGTTACTGCCATTGGCTGTAATCACTGCTTCTGGACTTATTCCTGCCAATAACAAATAAAAATATAATCCATTAGACCCTGTACTTGGAAAATTATTTTTATAAACCGAACTTTTACCATCATAATTACCACTATTACGTGCGCCATTAATCTTAAATCCTTTACTTGGATAACCTCTATAATCCCAGTCAATCGTACTCGAATCCCAGCCAGGCCCATCAAGCAAATCCATATTACCTGCGTATAATTGAGAACCATCATCAAATAATGGACTTGGTTGGGCATAACAGACATGGGGTTCGACTTTAGGATTTATATAATAACTATGGCTACCGCCCATAAAACTACTTTTGTTCGGCGCACCATATAGGGTATTTAATTCTCCATTACTTGCGGTTATGGTTAATTTATAAGGACTATCACATTCAATAAACTTACTATGGGCATTGTTTTTAACTGTGTCGGTCACATCAATACCATTAATATTTTCCCATTTAACGCCAATATCACCACTCGCTGTTGCGATAACTTCACCGGTTACATCATCATAACCATCGCCATCATCATCACCAAAATAGTTATACGGTG
>NZ_JACFPE010000018.1:0-269 GCF_016102185.1 Gilliamella sp. W8126 | reverse complement strand
ACACTACCATCGGCACTACGGCGTTTCACTTCTGAGTTCGGCATGGGGTCAGGTGGGACCACCGCGCTATTACCGCCAGACATATTCTGTCTTCTCTTATCTCTATTGCTGTGCATTATCTCATATCCACAACAATCACTCAATCCGGAACAAACTGTTCGATTATCTATTAATCTATCTCTACCTTCGCGTATCCAAAACAACTCCGAGTTGTAAGGTTAAGACTCTCGGTTCATTAGTATCAGTTAGCTCAATGTATCACTACACTT
>NZ_JACFPE010000012.1:0-6651 GCF_016102185.1 Gilliamella sp. W8126 | reverse complement strand
TACTCGTGGCTGCAACCCTACTAGCTCAAAATTTATTCACACATGGTTACGCTTTGGGGAAATTATGAGGGGATCTCTCAGTGCATTGCCTCCAATTCCCATAATTTATTACGCCGATAATAACTTGGTGTAACCTTAAAAATGTACTTAAATCGACGTGTAAAAGATTGTTGGGAATCAAATTGATATTTTAATGCGATCTCAAGGATAGTTTTTTTCGTCAACCTCAACTCAACAGCCGCTTTCGTCAAACGACGAGCACGAATATAGCTAGCCAGTGTGACCCCTGTTACTTTTTTGAACAGCCGCTGAAAATACCACTTGGTATAACCCGCTTTATTCGCCACATCATCAAGCAGTAAAGACTGATCTAAATTATGTTCAATCCATAATAGAACATCTTTGATAACCGTTGTATGAAACTGCTTATCATCATATCTTAATTGGATGTTATTAGCTTTATTTTGATAGCGAGAATGCTGTTCAATATACATAAAATAACCTAAATGTTCTTAAGATTGTCACGACCACATCATCATGATACCATAAACATACTGACGGTATGTTATTTTAAATCTATCATGGAAAATAAAAATCATCAACAAGAAAATTTTAAGAGTACCTATCAATCACTGGTTAACTCAGCACGAATATTGTTTGTTGAAAAAGGCTATCAAGCTGTTTCAATAGATGAGATCTCGGGAAAAGCGTTGGTGACCAAAGGTGCCTTTTATCATCACTTTAAAAATAAAAAACAATTACTCAGTGCCTGTTATAAGCAGCAATTAATTATGATTGATGCCTACATCACAACAAAAACTGATTTAACAAATGGTTGGTCTGCCTTAGAAAGTATATTTGAACATTATCTTGATTATATTATTGATAATAATAAAAACCTTATCCCTATCCAAGAAGTGATGCCTATCATTGGTTGGAATGAACTTGAAAAAATTAGCCTTGAATACATTACTGGTAAGGTAAACGCCATTGTCAGCAAATTGATCCAAGAGAACCAACTTAAAGCTTATGATGATGATGTGCTTAAAAACTTACTCAATGGCTGGTTTATGCATATCGCAATACATGCGAAAAACCTAAAAGAGCTTGCCGATAAAAAAGGCCAATTTATTGCTATTTACCGCGGCTTTTTATTGAGCTTGAAAGATAAATAAAATAGATAGGTTTTATTTGAAGCTAAATCTTCTTTATCGTAAAAAATGCCCTCTTGGGTTATCAAGAGGGTCATTATATTTCGCGGAATAACATCATTTGGTGACGAAATAACTAAGCACTTGTCTCCTGTTTACTCCCCTGAGCTTGAGGGGTTAACATGAAGGTCATCGATAGCAGGATAATAATACAGTAAAACGCTAAACCAATAATCCAAATCCAGCCATCCCAAATTGGTAGTGAATGATTATAAATAACAGCAAACAGTAATGGGCCAATAACACCGGTTGCATTGGTAAGGCTCACCAATAATCCCTGTAAAGCACCTTGCTGATGACTCTTTGTTTGGATAGACATCACTCCCTGTAATGCAGGTAAAGCGATCCCACCACCAGCCAATAAAATTAAAACAGGGAAAACTAACCAACCTTCAGATATAAACGCTAAAAAGGCAAATGCACTACTATCTGCAATAAATCCGAGCAGTACTGCCGTTTTTTCGCCCCATTTAGTGGCTATTCTTCCTGCCACAAAGGCTTGGAATACTGAGTGTAAAAGACCAAGACCCGCTAATGAAAAGCCAACCATCATGCTATTCCATCCAAAACGATTTTCGGTAAATAGCACCCACACCGTTGCGGGAATTTGGCCTATCAATTGCGCTGAAAAATAAATAATCAACAAAATGGGCATCGTTTTAAATAAAGTGATGTATACCGAATTCGATTGCGTCTCAACCCCTACTTCGGTATCTGTATTATCACGTGTATTTTTGGTTTCACGGAACCAAAACATAACCACAAGGAAAGCGACAATATTTAGCAACGCAGCGATAAAAAAGGGACTATGCGGTGAAATCTCTCCTGCAAAACCACCAATAATAGGCCCCGCTATTAAACCAAGCCCAAAACTTGCCCCTAACCAACCGAACCACTTCACGCGTTGAGAAGCTGAGGTGGTATCGGCAATGACCGATGCCGCGACAGCCCCAGTAGCTCCTGTGATCCCTGAAAGCAAACGGCCTAAATACAGCATCCAAAGCGCACTTGAAAAAGCCAGCAATAAGTAATCCAGCGATGCGCCTATTAATGACAACAACAGCACTGGGCGCCGACCAAATCGGTCAGACATTTTTCCAAGCCAAGGAGCAAAGATAACCTGCATTAACGCATAAAGTGCAAGCAATACGCCAAAGTGGTTAGCGATATCTTCCGAAGCAATAAATTCACGTAATAACGTTGGCAAGACTGGCATGATAAGGCCAATCCCCATGGCATCGAGTAACGTAATTACCAATGCGATCTTTGTCGAACTATTCATTTCACTTTTCTCTATCACTTATAGGGAGTGGTAAAATAACTCTATCAATGATAGAGTGTCAACAAAAATTAGGAATTAATGATGTCTAGATTAGATAAAAGTAAAGTGATTAACAGCGCATTAGAGCTGCTTAATGAGGTCGGAATCGAAGGTTTAACAACCCGTAAACTCGCCCAGAAGCTAGGTGTAGAGCAGCCTACATTGTATTGGCATGTAAAAAATAAGCGGGCTTTGCTCGACGCCTTAGCCATTGAGATGTTAGATAGGCACCATACTCACTTTTGCCCTTTAGAAGGGGAAAGCTGGCAAGATTTTTTACGTAATAACGCTAAAAGTTTTAGATGTGCTTTACTAAGTCATCGCGATGGAGCAAAAGTACATTTAGGTACACGGCCTACAGAAAAACAGTATGAAACTCTCGAAAATCAATTAGCCTTTTTATGCCAACAAGGTTTTTCACTAGAGAATGCATTATATGCACTCAGCGCTGTGGGGCATTTTACTTTAGGTTGCGTATTGGAAGATCAAGAGCATCAAGTCGCTAAAGAAGAAAGGGAAACACCTACTACTGATAGTATGCCGCCATTATTACGACAAGCTATCGAATTATTTGATCACCAAGGTGCAGAGCCAGCCTTCTTATTCGGCCTTGAATTGATCATATGCGGATTAGAAAAACAACTTAAATGTGAAAGTGGGTCTTAAAAGCAGCATAACCTTTTTCCGTGATGGTAACTTCACGGTAACCAAGATGTCGAGTTAACCACCCTTTAGATTCATAAAGCGAAAATAATGCGGCTCCAACGTACCCACCTAAATGGAAACGGCGTTCACTCCAATCTAAACACGCACAACAGATTTTACGTGAATGTTTGGAAGGAACGTCAATTCCCATTTCATGAAAATATTGAATACCACTTAATGTGATCATTGAACCATTTTCAGTGATCCATTGCTGTTGACAAAGGGAATCATAGATCTTAACGGCAACTTCGCCAGCTAAATGATCATAGCAAGTACGTGCTTTTCGTAAATGCACTGGCGTGGAAACTTTGGCATGTACGCCATGGTTTAAGGAGATCCCCATCATACTTTCCATCAATTCAGCAATATCTTTTCCTGCTAGCCGAAAATAACGATGCTTGCCTTGAGCTACTACTGTGATTAGCTGGCAATCTAATAATTTAGATAAATGACTGCTCGCCGTTGAAGCTGATATATTCGCCACAGAACTTAGCTCAGTGGCCGTCCAAGCTCGCCCATCCATCAAAGCACTGAGTATTTTAACTCGTGAAATGTCAGACATAGCCGCCCCTATCGCGGCTATTGAGGACTCAAAGGTAACCTCTTTTCGTATTAAATTAGCCATCGCAAGTTCACTTTATTGCCCAAGGGAGCGTAACAGATGCAGCCATACTATCATTGTCCGTTATTAATATCAGTTGGTTAGCATGGTCACTGTATTGCACTAAAATATTAATGTTATTCTCCGCCAATACTCGTGCTATTTCGCCAAGTTCCCCCGGTTTTTCCTGTTTTAACTTACGAATTAATGGTGTCCGGATCGCAAGTACTAACAGTCCAGCTTGCTCTAGCGCTATTTTAGCTTCCTTTCCTTGTTCAACAAGAAAATGAGCATGGCATTCATCACCAACCGTAAATATCCCTCCCCCTTCCAATCCAATACCTTTATTACCTAATGTTTTTCCTAGTAATGCTAATTGTCCTATTTGATTATCTAAAACAACGTGAACATCAAACATTATCCTTGTCCTTTTTAAATGAATATTCGCGAGTAATATGAGCAATACTAATTTTGTAAAAATCAAATATTGACTCTCGCCCTTCTTGTTGAGCTTTCGCATGTAAAACATGATTTTTCCATTGCAGAACTGCGTATTCGTTTTCCCACCAAGATAGCGATAACATTTTTCCTTCTGTAGCTAGACTTTGAAAACGTTCAATTGAAATAAAACCAGCTACATGACTTAATAGTGGTCTTAACTCCTCAGCTAAAGTCAAATAGCGAGTTTGTTGGTCGGGTTGTATTTGCACCTCAAATATTACAGCAATCATATTTTTCTCCGTTATTAATCAACAAACAGAGTAATCCACCCGAAAATTAACACTTCGATAAGCAACGAAATATAGAAAGGTCATGCTGCTGTTTTATGTTGTATATCACACTTCTTTAAATTGCTCGGCCTGCGCTTATCATGTTCTCCTTCTCTTATAATTTTGTTTATTATTTATACTTTTTTATTTTTTGCTATCACCGAAAATAGTGCGGATCCCGCATGGTATTTAGGTTTACCCATCATTAAATACCATTGTTGTTATTTTAATCTTTTTAATATTTCATGATTAAGATCACACTAAAATTATGACCCTATTAACTAAAAGTTATGGATACCCTAATAAAACTCATTGTTAAAGATTAGTTAACCAAAGTAACTTCATTTTTCACTATTGTTAAATTGTTATAGTGAAAATTCTGGTAAACTAATAGAGGTAAAAAAATGATCCTAGATGCCAGTTATACATTATTAGTCGCATGTATCGCGCTACTCATAGGAATGTTTGTCGTAAAATTTACCCCGTTCCTACAAAAAAACCACATACCAGAAGCCGTCGTTGGTGGCTTTATTGTTGCAATTGTTCTGTTAATTATTGATAAAACATCAGGTTATTCGTTTACTTTTGATGCTTCATTGCAAAGTTTATTAATGCTCACATTCTTTTCCTCTATCGGGCTAAGTTCTGACTTTTCTCGACTGATTAAAGGAGGAAAGCCGTTAGTTCTATTAACTATTGCAGTAACGATCCTAATCGCCATTCAAAATACTGTCGGCATGAGTATGGCTGTCATGATGAATGAAAGTCCATTTATTGGCTTAATTGCAGGTTCAATTACTCTAACAGGTGGTCATGGTAATGCCGGAGCATGGGGCCCTATTCTCGCTGATAAATATGGTGTAACAGGCGCCGTTGAATTAGCGATGGCTTGTGCAACACTTGGATTAGTGTTGGGTGGTTTAGTTGGCGGCCCTGTTGCCCGTCATCTTTTGAAAAAGGTCTCTATTCCTAAAACAACCGAGCAAGAGCGCGACACTATCGTTGAAGCTTTTGAGCAACCAAGCGTCAAAAGAAAAATCAATGCAAATAACGTTATTGAAACCATTTCAATGCTGATTATCTGTATTGTTGTTGGTGGCTATATCAGTGCATTGTTTAAAGATACTTTTCTGCAACTGCCTACTTTTGTCTGGTGTTTATTTGTCGGTATTATTATCCGTAATACACTGACTCATGTATTTAAACACGAAGTGTTTGAGCCGACCGTCGATGTATTAGGTAGCGTTGCTTTATCGCTTTTCTTGGCAATGGCGTTAATGTCATTAAAATTTGGTCAATTGGCAAGCATGGCAGGGCCAGTATTAATTATCATTGCTGTACAAACTGTTGTCATGGTGCTATTTGCCTGCTTTGTCACCTTCAAAATGATGGGCAAAGATTATGATGCTGTCGTGATCAGCGCGGGTCACTGTGGCTTTGGTATGGGAGCAACACCAACAGCAATTGCGAATATGCAAACAGTCACAAAAGCATTTGGACCATCACATAAAGCTTTCCTTGTCGTTCCTATGGTCGGTGCCTTTATTGTTGATATTTCAAACAGTATCTTAATTAAAATATTTATTGAAATTGGTACATACTTTACCTAATAGCTACACACTACTCGGCGTACTTCTCCTAACAATTTATTATAGGGCAGTATGCCGAGCCGCTTTCTTACCCCGTATATTCCCCTAGTCAATCTATTTAGCTTGCACGTTTACGAATTAATTCTCGTGACAACTAAACCAAAATTTGAATTATGACGAGTATATCTGATTATTTATACTTTATTCGTTAGAATAGTCCGTAGAAATAAATAATCAGTAGGCTACATGGAATGAAATTAAGACATCTCGATATCTTTTATGCTGTAATGACTTGTGGTTCCTTAACGCGTGCGGCTGAAGTTTTACATATTTCTCAACCCGCGGCGAGTAAAGCACTCAAACATGCTGAGCACTGAGAGATCCCCTCATAATTTCCCCAAAACGTAACCATGTGTGAATAGATTTTGAGTAAGCAGGGTTGCAGCCACGAGTG
>NZ_JACFPE010000011.1:0-33563 GCF_016102185.1 Gilliamella sp. W8126 | reverse complement strand
GCGTAGGGATAGTGACCCGAAGGGCGAAAACCTACGGTTTGAGTTTTTAAGTCTCTGCTTCAGCTGAGACTATAAAAATATAGCCTGATTTTCAGCATGAAAAACGCCCATAAAACATTCTGGTATCAACATTTATTATTTATCTTATTTATTATATCTTCACATACAGATAATATATCTTCAGAAGATATTGTTGCATTGCAATAGCCTCGAACTTGATCTATTACCCAACATATACTAGTTTTTTTTACTCCAAGTGTAGCTCTTGCATTACTAGTGTTATCTTTAATTGAAAATATTTTGTATTTGTATCTATATGCTTCATCGGCATATAATGAAACACAATGATGCATCTCATAGCCTTCTTTTGCTAACTCAATTTCATCATTAATTTCTTCTACGGTAAAATTGTCATATTTAAAATCAATCAAAGAACCTTTCCATTTTTTTATTTCTTTTTTATTGTTTATTTCTGCTAGATATAAAGATTTTTCCCACTCTCTCGTCAAATTCAGTATAGAGTTAAATGTACTGTTTTTATGTAAATGCGGAGATGCTCTAAACAAAAAATCTATCACATCATTAATTTGATCATTAAGTGTTGTTGCACTAACATAAATTTCATTGCCATTATTGCCATTATCGCCATCGCCGTTGATAAAGAATTTAATAAGAGCTTGAAAAGCATTTTTTTGTAAAACTTTTTTTCTTGCTAAAAATTCTTTTAACAATGCATTAAAAAAAATAACATATCGTTTTATTTCGTTAGCATCATCATTATTAAGTTGTATATTAGAAACTAACGTAATGAATGCATTAATTGTGTTTGTTGGTTGATTTCTTATATCATTTATTTTTGATAAAATTTCAAGTTTATTTTCACCTAACCATCGATAATTAAATATATTATTAATGCACGATACTCGTAGAGATTTAATAAATCTCCATTGCGAACTCGTAAATGATATGCGATCTGATGAATCCACTGTTAAAAAACGGTCGAGCTTATTAATATGTCTATAGTATCCATCTAGTGTCACACCATCCGTCCAATATTTTTTTGAAAAAATATTGTTATCTATTATTGATTTGGGGGATAGATATGCAATGATCGGGAGTAAGTTTTTATTTTCTATTTCAATTCGTTGTAGTGATTTTAAATCAAGATGTTGAATGTATAAATATTGTTTTATCGATGGAATAGTTTGAAATATTTTTTGAGTATAAGAATAGATCTCTTTATCTATAAAATTTTCATGTAACTCTTTTATAAACGCTTTAACTATATTCTGTTTGTTTTCCGTTGATTTCAGATTAGTATTAATGAAAATTCTTTCTACTTGCCAACTTGAAATTTTTGACGAACCATATTGGTCTATTATTTTAACTTGTCTTAATAATTCGTTTAATGCCACTCGCATTATTGAACTATATACATTTTTTAATGATGTTTGAAATAATTTAAAATGAAGAATATATGTTTCACCGCTAATGCTGAAATTAGACGTCCACTTTTGAGAGCTAAATGAAAATCTTTTTAAGGATAATTTTTTATTTTTTGTTATCTTAAATATACCACAAATTATAATTTCGGTTTTAGATTCATTTACTCTATAAAATCGTGACATTTCGAGTTTCTCAAAATGCTCATACCACTTCGCATAAATTGAATCATAATGTTCATTATTAAATGATTTCTTCATAACTTTATATTTCTATTATTAAAATATTCTATATTTCGATTATTTGAGCATCTAAATGCATAATTTTATGAAAAATAAAGCTTTGGTAACGATAATGAACGAGAACCCTATCAAATGAATGTCGTTTATTCATATTTTTTATATAAAAAAAGGGTTTTAGAAAAATTTTGTACCAAATTGACAATGAAAAAACACAAAATTTTTGAGATTTTTTTAGTTGATGAATTAATAGGTATCGATTTTTGTTTTTCATATTTAATTTTTCTTATAAGTAATCTATTTCCCTTTACTAAATAAATCGGAGTGAGTTCCAAGTCGTTCTAGCCGTAATATATTAGAATCTGGGAATGAATATATTAATAACCAATCTGGCTCAATATGTAACTCTCGATGTTTATTGAATTTTCCTAACAATTGATGATCTCTCAGAGATGTCGGCAATTCGATGTCGTTAATCAACATATCTATAATCCATTTTAATTTATCCATTTTTTTTTGACGCCGTTTTGACAGATCGACATCTTTTTTAAAT
The DNA here is from genome assembly GCF_016102185.1 of Gilliamella sp. W8126. Taxonomy (NCBI): domain Bacteria; kingdom Pseudomonadati; phylum Pseudomonadota; class Gammaproteobacteria; order Orbales; family Orbaceae; genus Gilliamella; species Gilliamella sp. W8126. The sequence goes on along the minus strand of NZ_JACFPE010000011.1, from coordinate 31,328 downwards.
TGTGATGAATACTGAATTAAACGCATTATTTAAATTCCAAGCTGTTTGAATAGTTCTTCAGTACTTTTAACTGTATGTAGCTCTTTGTTATTTTCTGAGTCACTTAATGTTTTAACTGTTAATTCGTTTAATTGACGATTTTCTAAAATAAAATCACGCATTAGCTCTCTGATAATTTGAGATGGTGATCTATGATAATAATCTGCGACTAATTTAAATTCATTTTTTAATTCAGCTTCAACCTTTAGTGATAAAGTTTCAGTTTTCATAATATATCTCCTTCTTACCGCTTTAAACATTTATATATCATGTAACAAAAATCGATAATCCATACTGGAAAATAAAAATAAAAAGCCACCATTTTTACAAAATCAAAATAGCCGTTTACAATAGTACAAAGTGCAATTAATATTGTCGGCAGAACAAATAACGTCAAAAAAACAAAGGCTTTAAAGATTTTGCAAATATTTTCATTCGTCTTCTTTGCTCTATTTATTACATTATAACAATCGCCAAAACAAATAGAGCCAATATTACCATCCGAATAATGATATTCTATTGCTCGACCACCGCAAAAAGTACACGTAGTCGGAAAATGTTTAATTATTGATGTTTTCATTATGTTATTCTCTCGGTAGTTAATTAAGGTAATATAAAGTATTACTTTGTATTACTTTGTATTACTTTGTATTACTTTGTATTACATTTTATCAAAATAAATAAATTAATCAAATACATTTTTAATTTTCTAGTTTATCAAAATATAGGTATGCAATTTTCGATAATATAAGCACAACAACAGCTAAAAAGTAGATTGAATACAAAATAATAATTGTTCTTTTTTTTAATTTATATCCAGTTCCAATCGCATTAGATTTAAAATAATTAATCACTAAGAAAATAAGAACAAATAAAGAAATAACTTCCGAAAATACAGACAAATAAACCATAAAAGCCCTCATTTTTCACCATTTTACTAAAAACTATCACGAAGCTGTCTAAAAAAAGCATTAGCAAAAAAATAAACAAAAAACGGACAAATAATCGTAAAAACCAGCATCATTAGTTTCGAAATATATTTTTCGTTGTCTCTAATTATCATTTCGTCTGTTGGCTCAACATCAACTACATCTCTATAATATAGATATGTGTCATTATCAACATTTCGTATGTCACTATTTGTACACGTTATAAAAAATGAAGTCTCCGTTTTTGATTTTGATTGTGGAGAACAATCCTTAAGCACATATTTTTGATTATCTTGAGAAATTATTTCATCATCTGTATTTATTGATATAAATGGACATGCAACGACAATAGCATAGATTGAAAATACTAGAATTCCAGATGATAATGATTTTTCACCCCGAAATAGTTCGCCCATGGTTTGCACTATAAAACATGTTACACATATAAGTACAAATATATCCCAGCCGTTTATTTTGTTATCAAATACAATATGCATGATGTTTCATCCCTAGTAGTCAGAATTAATCATAAGACATAATGACATTCCCTTTTTCATCGAAATACTTCATTTTGTGTCTTGGATCACAATATAAATTTCTTTTAAATTTTGTTTTATTTGACAGTTTAATTATTAGATTTCCGTTGTCACTAATATCTATTATGACGCCTTGTTCACCATCATATTCAATATCCATAAGTAGGCAAATAAAATCAAATTCTTTACCTAGAATATTTAGAACCTTCCGATTAAACTTATCAACTTCGTTTATATATAAGAAAACGGCAATTATAAAATGAACTAAATAGCGTATTAAAACCAGTATCGAGCAATAAAATAACGTTATAACACAGCTCGATGTAATGTATTGATTAATTAATTTATCATCAAATTCTTTAAACGGCGGTAAATCAAATATATTTAAATTAAATTCACTAAATAATAAGAAAATGATAATAATAACGGGAAAAACAGCTTCTAATATAAATTTTCTTTTCATTAAAGTACTAACCCCTCATTTATATTTGTAGGTTATTTGATAAATAATAAAATTATTATTAAAGTAATGTCGTATGAAGGGTTTATTGATTTAGAAATAAATCCAATGTACATCGATGCATAATAAATTTGAACCGAGATTAATGTAATAATTAATATTACCAAAGGAAGGCCCGTTTTTTTTGTGTTCAGTATTTTATAAATACTAATAATCATTATTAATAAGAACATATTTACCTGTATTTTTTTAATTATGCTTCAAAAAATCATCATATTATTCTATATCCTTTCTAATATACTTACGTTCGTATATTTCAGTTGCCAACGCCTCCATCAGAGCTAAAGTCTCATTTATAAAACATTTTAATGAACGTGAATAATCATACATACAATACGAAACGAACTCTCCACAACCAAAAATAAAATGAGCAATCCCTTTTAAATTATCACGTTCGACATGAATCGACATTTTGTCGAGATTTGTATACGCTCCATTAAACGCATATCTTTTTTCTGTCATTTTACATATATACGCACTAACATTTAAATTGTTAACTTTGTATCGCCCAACAAAAAAAATATCACCATCTTTCATGTTGCGAATATCAACAACAAATTTTTGAGAAATGTGACAATAACGCATTAAATCTGAAATTGTTTTTATATTATCCATAGTTTTATCCTAATAATGATTGATACTGCTTAGCAGTATCAATATACAAATATATCACTGCAATCATAATTAACGTGCAGATGAAATACATAATAATAAGCGTTCCTTTTTTGAATTTGTAACCGCGTGGCAGCTTGATGAGCCATTCCCAAATCAAAAAAAACGGAACCCAACATAGAACAACAAAAAATACAGCAATCAAATAAATCATCAAACTTTTCTCATTAATTTTATGATGTAGTCATGTAAATTGATTTTTGATAATGCATCAAGTTTTATTTTGTCGGTTTGTTCATCGACGCAAACATCATACATTTTTTTATATGTAAACGATTCTAAATAATCAATTCTGCTATTTTTGATTTTATCAATGACTATGTTATAGTCATTGTCATTATCATCTAACAGTGTTTTAGTAACACTACCAATTGTAATAATCATTAGATTATGTAACAAAATGTTATTTTTTCTGTAATAATCGGTATCAAGAATAAATTGCCAGTTTAAAAGTTTCATCCACGCTGAATAAATTAGGGTGGCTTTACTGACGAGTTCGTCAGTAATAAGAGTTCCTTTTTTGACACCGAACGCTTTGGCTAATGAATCAGAAAAGCTTTTGAATGTATATAATGCATATAAATTTCTAGTATTATAATTTCTGATCACATTTTTTTCGTATTCGATGCGATCTGATAGAGCCAGTTCGCCAATAACTTTGTGAGCTAGTACCATTCTTGCATCATTTTTGTTATATGTTGAACTCAACGAAATTGATGGCTTAGACGCATTACTATTAATATCTGAAAAATATTGCTGTCTCATATCAAGATTCAGGTATTCAGCAAGATTTAAAGCTATGCTACTACGTGAAAGTTTTTCTTTTAATTCGAATGATTTGCTACACGCTGAAATAATTGCACTAGCTCGATGTTGCCCATCGAATAGTTTAATCACACAGTCTAACGGCAATTTTAAATAGCCTAGATTTTCTTTGCCTATTGGCTCAAATATAAAATCGCCCTCGATATACCCAGTAAGTGCAGGCAATATAAAATCTTCATTTTCAAGATACTGGACTAATTTTTTAACCCTTTTTTCGTTTATTAGACGTTGAGACCTTTTTAACACATCAAATTCATTATCGATTGATAAAAATCTGTTAAGCTCGGTAAAACCGAGCGTTATACTATAAAATACTTTATCTGATTGTATGTACATAAAAGCTGGAACGGTAATACTTTTCATTTTATTAATCCTTTATCATCTTTGAATTGTATTTCCACAATGACCAAAACAAACAACTTCAATTTTGCGATTTGAGTAGTGATACTCGATTGCAGACGATCCACAAATAGGGCATGTGACCGAAAAACGTTTAATTACAGATACTTTCATTTTTTAATTCCTTATTCATTCATTAATTCATTAATTCATTAATTCAAATTTTTTTGAGTGCATAAAAAAGAAGATAAAATTAATACATGCACCTAGCGGACGGCTATATTTTTTAATCACAAATGACCCAGCCGTTGGCATAAATGTGATAAAACCCTGTTTATGTTCAACATGAAATACATTTAGAGAAAATGTTTTTTTTGTAAATTTCCATTTTTTATTTAAGTTCTCGTCGAAAAGTTGACCGTGTAGATCTAAAGTAGCTTTCATGTCTAAATCAGAACCATCTTTATTTTTGATTACAAAGCTATTTCTTCTTAAATGATCTAGCGTCTCTTGGACAATCAATTGTTCTTTAGCTTTGGCTTTTTCATTAATTAGAATTTGTTTTTCGAGTTCGAATTGATTGTTATCTATTTTAGATGCTAACTGTTCAATGAGATGATCTGTTTGAGTAAGGTATTTTGCTAATGAATCAGTACGTGTATACAGACAAGATACACCTAATTGTTGGCTATTTCTGAATTTGAATACTGCTTTGGCTTTATAATTACCTTTGCGGACGTTAAAGGTCATTCCTTTGGTCAATTTGGGAATTGATAACATCATGTCAAGTGATGTGATTTTAGTGATTTCACCTTCCTCATTAATTGATAGTGAAAAATTTTGCTCTTTCAGTTCATTGTAAAATGATTTTAAAATTTGTTTTTCGTTTTGTTGAGTTACAGTATCCATTTTTTCATCCTTTCATCTTTTATTCAAAACCGCCCCGAAGGGCGATTTTTTATTTTCAATAATCTAGCCCGAGCCTTTCACATCTTTCATTTGCTAACCGTTCAATAAATGCTAAAGTTCGGGGTATCAAATTTTCTAATGAACATGAATAATCATACATACAATAAACGCCGTCCTCACCGTTCCCGAATATAAATGAAGCGCACCCCTTATAGTCGTCTTTCTGAACATGAATGTGCATTACGTCCAGGTCATGATATAAATCTAATATATCGTCTAATGAACACTCATCATGAAATAGCTCACCATCATAAACTTTGAATGAAAAACCGTGCTCTAGAAGTTCACAATAAAATGACATCAAAATATTTGTTTGATTTTCATCTGTAAGTTGAAGTTGTAATTTTTTATCCATTTTTTCATCCTTTCATTTTTTGTTCCAAATCGCACAGAACAGTTATTTTGTTAGCCCCCCATTTTTTGGGGTTTTTGTTTGTTTAATTAGACACTTGACTTATCAAACCATGAGAGTATTATAGCACTAAATCCGCACCGTTCAAACATATTTGTATCGATTGTGCGATATATTTTTAAATAATTGACTATTTTTTAATCAAACAGTATTTTTTTAGGGATTTTTGCGGCATCGAGCACTGATGCTTAAAAATTAAACAATAAGGAAAGGAAACATGGAATTGAATAATGGTGATTTGATAATTTTTCGATCTAAAGCTCAAAACCATTGCTCTTTAGGTCGTATTGTAGAATTAATACAAAATAACAAAGATGCTGTATATTTAGTCAGTAGTGGTTATTTTAATGATATTAGAAATATTGATGACAAACTCTATGAATTGGGCTACGGCATTGTAAAACCGAATGACATCATCAGAAAAGTTGAGATTAATGTTAAAATAAAATGTAAAAACTAAAGGAAAAAGAAATGAAAAAATATATTGGTACTTTTGTTATTCCCGTTGAAAATGTTTATCGATTTGAAATTGAAGCAGATAGTGAAGAAAAAGCACTAGAACTGCTAAAACAAGATCCCCTTTTGTACGCCTCCGCAGTACCCGTCGATAGTGATGAATGTGATGCACGAGAATTTAGGATTGAACGTTGTGAATAAATAAAAAATAAAAAATAAAACAACTAAGATCGTAACGTCAAAACATGATGGGACTTGCTACCATTATGTTTTGAGGTTGAGCAACCGAAGGGCGGTAGTATGAATTTGAAAATCAAAAAGAACAAAAAAATGAGAAAATTAATTAAGAAGTTAAAAGCAGCCAAAAAACATTTATTATTTTTTGGATATTGTAGTTTGCTTGTGATGCCATTTTTTGCTCCGATTATAATTATGGATAATGGTAAAAATAAGCAAAACGAAACAATTCAATGTGAGATGATTAATTCTGAAAATAATAATGTTGAGATGATATGTAAAGATGATCTAAAAATTATTAAAAAGGTAAATAACTTAAATTATGAAGAATGGGAGCAATTCAAAGAAAAATTCAACTGTAAATACACTGGCCATAATGGTGAATTTAAATGTGATAATAATATTCAAATAAAACGAAATCGTATTTCATCTATTGAGTGGAGTACATATAGAGACGAAAATCATTGTCGACTAGTTAAAATTGATGAAACAGTCAGTGAAAATCAAAATGAATGGTCGTGCGATAACAATATTAATATAAGTAATAATTTTTATAAGTAATAAAAAATGAAAAAGATAAAATTTAAGTTAAAAATATTGGTAATTGTATCTATCTTGTTTGTAATAATAAATTTTTTTCTGTTACTAAATATGAATTAAATAAGTAATAATTTTTATAAGTGAGATAAAAATGAAATTTGACGTGTTTATTAATGTGATTGAGTTTATAAGTTCAATAATTATTATTTACTTTATTATGAACAACAGTTTCAGAACAGAATTTCAGATTATGATTTGGTTTTGTATTTTTATATGTGCTAAAAGTACTGTAAATTTACTGTCATTGATGCTGAAGCATTATACACAAAAAGAGAAAAAGAAAGAATGATTAATCAGTTAGCTAATTTATCATTAGATGATTTTAAAAAATTGATGCATATCGAATTTACACAACAACAGCAACTAGAAATGATAGAGAGACGCAATCAGTTGATTAAATTCGATGTTGATGCACCTCAGTATTTACTTGAGCATGAAGTTAAGCAGTTTTTTAGTTTTGTTGAAAACTACAATGAATTGATGTTATTGAAGTTTTTGTGGGTAACAGGTTCAAGAATTACTGAAGCTCTTCTAGTAACACCCTCAAATTTTATATTTGGTATAGATTCATGTCTAATGACGTTACCCACACAAAAAAAACGTAAATTAGTTAAAAAAGTTGAATTGATTGATGAAAACGGAATAAAACGAATAAGCCCAATTTATGAAAGTGCACGTGGAGTTCGGCACATTCAGATATCTAAACAAAATGAATCACAGAGCTTGTTTATTGACGATTTGAGACGTTACATTGTCACTAATAAAACAGGTCAGAATCAGCTACTATTTAACTATACTCGATTTCAGGCATATAGATTTATTAAAAAAGTTCAGTCCATTGCAGAGAAAAATAACGTGAATTTTCCGTTCGAAGTGACACCTCACACTTTCCGGCATTCATGTGCGATGAATCTCGTATATAATAATGTTGATGAACGAATAATACAAAAATATCTTGGACATTCCCGTATTGAAAATACACGAAAATATACAAAGATATTTCATCTCGAAAATGATTTATCACACGTAAATTTTTAAAAAAACAAAAATATATTACTTATAATATAATAAGTAATAATTAAATCACATCATTTCACTATCAATATTTTTATCAACTAAAAATAATTTCTGCGAACAAAAATTAAATAACCCAACTTATCAAATTGGGTTATTTATCGGTTTAAATATTAATCAAAAAGCTAAAAAGGAAATGAAATAGAAATATTATAGCTATCATCAAGATAGCATCCTATTATTGCATAATAATATTTTTATTACAATAAAGTAAAAAGCAATAGAATTGTTATTATTTTTGTTTGTTTTTTTGTTTGTATTTTTGTTTATTTAGTGATAGTATTTAGCTTCAAAACTAAGGAGATAAAATATGATAATATTATTTGATAGTGTAAAGGGTGGAGTAGGTAAATCAACATTACTATCTCAATTTGTAGGAGCTATTTGCAATCAAAGTAACTCAAAAAAAGTTGGTGTCATGGATTGTGACCCTCAAAAAAGCATAGAAACATGGTCTATTAGGCGTTATGAAAATAATTCGTACAATAACAACTTTAGTTTATTAGATGCCAATCCTGAAGATTTAAAAATATATAAAAATCAATTCGATTATATATTCGTTGATTCTGCTGGAGCTGACACTGAAACAGGAAGAGAATTATTATTATTGTCAGACATAGTTATAGCACCGCTACAAGCAACTCAAGCAGCATTAGACACAGTGAGTCAACATTACGACATATTAAAACAAGCAATAAAATTTAATCCAAAGTTAAAGATATACTACTTATTAAATGACTGTTCAACTCATGCAAAAGATAAAGAAGCCGTTGAAGCATTGGAATTATTAAAAGATTTCTTACCCAATAAAGATAAAAATATAAAGGTTATAAACGATTTTATTTACAGTAGAAAGCTGCTGAAGACTATTTATAGTAACGGTGGAACATGTTTTGACGTAAACGAAAATAAATCACAACATGAAATTAAAAAAATAATTAATTTCATTATAGCGGAGTAAAATATGAAAAAGATTGAAAAATTAGATAAAAATGCGTTTCTAAAAGGAGCTAATAATGGGGGGATCGTAAAAACAACAGGACGAAAAATAACACATTTCAGACTATCACTAGGTCAAACTCAAAAAGAGTTCATAAGTAAACTATTAGAAATGACCAATTTAAGAATAGGTCAACTTATTTGGCAATCAATTTTATATACAAATACCAATGAAGTTAGTACATCATTTTTAAATGAATATATTAATTTTATTTATGATAAAAAGCACGGAATAGAGATGTCAATACAAAAAGTGATGACATCTCACGATAACTTAAAATCATTAAGTAAGAGTTATAAATCATTAGGCTACAATATAGGTATAAAAGGTGTGGTACTGCTATATTTACTAAATTATGCTAAAAATTACCTAAAAATGGATATCACAAAATATAAAAATTTTAGCTGACGCCAAAGGAGAGGAGGGCATAGCAATGGAAGTAGAAGAATTCTAAATTCTAGGCAGTCCCCCCCCTCCCCCCACAAGTACGTGTAGGACTAATCGCTCACCCCAGGTTCGCCCCGCCAAATTTATTAATTTATTTAGTGTTTAACGGTTAAAACCCGCTATCGCATTTATATTTTAAATTGAGTTTCCACAAATTTAAAATGCCCCGCCTGACCTGCGATAGAATACAATCATATAAGTTTATTCGAACAAAACCTGAACTCTATATCTATAAGTAGTTCTGTTTTCTCATTCCTAGATGTCCTGAATTCTTACGTAGACTATATTGTCCTCGTCGTTTGCACTATGGCTGCCCGTCTAATGCCTCCTCTCAACACAATACCGACTGTTCACATGATTCCAAATATTGTGCAATATTATTGAGGATTTAAGTAGATGCAAATTAGAGGTAAGACGAGAGTTATAATGACAGATTTTTAATAATAAAAATCGCTAAAATCTAGATGAAACTCTTGTAAAAATAACAAAAGTCTGTATAATTGTATCTGAATTTTAGCAGTTAGGTCTCTCAAACTTACATAACTGCGACGAGATTAAGAACGCTACCAACGTTCCAATCTCAAAAAATAAGCTCACTATGTGGGCTTTTTTTCTTTCTACATTCTTTAATCATGATTTAGAACTTGAATTCATTCTAAATCTCAAATTAAATTTTCATTTATTGTACGCAAATTTATTAGAAGATCAAGAATTAGATCTCAATTTATTATCAGCACCATTTATTTCCACTTCTTCCTACTAATTTTATTCAATTTTTTTTCAAACTAGAATGATCGCATAAAGATCTGAACAAGATAAATAGGATCAATTTGTTCTTAATTTTAAATACACAAATTTATAATTTACTTAATACTTAATAGTGCGTATAATTTTAACGATTTATTTACGAAATGGGGGGGATAAATGTCATCGAGTAGTAGTACAACGTTACGCATTACAGGTACAAGAAAAGCCATTGCTGAAGCAATTGCATTAAATGTTAGCAATCAGTGTAACAGAATTGTTAAAGTCAGTGAGATTTTTAACTTTGTTCTTGATAAACATTTAAATATGGAAACAGCAGATCTAATAACTCAAGAGTTTAAAAAAAAAGAAGGAGTAAAATAATATGATAAAAAAAATAGTCATTTTTTTCTTCTTGACCATTGGATTAGCAGCATGTGGCGATAAAACTAATTACCAGGGACAATATAAAGCCGATAGTGGTCTATTGTTAATAATAGAAAAATCGAATGATTCTGATTATAAATTTACTACTGAAATTTTCGATGGTAAAAAGTTCACAGTATCTGCAACTGTAAAAAATAAAAATCAACTTTACGATTCAAAAGGAAATTTGTTGGGTGAATTTGATGAAAATAAAAATTTCAAGAATACTAAAGGAGTAAATTTTTCTAAAATAAACTAATTTTAATTTTTAGGTTTAACAAGGTTATACCGTTTTTTTATTTATAAAAAAACGCCCCTCTATTATACATAATAGAGCTTTTGAAAGCAATACTTTTCTAAAATAATTAAGGATTTATGTTATTATGCCTGCTTTATCTGCTAAAGTTTTATTTGCACTATTTGCTCAATGTGCCCCCGATGTTGCCCCAGAGACGTTAAATACATTAATTAGTGTAGAAAGTCAGCGGAATCCTTACGCAATCGCTATTGTTTACGATAAAAACGTCAAAAAAGAAGAGAAGCTTACATTTGAACAGCCTAATTCTGAATCAGAAGCATTGAAAATTATTACTGAATTACAAAATAAATCTAATCACAAAAGCTTTTCAGTTGGTCTAATGCAGATAAATAGCGCTAATTTTAGCGCATATGGTATTAATAACGATAACATGTTTAATACATGTAAAAACATTGAAACAGGAGCTGCAATATTTAAATCTTGTTATTCGTTAGCTCAAAAAAATAATCCTGGTACAAATGAACAGGATTTATTACGGATAGCGTCATCTTGTTATTATTCTGGTAATGAAATTACAGGCTTTAAAACAGAAAATAACGGGACATCATATGTTGATAGAATCAATAATTCAATAGCTAAAAATTATAAAGTTCCCGCAATAAAACCTTTGAATGAAACTGAAGAAGATTCAGTTTCAACAACTCAAAACGACTTCGAACCCCATGATTCACAAAGACTAAAAGTTAAATCGTGGGATATTTTTGAAGACTACCCTAGTAATTTTTAATTAAAAAAGAGGACATTAAATAATGATAAAACCTTTGTTGTATCTAGTGACAATATGCTCAATGCTTTTTATGCCCGAAGTGGTTTTAGCTGGTGGGTTAGATTCAGGTATACAAGCAACTACTGATTTTAAGGCTAGCGGTTACAAATGGCTCGCTGTCGTAGCTAGTGGATATATTATTTTTAATATAGCAATGGCTTACTTAGGAAGGAAAGGGTGGGGCGATGTAGCTATGGCGGTATTGTACTGCGCTATCGCTGGTGGTGCAGTGGCATTAGGTATCTACGCATGGAGTATTTGGAGTTAAAAATAAATATTTAGCCTAGAACTTTCTAGGCTTCTATCTTGGTAAGGGTTCAGGACATCTAGGAATGAGAAAACAGAACTACTATTAGGAAAAATAGATATGAGTGATGAACAGGATGAATATGATGATTCATTCCCTTCGTTTAACGGGATGAATCGACCTGCCATGGTTTATGGTGTACCCATGGTTTTAGGTATTTTCACAGCATTATTTATTATAGCTAGTTTTTTTGGCGGGTTATTTATGGGGCTTGGCGGTTATGTATCTGCAATACTACCGTCGATAGGGATAATTTTTTTGATATTTATCAAATTAATCTGTGAAGATGACCCTAATGCACTAGCATTTATAAAATGGAGATTTAGAGCCATTGTATTAAAAATCGTGCAGGGAAACCCCGTCATTTATGTAACAAGTAATGATAAGATTAGAAGAGTATACAATGCGAATAGACAATTTAAAAAAAGGTAATGCAATTGAAAATTTACTCCCTCGTTATAGAACAAATATTAATGAATATGTAATAACGGTCGGTGGAGACAAACTTTTATTTACTATAGAATGCGAAGGTACCCCCTTTACGTCTGTATCAGATGATGAATTAAAAAGTTATTTCACTGGTTTAGATGATTTTTTCCTCAGCCTAGGGAAAGAGTACGGAGGAAATTTAGCAATATGGACACATATTGTAAAAAGAAAACAAACTTTAAAACAAACATATAAATTTGACAGTAAATTTATTCAAGAATTTACAGATAAATATTTAGAAGGCTTTCAAAATCAAAATTTTTTCAAAACCAGTTATTTTATAACATTTGTTCTAAAGTACAGTGACCTAAATGACGGAATAGCTCAATGTAATAATATTTTTTCATTAACAAACACTTTAACTAATCGATATGACGGAAACGTATTAAAAATATTAGATATAAATGATTCTGTTAGCATTTGTGAAAATAATGAATTTTTATCTTATTTATTAAATAGTCAACGTGATTCTATTACATTAAATGATAATGAAGTTTTAGAATCCATTTGTAATAGTGATTGGTTTTTCAATTATGATTATCTAGAAATTAGAAATAAGGAAAGCACTAGTTCAAAATTCGGAACTGCATACTTTTTAAAGGGCTATCCAGCTCGAACATCGTGCGGTATGTGGGATTTTTTACTAGAGCTTCCGTATGAATTTATTTTATCTCAGTCATTTATTTATTCTACTGCTCAAAAATCAATAAGAGCCATTGAAATTCAGGAAAATAAATTAAGTTCTTCGGGTGATAGTGCAAGCTATCAATTAGAAGAATTAGAAGATGCCAAAGCTTATTTAAGTTCTGGTGAAATAGCTTTTGGTGATTATCAGGCATCAATTTTAGTTTTTGGTAATACTCCGAAATCCGCAATTGATAATGGCTCAAAGGTAATAAGCAGCTTTACTGATAGAGGTAAGGGTGCCAGGTGGTCAAGAGCATCAATTGAATCTCTTTATGCGTTTTTAAGCATTATGCCTGGTTCAACATATCGTCCTTTATCATCTGTGAGAGCCAGTACAAATCTTATCTGTGGTTTTTCATTACATAATTATTCAAATGGAAAAGAAAACGGGAATCCGATTGGCGATGGTACTGCAATTATGCCCCTGAAAACCCCGACGCAGGGTTTATATTATTTCAATACACATTACTCCCCAATGAAAGAAAATGTGATTGGTGAATTTATCGCAGGGCATTTTTTAATGCTAGGTGCAACAGGAACGGGGAAAACTACTCTTGAGGCTACAATAGTAGCATTTTTACAACGTTTTAACCCTCAGTTATTCGTTATCGATTATAAGCGTTCCACAGAACTTTATATGAGAGCGTATGGAGCAAAATATTTTACATTTGAAAGTGGTGTTTTCACTGGAATTAATCCCTTTCAACTAGAAGAAGACGCAAGCAGCGGATTATTACAATTCCTATACGCATGGGTCACATCTTGTGCACGGGATCATAATAATTTAATTTCAGACGAAGATAGGATGACACTAAAAAATGCCGTAGATGCCGTTATGAAATTACCCGTCCAACATCGCAGATTTGGGCGTTTATTACAAGTTATTCCTGCTGGTTCTTCTTTGTATATTCGTTTGCGAAAATGGTCATCTAGCGAGGGCGGAGAACTCGCTTGGGTTGTTGATTCTCCTGAAAATTTATTTAACCCACATTCGTTCGACAAAATCGGATTTGATACAACAACGTTTCTTGAAACACTAGGACACGAAGGTACAGATCCTTTATTCTCTGCCCTTCTATATTATAAAGAGTTAATGAAAAAATCAGGACGTTTATTGTTATCTATAGTTGAGGAATTTTACATACCATGTAGCTATCCAACTACAGAACAAATGATAAAAAGAACATTAAAAACAGGTCGGTTAACTGGAGAGTTTCTTGGCTTGGTATCACAGTCTCCAGCTGATGCAATTAATTCAAACATATTTGCACCAATTGTAGAGCAAACGTCAACAAAAATTATGCTTCCTAACCCCGACGCAGAATACAAAAACAGTTATGAAAGCATCGGTTTAACTAAAAAAGATTTTTACATTTTAAAGAAATTAGATAAAGAAAGTCGAAAATTTCTAGTTAAACAAAGTGGGTCAACTACATTGGCTTCATTTGATTTATCAAATTGTAAAAAGTATTTACCGATTATTTCTGGTTCAGTCAAAGGACAAATTGAATGTGAAAAGATTAGATCAGAGCACGGAGACGATCCTGATGTATGGATTCCAATTTTTCTCGAAAGAATGGAAGAATTAAAAAATATAAATAAATCATAATTATAAGGTGGTTAAAATATGAAAACAAAAATAAAAGTCTTAGCTTTAGTAACAGCATTATTATTTTCAAATAATGCTTTATCGGCTGGTATTCCCACTGTTGATGCGGTTAATGTTGCAACAACAATAGCGGAAAATTTAAAAACATTAGCTCAATTAAAAGAGCAATTAAGTGCATTAAAGGATCAAATTAAACAAGCTCAACAATTTGCAAATGATACAAAAAAGAGGTTGGAAGGTAACTGGAAGCTTGGAGATGTAATTAATAATGATCAGTTTTTAAATTCATTACCAAAAAATGCTCAGGACATTTTAACAGAGGGAATGACAATAACAGGATTAAGAGATAAATATGGTCTAAAAACTGATAATGAAGGATTACAAAAGAATTTTGACGGACTTATGGCATTCACAGAACGAACCGAAAAAAATTATCAGAACACTATAAATAGATTAAAAAGTTTACAGCAAATTAAGGCATTAAGTGATGCAGCAACAACACCAGCTCAAAAACAAGATGTTGCTAATAAACTGGCTTTATTACAACTCGAATTTTCACAAGAGCAGGCAGCTCTAGTGCAATCTGAAGTTCAGTTTAAAGCGCAGCATCAGATTACAGTTAATGCGGAAAATGAAAACTTTCGGCAATCTATTCGACAAGCTGCAAAAGATTATAGAAACAAGTATAAATAACAGTCGAGGTTACAATGAGTTTTGTCGGTGATATCTACGACCACATGGTAACAAAATTTGAAGAGCCAATAGCAGATAACGCCATGGCTATTGCTTCAGCTATTAAACCATTGGTAATGTCATGTTTTCTTCTATACGTTTTGTTTTTAGTTTATCAACTATATACAAAAAAAGATTTCATTTACCAGGAAATGGTTAATGCAATGTTAGTATTTGCAATCGTTGGGTCTTTTACATACGGCGGTAGATATTATTACGATTTTGTTATTCCGTTTGTTTTAAATGCTGGTGATGAAATTGCAGCGTCATTAACAGGTAGTAGTGGAGGAAGCCTTTCTGCGGTAGATACCGTTTATGAAATATTCGAAGCACCACTACAAGTAATAAGAGATCGTTTAGACGATATCGGATTTACAGAGACTTACATTGGTGTGTGGGCTGAATATGCACCAGAAAGGTTTGCTTTATGGCTTAGTCAAACGATTTTCACATTATTTATTGCCATTAATTTATTAATAGCAAAAGTAATGGTGACACTTTTATTGTCAGTCGGCGTTATATTTTTTTGCTTTTCTGCATTTCCGAGTACTCGTGGACTATTTACGTCATACACAGGATTAGCATTAAATTATATTTTATTAAATGTTATGTATTCAGTTGCTGCAACAATAGCAGGTGCAGTTATACAGTCAACAGCTGTAAATGGCGCATCGCCAAAGGAGATGATCGGTGGAGCTGGTACAATTTTATTGTCGACCATTATTATAGTAATTGCAATTAATCAAATCCCCTCTCTTGTTTCAACGTTAACGGGCGGAATCGGTATTTCTCCATTCACGATTAGTAGTAGTGGATTTTCAAAAGCTGCTCGAGCCGTCGGTATAAATAAAGCTGCTAGATTTGTTGGCTCAAAAGCTGGAAATTCAGCTAAAAGGGCTGCGTCTGGCGCATGGAATAAAATTAGAGGAAAAGGAAAAGCTAGTTAAAAGGTGAAAAACAATGAAAAAATTAATTTTAATTTCAATTTCAATCATTTTACTTACGGCATGTTCAGGAACGCCACCACAGCCGTCTGAACCAAAAGGCGATTGGAAACAAATTAACGATCCTCAGTACTATAAAGATAATGGAAAGCTGGAGAAAGATAAGTAATGAAATTTTTTAATAAAAATAAAAAACAAATTCTGGATGAAAAATATGATGAAAATATTCAGTTGAGTTCAAAAGAAAATAGAGAGGCAAAAAGCCGAACAAAAAAACATTTTGAACAAGTAACCAGATTTGAAAATGATAGAATTTTGTTTCATAAAAAAATGGCAAAAATAGGTATAGCGTTTGGTTTTGGTGGCGTATTAATTGGTCTTGCTTCAGTTATTGCAGTTGCATTATTAACACCATTAAAACGTGTAGAGCCATTTGCAATTCGAGTGGATAACAATACTGGTTATACCGATATTGTTAAACCGTTAAAGGACGCTAATGAAACAACATATGGTGAAGAACTAGACAAATATTGGTTGGCTAGGTTCATCGTTGAAAGAGAAAGTTACGACTGGCAACTAGCACAGACATCATATGATGCCGTTAAATTAATGACATCTCCGACATTATTTAGCGAATACCATAATTATATAACTAGCCCTGTTTCCCCTGTAAATTTATTTTCTCAAAATAAAAAAATAAAAGTACAAATTTTATCAGTTGCATTTGTACGCCAAATTGGACAGGTTCGATTTAGTAAACAAGTATTAAATCAAAATGGCGAGCCTGACATGACCATTCCAACAACATATTGGCAAGCAACAGTATCATATGATTACAAACATAAAATTGAGCTTGAGCAAGATAGACGAGTTAATCCGCTTGGTTTTCAAGTGACGGGATATCGTGTTGATTCTGAAAATCTAATTAAACCAAAGGGAAATTAAGGTAATTTTAATGAAAAAGATATTATTTATTTTATTTGCAGGTTTATTTATATCAAATGAAGTATTGGCTGAAGCAATACCCAAAAGTACTCGATACGACAAACGAGTAAAAAATGTTATCTATAATCCAGATAATGTTACCAGAATAAATGTAGCTCCTGGTATCACTAATTTAATACAGTTTAGCGCCTCAGAATACATTAATGACGATACAGGCGGGGCAGCTCTAGGAGATCCGACCGCTTGGAGAGTTAACATCAGAGGCAATAATGTATGGCTGCGTCCTGCGGCTCCCCAACCTGATACGAATTTAACTATTGTAACAAATAAGAGAACTTATCTTTTCAATTTGGTAAGTGTTCAAGATGCAAACGCTGCTTCATGGGGGGTGAGGTTTACATATCCCGACCTTAAAAAAGACAAAAATGAATGGAGTAAACCATGCCAGGGCGATATTCAAAACTATAGATATTTTGCAAAAGGCGATAAGGAATTAATACCTGTCGAAGTTTGGGACAATGGAACATTTACTTGTATATCAATCAAAGCTGGCGTCGATCTACCCGTTGTATTTAAAAAATTTCCTGATAAGTCGGAAGGTCTCGTTAATAGTCATATTGAAAATGGGTTTATTGTTATTCATGAAGTTAATCCAGAGTATAGACTGCGACTGGGTGAGCTGGTTGTTGGTATAAAAACTGACAAGCTGAAATCAATAGGAACTAACAACACAGGAACAACGAACGGCAAGATAAGAGGAATTGCTAATGACTAATAAAGGAGAAATTGTTGACATTGATGATGTAAAACCAGATCGCAACTCGATTAATACAGGTATTAAACGGAATAGTAAAAGTGCTAAATCAATTTTCATCGTGGTAGCTGCATTAATCTTATTTATTGGATTATTAATGACAATATTTAATTTTGATAGCAATGATAAAAAAGAAATTGAGTTTAAGAAAGATGAGGCATTACAGTCAACAAACACCCTCAATAATAATTCTCTTTCTGCACAAATGGAAGAAATAAAGCGACAACAAGAAGAAGAAAAACGTAAACAGCTAGAAGCAGAAAGACAAGAAAGGCTCCGCAAAGAAAAAGAAGAAAGAGAAAGGTTAGCACGACAGGAAGAAGAAGAACGAGTATTAGCAACAATCAATCCAAAAGGAACTGGAACTGTCAACAACTCAGAGGGTACAGGCGATCAACAAATGACAATTGAGGAACGCCGTTTTTCGGGAGATACATTAGTTTTGTTAGACACAACAAAATCTGGCGGAGAAAGAGTTAAACAACAGGACGGCGCATTAAATGAAATGCTAGCGGGTGGAGTTTATGCAAATGGTTCAGCAACACTGATGAAAAATAATCGAAATTTATTGTTGATTCACGGCACACAGATCCCATGTGCCCTACAAACTCGTTTAGTAACAGATCAACCGAGTATTTTAATTTGTCAAATTACAAAAGACATTTTTTCATCTGACGGCTCAACGTTATTAATAGAAAGAGGTAGTAAAGTCTTTGGAGAACAGAAAAAGGCAATTATCACAGGTCAAAACATGGCGTTTGTTAATTGGTCTGAAATAGATACTCCACACGGAGTAAGAGTAAGAATTGACAGCTTAGGAACTGATAGCTTGGGGGCTAGCGGAGTTAATATTTGGGTTGATGAAAAATGGGGCAAACGGTTCGGCGGTGCAATCATTTTGTCATTCATACAAGATTCTATCAGCACAGCATCAAAAGCTGCCACAAAAAATAAATCATCAGATACTGTAGTGTATGAAAATAGCGAGAGAAATTCAGGCAGAATGGCTGAAATAGCATTAGAAAATAGCATTAGCATACAACCTACTGGTTATGCTAATCAAGGGCAATTAATAAATATTTTGGTAGCTAGAGATATTGATTTTTCTAGTATATACACATTAAGAGATAAATAATGACTACTAATAAAATTGAATATACTGACGAACGCGCCATCATGGCGTATTCGTTGTTAGATCAAACAGGAATTACAGAAGTATTACAATATGACGGTGTTACTGAAGTAGCAGTAAATCAAGGGAATCAAATTTGGTTCGAGCGTAATGGAGAGTGGCAATCAAAAGATGCCCCCAATTGTTCATTATCAAATTTAAAAGCCCTGGCAAATGCATTAACCGTTTTTAGTGGTTTAAAATTACCGTTTGACGAAAGAAATCCCATTGCTTCAGTCACACTACCTGGAGGCGAACGGGGGCAAATAATCACATCTCCAGCAACGGAACATAATACTATTTCATTCACTCTAAGATCTCCGTCGTTAACACGTTTTACGGTTGATGACTATCAAAATTCGGGGCGATTCAGCACTGTAAAAGTTGCTGATGCATACATAAAAGGCACTATTCCCGATCATATGAAAAAAATGAAAGAACTACAAAAAGAAGGAAATTTTTCGGAGTTTTTCAAAATTGCAGCTGCAAATGATATGAATGTTATTGCTGTCGGTGGTACAGGTTCTGGTAAAACAACATTCGCAAAATCATATGTCGATTTAATTCCTTTTAATCACCGCATAATAACACTTGAAGACGTGCATGAGGTAACTCTACCAAATCACCCAAATCATTTACATTTATTTTTTGACTCGGATTATCAAAAATCGGGCGGAATCAGTCCAAAAGAGTTAATCAAATCAGCAATGCGAATGAAACCAGATCATATTTTATTAACAGAATTGCGGGGAGATGAAACTTGGAATTATTTTGAGGCACTAAATACGGGGCACAATGGGAGTGTAACATCAACACATGCTAACGATGCTCAATCAACATTATCACGTTTAACAGCTCTTGTTATGCAATCTGAAATGGGAAAAGTTCTTAGTGAAGAATTTATTTCTAAAACAATAGCTAGTGCAATAGATGTAACATGTTTTTTCAAAAACACTTACATGACAGAGATACTTTTCGAACCCGAGAAAAAATTGGAGTTAATGTATGGGTAACAAAAAAATAAAAATAATAATTATTATTTTTATTGAATTATTATTAATAGCGATATCCAGTTATATAGGTTTTTCTCAATCAAAAGAATTAGCGCAATCATGGTTAAACCTGGATACGTCAATTTCAATTATTGACTTGGTTAAATTAGCATTAAACTCGGGTGAAAAGTTACCATTATTAGTAAAACTGAAAATTTTTGGTGCTGCGGGTGCTGGTATTCTAATTGCATTGTTTCCAATTATCTTTACAGCATTTGTTTTATACGGTTATTTTAAAAAACCAAAAGAGGCAATTTATGGTAATGCTAGATTTGCTAATGATAATGAAATTAGAAAATCAGGATTATTACCAAATTCAAAAACACGTAAGAAAAATAAATATCCGTCAATATTATTAGGTAAATATAAGGGAAAATATTTACATTTTTCAGGTCAACAATTTGTAATGTTGGGTGCTCCGACGAGATCTGGAAAAGGGGTTGGGATAGTAATTCCAAATCTATTAAATTATCCTGATAGTGCGGTTACTGTTGATATAAAATTTGAAAATTTTGTTTATACCGCAGGATTCAGAAAATCACAAGGTCAAGAGATATTTTTATTTTCACCTGACGGTTACGCAGAAACAGAAGAGGCTAGAAAAAATGGAGTTGTTAGAAGCCACCGCTATAACCCGTTACATTACGTTCGTCGTGATATGAAATTTCGTGATAGCGATATCCAACAAATATTTACCACAATATTTCCACCTAAAGCAGGCGATCCGTGGAATGATTCCGCAGCCAATTTTGCCCGAGGTATGACAGCATATCTAATGGATTTGGAAGCTGCGGGCGAAATAAGCAGAGATGAAGTAACAATTCCAAAATTAGTAGAATTAGGAGGAGAAAAGGGCGGATATATAGGGGTGATGACAAGAGCAATTCAGGCTCACGATGAGGGGGAGTACACACTTTCCGCCCCGTGTTTAGCTGAGTTTAATAAATTCTTAGCACTACATGAAAATGGACAACAATCCGTGTTACTTAGTTTCAATGCTGAAATGGGTATTTATGCAACGCCTACATGCAAGGCTGCAATGAGTGGAAACGACTTTGATTTTAATGATTTGCGACGAAAACGTACAACGATATACATCGGCTTGTCGCCGAATGGGTTAATAATGTATGCGAAATTAATTAATCTATTCTTTTCTCAATTAATATCTGTAAATACACAAGTTTTACCAGATCAAGATCCAACATTATTATACCAGGTTTTATTGGTATTAGATGAATTTCCAGCTCTTGGTGAAGTAAAAATAGCAGCTGATGCAATCTCGTATACAGCTGGATATAACTTACGATATTTAATGATTGTTCAATCACACTCACAACTGGAAGATATTTACGGAAAAGAAAAAGCCAATAATATTCGTTTAAATTGCATGGTTCAGCTTATTTATCCACCTAAAGAAGTAAATTCTCAAACAAACCAAATTAGTGAAACACTCGGTTATAAAACCGTTAATTCTAAATCCGTCAGTTATTCATATTCGGGAGGTAAAAGAAGTCGCAGTGTTAGCGATAAAGTAGAACGTAGAGCATTAATGTTACCACAAGAAATTGTCGATCTCGGCACGATTAATCACAAGTCTGGGGTATCGTTAAAAGAACTCATAATAATGGAAAAAGTAAAGCCGTTTATTGCTGATAAAATCATCTATTTTGACGAACCCATTTTCTCTGAACGTAAGGAATTTTCAGTAAAAAATATACCAGAAATACCAACTCTATTTTAACGAGGTTTATTATCATGAAGAAAACAAATATATTAAAAATCAGTGGATTTATCTTTCTAATTTCCAGCTTAACAAATTCTAATACTGTATTAGCCGATGCTGATACATTAACAGGAGATACAAGAACAGCTTGTGAAGTTATATTATGTCTGTCTTCGTCAACAGGAAAAGGATTATCAGAATGTAAAGCACCATTAAAAAAATATTTTAGTATTAGTGCTAAAAAATGGAAAGATACTTTAAAAAAACGACGTAAATTTTTAGATCTATGCCCAGCAGCTAACGAAAACGCCAAAATGTCAGCACTAACAACAGCATTGCAACATCAAGAATATGCTTGCGATGCTGAGACATTGAATAGCAGAACAGAAATTATGAGACGCAATGGCATAACAATGGTAAGAGTACAATCTTATATGCCTGGTTTTTGTAATGATTTATATAACCATGAGTTTACTGAGTTTTCACAAATAAAAAAACCTAAGTATGTATGTGATGCTAAAAAATGGTATACAGCTAAAGATTGGGCTAGAGGATTTGAACAAGTCGAAGTTTCAAGAAAATGGAATCGTTGGAAACAGGAATATGACATTAAATATAAAGATGTCAAAATTGATAAAGAATGTTGGAAATAAGCGAGGGATAGATGAATTTAATCATAGCTGAAAAACCACAATTGGCACAAGTAATTTCTGAGGCTCTCGGCGTTATTAATAAAAAAGATGGGTATATTGAATGTAAATCAAATTACACTGTTACATGGGCATTGGGTCATGTTTTAGAGATAAAAAAACCTGAGGAAATAAATCCAGATTATAAAATTTGGAAATCAGAAGATCTCCCATTAAAAATTAGACCTTTAGAACTGCAACCGATTGCAGGTAAATTAAAACAATTTAATACTATTAAAAATTTATTAAAACAAGCTAGCATTGTAATAAATGCAGGCGATCCAGATGATGAAGGGCAATTATTAATTAGAGAAATTTTAGACTACACAAATTTCAAAGGAACTGTTAAACGGTTATTATTAAATGATTTAAATATAGATGCTGCAAAAAAAGCCATGAGTGATTTAAAAAATGATTCCGATTACGACGGAATGTATTATAAAGCACTTGCACGTTCACAAGCAGATTATATTTTTGGTATTAATTTAACCCGAGCTTATACATTAGCTGCTAGATCTAAAAATCTAGACGGGGTTTACTCTGTTGGTCGGGTTCAAACCCCGACCTTGGGGTTAATTGTAAATAGATTTTTAGCAAATAAAAATCATATTGAAAGTTATTATTATAATGTTAGTGCAGAATTTGATTTTTCAGAAAAAAAAATTAATGCACGACTGTTAATAACAGATAATATAAATTCTGATTCTGAAAAAAAATTAATTGATGAAAATATTGCCAATAAAATTGCGAGTGAATGTAAAAATAAAGCAGCTTCAGTGCTTGATCGCAAAGTTGAATCAAAAACAAAGAAAGCACCATTGCCTTTTTCACTACTCGATTTACAAGTATTGGCAAACAATAAATTTGGTTATCTAGCAGATGAAACGCTAAAAGCAACACAATCATTAAGAGAAAAATACAAGGCAATAACTTACAATCGTTCTGATTGTCGCTATTTAACATCTGAGCAATTTGCTTCAGCACCCGCAACGCTTGATTTTTTAAAAAATTGGTTTAAAAAATTACCATGGGATATAGTAGACGCAACGAGAAAAAGTAAGGCATTCAACGATAAGAAAGTTACAGCTCATACAGGAATTATCCCCGTTGTTCCAGATAAATTTGATATCAGCAATTTATCAGATAAAGAAACGAACATATATAACCTAATTGTAGAACAATATATTATACAATTTTTACCCGACAAAACTTATCAGCTAGCAACGTTATTGATTGAATGTTGCAACTATCAATTTAAAACCAGTTCAATAAATATTACTGAGCCTGGGTGGTCAAATTTGATATCAGATCTAGATGAAATCGATAATGTAGATTTTGAGTATATTGTTAGTCTAGAAAAGAATGATAGTGGAATTTGTAATGATACTAACATTAAAAAAAATAAAACTAGACCACTCCCTCTATATACAGATGCAACATTATTACAAGATTTACAAAGTGTATCAAAATACGTAAATGACCCATTACTCCGCAATTTATTGATCGAAAAAGACGAAGACAGAGGGGACGAGGAAAAGGGAGGAATAGGTACACCTGCCACTCGATCTCAGATAATAAGCAATTTAAACGCAAAAGGTTTTTTCGAATATAAACAAAAAAAACTAGTACCGACTGAAAAAGGTATAAATTTTATCAATGCGTTACCCAAAATTGTAACTGTCCCTGATATGACTGCTGTATGGTTTGAACAACAACGTGATATCGAACAAGGAAAGTTAAAACTAGAGGATTTTATTAATCAAATTGATAAATTTGTAGAAGAACAAATTAAGTTGTCTCTAAATACAGATCTTGAATTACCAAAAGGGCAACCTTGTAAATGTGGCGCTGGTACGATGATCTTAAAAATTTTTAAAGATAATAAATTTTTTTCTTGCTCAAATTATCCTGAATGCAAAATCACATTGCCCGCATTAAATAATCGCCCAGCCCCACTATGCCCATGTTGTAATAGCAATTTAAAAATTAATTTTAAAGTTATTTCTTGCGAATGTGGGTTGACAATATGGCAAACACAATTCAGCAAAGAACTTAATGAATCACAATTATTTTCTCTCTTAACAAATGGAAAAACAAACTTTATTAAAGGGTTTAAATCAAAAGCAGGGAAAGATTTTTCTGCTAAACTTATACTAGATAAAAAAAGTAAAAAAATTAATTTAGAGTTTGAAAAAAAGAAAACTATTAAAAAAGGTGATTAATCACCTTTTTTTATTTTGAGTAATTATGAACTATTAACGTTCAATCCCTTTGCTTTTGTTGTTTTGACTTTGATTCTGGCTGTCGTTGACAATTCTATGTCCCGATGAATTTAATATCATATCCCGAGGTCTGTTTCCCCCCTTCATTGATTCTGTTTTATTGATAGCACCGTTTTGTAACTCGGTTATAGAAACTTTATGTTTCATAATGTCAGGATGACTTCGTAAAACAGATAATGTAACTGGATCTTTTTCGATTGCCTTTTTAGCTGATTCTCCATTTACAAAGACATTGTACTTAGATTCTTGCCTATCATATTTAAATTTCACATCAAAATGTTTTTCAGCCTTAATTGATGAATTTTGACGCCAATATTCTTCTTCCGCTCGTTGAAATGCTTTATCAAAATTTGAATTTCTTCTTAAGTCAACTATTTCCATTTGTTTTTCTAACGTTGGATTTTTAAAAAACTCTTCAGCTATTTTAGTTGCTCGTCGTTCTATGCTTGCTAAAAGCATGGCTTTGGATTCAGCATCTGTTATGTTATCGACTTTAGTTGAGTTATCTACTTTAGCTTCAGCTGATTTTTCAACTGATTTATCAGTTTCAACTTTAGTTGAATTATCTACTTTAGCTTCAGCTGATTTTTCAACTGATTTATCAGTTTCAACTTTAGTTGAGTTATCTACTTTAGCTTCAGCTGATTTTTCAACTGATTTATCAGTTTCAACTTTAGTTGAGTTATCTTTTTTTGTTTCAATTACTTTATCAATTTTCATTCCAGCATCATTCGTTATACTTCCAAATGATTCCAAGTTAGCCTCAAGCTGCAATTCTTTTCGTCGTTCGATTAACTTATCTTGTAATGAAGCTGGTTTTAATATAACTGGTAAATTGTTTGCTGCTGCGGTTTCAACTACATACTCTTTAAATTGATTATTACCATTAATTTTTAATTCATTTCCATATTTATCAATAGCCAGTTCTAAAAAGGTTTTTATATTTTCTGGAGTTTGCATTTCTTTTGAAATTAACATCTGATTACCGACATCAGTACACAACGTTTTTCCGTCATCTAATCTTTTATATTCTATATCTCCATTTTGTTTTTTTGCGACACCTAAATTATTCAGTTTCATTACTTCATCTAACGCTTTTGAATTAAAAGTGAATAGATTTTTTGTATTTGATTTATCATTTTCGTTCAGCTTTTCTTGTTGGACTTGCTGTTCTTTTAGGTTACGCTGTAAGGTAACTTGTTGCTGTTTAAAATTATCGCTAAAACTTATTTGTTCATCACCTGGTGCGATTCGGCCGAATTCATTACCAAGTGCTATATTTAACGTTTCCTTAAATGCCATATAACTTTCCTCCAATTTAATATTTCCTGTTTGTCTAAATGATAGCGTTTCACGTTTTATGGTACTAGTTGCTAACATCTCTATTTCATTTATTCGCTCTTGGCGCTGCATAGCTCTAAATGATGCTATAGTCAGTTCTTGATTACGAATTCGTTGGTTTGTAGACCGTTTATATATCCGTCTTTTTTCTAATCTGTATAAATTTCTATTGTCGATATTTAAATTATGCACGGCTAAGTTGATATCTGTTTCAAACTGTCGTACGGCATTATTAAATTTTTTAATATTATCTTGAATGTTTAACCTGGTAATATTTGATTGTTGATTAGTATCTATTTGTTTGTTATAAACAAATAACAAAACAGATTTAGCCTCTTGCCAATCCATATTTAAATATTTAGTCAGAAAATCTGACGCATTTAAATTTCTTTTATTTGCGCTAAATCTTGGGCTACCGTCTTTTGCATATGTTATTAAATGATTTTTTTTGTTTAATGCGTAGACTATTGATAAATGGTCAAGAAATAAATTTGGATCTATATTTTTTCTAATTTCTTTAAATTTAGCTAATTCTATTTTTTTATTTATTTCTAATTCATGGTTTTTTTTAGTAAACTCTAATATGTTTGATTGACTAAATTTTTGAGTTCTATTTTTATTTTTATTTTTACGATTTTTAAGATATTTATCGAACTCTGTTTCAAAACTACGTTTATTAATATTCTTATCAAATTTACTTCCAGGTGTTCCTTTTTGAACTTGAAAAAATGACCTATAATCTATTCTTCTTCCATTTGATCGATTAGATCTTGCTCTGCTTGAAAAAGACCGTCGCAAATTGGTATTATCACGGGATTCTCTGTCTCGTAAATTAATGAATTCATTTTTGGACAATAAACTTTTAACGTATCTGATTCCTTCAATTTTTCGACAAACCAGATTGCGATAGGACAAACCTGACAAGCTGCTTGTCTTTCGGGTAAAAGACCTCTTTTCCCTTCTTTGTTTAATGTAATTAAGGTTTGACTTGTAATCACTCGTTCGTCGTCTCGTTGAAAGATTGATTTTTTGTCTGTATTTTGTTTCATAGCTATTTTCTCTATCAATTAATAATTGTTTCTTGTCATTATTTGATGCTGTTGCATAACGTTTGCGAAAAGATTCTGTCGCAAAATTAACATGCTTAATTTCACGACTAACTCGACTTTTCCATTCCTGGATATCTGCTGTTATTTGCTGAATATCAGGTTTATAAAATGGTAATACTTTATTAAGTATAAAATTTTCATTAAAAATGGGATGATTTAAATTTGTAAATCTTTTATCGCCTTCAATTTTCACTGCATAGTATTGATTTTGTTTACCCTCATTTCTAATTTTAATAGTTCCGAATTCTTTTAAACGATCTGTAAATTCAACAATTGAATTTATTTTCCCCTTTTCGATTTCATCAACAAGTTGTGTTTTTAGTTCAGATTGTTTTTTTCCAAAAAAATCACCTTTTATTCGAGCTAAAACATTGGCATGATGTAAATCAGTATTTCTGACATAATCTTTTGGTGTAGCTAGTTCATATTTTTGATTTATATATTCTTGGATCGAGTCTAAATATTTAACGTGGTGATCCACCAATCCCACTGGCGATAATTTATTTAATGTTAAAAGATTTAATTCAGGAATAACAATATGTACATGTGGTTTGCGATCAATCATTTCACCAGTTCGTTTGTCTTTTACCCGTTTTATTTTTGGCAAATGGGCTTCCGCATAAAAATTATATTCATCTTCAGCATACGCAGACATCAGTAATTCACGGTAATCATTAACAACATTTTGCAATAGTTCATTGTTCATTTCGTCTTCACGAAATGACAGAGTTATATGCAAATAACGCTCTTGTCCACGGTCTGGTATTGAATTAATAATTCTATTTGTAAACTCTAAATCTCCTTCTAATATCAATCTCTGATCCAATTCATCTCTTGACGCTGATCGACCCTGCTTCATTCCTTTTTCAAGATATTCAGCTATCCCGCTGTTACCACCACCAAATCTAACTATCATCGTCTAAGTTTTTTAGCATCGTATTTATGTTAATTAACAGATTTATTCCCTTTTTGAATAAATCATCCGTAATGATATTAGCTTTATTAGCTGAATTAAAATGTCTCGCTATCTGATTTAAATTATTCCCCGCTTTGTTTATTTCACGCAAAAGATGAAAGTAATCGATTGGCTTACTTTCATTAAAAATGACACTTATATTTTTTTCTTTAGATAAAAAGAGTTCTCTAAAAAATTCAGAGGGGCTTTTTGAACTCTTTTCTAAAAGCGCCTCATAAGGTTTGTATTGCTCTTCAGTTAGCCTAAAGCTAATCACTTTTGATTTCTTATTTTTCATATTAATTAGTATTCAGCTCGTAGAGATTAAAAATACGTCTACCTCTTAGTAAAACTAGGGTTTGAAAGGGATTTCCCTTTCGCACGTCGATTATACAAATTTTTGTATACATCGCTGTCGTGCCTAACATAAATATAGTGTATATTATATCACAAATATAAGTGACGTTAAAAAAATAAAAAGATAGCAAAAAGATAGCGAATAGATAGCGATTAGGCATCAAAAAAATAGCATTTAGATAGCAAAAAGATATCAAATAGATAGCATTTGTATTTTTTTTATGTATAATTCCAAAACAAAAGCGGGGTTATCAAATGAATAAAAAAGAATTAGAACAATCTTTATCAGCATTAAAAAAAGATATTGAAGAGCGGATTAATAGCCGAGGAATGCTACAAGGGATCATTAATAAACACATAAACACTATAAACATATGTATAGCTCAAAATGTAACAATTAAATTAATACATAAATATGTATTTACTAATGATGATATTAGTTTTACTCATTTTAAAAATTTAATTTATAGGGCTAGACGTTCAAACAAAAGAAAAAAAACATCAATGGAGGTAATACAGGATAATAATACAACTAATTGCTTTAGTGCATTATCAGTTAATAAGACAATTCATAACAACAGTAGCGAAAGAAAAGCCGCTGATGAACGATTGCAAGAACTATTAATCAAAAAGAAACAAGGACAAAGTAATGAAATCGAATAGTATAAATATTGTTTTACAAGGTAAAGGCGGTGTAGGTAAATCATTTCTATCATCAATTTTAGCTCAATATTTCCTGGACTTTAAAAAAATAAAAATGAGCGGAGCCGATACAGATCCCGTTAATCAATCATTTGCAAGCATAAAACGAATTGGAGCTGCACAGATCGAGATATTACGGGACGGCGCAATAATACAATCAAAATTTGATGCTATTTTTGAAAAAATCATAGCAGAGCAAAAAACAACTTTTGTTATTGATAACGGAGCATCAACTTTTGTTCCAATGATGAAATACATAAACGATAACGATATTGTATCTATTTTTGATAGTTTAAATAGACCTGTATACATTCATACTGTCATCGTCGGCGGTCAGTCACAAACAGACACATTACAGGGTTTAATGAGCCTATACGAATTAATAACCGAATCGTCAAATGTAAAACTCGTAATCTGGTTGAATGAATTTCAGGGTTCAATTGAAATTCCAGCTGGTTACAGTGAGTTAGTAAGCGATAAAACAGCTGCAATTATTACAATTCATAATCGTAATTCAGATGCATTTAATGATGACCTAGAAAAACTAACAAAAGCTCGCATGACAAATGAAGAAGCTCAAAAGTCAAACGAATTCGGGTTAATGTCGAAAAATCGATTAAATAAAGTATTTACTGAAGTTTATTTACAATTAGATGATTTATTTGACCCACAATCAGAATAATTTTTGTTAATGCTGCAATCTATGATTGCAGCATTAACCTTTTTTTAAAGGACTATTTATTATGCAAACTGAAATGTTAGAAGAAAAAACAGAACTAATAAATTCAATAGAAGAAAAAAAAGAGGAATTGACAGCCCGATTCGGGTTAACAGATGAAGAATTCAACTTATTAATTAGAAATGTTATTTTAGATAGCTTCGATAAATTAAGAATTAGATTAAGTGCTGATGATCCAATATTCGCAGTTGTTCTGGCTCAAAAAAACGTAATGGACTATTACTCTGTAATGATTACTAATTCATTAAATAATATTCCTAAACAAATTGGTAATGCAATTGACGGCAGTTTAAATGACTTTAGTGAAAAAATAGCTTTGATCGGCGAGGCATTCGACAATGAACTAAAACAATTTAAAAATGAATTTAGCTCACAAACACTAGAATTAAATAATCAAATAATTTCTAGTTTCAATTCATTTATTGATAAAAAAATAGATGAAGCAAAAGAGACATTAAACATAACATCAAATAATCATTATTCGACAGTTCAATTATCAAAAAATCAAAAAATATTTAATACTATTTTGATATCAATAAATTTAGTACTATTAGTGGTGATGTTAGCAATGTTTTATTCAAATAATGTTAACAATAAATCAAATGAAATAGCATACCAAATAGGATTATATAAAGGATTCGAAACTATAAAAAAAGAATTTGACCCTAAAAATAGCAAAAAGATAGAAACAATTATAATTGAATCTATCGATAATGAGCTGAGGAATAAAAATTGATGAGTGATTTATTATTATTTTTAGAAATAATCAATATAATATCAATAGTTATCCTTTCATGGTTTTGTTTCAAACGTAAAAACACCAATTTTATACAAATATTAATTGTAATAGAAATTATTTATTTTTTTATCATAGAAAAAAACAATAACATTATAATTAATATAATTTTATCTACTATTCTATCAATGATACTATTAACATCCATAAAATTATATTCAAATAGAATTAATAAAGAATATAATGATAAAATCTTAGATTCAATGAAAGATGATTTTGATAAGTTTTGCAAAAAATAAAAATAAGCCCTAAAAGGGCTTATTCTATTATAAAAATTCTAATTCTAGTTCGTTTTCATCTTGATTTAAAATTTCAATAGTTCCTTTAATTCCTGATTTTTTATTGATTAGATACTCTTCAATATATGATAAAACTATTCCCAGTTGTTTACCGTTTAATGGTTGTGCTTTTATTTGTTTTTTTAATTCAAGAGCATAAATAATAGAATTGGCATAACTTTTTAAATTAATCATATTAATTTCCTCTGTAGAGAGATATTTAAATTCATAAACCCTAATGTAAGGTTTAAACTCATTGAACGTTAATCATTCAACTTGTAGTTATTATATCAAAAA
>NZ_JACFPE010000010.1:0-40478 GCF_016102185.1 Gilliamella sp. W8126 | reverse complement strand
TCACTAACACGACCTTTATCTGCTTGTCGCTGACGCCGTGTCAGTGGATGCGCATTATAGGCACTTCATTTTTTTTGGCAAGTGATTATTGCAAATTTATTTTTGTTTGTCTTTTTTTTACACAAGATGAGCTAAAATCAAACTAAAATGATACATTTTGTAGCAATTTCACCTTTTTAATTTTTATTTTGTTAGTTAAATTCTTTAATAAAAGAAAAATCAGATGGCAAAATTTAAAATAACTATCGCCTAAATAACGATATCCATAACCATTTGCTTTTGAACATCCAGCTATATAGTCTTACTTTTTTATTGTTTTCGTTATTCTCTCATCATAAATAGAATAGCGAATATAGTAGTATTATTAATTAATGTGCTATTTTGCGAATTAACATTCACATCATTCACCATTATTAAAAATATACAGCGTTTAAATTAAACGCTGTGGTTCTATTATAATTCTGCTTTAATCTTTTTCGGTAAATCAGCTAAACTATCAATTAACCAATCTGCTTGTGCTAACGCCTCTTCGGTTATTTCATCGCCGGTTTTAACTAATACTGTTTTTTTAACCCCAGCCCGTTTCCCTGATAACAAGTCAGAAACCCTATCACCAACCATATAAGAATTTGCTATATCGATATTGAGTTCTTTAGCCGCAGATTGAATCATACCAGGACTTGGTTTGCGACAGTCGCATTCATCCACTAGTGGATCATGAGGACAATAATAGACACCATCTAAATCAACACCACGATCTTGTAGTGACCAATCCATCCATTCAGTTAAGGTATCAAACTGCTCTTGAGTAAATTTATTTCTAGCAATTCCTGATTGATTAGTGGTAATAACTAATAGAAACCCCATCTTTTTCAATTCTTGCATTGCGTCAATCACACCATCAATAAAGTGAAATTTATCAATAGTGTGTACATAATTATAATCTATATTAATTGTCCCATCTCGATCTAAAAATATAGCAGGTTTCATGTTTAATTATCTTCCTTTTATATGGATTCTTTTCTAACTATATATAGGATATTATTGATTGACTTAGATGTCTAGACGTCTTAATATTTATCTATTCAGATTTTTGTTGTTATATATCATGATAAAACTAGAACATATCTCAAAGACATTTGAGCAAAATAAAACCACTATTCATGCCTTAA
The DNA here is from genome assembly GCF_016102185.1 of Gilliamella sp. W8126. Lineage (NCBI taxonomy): Bacteria > Pseudomonadati > Pseudomonadota > Gammaproteobacteria > Orbales > Orbaceae > Gilliamella > Gilliamella sp. W8126. Next base: position 39,306 of record NZ_JACFPE010000010.1, on the reverse strand, counting down.
AGGACATTTCACTTCATGTTCCAGAAGGTAAAATTTATGGTGTGATTGGCAAATCCGGCGCAGGTAAAAGTACATTAATACGTTGCGTTAACTTGTTAGAAAAACCAACAAGTGGAAAAATATTTTTTGATAACCAAGATATCACCCATTTATCTAATCGAAAGTTAATTGAAGTTCGTCGAAAAATTAGCATGATTTTTCAACATTTCAATTTACTTTCTTCTAGAACGGTATTTGATAATATTGCTTTTCCTCTTGAACTCAATAGAACACCTAAAGCAGTCATTAAACAAAAAGTAAATGAACTTATTGATCTTGTTGGTTTAAGTGAAAAAGCGAATGTTTATCCAGCTAATTTATCTGGTGGGCAAAAACAACGCGTCGCTATTGCTAGAGCGCTAGCCAGTGATCCAAAAGTATTATTATGTGATGAAGCAACGAGTGCTCTTGACCCAGAGACAACCCGTTCTATTTTAGAATTATTAAAAGATATCAACCAGAAACTAGGCTTAACCATTTTATTAATCACTCACGAGATGGATGTAGTTAAGCAGATTTGTGACCAAGTAGCAGTAATTAGTGATGGCGAGTTAGTTGAACAATCTTCAGTTGGCGAGATGTTTTCACATGCAAAAACGGATATTGCAAGACAATTCATTCAATCAACATTGCATCTCACAATTCCAGATGACTATTTAGCAAGACTGACACCAGAACATAAAGAAGGACTTAATCCGCTGGTTCGCATGGAGTTCACAGGAGTTTCGGTTGATTTACCACTACTATCGCAAATAGCAAAAGAGTTTGAAGTTGATAGTAATATTATTAGCGCTCAGATGGACTATGCTGGCGGTGTTAAATTTGGTTTAATGTTGACAGAAATGAAAGGCAAACAAAAAAGTACTGCATCGGCAATTGCGTTTTTAGAAAAGAATAATACTAAAGTTGAGGTGTTAGGTTATGTTTGATTTTCTTCCATCATTTAAACCATTTGAATCATTAATATTATATTTATCTCATTTTGATTTTTGGTCAGATTTTATTGCTTTCGCCTCTTCTTTTGAAGGATTTAGTGAAGCGATGATAATAAAAATAGCGCAATCTACTGACGATACTATTTATATGGTTACCTTGTCAGCCTTCTTTGGTCTGCTTATTGGTTTACCTATAGGTATATTGCTTTATACCACACGTAAGGGACAGATATTAGATTGTACTATTTTAAATAATGTTATTTCATTTATTGCAAATTTCTTTCGTTCAATACCATTTATTATATTAATTGTATGGATTGTTCCTTTTACTGCTTTATTAATGGGTACATTTATTGGTAAACAAGCGGCAGTTGTACCATTAAGTATAGGAGTAGCACCATTAATAGCTCGGATGATTGAAAATGCATTATTAGAAGTACCGAAAGGTTTAATAGAAGCAGCGCGCTCTATGGGGGCGACACCATTACAAATTATCTATAAAGTTTTATTACCAGAAGCATTACCTGTCATTGTAAATAGTATGACCATTACACTCATCACATTAACAGGATATATTGCTATGGCAGGTGCTGTAGGTGCCGGAGGCCTAGGTCAACTTGCAATACAGTATGGATACATCAGCCATAAACCAGCAATAACAAATTTAGTAGTGTTTATATTAATAATTTTTGTATTTTTTATTCAATTTTTAGGTAATACTATAGTTAAACGTGTTACCCATCATTAATCATGGAGAGAGTTATGTCTATAAAAAAATTAGCACTAATAACCACACTGGTCAGTGCATTTTTCTTAACTGGTTGTGATAACAAACAAACAACTGCAACTGATAACAAACCTGTAGAACCAGCAAAAGTTAGTCCTTTAAAAGTTGGAGTAATTGCTGGAGCAGACCAAGAAGAAGCAGAAATAGCGCAACAACAAGCAAAAGAACGATTTAATCTTGATATCGAACTAGTTATTTTTAATGATTATGTCACGCCTAATAGAGCCTTAAACGATGGTTTAATTGATGTTAATGTGTTTCAACATAAACCATATTTAGACGAACAAATGAAAGAACAAGGCTATAAATTAGCAGTAGTTGGTAATACTTTTGTTTTCCCAATTTCTTCTTATTCAAAAAAACTAAAACCAATTGCAGCCGATGAGCAAGTTGGAGAAGGCGTCAAAGTAACTTCTCCTCGTGGTGAAACATACTTCATTCCAGCTAATTCAACCATTGCTATACCTAATGACCCTACTAATTTAGGCCGTGCTTTACTTTTATTACAACATGAAGGAATGTTAACGGTTGATAAAGCTAAAGGTTTATTACCTACTGTATTAGATATCACCAGCAATCCATATAACTATAAAATTGTTGAACTTGAGGCACCAATGTTGCCACGTTCTTTAGACGACTCACAAGTTGATTTAGCAATAATTAATAACACGTTTGCAGCTCCTGCAAATTTAATCCCAAGCAAAAATGGTATTTTTGTTGAAGATAAAGAATCACCATATGTCAATGTTATTGTCTCTCGTGAAGAGAATAAGGACGATGAAAGAGTTAAAAACTTTGTTAAAGCTTATCAATCTGATGCTGTAGCTAAAAAAGCCGATGAAATTTTCAAAGGTGGCGCTATTCGTGGTTGGTAATAGTACATTCGCAAACTATGATTAACTTACTCCCATCGACTATTGTCGATGGGAGCACATTTATAACAATTACACAATAATTCAATAATGACATCTCAATTTGAGCCAATTGGCATCATTCACTCACCCTATACTGAAAAATTTGCTGTACCACGCCAACCTAATCTTGTAACAGCAGCTGAAGGTGAACTACATTTGCTAGATAGATTTAATGATCCTATGAGTATTAAGGGATTAGAACAGTTTTCACATATATGGTTATTATTTCATTTTCATCATATTGATGCTAATAAACAGAAATTAACTGTCCGTCCGCCTCGTTTAGGTGGCAATAAAAGTTTAGGTGTATTTGCGACAAGATCACCATTTAGACCCAATAATATTGGGCTCTCAGTCGTTGAATTACTAGATATTATTATTGAAAACAAGCAGGTCATATTAAAACTAGGTGGTTTGGATCTAGTAAATGGTACACCAATAATTGATATAAAACCCTACTTACCTTATTGTGATAGCCATCCAGAGGCAATAGCTGGTTATGCGCAACAGCTTCCAACACAAAAACTTAAGGTAACATTTTCATCTGAAGCTGACATATTTTTACAAAACCAACTACAGCATTATCCACAACTAAGCGAACTAATCGAACAAGTTATTTCTCAAGATCCGAGACCGGCTTATAAACAAAAAAGTCTTCATGAACAAAGTTATGCGATTACCCTATATCATTTCAATATAATGTGGAAAGTATTAGGGGATGCAGCCATTGTAGAAAATATTCAGATAATTAGTTAGTCGTACAAATACACTAATAATAAAAAATAATAAATTATTGATTTAATATATTTAGGAATTAATCGGACAGTTTGTAAAGATAATTTCAAAAAAAAGTTATGCGAGACCGATAATATTTATTTGGTGTGTTGAAATTATTCTGATAAATTAGCTGTGGGTTTAATTCCTTATATTTCACTTTGCCACTAAAATTTAATAATCTTAGTGGCTCTTTTATAAATCAATGATAATTATTACTTTTCTTGTTTCTTAACTCTGCTATATCAATAGCATCGAACAGATAATGTTTACCGCAGTAATCACAATGAATATCAATCTTACCACCATCTTCATTGAGAATATCATCAACTTCGTTATCTGGTAATGTCATTAAGCTATCTTCACAACGTTGTCGCGAACAACCACACTTAAACACAATATCGTGCGTCTCAAATAAACGAACTTCTTCTTGATTATAAAGACGATATAATATCTCATCAGTTGGCAATTGGAATAACTCATCACTAGTGATAGTCTCCGTCAATGCACCGAGATGTTCAAATGATTGTTCAATATCTTCATTAGCTGGTAATACTTGTAATAAAATACCTGCCGCCATAGGTTTGTTATTATGAACCCCCGTTTTGACAAATAAACGGGTAGGAAGTTGTTCAGATTGCATAAAGTAATTTTCAATACAACCAATTAAAGTGTCTTTTTCAAGGCCAACAATACCTTGATAACGCTCCCCTTTTTTAGGTGTAATGGTAATGACGATATAGCCGTTACCCACCATATCTTTAAGTGTGGCATTATCCGCTATTTCACCATTAACTCGAGCAACTCCACGTAATCGCTGTTCATTATTACCATTTACTACTGCTAATGTCAGCGGGCCATCACCTTGCAATTGAACCGCGATATCACCATCAAATTTTAAAGTAGCAGTTAACAAACTGGTTGCTACTAACAATTCACCTAATAAATTTTGTACCGCTATAGGATAAGTATGGTTTTCTAAAATTGCTTGGTAAGTATTTTCAAGTCGAGTAATCTCACCTCGAACCGAATGATTATCAAATAAAAACCGATTTAAAGTATCCATATTAATTCTTGTCGCCTTGTTGTCTATCATATTTAAATTTAATTAATGTTCGCCGCTCTTTTTTATCTGGTCGTCGATCAGGATGCGGCATAGTTAATGCATTAAGTTTTCGAGCTTCAGCGATATTTTCTCGTTTGGTGATGCTTTCTAAGGTCTCTTGGTAAAGATATTCAGCTTCTCTAGCAGGCCTACGTTGATCACTAATAGCTAAAACACGAATTGTTTTTTGTTCATTGCCCTGTCTAAGGGTTAATATAGCACCAACTTCAACAATTTTACTTGGCTTTGCTCGTTGACCATTATAGTGGACTTTGCCACCATCAATCATATCACGAGCGATGGAACGAGTTTTATAAAACCGAGCCGCCCATAACCATTTATCTAATCTTACTAGATACATCGTTTCCTCATTTAAAACTTAATACATCTTAAAACAGATATAAGGATAATTTTATTAAAATCAATGCTGTGAATAAATAGAATACTCATTATCGTTAGTAAAAAATGTTCCCGATAGACTAAACGGTGAAATTTCACCATGTAAATCAACACGATAATTTGATGATTCTGGTGGCGTTTGGACTAGCTGCCATTGATTTAGCAATTCACTAGTAATACCTTTAGCAATAATATGCAATGATTCAAACTCAGTTTGCAAAGGATTTATCGTTGCAATTGCGTCAAGTTTACCGCTATTAATTAATGCGCTAAAACTTAATAACGCTCGATGCTGACTATCAAAACTGAGTGATAAATTAGGATATTTAACCGCAATTTTATTAATTGTTGCATCATTAGCTTTAAAAAATAACGAACCTGAATATATACCAATCCTTTTATCTTCCACTAGCCTAACATTGGTTCCAGAAACATTAAAGCTAGCGAGATTAAATGGATAATCTGACTTAGTGCTGATTAACGTACTTGGCATAACAGTTAACTGATCAATATCGACTTGATTAAATATACTCGGTAATAACCGTTGTTTGAAGTTATCAGGTAACTGATAATTAACACTGGCTAATAATAATGTTTTTAGATGTAATGCATTATTTCTCCAGCTACCAGTTAAACGGATATTACCGTCATTCCACTCCGCGATCGCTTTTAAAATGTCTACTTCATCGTCTTTACAAGATAGTTGTAGTAATAATGATGAAAGTTTTTCATCAAACCATACAACATTATCAGCACTAATAACAAAATTACTTTGTTTTAACTGCCATTGATTATCATCATAATCAATATTGGTTATGTCTATATTACCCTTTTCAATAGTTAAATTAGGCAATTGAATATTACTATCAAAGATTGAAAATTCTTGTAATTTGAATTTTGGCAATTCAGACAAATATCTGTTTAAATCAGTCTCATTATTGACGTTAAAATGTATATTGTTTAATTTTAATTGTGCTATATCCAAACTACCATCTGCTAGCATTTTTAATTTACTAACAAAAAAACCATTACCAATATTACCACCTAAATTAGTAATTGAAGTGATACCATCACGATAATATCCTTGCAGTAACACACTATTTACAGCCATTTGCTTAAATAATACTTGCTGGGCAGTTAAATCGAATTGATATGGTTGTTTACTCGACAAATCAAACGGCTTTATACCACCATTAATTTGTTGTAATAACAATGGTTCTTGAGCATTATTCAATGAAAATTTTAAGGTTGTGTTGTAAAACCGTAACATATTGGCCGTAAATATCGATTGGCTGATTTGAGAATCATCTAGCGTGCCATCAATGACATTAATATAATTAAAATGATGGAATTGCCACAAATTTTGCTTATCGAACCCAACGATTAATTTGCCAATATTAGCAACTTCTTGCTGATCTTTTTTTACTAATAAATTATCAACGCTTAACTCATAAAAATTAGCAAAGGAATGATTTATTTTGCCAATTGTAATAGAATAGGTACCCAGCTTTGATAATTGTTGGCTTACTATTTTGGCACCAAAATTGGTCTGTAACAAAAAATAGCCAACTACAATTAACAACCAGAAAATCGAAAAGAGGATGATTAAACTAAATCGTAATCGTCTCATAAATAAGCTAAATAGTTAGAATGAAGGGTTGAGTTTGTATTACGATACCTGATTTTGGTTAAAATAGCACTTGATTTTGCTATAAATGATTTGTTGTTAAACCAGTTTTGAAGTTAATATATAACTAAAACCAATTGTAACATTAGAATAACAAACCAAATTAATAATTTATCTCTCTTTTGATTAAGATGAACATTTGTTATTCTTTTTATTTACTATATAAATAGGAAAAAACCGAGATGAAACAGATCCCAATGACAGTAAAGGGAGCCGAATTATTACGTGCAGAACTTGAAGAACTTAAAAATGTAAAAAGACCTCAAATTACTGCCGCTATTGCTGAAGCTAGAGCACACGGTGATTTGAAAGAAAACGCTGAATATCATGCAGCGAGAGAACAACAAGGATTTTGTGAAGGTCGTATTCAAGAAATCGAAGGTAAATTGTCGCAAGCACAAATTATCGATATCACTAAAGTTAAAAATACTGGCCGCATTATATTTGGTGCCACAGTCACCGTTGTGAATATTGATACTGATGAAGAAACAACCTACAGAATTGTTGGCGACGATGAAGCAGATTATAAACAGAATCTAATTTCAGTTAATTCACCAATTGCTCGTGGACTTATTGGCAAGGAAGATGGTGATACAGTACAAATTAAAACACCAGGCGGTGATGTTGAATTCGATATTGTTAAAGTTGAATATATTTAATTAAACTGTTGCAAAAAAATAGGGCGATTAGCCCTATTTTTTATTTTGGTAGTGTAATTTTTTTATCTTCACTCGGTCTGTATATCGTAAAAATAGAACCCACCTGTTGAACTGCTAAAGCTTTGGTTTCGCGGATGATTGCTTCACAAATTAACTTTTTAGTTTCACGATCTTCAGCGGATACTTTAACTTTTATTAACTCATGGAAATTTAAGGCATTTTCAATTTCTGCTAGCACACCTTCGGTAAATCCATTAGCCCCAATCATCACTATCGGTTTTAAATGATGAGCTTCACTTTTTAAATACTGTTTTTGTTTATTCGATAAATTCATTAATTTTTTATCACATTAAGTTGTAATTTTGCTATTCTACCCTTATATATATTTGTAATCAATTGAAGTGACCTCATTACATTAAGGATTTATTCTCTGTGAGTAACAAAAAACGCTCAGCAAGCTCTACTCGTTGGCTTAATGAACATTTTAACGATCGTTTTGTGCAACAAGCACAAAAAAAAGGCCTGAGATCCAGAGCATGGTTTAAATTAGAAGAAATACAAAAAAGTGACAAATTATTCAAACCGGGAATTACTGTGGTGGATTTAGGCGCTGCGCCGGGAGGATGGTCACAATATGTTGCATCACTCATTGGAAATAAAGGACGAATTATTGCCTGTGATTTATTACCGATGGATCCCATCGTTGGCGTTGACTTTCTGCAAGGTGATTTTCGTGATGAAGCGGTATTAAATGCCCTACTTGAGCGAGTTGGTGAAGAAAAAGTACAAGTTGTTATGTCTGACATGGCACCAAATATGAGTGGACAACCAGCCGTTGATATACCAAGAGCTATGTATTTAGTTGAACTGGCATTAGATATGTGTAAAGACGTCCTTGCTCCAAATGGGAGTTTTATCGTTAAAGTATTCCAAGGCGAAGGTTTTGAAGAGTATCTAAAAACAGTAAGATCACTGTTTAAAACAGTCAAAATTCGTAAGCCTGAAGCTTCGCGAGCTAGGTCTCGAGAAGTATATATTGTAGCAATGGGGATGAAGTAGCCAGCCGTACAATTTTGTAGTACCATACTTGGTTAATTTTAGTCGTAACTATTAATTTTATGAGAGGTTTTTCTTTTGAACGACATGGTAAAGAATTTACTGATCTGGGGTGTTATCGCCGTCGTATTGATTGCTGTCTTCAGTCAATTCAGCTCAATATCCAATAGCGGCCCTCAAGTCGATTACACCAAATTTAATGCGGATGTAACGGGTGGCAAACTTAAAGAAGTGCATATAAATGGTCGCGAAATTGTTGCTACTACTAAAGGTAGCAATAGTTATGTTACCTATATACCTTATTTTGATGAAAAGTTAGTTGATAATTTGGTATTAAATGATGTTGCGGTCTATGGTAGCCCAGACGAAAAACCAAGCTTATTAGTTAACATTTTAATCTCTTGGTTCCCGATTATTTTACTACTTGGTTTCTGGTTCTTTATCATGCGCCAGATGCAAGGCGGTGGTAAAGGTGGGCCAATGTCGGTAGGCAAAAGTAAAGCTAAAATGTTAACACCTGACCAAGTTAAGACTAAATTTAGCGATGTTGCAGGTAGTGAAGAAGCGAAACAAGAAGTTACCGAAGTTGTCGATTTTTTAAGAGATCCTGGAAAATATCAAAAACTTGGTGGTCGAATTCCAAAAGGTATTTTAATGGTTGGACCGCCAGGTACCGGTAAAACATTACTAGCTAAAGCCATCGCTGGTGAAGCAAATGTTCCTTTCTTTAGTATTTCTGGCTCAGACTTTGTAGAAATGTTTGTTGGGGTGGGTGCTTCACGTGTTCGTGATCTATTTGAACAAGCACGTAAACATTCACCATGTATTATCTTTATTGATGAAATCGATGCTGTTGGACGTAAACGTGGTGCCGGCTCAATGGGTGGTCATGACGAACGTGAACAAACTCTTAACCAAATGTTAGTTGAAATGGATGGTTTCGAAGCTAATAGTGGCATTATCATTATTGCGGCAACCAACCGTGTTGATATTCTAGATCCAGCCTTACTTCGTCCTGGCCGTTTTGACCGCCAAGTACAAATTGGCTTACCGGATATGAAAGGTCGTGAACAAATTCTAGCAGTTCATGTGCAAAAAGTGCCACTTGGTTCTGATGTTAATTTATCGGTGCTTGCTCGTGGTACCCCAGGTTATTCTGGTGCAGAATTGGCAAACCTAGTCAATGAGGCAGCACTATTTGCAGCTCGTCGTAACAAACGTTTAGTCACTATGGACGAATTTGAAGAAGCTAAAGATAAGATCAATATGGGTACAGAGCGACGTTCGTTAACCATGACACAAGAGCAACTTATCTCAACCGCTTATCATGAGGCTGGACACGCCATTATTGGTTATTTAATGCCTGATCATGATCCAATCCATAAAGTAACTATCATCCCCCGTGGCCGAGCATTAGGGGTAACTTTCTTCTTACCTAAAGGTGATCGGGTTAGTGAAAGCCGAGAAAAACTAGAAGGTGATATTGCCACACTATATGGTGGACGTCTTGCCGAAGAACTGATTTATGGTGTTGATAAAGTTTCAACAGGAGCATCAAACGATATTAAAGTTGCCACTCAATATGCCAGAGCAATGGTTACCCAATGGGGCTTTTCTGATCGTTTAGGTCCGTTATTTTATGAAATGGATGATAATTCATCTTATGGACGACCAAAAGATATCTCTGATGAAACAGCGCGAATTATTGATGAAGAAGTTAAAAAAATTATCGATCGTAACTTTGAACGAGCACGTAAAATTTTAACTGAAAATATGGACGTACTTCATGCGATGAAAGATGCATTAATGAAATACGAAACCATTGGCGCAAAACAAGTTGCTGATTTGATTGCTCGTAGACCAATTACTGCTCCAGAAGATTGGACTGAAAGTGATGAACAAGCAGCAAAAGAGATACCAAATGAGGGAACAGACATACCACCTCAATCAGAAAATTAATTACGACTAAATCTAAAACGCGCTTCGGCGCGTTTTTTATCATCCAACAGCAATTAATTTTGTAAAATAATAAACCAGTACTAACAATCATACTTCAGCATTGCAACAGTGCAATTAGCATTAAAAATATTAATAAAATAAGGCCTAAAATCATGGAAATTCGTTTTCAAAATCACGTAATGGATCTCTCTTTTCCTCAAGTAATGGGAATTGTTAATATGACGCCAGATTCTTTTTCTGATGGCGGTAATTACAACAATCTTGATGATGCTATGCGGCGAGTTGATAATATGATTCAAGCTGGGGCAACCTTTATTGATGTTGGCGGAGAATCAACTCGACCTGGTGCTGCTGATGTTTCAACCAGTGAAGAACTTGATCGGGTTATACCGTTAGTGGAAAAAATTGCTCGTTATTTTGACGTTTGGATTTCAGTTGATACATCAAAACCAGAGGTCATCACAGAAGCGTCTAAAGCTGGTGCACATTTAATTAATGATATTCGGGCATTAACTTTACCTGGAGCATTACAAGCAGCACAAAAAACGGAATTACCAGTATGTATTATGCATATGCAAGGTGATCCCAAAACGATGCAAAATGCACCTCATTACCAACAAGATATCTATCAAGAAGTCGATTCATTTTTTACTGAACATATTCAACGATGTGTAACTGCTGGCATTGCTCGGGAAAAAATCATCCTTGATCCAGGCTTCGGATTTGGCAAAACGTTAGCCCATAACTATCGTCTATTGGCTACACTGGAAAAATTCCATCACTTCAATTTGCCTATTTTGGTTGGCATGTCAAGAAAATCGATGGTCGGGCAAGTGCTAAATGTTCCCCCTAAAGAACGTGTATTAGGTAGTGTTTCTTGTGCAGTTATTGCAGCAATGAAAGGAGCGCAAATTATCCGTGTTCATGATGTCAAAGAAACCTTCGATGCCATGCGAATAGTGCAAGCCACATTAGCAGAACAATCATTTTAGTCTGTAGAATTTCTTCTTATTGTTATTTAAATAGCTAGCCGTTAAAGATTGTCTAAAACGGCTAACTATTTAGATTGGTTAAACTACTCCGAAATGAACGAGTAATACAAAAGTTATATTATTTTAGGGTTGCCATATATTCTTCTAAGTGTGATTTAATTACTGTCACATGAGGACCATAAATAACTTGAATACCTTGGCCATTAATAATTACACCTTTTGCACCCGTTGATTTTAAAATATCTTTATCAACTAATTGATTATCATGTACAGAAATTCTTAATCTTGTTGCACAACAATCTACATAAGTAATGTTTTCTTTGCCACCTAATCCATCTAATATAATACTTGATAGCTCATTGTTATTTTTAGCTTTCTTCGCATTTTCAACATCTTTTTTGGTATATAATTTAGTTTCCTCGTTATCGTCTTCTCGACCTGGAGTTTTAAAATTAAATTTTTTGATCAAGTAACTAAATGTAAAGTAGTATATTGGGAACAATGGAAGACCAATCAGAATAACATTAACCCAATGTGTTTTACTATTTCCTTGTAAAACACCAAATAATACAAAATCAATTAAACTTCCAGAGAATGTTTGCCCTACACCAACATCGAAAATATGACAAAGCATAAAAGATAAACCAGCATACAAACAATGAATAAAGTAGAGTAAAGGACCAGCAAATAAGAAAGAAAACTCAATTGGTTCAGTAATCCCTGTCAAAATAGCCGTTAAAGTTGCAGAAACGAGTAGACCTAAGACCATTTTGCGATTTTGTGGTTTAGCAGTACGGTAAATAGCTAATGCTGCACCAGGAATACCAAATAAATAAAATGGAAATTTACCCGCCATAAAGCGTGTGGCTTCAACTGAAAATTCAGTTGTATTTGGACTAGCAAGTTGAGCAAAGAAAATATTTTGTGCTCCAGCAATAAGATTGCCATCAATCATTGCCGTACCACCAACTCCAGTCTGCCAGAATGGCATATAAAATACATGGTGCAAACCAAATGGAATTAAAGCTCGCTCAATAAATCCATAAATAAATGTACCTGCATAGCCCGATTCATTGACTAATTTGCCTAATAATAAAATTCCATATTGGATAGAAGGCCAAATATAAAACATTAAAATACCGACAAATAAATAAACGAATGCTGTAACAATAGGAACAAAGCGCGAGCCACCAAAGAATGATAAAATAGCAGGTAACTCAATTCGATAATACCGATTATGTAAAGCAGCGACACCTAATCCAACAATAACACCACCAAAAACGCCCATTTGTAGAGTTTGAATGCCAACCGCATCACCTAAAGAACCATCTGGTAAGGCACCTTCTTTTAAGAGTCCTTTTAGCTCCAATAGCGCATGAATAGTTGAATGCATAATAAAAAAGCCTACCGCACCAGATATTGCTGCAACCTCTTTTTCTTGTTTTGCCATTCCCATTGCTACCCCAATAGCAAAAAGAATAGGCAGATTAGAAAATATTACACTACCCGCATTTTTCATGATGGTTAAAAAAGCATGTAACAAAGTTCCTTCGCCTAAAAAGCTTTGTAATCCATAGGACACAATTGTTGTTTCATTGGTAAATGACGCTCCTATACCTAACATTAATCCAGCCACAGGAAGAAGAGCAATAGGTAACATAAAAGAACGACCAACCCGTTGCAATACACTAAAAAAAGTACTTTTCATTGTAGTTAACCCTATTTTTTATTAAAAGACACAGTGAACGCCTCAAATAGTTCACAAAAATAATTTTATATGTAAACAAATTTAATTTAAAGAGATCTAGTTCACATAATTTTAATAAAAAATTAATTTATATAGCCTTATTAACGGAAAAACAACAAAAAATAGAGTATAAATTATCTATAATGTTTAATTTTGTGAATTAAGACCTTCATCGCAATAAAGGCCTTAAAAGTTAGGAGAGATTACGGAGTTCATTTAGCGTCTGTTTATAGGATTTATCTTTATTAAACAACCCAGCAGTTCCCAGTATAAAATATTCAACATAAGGCGATAGCTGTTCGATGATATTTGGGCTTATCGCACCATCAATGGCAATAGAAGTATTGAGATTTCTATCTTTAATCATATCACTTAATCGCTTTATTCTATCAATAGAGTTAGCGATAAAAGGTTGTCCGGCAAAACCTGGATTTACTGACATTATCAAAACAACATCAATTAGATCTAAAACATCTTCTAACACACATAATGGTGTACCTGGATTAATAGCAACGCCTACTTTCTTACCTGTTGATTTAATTTGATTTAGAGTTCGATGTATGTGGGTTAATGTTTCAACATGAACATAAATAATATCGCAGCCAAGTTGAGCAAATTTTTCTATATATGGTGATGGATTAGTTACCATTAAATGAACATCATAAGGAATTTTTGACAACTTACTCACCGCTTTAATATCTTCTATACCTAATGCGAAATTAGGTACAAAATTACCGTCCATCACATCAATGTGAAACATGTCTACACCAGATTCTTCTAATGACTTCAATTCAACTTCTAACTTGGAAAAGTCAACACACATAAGCGAAGGACAAAATTTACTCATGAAATTCTCCTTTTTGAATAGCATCGATTTGATCTATTCTATTTTGGTGACGGCCGCCTTCAAATTTCGCCATTAACCATTGTTCAACAATCATTTTTGCAAGTTCACTTCCCACTACACGGGAACCAAAAGCAAGAATATTAGTATTATTATGTTCACGTGATAATTTTGCAGAATAAGGATCACTACAAACAACCGCTCTTATTCCTGAACATTTATTTGCCGCAATTGAAATACCAATACCAGTGCCACATATTAATATTCCTAAATCGACTTCTTTTGAATTGACAGCCCTTGCCACTTTATTAGCATAAATCGGATAATCGGTTCTTTCTGTTGATGGCGCACCAAGATCAATCACTGTAATATTCTTAGTCTCCAAATAATCAATGATATCTTTTCTTAAAATATATCCAACATGATCATAACCAATTGCAATTTTCATATATTCCCACCTCTCTGACTAAAAAAAACACAATTAACTTCACACTTAAAAATATTAACGTTAATTTATTTTTTTGTAAAGTTACCAGCAAAAATAAAAAAATCTTTTTTTACAATGTGCTTAAATTGAAATTGGGTTAAAATTACCCGAAAAATGTTATGGAGAGAAACCATGAAACAAACACATGATCCAGAAAATTCTAATGCTTTAGCAATTGGAGCAATGATTCGTATTTCACTTTCTAGTTTAAGTAATACTGAACAACGAATTATTGAATGGATGATGACTAAAGGAAATTTAAAGCCTAGAACAAGTATTAAAGAAGTGGCAGAAGAATTATCCGTTTCGGAACCATTATTAGTAAAAGTATCTAAAAAATTAGGTTACTCTGGTTTTAGAGAAATTCGAAAAGCATTACTTTCTTATTTTGATGCTTTACCTTTTGATAAAGAACAAGAACTATCTGAAAAAGATAATGTCGAAAATATTATTGAAAAAGTTTTTAATAACTCTGTACAAGCTTTAAAAGAAGCCCAATCTATTGTTGATGCTAAAATAATATCAAAAGCAGCAGAATGGATTTTTCATGCTAACCGTATCGTTATTCTTGGTGTCGGTGGTTCAGCTATTGTTGGTCAGGATTTTGAACATAAATTATTGAGAATTGGGATTCACAGCCATACTTATAGTGATCACCATTTGATGGTAATGGTGGCGAGTCAATTAAAAGAAAACGATGTAGTTATTGCTATATCTCAATCAGGCAATACAGCGGAAATATGTAATGCAATATTGGTTGCGAAAAAGAATAAAGCTAAGATTATTTGTATTACTAATAATCATCAATCTGAACTAGCTGAAATTTCCGACTTATCTATCTTTAGTCCAGCTAAAAATGGTCCATTATTAGGGCAAAATGCTGCAGCTCGAATTATTCAACTAACTTTATTAGATACATTATTTATCGCAATTGTAGTCTTAGATCACGAAAAATCAAAAGTTCATTTAGAACGTAGTATTGATGTAGTAAAACCATTACATAAAAATGCACAATATATTGAATAATATTATTTTTAATTAAATATAAAAGTTGAGTTATCAAAAACGCCTTTCCTCAAAATTTTTAATTGTGGTTAAAATATGTAAAAAATATTAAGGAGTCTATACCATTAACTTGCAAATAATATTTCTGTTTTATTACTAGCAATCGAATAACCTCAAAGGTAGGTAAATGCCTACCTTACCTATATTACAATAGTATTTATCTTCCGAATGACGCAGGTGAATTAAATTTAATAATTTAAAAAGTTAAAAATAATCTTGTAAAAAATATTGAGGAGTCTATACCACCATTTTCCTTTTTTAATAAGCAACGCCTTTACAATTTAAGATATATCGTTTAAAGCGATTAATGTTCGCTATGAAAGTTAAATAATGATGGTAAATCTGTTTTTAACTAACCAAGATCGCTATAAATATAAACAATCCTATATAATTATTATTCATAAACGCTTTAAAACAATTGCTTCTATCACGGTCTTTGATTAACCATTGTTGATAAATAAATAGCAATAAGGCGATGATTAAACCAATATAATAAAATTGCTGAAAATGATTGTTTATGCCGATCAATGTCAGGCAAACTAAGGTTATGATTTGCAGTAATCCAATAATAAACTTGTCATAGTCACCAAATAGGATAGCAGTGGACTTGATGCCTATTTTAAGATCATCATCGCGATCGACCATAGCATATTCGGTATCATAAGCTATTGTCCAACATACATTAGCTAGACACAGTAACCAACAAGTTATCGGAAATTGAGCTATTGTTGCCGCATAGGCCATTGGAATTCCCCAGCTAAAGGCAATGCCTAAAGTCAACTGGGGTAAATGTGTGTAACGTTTCATAAATGGATAAAGCATTGCCGTGATTAATGCAAAACCAGCCATTAACCAAGTTAATTTATCCAAAGTAAGCAATAAACCAAGCGCAATAAGCAGTAATACGAATAAAGTGTATAAGGCATTTTTTTCGCTCAATGCACCACGGGCGAGAGGACGATTCTTAGTACGTTCGACTTTACCATCAAAATGCCGATCAGCGTAATCATTAACCACACAGCCAGCTGAGCGCATAACAATCACACCAACAACAAACACAACAACAACATGAACAGATGGCGTAGATGTAGCAAGCCAAATCGCCCACAATGTTGGCCAAAGTAGCAGTAAGGAACCAATTGGCTTGTCTAATCGCATCAGTTGTAAATAAGCTAACATAGGTATTGTCCCGAATCATAATAGGTGGATTATACCTGTTCGTTAAAAAGCTGCAAACAACAGCTATCAATGCATATTTTGACTTAAATAAGTGAGCGCTTTATTTGCTATATAATCAGAGTTATACCATTTGCAAATATTGTTCAGCAATAATCGCTAATGCTTGATAAAATAGACTGACTTGATTTTGTTTTAAGCAATTCAAATACATTGGTGCCCAATTTAAAAGGTATTCGGTCATTAATTGCTGTGCAGCAGCAAATTGCTGCTTTTCTAGTAGTATTGCATATGCCATTAACATCAATCCAAACTGATCTTCTGGCTCATTCATACCCGTATCAAGAATCAACCCTTGCTGCTGTAAAAATTCACGATAGCGTTCTTGTGATTCACCCATTAGTAGTTTTTCTTGATCTAAATAGACTGAACCCCAAGGTGGCGCCGACATAATGCCTTGCCCTTCAAATAATAGTGAGAATTGATATTCTATTTCTGCATGCTGTATCTGAGTACTCAAGATTTGGCATTGTTCAGTTACTAATTGTTGGTTTGGCCACTTTGCTAACTGATCTAGCTGTAATAATCCATCAATTAAACCAGTGACTTGTTTACTGGTAGGCGGATAATAAAAAAAAGCGCCTAATAATTTCGCCAACGTGATAGAAGTCAGGTTATCCAAATTATTCAATCCTATATTGATTAGCCAATTAATTATGCCATTACCATCAATTACCGCACAATTAAACGGTTATCATCCACAAATTATAAAAAGTGATACGTCCGCAAATTTCTGCGATAAATACGCCAATAAAAGCCAATAGATAAATCATTACCTGATGTTGCTTTCTTAAAATCGCAAATAAAACCAATGTGATAGAAATAATTAATAATGCGCACTGTGCTATTATCCAGCAATATTGATTAGAGGTTAAGTCTGGAGCAATTTCACTCATTAACTTTAAGTAAGGCATTTTTAATAGCAGAATCAGTAAACTACCAATAAAAAAAGCGCAATAACCTGCTCGATATAGTCCTAACCAAGTAACAGCAATTCCTCCCAATACCAACATCGCAGTATACATTTGTATCGCGGTATAACAACTATCCCACGTTTTTATTGTTGCTAACATATAGGTTAATACGATGGTCCAAACAAAAAATAGGCTTAAAATAACCAAGATCATCGCCAATAAATAGTTTAAATGTGGTATACGGTTAATTTTTTGGCATAGAGGTTTGATGATTTGTAATTTGGTACTATTTGGATACAAGACAAAATAATTAAGCAATACAAAAGCAAATGTCATAGCAAATAATAAGCCAAAGGTAAAAATTTCATTACTCATTGGTGAACGGCCGATACCAAAAATCACATTGAATGCTCGTAATGGTTGACCTAAATGAAATGATGCAATCGCCATACCAATCGCCATGAAAATTAACGCTACTGCATTAATTTTTTGAGTGATAGCCAATTTGGTTTTTGAACGATAAACAAGATAAAACAAGCTACTAAGTAGGATCATCCCTGCGGATAATTGACCAAATATCGTAAAAAATACCAGTGGAAGTTCATGCATACTAGACCTCCTCAGGATTAAGCACTTTACCAAGCGAGTCACCCGATGCTTTAGCTTGCGCATGTGGCTTTATCACAATACTTGGTTTGGTTAAATCTGAACTAGGTAATGGAGCAATATCGCACTCATCACCATAACGTTGACGCAAGGTATTAATGTCATCAAAATCTAAAGCGCGTTGAGGACAAGACTCAACACATACAGGTTTTAAACCTTGCGCTACACGTTCATAACAACCATCACATTTAGACATTACCTTTTTTTGATGATCATATTGTGGTGCACCGTAAGGGCAACGCATTTCACAATAGCGACAACCAATACACACATCTTGATTGACTACCACTAACCCATCTTCTTGGCGTTTATGCATAGCGCCAGTTGGGCAACCTTTTACACAGGTTGGCTCTTGACAATGATTACAAGAGATTGACAAATAATAGGTAAATGTATCATTTTGCCAACATCCATCTACTTGCTTCCATGTACCACCGCCATATTCATAAACACGGCGGAAATGGACACCAAGCGCATTATCTTTTTCATCTTTACAACTTACTTGGCAAGTTTTGCAACCAGTACATTTGGTAGAATTAATATAAAAACCATATTGCATTTGAACCATCTCCTTCCGATTAAGATGCCGACGGCATAGCTGCTATTGGTTTAACTTCAACCAAATTGGTATGCTGAGGATTAGATTTAGCAAGCACAGAGGGTCGTAAGGAGGTTAAACGATTAATGCAACCACCAATATCAATGCCAGCAGCATTAGTCTTGGCCCATAATCCTTGCGGAAGAGCGATAATTCCCGGTAGTATCCGTGGTGTCACTTTAGCTGGAATGTAAAGTCGACCGCGGTCATTATAAACTTCAACCAATTGACCATGCTTTATCTGTCTTTGTTCTGCGTCCACTGGATTAATCCAGAGACTACTAGCTACCGCTTCTCGCAGTTGCGGAAGATTACTATAACTTGAATGACAATGCCCTTTGATATGAAAACCGATTAATTGTAATGGATATTTCGCTTGTGTTTGCAGGTCTTCACTGCCCTCTATTGCCGGTAAATATGCCGGTATAGGATAAAGTTTATCATCGTCATCAAACTCCCATTCATTGGCAATTTTGGCTAATGCTTCTGAATAAATTTCGATTTTACCTGACGGCGTATTTAATGGATTTTTTATTGGATCATCGCGAAAAGCTTTTAATCCGATCTGTGCATCGCTATCAGCTAATTTACGATCAACTATCCCCATTCCATCTGTTTCGGCAAAAGTCGGTAAATTAGGATTGAGCTTACGCATTTTTTCATAACTATAAGCAATCCAATCATCTTGACTCCGACCTTCAGTAAATTTATCTTTAACTGCCATTTTTGCTGACAATTCTGTCAAAACCTCATAAGCAGGACGATTTTCCCAAAGTGGTTTTATTGCTCGTTGCAAACGAATAAAATAATGATAAGCACCTGATGCATATGAATTATTGATTAAATCATTACTCTCTACAGATGAAACATCCGGTAACAGTAGATCAGCATATTTTGCTGAAGCAGTCATATGGGTATCCCAAACTAAAATAAATTCACATTTCGATTCGTCTTGTAAAATTTGATGAGTCCGATTGAGATCGGCGTGTTGATTACCAATAACATTGCTAGCATAGCTCCAGATAAATTTAATACCCACATCTAATTTATCTTTACCTTTTATATAAGAATTTTTCGCAGTCATGCTAAGCGGTTCATCAATTGCTTTCGTCCATAAAAAGAAAGGAATACTGGTTTTAACTGGGTTAACCATATTCAAGCCAGGCACAGGATAAGTTACGCTACCACCCCAAGTACCAATGTTAGTACCACGCTTACCAAACTGACCAGTGATAACTGGTAGGATCATAATCGCCCTTGTAGTATGCTCACCATTTTGCCAGCGCTGTGGCCCCCAACCTTGTGAAATCCATGCTGCTTTAGCATTAACAATATCTAATGCCAACTGCCGAATTTGTTTGGCTGGAATACCGGTTTTTTTAGCTGCCCATTCTGGCGTTTTTGCGGTTCTGTCATGCCCTAGTCCCAAAATATAAGATTTGTAATCGCTAAAAGGCGGAGCACTATCTGGTAATGTATCAGCATTCCAACCCACACAATATTCGTTAAGCATCGCCTCATCAACACGATCTTCTTCAAGCAACGCATAAATAATTGCAGCGACTAACGCAGCGTCAGTACCAGGAATAATCGGCAGCCACTCAGCATTATAACCAACGACACTTTCACTACGGCGTGGATCAATAATAATTACCCTTGCTTTACTTTGTGCTAATGCAGTATATAACTCAGCAACCTGCCCACCGCCCGACATTCTAGTTTCAGCAACATTATGTCCAAACATCACAACTAGATCAGAATGTTTGATTTGGTCTAGCAACGACTCTTTAGCATTACCATATATAAAAGGTTGAATAGCGGTGATCTGTCCACTTGAATAATCACCATGATAATTAAGGTGGCCACCGATACAACTTAAAAATCGCTTACAGGCATTACGGCCTGAGATATTTGCCCCTGTCGTACCTGTACCATATTGGTAATAAATAGCTTCATTGCCATAGCGATTAATAGTGTATTTGAGTTTCTCAGCTAATAGATCGATAGCTTCGTCCCACGAGATGCGTTTAAATTTGCCTTCACCTCGTTTACCGATTCGTAGCATTGGATATTTTAGCCGTTCCGGATCATAAGTACGCCAACGCACAGCTCGTCCTCGCAGACAAGGACGGATTTGATGTTGACCAAAGATCGCATCATTAATCCCATCTTCAGCAGATATTTTAGTAATAATATCGTTTTTAACATGTACTTTTAACGGGCAACGACTACCACAGTTAACTAAACATGCACTATAAAAAATCTTTTCTTGACTCGTTGGATTAGGTACCGAGGTGTTGGCAAGATCTGTCTCTGGCGAGGCATAAGCAAAAGGTAATTGTAAATCATTAGTTAATGCGGCCACACTACCGATTGCTAATGATTTTTGTAAAAAATCGCGCCGAGTTATCTGATTATCTGACTTGCTCATCCTATTCGCTTATTTATATTTGGCATGTCATTATCATAATACTACAGTTAAAATTATAAAACAGAAAAAAGACTAAAATCGAAATTAACTTAAAATAAATTAATGAAATAAGAATTATTATCAATAAAAAAATAGCTTTGCTTTTTATTATAAATTTAATTTCATGCATCTTAAGGAAAGATTGGTATAATAAGCCCATTTAATCGAATAAACAGAAAAGTTATGTCACAATCCACTTATAATGCAGTTGATATTGAGGTCTTAAAAGGGCTCGATCCTGTTCGTCATCGTCCTGGAATGTATACTGACACAGCTCGCCCCAATCATTTAGGGCAAGAGGTGATTGATAATAGTGTCGATGAGGCTATTGCTGGCCATGCTCGCCAAGTGAAAGTAACCCTTTATGAAGACAATTCACTTGAGGTTATTGATGATGGTCGAGGTATGCCTGTTGATATCCATCCTGAAGAAGGCGTACCGGCTATTGAACTATTACTTTGTCGCTTACATGCTGGTGGTAAGTTCTCCAACAAAAACTATCAATTTTCTGGTGGTTTACATGGGGTGGGTATCTCTGTTGTCAATGCCTTATCCAAACGCGTAGAAGTCACCGTAAACCGTGATGGACAAGTTTACCAAATCGCCTTTGAAAATGGTGATAAAGTTGAAGATTTACATGTAATTGGCACCTGTGGCCGACGAAATACTGGTACAAAAGTACGTTTTTGGCCGGATGAAAAATATTTTGATTCACCTCGCTTCTCAGTACCTCGCCTAACTCATTTGCTTAAAGCGAAAGCTGTACTTTGCCCGGGACTGGAAATCATTTTTAAAGACAAAATTAACAGTACTGAGCAACGCTGGTGTTATCAAGACGGTTTAAAAGATTATCTGATAGAGTCAGTTAGTGGTTACACACTATTACCGGAACAACCATTTACTGGTAGCCATACAGGTGAAACAGAAGCGGTTGAATGGGCATTACTTTGGTTACCAGAAGGAGGTGAATTGTTAACTGAAAGTTACGTTAACTTAATTCCTACTGTGCAAGGTGGTACCCATGTCAATGGTTTACGTCAAGGATTACTTGATGCCATGCGTGAATTTTGTGAGTTTCGTAATTTATTACCGCGTGGTTTAAAATTAACCGCCGATGATATTTGGGAACGCTGTGCCTATGTGTTATCAGTAAAAATGCAAGAACCGCAATTTGCCGGTCAGACCAAAGAACGTTTATCATCAAGACAAAGTGCAGCTTTTGTTTCAGCTATTGTTAAAGATGCATTTAGCCTGTGGTTGAATCAAAATGTACAAATTGCCGAATTACTTGCTGAGATGGTAATTTCCAGTGCTCAAAAACGCTTAAGAGCATCCAAAAAAGTCATCCGTAAAAAACTAACCAGTGGTCCAGCTTTACCGGGTAAACTGGCTGACTGTGCATCACAAGATTTAAGTCGCACCGAACTATTTTTAGTCGAAGGTGATTCTGCTGGCGGGTCGGCTAAACAAGCCCGTGATCGTGAATATCAAGCAATTATGCCGTTGAAAGGCAAAATATTAAATACTTGGGAAGTCTCATCTGACGAAGTATTAGGATCGCAAGAAATTCATGATATTTCAGTAGCTATTGGTATTGATCCTGATAGTGATGATTTAAGTCAATTACGCTACGGTAAAATCTGTATTTTAGCCGATGCTGACTCAGATGGATTGCATATTGCCACGTTACTGTGCGCACTATTTGTTCGTCACTTTCGAGCCATGGTTGAACATGGACATATTTTTGTCGCCATGCCACCACTGTATCGTATCGATTTAGGCAAAGAAGTTCATTACGCCCTTGATGAAGAAGAAAAAGAAGGGATTTTAGATCAGCTTAAACGTAAAAAAGGTAAGCCAAATGTTCAACGTTTCAAAGGGTTGGGTGAAATGAATCCATTACAACTTCGCGAAACCACAATGGATCCTAACACCCGTAGATTAGTTCAGTTATCACTAGATAATGCCGAAGAAACAATGGCATTAATGGATATGTTACTGGCGAAAAAACGTGCCGAAGATCGCCGAGAATGGTTACAAGAAAAAGGTGACCAAGTTGAACTTGATGTCTAATATACAGAATAATTTAGAGGAACAATAATGAGTGAAATAACTCATGACGGAGTAGAAGTTCAGTCGCTACGAACATTTACCGAAAGCGCCTATTTAAACTACTCAATGTATGTCATTATGGATCGCGCATTGCCGTTTATTGGCGATGGCTTAAAACCAGTACAACGTCGCATTGTTTATGCAATGTCAGAATTAGGACTAAATGCTCAAGCAAAATTTAAAAAATCAGCCCGTACTGTCGGTGACGTTTTAGGTAAATACCATCCTCATGGTGATATTGCCTGTTATGAAGCAATGGTATTAATGGCGCAACCGTTTTCTTATCGATATCCATTAGTTGATGGGCAAGGAAACTGGGGGGCACCCGATGATCCAAAATCATTTGCTGCAATGCGTTATACCGAATCACGTTTATCAAAATATGCCGAATTATTGTTAGGTGAGTTAGGACAAGGCACTGTTGACTATACGCCAAATTTTGATGGTACATTACAAGAGCCAAAAATGTTGCCAGCTAGATTGCCGAATATCTTATTAAACGGTACTACCGGTATTGCGGTAGGTATGGCAACCGATATTCCACCTCATAACATTCGTGAAGTGGCGAATGCAGCTATTATGTTAGCTGATAATCCAAAAGCAACACTTAGCGAAGTGATGGAGCACATAAAAGGCCCTGACTTCCCAACAGAAGCAGAGATTATTACCTCTCCGGAAGATATCGCCAAAATTTATAAAACTGGCCGTGGCTCAATACGTATGCGAGCAGTTTGGAAAAAAGAAGATGGCGACATTGTTATTACTGATCTGCCACATCAAGTTTCTGGTGCTAAAATTTTAGAGCAAATTGCTAGCCAAATGCGCGCTAAAAAACTACCGTTAATTGAAGACTTACGTGACGAATCCGATCACGAAAATCCGACTCGTCTGGTTATTGTGCCACGTTCTAATCGTGTGGATCTAGAGCAAGTAATGAATCATCTATTTGCCACTACTGATCTAGAAAAAAGTTATCGTGTTAATATGAACATGATTGGACTAGATAATCGTCCATCTGTTAAAGGATTGGTTGAAATCCTAACTGAATGGTTAGAATATCGACGCATTACCGTAACCCGTCGCTTAAATTATCGCTTAGATAAAATACTAAAAAGACTACATATTTTAGATGGTTTATTAATTGCCTTCCTAAATATTGATGAAGTAATTGAAATCATTCGTCATGAAGATGACCCAAAAGCAGAATTAATTCAGAGATTTGCCTTAAGCGAAACACAAGCTGAAGCTATCTTAGAATTAAAACTCCGCCATTTAGCTAAACTAGAAGAAATTCGTATCAAAGGTGAACAAGCCGAACTGGCTAAAGAGCGAGATCAACTGCAAGCATTATTAGCTTCACCAAGAAAGTTAAGTAATTTAATCAAAAAAGAGCTACAAGCTGATGCTGAAAAATATGGTGATGAACGTCGTTCACCAATTGTCGAACGCAGTGAAGCCAAAGCAATTACTGAACAAGAGTTAATCCCTTCTGAACCAGTTACAATCGTATTATCAGAAATGGGTTGGGTCAGAGCTGCTAAAGGCCATGATATCGATCCTGTAGGATTAAGTTATAAAGCAGGTGATACTTTTAAAACCGCAGCAAAAGGTAAAAGTAATCAACCAGTGGTATTTATCGATTCAACTGGTCGCAGTTACGCTATTGAGCCAAGTACATTACCATCAGCTAGAGGACAAGGCGAACCTCTTACTGGTAAACTGGCATTACCAGCTGGAGCAACCATTGAACATGTATTGATGTCAGGCAATGAACAACAAAAATTCTTACTTGCATCGAGTGCTGGATACGGTTTTATCTGTCAATTTAATGATTTAATTGCGCGCAACCGTAATGGTAAAGCAGTGATTAATTTATCTAAAGATGCAGATGTATTAGCACCAATAGAGATTTTATCAGAAGAAAGCTTGCTGTTATCAATTACTAAAGCAGGAAGAATGCTGATATTCCCAGTAAAAGATTTACCAGAATTATCTAAAGGTAAAGGCAATAAAATTATTTCACTCTCTGGTAGCGATGATAGCCTAGCTTATATGATGTTGATAACACCAGAAACATCTATAACTCTATATGTTGGTAAACGCAAACTTACACTTTATCCAGCTGATTTACAAAAATTTAGAGCGGAGCGTGCTCGTAAAGGCACATCATTACCACGTGGATTGCAAAAAATAGATCGAATTGAGGTAAACGAATAATATGTCTTTGATCTGGTCCGTTATTACCGGTTTAATACTGAATTCAGTATTAAAATCTGGGTGGGGATTTATACTCGGATTATTTATTGGCCCAATGCTATATCAAGCATTTGGCAATAAATTGACTGAGAAAAGGACACAATCTAATCCAAACTTATACTTAACGGTTGTTTTTGAAGTATTAGGACATTTAAGTAAAGCTAAAGGGGTTGTTACTCGTGATGATATTAATCTTGCTCGGCAAGTTATGGATCGACTCCAACTTGATGCGACAAGTCGTCAATTAGCGCAAGAATCATTCAATCGTGGTAAAGCGAGTGATTACCCACTTCGATCACGATTAAGTGAGTTATATCACCAATATCGTTATCGACGTAATGTCTTAAATATCTTTTGTGAACAATTAATTCAAGCTGCTTTAGTTGATGGTCATTTAGATGACAAAGAATCAGAGATTCTTTTCATTGTTGCCGATGAGTTTCGTATTCCACGACCACAAATGGCAATATATATTCAAATGATGATGGGAAGCTTTCATTTCCGTCAAGAATATCAGTACAATCAACAAAACAGTCAACATCAATATCAACAAAATCATAATTATAATGGTTCCCAAAGCAGTACTAGGCAATCAGATTTAGCAAATGCTTATAAAATATTAGGAATAAATTCATCTGCTGAAATTTCTGAAATAAAAAGAGCCTATCGTAAATTAATGAATGAACATCATCCAGACAAATTGGTATCCAAAGGCTTACCAAAAGAGATGTTAGAAGCAGCCAAAAAGCGAGCACAAGAAATTCAAGCTGCTTACGATCTTATAAAATCATCACGTGGCTTTAAATAGAGATTACTATATATGATGCATTGGCGCTCGATTATAAGAATTATCGGTTTATTAATATCACTATTGTCAGTATTTATGTTAATACCTGCACTAGTGGCGTTAATATATCGTGACGGTGCTGGTGCTATTTTTGTTCGTTCATTTTTCGCAGCATTAATTTTAGGTGTGTTATTGTGGTTTCCTAATCGTCATCAACGCCATGAATTAAGTACTCGAGAAGGCTTTTTCATTGTTGTATTATTTTGGGTCGTTTTAGGCACTATTGGCGCATTCCCGTTCCTATTTGATAATCATATCAATCTTAATTTAACCACAGCTTTTTTTGAGTCTTTTTCTGGATTAACAACCACTGGCGCCACTACGATTGTCAATTTGGATCATTTACCCAAAGCGCTACTTTTCTATCGTCAAATGCTGCAATGGTTAGGCGGTATGGGGATCATCGTACTTGCGGTTGCAATTTTACCATTATTAGGAGTCGGGGGTATGCAGCTCTATCGTGCTGAAATTCCTGGTCCTCAAAAAGACAGTAAAATGCGACCACGTATTGCCGAAACAGCAAAAACACTTTGGTCGATTTACATTTTACTCACTACCTTATGTGCAATAAGTTTGTGGTGTGCTGGAATGGATATCTTTGATGCTATTTCACATAGCTTTTCAACGATATCAATGGGTGGTTTTTCGACCCATGATAACAATTTAGCTTATTTTAATAGTGCAACAATTAACTATATTGTTACCTTGTTCCTCATTTTGTCAGGATGTAATTTTGCTCTACATTTTGCTGCGTTAAATGGTATCTCAGTGAAAGTGTATTGGCGTGATCAAGAATTTAGAACCTTTATCTTTATTCTGCTTATCTTAATTATTATCTGCGCTTTAGTGATCTATATTTATCAGCCACAACGCCATCTTAGTGTCGACAAAATTGTTTTACAAGTCGTGTCTGTTTCAGCAACAGTAGGCTTTACCGTCGATGATATTAATACTTGGCCATCGTCATTACCTATCTTTTTATTATGTGCTTCGTTTATTGGTGGCTGTGCTGGTTCTACTGGTGGAGGACTAAAAGTTGTTCGGGTACTACTACTATTTATGCAAGGTTCACGAGAGTTAAAACGACTTATTCACCCTAATGCAATTTATACCTTAAAACTCAATAATCGTGTTGTACCAGAACGTATCATTGAAGCGGTATGGGGATTCTTTTCTGCCTATGCATTAGTATTTTTAGTGAGTTTGTTTATTATTATGGCAACAGGAATTGATGCAACTGACTCATTTTATATCGTTGCTTCATCGCTAAATAATTTAGGCGTTGGCCTTGGTAGTGTCAGTGATAATTTTGCTCATGTCAGTGATATGGTGAAATGGGTCATGGTCGTTGACATGTTATTTGGTCGACTAGAAATATTTACTTTATTAGTTTTATTCACGCCAACATTCTGGCGAAGTTAATTTTTACGCCTAATAAAGGCTTTTAATCAACAATTTTCCATAAAATGGTCAAAAATTTAAATATTTTATTGATTATTTTGCTAATTACAGACAGAATTACTAAGCAGCATGTGCTGTGATCATTAGAGGTAATCACCTGACATATGGAATGGATCATGGATCCTACAATCTGGATTGGTTTATCCACTCTAGTTGTACTTGAAATCGTCCTTGGCATTGATAACATTGTTTTTATTGCCATTCTTGCGGAGAAACTTCCGCCTCAACAACGAGATAAAGCACGCATTACAGGCCTTGCTTTTGCATTAATAACCCGAATATTGTTATTAATGTTTACTGGCTGGTTAGTTACTCTCACCACCCCACTATTTTCTATATCAGGTATTAGTTTCAATGCTCGGCAATTAATTATGTTGCTTGGCGGAATATTTTTGCTGTTTAAAGCAACAATGGAACTCAATGAGCGTTTAGAAGGTGCATCTCACGAAGATGGAAAACCGAAAAAAACCTCACATTTTTGGACTGTTGTTGCACAAATCGTGGTACTTGATGCCGTATTCTCACTTGATTCAGTCATTACTGCAGTGGGAATGGTTGACCATATACCCGTTATGATTATCGCAGTTTGTATCGCCATTGCGATTATGATGGTGGCAAGTAAACCATTAGCCTATTTTGTTAACTCCCATCCAACGATTGTTATTTTATGTTTAAGCTTTTTATTGATGATTGGCTTTAGTTTGGTTGCCGAAGGTTTCGGTTTTGTCATTCCAAAAGGCTATTTATATGCAGCTATCGGCTTCTCGATTATGATTGAATTCTTTAATCAACTAGCCATATTTAACCGTCGAAAAGCATTAAACAAAAAACCTCTACGTGAACGTACCGCCGAAGCTATTTTACATTTACTTAAAGGCGATGCTGAAGAAGATCCCGATAGCCATACCATTGATGTGGTATCTGATAATAATAAAAAAACCTCAGTATTTAATCATCAAGAATTAAACATGGTTGAGCGAGTATTAGGGTTAGCTCAACGTTCAGTAAGCAGTATCATGACATCTCGATTAGATGTTGATATGGTCAATATCAATGATGATCGAGAAGTAATATTAAAAGAAATTTTTGACAATCCTCATTCACGTTTAGTAGTGACTGATAATGCTTCAATTGATGAACCATTAGGTATCATTCAAGTTAATGATCTGTTAAAAGATATTTTACAAAATAAACAACCCTTTGATATTAATTCATTAATCAAACAACCATTAATTTTTCCTGAAACAGTATCTTTACTTGTAGCGCTGGAACAATTCAAAAAAGCCAAAACGCACTTTGCTTTTGTGGTTGATGAATTTGGATCAATGCAAGGTGTGGTGTCAGTGACCGATGTTATTGAAACCATTGCCGGTGACTTTCCAACTGAAGAAGAAGAGATCGATGCTAAACATGACATCCAATGTTTAGATGATGATAGTTGGATTGCAAATGGCTATATCCCAGTAGAAGAATTAGTAAGATTTGTACCGATTCCGATTGATGATAAGCGAGAATATCATACCCTTGCGGGATTATTGATGGAAAAAGCCCAACATCTACTCAATGTTGGTGAAACCATACAGATTGGTGACTATCTATTTGAAGTTGCCGAGATTGAAAGTCATCGGATTTTAAAAGTAAAAATCACTAAAAATAAATTAGCTATTTTGGATAAATAAATTATTGATAATTAATATTTAATTCAATTCACCATAAAATAGCTGAAAATTATGTTAGCGTTAATTTATAGGCATTGTTGATCGCTAATTAAACGTTATTTGTTGTTTAGAATAACGCTTGACCAAAATAAATTACTGGCAATAATAGCGCTGTGCTTTAACGTTTTTTAAAGATATGAAGTAATCACTTTATATCTTTTTTATTTTTACCGTAAATTCACTTCGGTAAAAATAAAGATATAAAATTATATCAAAATGGATCACTATCAACCTAAATTGGGCTTTAATTTATGAATTCACTATTCGAAAAAATCTTTCAATTAAAAGAGAAAAAAACCACCCCTGGTACCGAGTTTATCGCCGGTTGTACCACCTTTTTAACCATGGTTTATATCATCTTTGTTAATCCTTCAATCTTATCTGCAACAGGAATGGATAAATCAGCCGTGTTTGTTCTAACTTGTGTTGTCACCGCTTTTGCGACAATTATGATGGGATTATTTGCCAATCTACCGATTGCTTTAGCGCCTGCCATGGGGCTAAATGTCTTTTTTGCTTACGGAATATGCGGTGCAATGGGCTATTCTTGGCAAGTTGGGATGGGAGCGATATTTTGGGGATCATTGGTCTTTTTTGCATTATCACTATTTAAAGTCCGCCATTGGTTAATCGAACATATTCCACAATGTTTGCGCGCTGGTATTAGCGCTGGCATTGGCTTATTTATTGCCTTTATGGGATTCCAAAATATGGGTATTGTGGTCGCATCACCAGCTACATTACTAACCTTAGGCAATATTTTGTCACTTAAAGTCTTATTAGGTTCGCTTGGATTTTTTATTATCGTTATCCTTGCTACCCGCAATTTTCATGCCGCCGTGTTAGTTTCTATTCTTGTCGTAACCCTACTAGCGCTATGGCTTGATCCAAATATTAGTTATCAAGGAATTGCAGCAGTTCCACCGAGTGTTGGCAGCGTTGTTGGCCATGTTGACCTTGCTGGTTCACTGAATATTGGTATCCTCGGGGTAATCTTTTCAGTAATGATTGTCAGCTTGTTTGATTCATCGGGTACTATTTTAGCTTTAACTGATAAAGCAGGACTTTCTGACGAAAAAGGTCGTTTTCCTAAAATGCGTCAAGCTTTATTAATTGATAGTTTCAGTTCTTCACTTGGTGGGTTATTTGGTACTTCATCTGTATTAACTTACATTGAAAGTTCCGCAGGCATTTCAGTTGGTGGACGTACAGGCTTAACTGCAGTGGTGGTTGGCTTATTATTTTTAATGATGACTTTCTTATCACCTTTAGCACATTTAGTACCACCTTATGCCACATCAGGCGCACTAATTTTTGTTGGTATCTTAATGGTATCAAGTTTAATGAAAGTTAACTGGTCTGATTTAACTGATGCAACACCAGCATTTATTACCGCATTAATGATGCCATTTGCTTTTGCTATTACTGAAGGGGTCGCACTTGGCTTTATCTCTTATGTGATATTAAAAACATTTACTGGTAAATTTAAAGAATTAAATCTTTGTGTGATAGTTTTTGCACTACTGTTTGCTTTAAAATTCATCTTTATCGATCATCATTAATTTCATCAAACTATTTCTACCATTAACATGGTAGAAATAGCTTCTTCCCCCCATACAATTATTTCATCTGAAATTTCAAACAGACTACAACAATCATTTTACCTTCTTTAAACCCTTTATAGAATTTGATCTGCGTCACAAAAAACAAAAAACATAAAATCGCTACAAAATTTAGTAATTGTTGTTGTTGTTAAAACTCATGCATATTGATTACCTGATTTAGCAACGTTTAGTTATCCAGAAAACTTAGTAACCAATATATAGATTTTAAGTTAATTAATGGTATTTAGAGGTACATTATGAGTCAATATTATGAAAAAATAGAAAGAGTTAAATACGAAGGAACACAAACTAATAATCCTTTTGCGTTCAGGCATTACAATCCAGAGCAGATAATTTTAGGAAAAACAATGGCTGAGCACTTACGCTTTTCTATCTGTTATTGGCACACTTTTTGTTGGGCTGGCACCGACATGTTTGGTGCAAATTCATTTAATTATCCGTGGCAAAAAGGGGCTAATCCACTAGCTAATGCCAAAGCAAAGGCAGATATTGCTTTTGAATTTTTTTATAAAATGAATGTTCCTTTTTATGCATTTCATGATGTCGATGTTGCCCCAGAAGGTAATTCAATTCAAGAATACATCTCTAATTTATCCATGATGACGGATATCCTGTTACAAAAGCAACAAGAAACCGGCGTTAATTTATTATGGGGAACCGCTAACTGTTTCACAAATCCAAGATATGCAGCTGGTGCGGCAACCAATCCCGATCCGGAAGTTTTTGCCTGTGCTGCCACTCAAGTTGTCCATGCAATGAATGCTACTCATAAGTTAGGTGGTCAAAATTATGTATTATGGGGTGGTCGGGAAGGTTATGAAACGCTGTTAAATACTAACTTACGCCAAGAACGTGAACAACTCGGTAAATTTATGCAATTAGTTGTCGAAAACAAACACAAGATTGGTTTCAATGGCGCATTATTGATTGAACCAAAACCACAAGAGCCAACCAAACATCAATATGATTATGATGTTGCAACCATTTATGGCTTTTTAAAACAATTCGGCTTAGAAAAGGAAATTAAGGTCAATATTGAAGCAAATCATGCAACACTTGCCGGCCATTCATTTCAACATGAGGTAGCTTCAGCTATTGCCTTAGATATATTTGGTTCACTTGATGCTAATCGAGGTGATCCACAATTGGGATGGGATACAGATCAATTTCCGAATAGTGTCGAGGAAAACACACTAGTTATGTATGAAATATTAAAAAGTGGCGGATTTACCACTGGTGGACTTAACTTTGATGCCAAAATAAGACGACAAAGCATTGATAAATATGATGTATTTCATGGGCATATTGGTGCTATCGATACTATGGCATTATCATTAAAATGTGCAGCGAAAATGATTGAAGATAAACTATTAAATCAAAAAGTGGCTGAGCGTTATGCCGATTGGGACAAAAATTTAGGTAAAGATATTTTACAAGGGAATATGTCCCTACAAGAAATTGCACAATATAGTCTTGTAAATAATCTGCAACCTAAAGCACGTAGCGGTGCACAAGAGCAATTAGAAAATATTGTTAATAAATCTATTTTTGGCTAAAAAAATCATTGTGTATTTACCTATCAGAACTATTATATTTATAGTTCTGATAGCTGCATAATGGAGGCAGATATGTATATTGGTATTGATTTAGGCACTTCTGGTGTCAAAGTAATTTTAATGGATGAAAAACAACGCATTGTGGCGTCAAATACAAAGTCACTCACCGTATCCCGTCCTCACCCATTATGGTCTGAACAAGATCCCCAGCAGTGGTGGCAAGCAACAGATTCAGCACTACAAGAACTTAGCCATCAACATGACTTAACACTAGTCAAAGCAATTGGCTTAAGTGGACAAATGCATGGAGCAGTACTACTAGATAGTTCATCTCAAGTATTAAGGCCTGCAATTTTATGGAATGACGGTCGTTGTGATATTGAATGTCATGAATTAGAGCAATTAGTGCCAAATTCTAGAAAAATTACTGGCAATTTGATGATGGCAGGTTTTACTGCACCCAAAATAAAATGGGTGCAAAAACACGAGCCAGAAATATTTGCCAAAATAGATAAAGTACTTTTACCAAAGGATTATTTACGCTTTAAAATTACAGGCGAATATGCATCAGATATGTCTGATTCTGCTGGCACCATGTGGTTAGATGTTGAAAAACGTGATTGGAACGATCAATTGTTAAATGCTTGTGGTTTAAGTCGACAACATATGCCAACCTTATTTGAAGGCAATCAAATAACGGGTTATGTTACTGATGATATTGCTAAGCGTTGGAATATAAATTCAATTCCAGTTATTGCCGGTGGTGGCGATAATGCTGCCGGTGCTATCGGTGTTGGTCTTTATCAACCAGGACAAGCAATGCTTTCACTTGGTACTTCAGGGGTTTATTTCGCCGTTACTGATCGGTTTATCAGCCAACCTGAACAGGCAATTCATAGCTTTTGCCATGCATTACCTAATCGTTGGCATCTTATGTCGGTTATGTTAAGTTGTGCTTCATGTCTTGATTGGGGATGCCAATTGTTAGACATTAAAGATGTTGCTACATTATTTAGCTTAATAGAAGAACAACCATCTGACGATAAACCGCCAGTCTATTTTTTACCTTATCTATCAGGTGAAAGAACACCGCATAATAACCCTGAAGCTAAAGGCGTATTTTTTGGCTTAACCTATCAACATAATAAAGTCGATTTGGCTAAAGCAATCTTATTAGGTGTGAGTTATGGCCTAGCAGATGGTATAGATGTGGTAAAACAAAGCGGCATTTCACCTGATAAAATTATTGTTATTGGTGGCGGAGCTAGAAGTAAATATTGGCGCCAATTAATTAGCGATATCTCTGGTTATACTATAGTTTATTGTGAGGGTGGCGAAGTTGGTCCCGCTTTAGGCGCCGCTAAACTGGCACAAATCGCTTGTAACCCAGATAGTGATTTAGGGCAATGGTTAGCACCATTACCAACCATTCAAACTCACCAGCCAGATAGGGAAAAACATGAATATTACCAACAACAGCGTGCTATGTTTAGAAACATTTATCAACAATTAAAGCCGCTAATGTCTTGATATTAAAAAGCAGAAGATCTTTTGTAACACTCTTCTGCTTTTTAGCCAGTTAATAAATCTATTTTTTAACTTTATGTTAATTTGATTATAGTAAATTAAGATTGGTAAATTTATTTCTGAAATCCTTCGGTGTCATACCATATAACTTTTTAAATAAAAAGTAAAAATATTGCACTGATGGATAGCCGCATTGCTCAGATATTGCTTGAATCGATAATGGAGATTCAATTAATAGATATTTGGCTCGATTAAACTTCTCTTCATGAATGACCGTGTGAATGGTTTTACCTAATGATGTTTTAAAGCGAAGTTCTAAATTAGAACGAGATATTTGCAATTCCGAAGTCACTTGATCTACTTTAATACCTTTACAAGCATAATCACGGATATAATGAATAGCTTGTATAACATAAGGATCTTGTATTGAACGGTAATCGGTCGAACGACGTTCAATAACTTTTTTCGGTGAAATTAACCGTGGCGAGGTAGAGACCTTTCCTTTATTAAATATTTTTTGCAATAATTTAGCGGCTTCAAATCCCATCTCCTCGGTTCCTTGTTTTACAGTAGATAAGGAAACCATCGATAGATCATTGATTACTTCTTCATTATCTATACCAATTAAGCATAGCTCTTCAGGTATTTTTATTTCAACTCTATTACAAGCTTGTAAAATATGATGGGCTCTAGCATCATTCACGGCAATAATGCCAGTATTAACTGGCAGAGATAATAACCATTTAGAGAGTTTATCTAAGCTATCTTGCCAATTATCAAGAGATGTAGTTGTTCCTTGATAAATAAACCCTTCATAACCCTTTTGACTTACAATTTGCTCAAAAAACTGTTCTCTTACTGCCGCCCAACGACAAGATCGATGTGATGGTAGGCCATAAAAGGCAAATTGATTAATGCCTTTAGAACATAAATGATTAAAAGCACTCTCAATAATCGCAAAATTATCCGCAGCAACATAAGGAACCTTTGGATAACTTGAATTATCATGATGTGAACTACCTACCCCAATTATTGGAATATCAACATTGGTTAGTAGATCTTGAATATCTGGATCATCAAAATTAGCAATAATACCATCGCAATCAAAATGGAAAGCTGTGTTTGTGTCATAACGCATGGTTTCGGAAATATAGATATTCCAGTGAATATTATTCGCTTTTAGAAAATCACCTATTCCTTTAAGGATTTGTCGATCATAAATATTGTTTGCATTAAATAGCAAAACAACTTTGTAACTTTCAACCTGTGTATCTTTCATTGTCACATTTATATATTGATATTAATTTATATCCATCTATTAGGATAAACTAGTACGATAAAAAGCACCAATAAAATAAAAAAATGTATTTTTATTTCGCATTTATTCATGCATAAAAATTATTGATAAATAACATAAAGAACCTGTGCTAATACTTGACATTATAGCTATTGAGGTCTAGAATCTTGCGACCCAAAACTTATATAAATAGGCTTTGGGCTACAGTTATTAATTACGTATCTAAAAAGCAATTTTTAAATTTATTTTAATTAATCAGGAGCTTATTAATGGCAACAATTAATCAGCTGGTACGCAAACCAAGAGCACTAAAGGAAGCGAAAAGTAACGTTCCTGCACTTGAAGCATGCCCGCAAAAACGAGGTGTATGTACACGTGTTTACACCACTACACCTAAAAAACCAAACTCAGCATTACGTAAAGTATGCCGTGTACGTTTAACCAACGGTTTCGAAGTAACTTCTTACATCGGTGGTGAAGGTCATAACTTACAAGAACATAGCGTGATTTTAATCCGCGGTGGTCGTGTTAAAGATTTACCTGGTGTTCGTTATCACACTGTTCGTGGTGCATTAGACTGCGCAGGTGTTAAAGATCGCAAACAAAGCCGTTCTAAATACGGTGTGAAACGACCTAAAGCTTAATGGAACTCCGTTAAGTAAGGCCAAACTATATAAATTCCATATAACTCATTTGAGTTTTGGGTAAACCTGAAAATTTGTAACATATAAACGGAGTATTCCAATGCCACGTCGTCATGTTGTCGGTCAAAGAAAAATTTTACCTGATCCGAAATTCGGTTCAGATTTGCTGGCGAAATTTGTAAATATTTTAATGATAGATGGTAAAAAATCTGTCGCAGAATCAATCGTATATTCAGCTCTTGATAAATTAGCTGAGCGTAGTGGAAAAGACCACTTAGCAGCTTTCGAAGTTGCATTAGATAACGTAAGACCAACTGTAGAAGTTAAGTCTCGTCGCGTTGGTGGTTCTACATACCAAGTTCCTGTTGAAGTGCGTCCTGTTCGTCGTAATGCACTTGCAATGCGTTGGATTGTAGATGCTGCACGTAAACGTGGCGATAAATCAATGGCATTACGCCTAGCGAATGAACTTATGGATGCTTTTGAAAACAAAGGTACCGCTGTGAAAAAACGCGAAGATGTTCATCGTATGGCTGAAGCTAATAGAGCGTTTGCACACTATCGTTGGTAATTTAAGCGCTTATATAAGACGCTTGAAATTAGACTGATAATTAATAGTTATTATCAGTCCCCCAAAAGATATTTTATAAGCAAACGATTCTAAATAGAGGATTAATATGGCTCGTACAACCCCTATAGCACGCTACCGTAATATCGGTATCAGTGCACATATTGACGCAGGTAAAACTACGACAACTGAACGTATTTTGTTTTACACTGGCGTAAGTCACAAAATTGGTGAGGTTCATGATGGTGCAGCTACCATGGACTGGATGGAACAAGAACAAGAACGTGGTATCACTATCACTTCTGCGGCAACTACTGCATTCTGGTCTGGTATGGGTCAACAATTTGAACCACACCGAATCAATATCATCGACACCCCGGGACACGTTGACTTCACAATCGAAGTTGAACGTTCTATGCGTGTTTTAGATGGTGCGGTAATGGTTTACTGTGCGGTTGGCGGTGTTCAACCTCAATCAGAAACAGTATGGCGTCAAGCAAACAAATATAAAGTTCCACGTATCGCTTTCGTAAACAAAATGGACCGTATGGGTGCTAACTTCTTACGTGTTGTTGATCAAATCAAAACTCGTTTAGCCGCTGTACCAGTTCCATTAGTATTACCTATCGGTGCTGAAGAAGGCTTTACTGGTGTAGTTGATTTACTTAAACGTAAAGCAATTAACTGGAATGATGCAGATCAAGGTGTAAGTTTCACTTATGAAGATGTTCCTGCAGATATGGTTGAGCAAGTCGAAGAATGGCGTGCAAACTTAATGGAAGCAGCAGCTGAAGCAAATGAAGAGTTAATGGAAAAATACCTTGGTGGTGAAGAGTTAACTGAAGAAGAAGTTAAATTAGCATTACGTGAACGTGTGCTTGCTAACGAAATCATCTTAGTAACTTGTGGTAGTGCCTTTAAAAACAAAGGTGTTCAATTCATGCTTGATGCAGTAATTGAATATTTACCAGCACCAACAGATGTTCCAGCAATCAAAGGTGAATTACCAAATGGTGAAGCAGCAGAGCGTCATTCAAGTGATGATGAACCATTCTCATCATTAGCATTTAAAATTGCAACTGACCCATTTGTTGGTAACTTAACATTCTTCCGTGTTTACTCTGGTGTAGTAAATTCTGGTGATACTGTTCTTAACTCTGTTAAAGATAAAAAAGAACGTTTTGGTCGTATCGTTCAGATGCACGCTAACAAACGTGAAGAAATTAAAGAAGTTCGCGCAGGTGACATTGCAGCAGCTATCGGTCTTAAAGAGGTAACAACTGGTGATACATTATGTGCTGAAAGTGCTCCAATTATTCTAGAAAGAATGGAGTTCCCAGAGCCGGTAATTTCTGTTGCTGTTGAACCAAAAACTAAAGCTGACCAAGAAAAAATGGGACTTGCTTTAGGTCGACTAGCACAAGAAGATCCTTCATTCCGTGTTCACACCGATGAAGAATCAGGTCAAACAATTATTTCTGGTATGGGTGAGCTTCACTTAGAAATCATCGTTGACCGTATGAAACGTGAATTTAAAGTGGAAGCAAATGTTGGTAAACCGCAAGTTGCTTACCGTGAAACCATTCGCAATGAAGTTGAACAAGAAGGTAAATTTGTTCGTCAGTCTGGTGGTCGTGGTCAATATGGTCATGTATGGTTAAGAATTAAACCATTAGAAGCTGGTGGCGAAGGCTACAAATTCAACAATGAAATTGTTGGTGGTGTGGTTCCTAAAGAATACATCCCTGCAGTTGATAAAGGCTGTCAAGAACAAATGAAAAATGGTGTTCTTGCTGGTTACCCAATTGTTGATGTTGAAGTTACCATCTTTGATGGTTCTTACCATGATGTCGACTCATCAGAAATGGCATTTAAAATTGCCGGTTCAATGGCGTTTAAAGATGGCTTCATGAAAGCTAAACCTGTGCTTTTAGAACCAATCATGAAAGTAGAAGTTGAAACCCCTGAAGATTATATGGGTGACGTTATCGGTGACTTAAACCGTCGTCGTGGTATGATCGAAGGAATGGAAGATACTGCAACTGGTAAAACAGTTAAAGCACAAGTTCCACTTTCAGAAATGTTTGGTTATGCAACTGACCTTCGTTCACAAACACAAGGTCGTGCTTCTTACTCAATGGAGTTCTTGAAGTACAATGAAGCGCCAACCAATATTGCAACTGCAATTATTGAAGCTCGTAAAGCGAAATAATTATTTATATAAATAAGTAACACTTCCCTATTGTTAGGGAAGTGATTTAATAAAGGAACATTAAGATGTCTAAAGAAAAATTTGAACGTACAAAACCCCACGTTAACGTTGGTACAATCGGCCACGTTGACCATGGTAAAACAACTTTAA